>RDXE01000024.1 GCA_004292755.1 Alphaproteobacteria bacterium
CAGCGAATAACCGCCCAGGATCTGGGCGGTCTGCATCACCTGCTCCTGGTAGACCATGATCCCGTAGGTCTCGGACAGCACCGGCTCCACGAGCGGATGCGGATACTCCACGGGCTCGCGGCCGTGCTTGCGGGCCAGGGCAGTGCTGACGTCCGCCAACTCGCAGTCGCGCTGTTCCGCCGCCTGCGCCATCGCTCACCGATGATGTTTGTGCCGCCACGGGTGAATCTGGCGGGGTTGGACCTGTCTGGCGATCGCGCCGACTGGCTGTCGCACCGCCAGTTGGACGGGGCCGATCTTTCCGGTGCCACTCTGTTGGGGGCGGACCTGCGGCAGGTGCAGTTTCGCACCTGTCTGCTGGAGGGCACCATTCTCGGCTCCGTCGCGTTCGACCGCTGCACCTTCACGGCGTGTTCCGGCGCACCGCGCAGCCTTGCCTCCGCCCGCGCGTTCGCCTGCGAGGATCCCGACGACTTCCTGCCCAACGGCGGCTTGGTGCTGGACTTTCCGACAGGCGGGAAAAATTTCCGGTCGGCTTCGCCGCTGTCCTGTTTGCTTCGACCACATCTGGACGTGGTCACCAGCGCCAGCTTCTCTCACGATGGAGCGCGCATCGTTACTAGCTCCGTCGACAAAACTGCACGCGTCTGGGATGCCAGATCAGGACAAAGACTCCTCACTCTCTCTGGCCATCAGCGCACGGTCACCAGCGCCAGCTTCTCACACGATGGAGCGCGCATCGTCACCAGCTCCGACGACAACACTGCACGCGTCTGGGATGCCAGATCAGGACAAACGCTCCTCACTCTCGAAGGCCATCAGAACTGGGTCACCAGCGCCAGCTTCTCGCACGATGGATCGCTCATCGTCACCAGCTCCTACGACAACACTGCACGCGTCTGGGATGCCAGATCAGGACAAACAATCCTCACTCTCGAAGGCCATCAGGACCCGGTCTACAGCGCCAGCTTCTCGCACGATGGATCGCTCATCGTCACCAGCTCCCGCGACAACACTGCACGCGTCTGGGATGCCAGATCAGGACAAACAATCCTCACTCTCGAAGGCCATCAGGAGGCGGTCACCAGCGCCAGCTTCTCGCACGATGGAGCGCGCATCGTCACCAGCTCATACGACAACACTGCACGCGTGTGGGATGCCAGATCAGGACAAACAATCCTCACTCTCGAAGGCCATCAGAACTGGGTCACCAGAGCCAGCTTCTCACACGATGGATCGCGCATCGTTACCAGCTCATTCGACAACACTGCACGCGTGTGGGATGCCAGATCAGGACAAACAATCCTCACTCTCAAAGGCCATCAGGACCCGGTTTCCAGCGCCAGCTTCTCGCACGATGGATTACGCATCGTCTCCAGCTCCTACGACAAAACTGCACGCGTCTGGGATGCTAGATCAGGACAAACAATCCTCACTCTCGAAGGCCATCAGAACTGGGTCACCAGCGCCAGCTTCTCGCACGATGGATCACGCATCGTCACCAGCTCCTACGACAAAACTGCACGCGTCTGGGATGCCAACACTGGCGAAGAACTTGAGTGCCAAAGCGCCGAAGACTTCGACCGTCTGGCGGGTAACCCCACCGCCCGATCCCCAGACGGGACGCGCATTCTGAAGATCGACCGCGGGACCACCCAGATCTGCGATGCTGCGACGGGCAAGCCCATCCTAATCCGCGTCCACATCAACGATGCGTGGTTTGTCATTGATGAGAACGATGTCGTCCTGCGCATGTCGGAGAATGGCTGGCGTTATATCTATGGGAAGGAGGTCGGCCCCCATGGTCAAATCCGCATCGCCGCACCGCGGATGCCAGAGGTGGTGAGTGGCTGACGCGGGCTTGCTGGGTGGGCCGGGTCGCGGGAGCTGGTATCAGGTACCCGCGTCGTCGCTCAACAGAGGTCCCAGCCGGTCGTGCAAGATTTTTGTTTGGGCGTGCGCTTTCTGGCACTCAGCGAGTAAAGCCGCCCAATCAGTTGGCGGATTGTTTTTGGTCAACATCGACCGAAATACCGTGTAAGCATCTGTATTACTGCCATACGTCCGCACTGTGTTTTCGTCGTTGACCCACCCAATTGCGATGATTTTGTCTGCTGAGTGAAATCGAAAAAACAGGCGATACCGCTGCCCTCCAAACTTGACGCGCCGCCACTCGGTATTGCTTCCTCCAAGCGTGGTGCCCTGACGAAATCGGGAGTGACCTGGGTCGTTTGGCACCTCATCCCTGATGATCTGGACAATCGAGACAAGCCGCAGCCACGGGTTCTTCTGAGTGTATGTTTCTGGCTGTTTTGCCTTATCTCTCTCCACTCTGGCGATCAGACTGTCCATCTGAGCGATGAAACACGGGTGGAAGTAGATGGTCCATCCGTTGATAACCAGCGTCTTAGGCATTGTCGTCGTCGTCGGGCAGTGGCGCATCCAGGTTGAGCCGTGCGGTACCGACCATTGCCTCCATGCGGGCGAACAGCGACGCCGCTGGCTGGAGATTCCCGGCGGCAATATCGCGCTCTAGCAACGCAAGAAAGGCCATCAGTGCCGGATCCTCATGCTCTGCAGATCCGCGGATTGCACCGACCTCAACCTTGCCGCCAGGGGTGATTGTCCATGCGATCTTGTCGCGTTGCCCCAGCCCCAGTGCTGCGCGGACCGCGCTTGGAACGGTGGTCTGGTACCGATCCGTAACGCTGCTCTCAAATTTCAGATCGGCCATGCCTAGCTCCGGCGTTGGTTTCAGCCAAAGTAATGCAAACGCATTGCTGCCTCAAGCCAGAGGTGGTGAGTGGCTGACGCGGGCTTGCTGGGTGGGCCGGGTCTGTGGCATTGTGTTCGCATGACACGCCAAGGGTTGTTCCTAAGTGCTTGGATCGCTTTGCTGATCGCAGCCACCCCGGCTGCGGCGCAGCGGGTTGACACGCCAACCAGCGGCGTCAACAAGCTGGTGCGCACGCCGCTGCCCTATTGGCAGGTGGGCGATGTGGATCGGGAATTGTCGCGCCTGTGCTCGATGGGGCAGTTCAACCAGCGCGCCATGTATCGGTTCTCGGCCCATTTCTCTGGCAACAATGGGCAATCGCTGGTCGGCGGGGCGAAGGGCAGTGGGCTCAATCTGGTGGACCCGTTGAGCCGCGCCAATCCTGAGTTTGATTATTGGTTCTACCGCGACCGCACGGCCAACTGCATCGTGTTCCGCGCCGCGGTTGATGGCTCCGGCGTGCGCCGGGATGGGCCGCTGCCAACCAATCCACCGTTCCGCCCAACCCGCTAGACGTCACCCTGTCAGCCTGCGTGGCCTGCGCCGCACTCGTCCGGGGGCGCTCGTCCGGGCGTGCTCGTCAGGGGGCGGCCGCCAGGGGGGAGGGCGGCACGGGCCAGCCATCGGGAACCGCAGGCTCGACGGAGCCGGGTGTCGTCACGCACTCCATCAGGTTTGGGCCGCTGGGCGCCAACAACAGCCCGTTGCGCATGGCGTCGGCTGCCGCGGTGATCACCGGCAGGGCCGGGGCGATCACGGTGGCGTTGTGCTGATCATGGCTCCAGCCCACACCCCCCTCGGCAAGGCCCAGGCGATAGCGACCGGCCTGCCATTGCTGCTCGGCCACTTGGGTCAGCGCGCGATCAACGGCCGTGTCCACCCGCTTGACGGCCGAGGTGATGATGCGTCCGGGGTGGAGCGCGTTCTGATTGGCATCGACGCCAATACCAGCCGCACCGGCACGCACGGCCTCGCTCAAGGCTGCGCGCCCGGCAAGGCCAGCGGGGGCGAACAGTACATCCACCCCCCGCCCGGTCAGGTCTTGTGCCGCGCGCACACCCGCCTCCCGGTCGCGGAACACAGTCGGGTCCTGGCCCAGCACCAGGGCTTCCAACTGGGCGGCGGGGGCGGCATGGCGGACACCCGCTGCAAAGCCACAGACAAAGCGCTGGATCGGCGGAATGTCCATCCCCGCCACCACGCCAATGCGGCCACCCCGGCTGACCACACCGGCGGCGATGCCAGCCAGGAAGGCCGCTTCTTCTTCGGCGAACTCGATGGAGCGGATGTTGCCTCCCTCCACCACTGCGTCGATCAACGTGAAGCTGACCGTCGGATGGCGTTGCGCGACGGTGCGCACCGCTGGCGCATTGACCCAGCCAATCAGCACCAGATGCTTCACCCCAACGCGGATGAAGGCTTCCATCCGGTTCACGCTGTCATCGGCTGAGGTGATCACGGCCTGGCGCACGCCCTGGCCAGTGCGCTGGCTGAAGCGCTCCGCCCCTTCGCTCGCCATCTCGTTGAAGCCACCGTCGCGGATGGCGTTGTTGAACAGCACGGCTTGGTCGGCCCCGGCCTGGGCAGGCGCGACCGTCACCGCCAACATCAACACCAATCCTGTCATCAACCGCCGCATCACCCTCACTCGCCTCTGCTTTGCAGTGCAGGATAGCAGCAAGTTATGACGGTGATGCGAACGATTAGCGGTCTAAGCCTTGGTCAACACGCGGGCGACAGCCTCCCGCCAGCCGCCATAGCGGCGCTCGCGCTCGGGCTGAGACATCGCCGGTTCGAACCGGCGATCCAATTGCCAAAGGTCCGCGATGGTGCCGAGGTCGCGATAGACACCCGCGCCCAGACCCGCCAGGAAGGCCGCCCCCATGGCGGTGGTCTCCAGCACCTTCGGGCGGTCGACGGTGACGCCCAGGATGTCGGCCAGGAACTGCATCGCCCAGTCATTGGCGGTCATGCCGCCGTCCACCCGCAGGACAGTCGGCGGGCTGGCGCCGTCGGCCGCCATGGCCTCCAGCAAGTCGCGGGTTTGGAAACACACGGCCTCCAACGCGGCGCGCACGATGTCGGCGATGCAGGTGTCCCGCGTCAGGCCCAGGATGGCGCCGCGGGCGCGCGGGTCCCAATAGGGTGCGCCAAGACCGGTGAAGGCGGGCACCAGATACACCTCGCGCGCAGGGTCGGCCGCATGGGCCAGGGCCGCGGTTTCACCGGCTGACTGGATCAGCTTCAACCCATCGCGCAGCCATTGCACGGCCGCGCCCGCAACGAAGATGGAGCCCTCCAGGGCAAACTGCATCTCGCCGCCCAAGCGAGAGCCCACTGTGGTGAGCAGCCGATGGTGGGAGGCGACGGGCTGGCGACCTGTGTTGCGCAAGATGAAGCAGCCCGTGCCATAGGTGCTTTTGATCGAGCCGGGCTCAAAACACGCCTGCCCAATCGCTGCTGCTTGTTGATCGCCCGCCAGACCCGTAATCGCGATGGCGCCGCCGAACAGGTCAGGGCTGGTGGTACCGATCAGACCGGCGCAGTCCACCACCTCGGGCAGCACTGCGGCTGGCACCTGGAACAGTTCGCACAGCCAGGGGTCCCAGTGCCCGGTGTCGAGCGACAACAACAGGGTGCGGGCGGCGTTGGTGGCGTCGGTCACATGGCGGCCACCCGTCAGGCGCCAGACCAGGAAGCTTTCGACGGTGCCGAACGCCAACTCGCCCCGCTCGGCTGCGGCGCGGGCACCAGGGGTTTGATCCAGCAGCCATGCGATCTTGGTGGCACTGAAATAGGGGTCGATGACAAGGCCAGTGCGCGCGGCAACTGCGGCTTCGTGACCGGCTGCCACCAGCGCCTCGCACTGCGCCGTGGTGCGCCGGTCCTGCCAGACAATTGCGCGCGCGATCGGGCGACCTGTCTCGCGCTCCCACAGAATGGTGGTCTCGCGCTGGTTGGTAATGCCAATCCCGGCAATGGCCTCAGCACCACCCGCGATGGCGATCACCTCGGCGGTGACGGTGAGGGTGGCGCTCCAGATTTCCTCTGGGTCATGCTCCACCCAGCCCGGTTGGGGAAAGTGTTGGGTCAACTCGCGCTGAGCGCTCGCGGCGACCGTGCCATCATCGCGCACCAGAAGGGCGCGGGTGGAGGTGGTGCCCTGATCGATGGCAAGCAAGAACGGCATGAGTGATGATCCCCCCAACACAACTGACTGGCCGGGGTTGTGGTGGGAAACTGGTCCCGCCCCCGGTCCGCTGGGTGGCAGTCTGACGACGCGGGCAGGCCGCTGCCAAGAGGGTTAGGGCGCGGCCTCAGCGGCGAGGGTCCGCCCAAGCTCCGTCAAGCGGCAGACCAGCCAATCGGGCTTCAGCGGGTTGGCAAACCACGGCTCGGCCCAGCCGGCCGCCAGGCAGGAGCCGACAATGCCGGGATCAACGCGCTGACCCTCCAGATCAAACAGCGGCAGCTTGTAGCCTGCCTGGTCCAGCCCCCGGCGGAGCCAGGCCAGTTGAGCGCGCGAGGGGCGTTTGGTGCGTCGAGCCATAGCGTTCCGGTTCTAGCGCCATCTGCCGCGCGCGGGGAGGGGGCACATGCAGGCGAGATCGTGCGGCCCGGTGCTGGCACAGGGATGCCATTGGAGCGGACAAGACGCGACGAAGCGGCACTTCCCTCGGCCAGAGGGGCGGCGCACGATCACCGCTGGATCGGGGAGGACGCGTGATGGGACAGACAGCGAGCGATGCGGGGGTCCACCACCGCCCCTCCCAACACCTTGCTCTGGGCTTTTCTGCCCTGGGTCACGTGTTCACCCATCTGCTGATGATGCTCTACCTCACCTTGGTGCTGGTGTTGGAGCGCGAGTGGCAGATGAGCTACGCCAGCCTGATCGGCCTCGTGTTCTGGTCGCAGGTGCTCTACGGCGTGGCGGCCCTGCCCGCGGGCTGGCTGGGGGATCGGTGGTCGGCCCCTGGCATGATGGTGGTGTTCTTCATCGGCACTGGTGCTGCCACCATCGCTGCTGGCTTGGCGCGCACGCCAGTTGAACTCACCCTCGCGCTGGCCGCGATCGGGGTGTTTTCTGCCATCTACCACCCGGTTGGCATCGCATGGCTGGTGCGAGTGGCCGAGAATCGCGGCAAGGCAATTGGCATCAACGGCGTGTTCGGCTCCATCGGGATTGGCGGTGCCGCCCTGGTGGCGGGTGGTCTCGCCGATGTCTGGTCCTGGCGGGCAGCGTTTATTGTGCCGGGCGCGGTTTGCGTGGCCGTTGGGCTGGTGCTGTGGGTTTGTATCTGGACCGGGGCAGTCCGCGATCAGGCTGCGGACCGCACACCCGATCCACCCTCCAGCGCAGGGGACCGGCTGCGCGCCTTCTGGGTGCTGTCGGTCACCATGTTCGTGATGGGGGTGGCGACCACCACCGCCTCGCTGGTGCTGCCAAAGCTGTTCGACTCGCGCATCGCCGAGGTGCAGGGCAGCACCACGGTGGTGGGCGCGCTGGTGTCGTTGATTTATGTCTGCACCGCGATGGCGCAGGTGTTGGGCGGCTATCTCGCCGATCGTATGCCGCTGCGGCGGGCCTACTGCTTGACCATGATGATACAGGTGCCACTGGTGCTCGCCGTCGCCCATGTCACTGGGTTGCCGCTGGTGTTGGTGACGGCAGTGGCGATGGTGTCCCAGTCGGCGGCGTTGCCTGCAGAGAATCTGCTGCTGGCGCGCTACACCCCGCCCGCGTGGCGAGCGACCGCCTTCGGTGCCAAGTTCGTGCTGGCGTTGGGGGCGGCAGCGCTGGCAGTGCCAGCGGTGCAGATCGTGTACGAGGGGTGGGGCGGGGTGGCACCGGTGTTCACCGGGCTTGCCGCTTTGACGTTGCTGGGGGCGCTAGCCGCTCTGCTTCTGCCGCGCGAACAGGATCGTGCTCCTGTTGAGGCGCCCGCTCTAAAGCCAGCCGAATGACACACTGGGGGCACCCAGCCCCCAGATATGTCGCGTTCCCTAACCGTCCGCGCGCTGGCTGAGGCTGCGCGGCAACCAGATTGCGGGCACCGCGGTGGCCGCGATCCAGCCCACAATCACCGTGATGGCGATTGGTGTTGGCACGGGCTCGCCGCTGAAGCCATTGGTCAACCACGTCAACACTGCGATCAGCGTGATGGACGTGACGACAGCCGTGCCGCCCAGCACCCAAGCCGCAAAGCGCGCCAGCTGATTGGATCGACCGGGCAGTGGCCCCTGATCCACAGCGCGATCCAGGGAATGGATCGAAGCGCTCATGGACATCACCGCTGCGCCCAGAAGCGCGAGACCGGCTGAGAGGCTTCAGCCGCAACGGCACCCGCGACGACAGCCGCCACAACACCGAACACCACGGCGCCGATCATCCAGCCAGCCGAGCCAGCAATCGCCGTGCCCAGCGCCAGGATGCCGACCAGCACGCCGATCACCGTGGCAATCAAGGTTGCCGTCACCACCGGCACCAACGGACCAGCCAAGCCCATCACACCACGGGCTGCAGGCACCGTGAAGCCTGCCGGATCAGCCGATTGCCCCAGGGCGGTGGTATGCAGCGGGGCGGCGCTTTGGATGTCAGGCGTGGTTTGCGGGCGCGTGCGGAGGGTTTCGGACGGACGCGCAACAGACTGGGTCTCTGCCATTTCGGGCTCCTCAAATTTTTGCGACGCAGCATTTGAGCAAGCCACACCTCTCCCGTCTGATGCGATGCACCATGGCAGAATTGTGGCAGACTGTGCGTCCTGGGCGGATGGGATGGGTACTGTGTTGCGGTGCGGCATCGCCGACGCTGTGGAGATAGGTAAGCGACGCTGGCCATTCAACACCACGAAATATGAGGTTTTATGTTTTCCCCATCTTGTATGTGGGCTTCGACGGACTACGCTTGCTTGACGAAGACGCAGTGGATCGTGCCACGGAGGGTGCGGATGCAAAGTGCAGTGGCCTGGGGATTGGGTGTGCTGCTGGTGCTACTGGCACCAACCACCTTTGCTGTGCTGGCCTTCCTTGCCCTTGAACGCCGCCGCAAGCCCCGCGCCCGCTTGGCTCGATGGTTCGACACCGGTCCGGAGCCGCGGACCGCGGCGGTCGGTCAGGCTCTGGTGGTGTTGGCGTGGCGGCCTGCTGATGCGCTGCCTGCTCCGTTTTCCGCTCCGGCTCACCTGCTGGTGTTGACGCGCGGCACGCTGGACGAAGCCGCACGCAGCCACACCAACCTGCGCCGCTTCGGCCCCGGTCGGTTTGAGGGCGTCGCCCGGGTGGTGATCAACCGCCCCGACACCGTGCTCGCCATGCTCAAGGCCCGCTTCACCGACGCATTGATTCAAGACGACCTCTACCAAATTGACGCCGACACCATCCTCGCCGCCATCGACCACGCCCGCTTCATGCTCCCCGGCGTCCACCTGACCCGCATCGAGCACGCGACCGCGACGGTGCGGTGATCAGGAGATAAGGACGCGCGCGCCGCCAGACAACACCTCCCGATCGCGGATTGTGATGGCGCTTGTGGGTAACCAGACCTTGTCCCCCGCACCAAAGCCGGAATGCTGGTCAGCAGCGACCATTGGGTCGGGCCACGGTCGTACCGTCCGGAGCGAAGCACTCCAACGCAGTACCTGGGAAGGCGTGGTTCAGCGCGTTCAGGACGTCCGGGTGATTGGCGAACTCCTGGTACCAAGCGAGCCAGAAGCCGATTTGGGTGGCGATGTTACAGATATCACTGACGTCAAGCTTTCCATCGTTGAACGACCTTTGATGTCGCTGAGCTGTTACCTGGGCTTTGTTTAAATCGTCCAGGCGGCTATCACCAATCGAACGTGGCATGCCGTTCAAATTGAACACAGTGAGGAGGGCGCTGACCTCTTTTCGTTCATCATCCCCCAAGCTTGGATGCGGGACCAGGGCGCCATGGTCGACGGAAAGAATGCGGCCCGTGTTGTCCCGATCAGGTCGAAACAGGTGATCGATCTCTTGAGTGCCCTTGCTTGTGTTGCATGATTTGCAGCAAAGAAGCAGATTGTTCCAATCGGTCTCCAGATGTCTATGCAGACTTTTCGGTTTGACGTGATCGATTTCCGGTGCGTGTGTCAATCGCGTATTGCAGTAGCAGCAGTAGCGACCGAGTCTGTTTATCAAATCTTCTCTTGCGTCACCGTAGCCGCCAAAAACCTTGAGTTGATTTTTTGTGTCATCTGTTGGCCTCGGGCCGCGGTTGACCGGACGCATGGGCTATAATCCCGCCGCCTTGCGCTCGGTTTCCAGGAGCGCTGTGCCGACCGGGTCATCCGAGAATGGCTCCATCAATTCATCCAACCGATGGCGCGCGGCAGCTTTCTCTGCATCGGTGGCAGGTGGGCGGCGATTGACCAAATCGTAGAATTCCCGCGCCGCAGCCATCATCTTCTGCCGCCGTACACTTTGCTGTGGCTTCTCAATTCCTTGAACATACTCAAGAATATCTTCCGGCGAGGTTCCTGGAAGATCCTCGGGAATGTCGGAGGACAGGGAGATCAGCTCACTACGGTCACAAGACTGAATGACCAAAGGTGCATGGGTTGTGAAGATAAACTGAAGGTTTGGAAACGCGGTCCGCAATCCATTCACAATTTCCCGCTGCCAGCGTGGATGAAGATGCAGATCCAGTTCGTCAATCAGCACAAAGCCGGGAGTTTTCTTTGGTGCTTCGGCGCCGAGGTCAGGGTTTAGGATCGCGCATCGCATCGCGATCTCACCGAAGATACTCAACATGCGCTGGTATCCCGATGAAAGGGTCGATAGTGGTACCCAAGAATGCCTACCACTGACATTCAACTCAGCCATCAAAGTTGTTGTGTCTGGATCATACGCGATTTCTAAAAGCCCAGGAAGGTTTTCAAGAATTGTTGATCTTACAATTTCGAATAAAGGTTCTTTCCGTCCTAGTACCTTCTTTAACGCACGAAAGCAGAACCATTCATCAAGAATGGCCCAGTCACCATTTCCATTTAAACCAGAAAAAAACACATCGTTTGAAATGTCTTTTGCTCCGTTCTGTGCAATTGCCAAAAAATCAAAAGTTCTTGATTGTAGTGGAGTTTTTTGTACAGGAATATAGAGAAAGAGTGCGCCCGGCTCAAATCGGCGTCTGTGTCTCATCGTAAAGGCGCTCAAAAATTCCTTACCTACTTCCTCCCTAATTGGCCGATATGCCATGATGTTGGCATTCAGTCTACTCAATATTGAATCGACGTCAACAGTTATTGGTGCCCGAATCTTCTCCAAATCAGCCGCCCTGGAACCGACTGACCGTAGGTAATCCCATTTATGGAAAAGCTCATTGAGAATTTCCCTTACACCTTTCTCAATTTTATTGTCGATCACCAAATCGAACACAACACTCCATTGATTTGGATTTGGCTCGATGATTTCGATGCTCCCGAACACTCCATCTTTGTATCTTCTGCGATCTTTTAATGGAATTTCAGTTTCGGCCGTCTTAAAGAGAGACCGGATCACACAATCCGCAATCGCATCCAGCACCGCTGTCTTACCCGAGCCGTTGGTGCCGATCAAACAATTGATCCCTGGCTTGAACTCTAACTCCAAGCTCTCAAAGCAGCGGTAGTTTTGCAGGCTTAGCTTTTTCACATACATCGGATTATCCCAACACACGCTCAATTGCGGCTAGAACACGGGCGTCGTCTGGGGCGACTTGGGTTGGGAACCAAGCGGCCAGCCGACCGGTGCGGTCGATCAGGTATTTGTGGAAGTTCCAGCGCGGGGCGGCTGCGGGGCCGAGTTCGCGTTCGGCCCAGCGGTAGAATGGGTGGGCGTTGGCGCCGCGGACGGAGACCTTGCCGGTCATCGGGAAGTCGATGCCGAAGGTCGTTTCGCAAAACGCCGCGATGTCGGCATTGCTGCCGGGTTCTTGCGCGCCGAAGTCGTTGGAGGGCACACCCAGCACGGTGAGGCCGCGGGGCTCCAGCCGCTCCCACAGCGCTTGCAGGGCGCGGTATTGGCTGGTGTAGCCGCAGAAGGATGCGGTGTTGACCACCAACAGCGCCCGACCCTGGAATTGGGCCAGCGGCAGAGGGCCGCCCTCCAGCGCATCAAAGGCGAAGCCGAAGGCGGACGTGGCAGCGTCGGCGGGGTCAGACATCAGCACACCTGCAACACCCAGCGTGGCAACACCCAGCGTGGCAACACCCAGCGCGCCAAGGCCCAGCATGGCGCACCGCCGTGTCGGCTGACTGCCCTCGGCACACGTCGGGACGGAGGGGGGAGGAGAACCAGGGAAGAGGGGCGTCATGGTGGTCACTCCAAGTCGCACGCCCTCAAGGTGGCGCGCCCGCCCCTGGCTGTCCAGAGGCGAGCCACCGCAACCATCGCTTCTATGCCGCCGCGCGGCTGAGGGCTTGGTCTAGATCGGCAAGCAAGTCGGCCACGGTCTCCAGCCCGATGGAGACGCGGATCACGTCGTCCCCGGCACCAGCGGCGACGCGCTGCGCCTCGGTCAATTGTCGGTGGGTGGTGGAGGCCGGGTGGATCACCAGCGAACGGGTGTCGCCGATGTTGGCCAGGTGGCTGAACAACTGCACCCCTTCCACCACGGCTTTGCCCGCGGCATAGCCACCCTTAACCCCGAAGGTGAACACCGATCCGGCCCGTCCCCCCAGATACTTTTGGGCCCGCGGATGGTAGGGGTTGCTGGGCAGCCCAGCATAGTTCACCCATGCGACGGCGGAGTGGCTGGCCAAGTATTCGGCCACTGCCAGGGCATTGTCACAATGCCGCTCCATCCTGAGCGGCAGAGTTTCAATGCCGCTGATGGTCAGGAAGGCATTCAACGGCGCCATCGCTGCCCCCAAATCCCGCAGGCCCACCGCATGGCCGTGGACCGTGTAGGCCATATCGCCGAAGGTCTCGTGGAAACGCAGACCGTGATAGGCAGGCTCGGCGTCCGCTAGGGACGGGAAGTGGCCAGCAGCGGTCCAGTCAAACCGGCCACTGTCCACCACGGCTCCGCCCATGGCATTGCCATGGCCTGACAAGAACTTGGTGGTGGAGTGACACACAATGTCCGCCCCCCACTCAAAGGGGCGGCAGAGCGCCGGGGTCGCCATGGTGTTGTCCACCACCAGCGGCACTTTGGCGGCGTGGGCGATCTCTGCAATTGGCTCCAGGTCGGTGATCACACCACCGGGGTTGGCGAGGCTTTCGCAGAACAGCACCCGCGTGGCGGGCGTGATCGCGGCGCGCACGGCAGCCAGGTCGTCGAAATCCACAAACCGGGTGGTCCAGCCAAACTTCTGAAACGCCCGTCCCAATTGGGTGACCGAACCACCATAGAGCCGGTTCGCGGCAACAATCTCCAACCCCGGCCCCATCAAGGGGAAGAGGGCGAGCAGCTGGGCGGCATGACCAGAGGCCGTGCAAGTGGCACCCTTGCCCCCTTCCAGACTGGCGAGCCGCCCTTCCAGCACCGAAACAGTCGGGTTGGTCAGCCGACTATAGACATAGCCATAGGTTTGCAGATTGAACAGCGATGCTGCGTGGTCGGCGTCATCAAACACAAAGGCCGTGGTTTGATAGATTGGCGTTGCCCGCGCGCCCGTGGCCGCATCGGGGGCAGCGCCGGCATGAATGGCGCGGGTGGCGAATCCAGGGGTGCGGGTGTTGGTCATGGGGTCACGATCTCCAAGAGCGTTTCGGCAGCAACGGGCGTTTGCTGGACACTAGACCAGTGTCCAGCCCGCTCCAGCCCAATTCGCCCGTCAAGCGTGCAAATTCGATTTTCGGGCACCGATTCATAATGACAGTCAATCCAGCTGCCTCGGCGCGGGCAGCCGCTGCATCGTGGCGTACGCCCAGTTGCATCCACACCACCTTCGCCCCGATGGCGATGGCCTCCTCCACAATGCCGGGGGCAGCCTCCGGTGCGCGGAAGACATCGACCATATCAACGGGGTCGGTGATGTCGGCCAGCCGGGCAACGACAGTTTCGCCCAGCAAGGCTTGACCGGCTGCACCGGGGTTCACAGGGATCACCCGAAATCCCTTGGCAATCAGATACTTGTGGACAAAGTGGCTGGGCCGGTTCCAGTTGGTGGAGGCCCCGACCATGGCAATGGTCCGCACGGTGGTCAGCACGGTGCGGAGCAGTGCGTCGGGGTAGCTATCGTG
The DNA here is from genome assembly GCA_004292755.1 of Alphaproteobacteria bacterium. Classification (GTDB taxonomy): domain Bacteria; phylum Pseudomonadota; class Alphaproteobacteria; order Elsterales; family Elsteraceae; genus RDXE01. Next base: position 13,961 of record RDXE01000024.1, read on the forward strand.
GTGAGCAAGCGGTGTGACAGCGTCCATGGTCGGCAGCCTAGCCGCCGCCCCGCCCCGCTGTCACGTCCGCTTGGCACGGTGGAAAGGGACGCCTGCTGGCTACCCCGCCCGAATGGAGGCAACGAAGCGTTCAGCGTCGCACCGCAGCGCATCGAACTGTTGGGTTAAGTGCGCCGACAGGCTGCGCATCTCCGCGGCCGCCTCGCCCGTGGCAGCAGCCGATGCCGCCATCCCGGCGGTCTGTTGGGACACGTCGAGGGCGATCTCCTCAGCCTCGCGCACATGGGTCTGGATCGCGCGGGCGCTCTGGCTTTGGCGGTCAGCGTCGGCAATCACAGCTTGGCTGAGGCCAGCGAGATCCTCCACGGCTGTGGCGATGGTGCGCACGGCTGCCACCATGTTCCGGGTCGCTTCGAGAATCGCCTGCATCTGACCAGAGATTTCCACGGTGGCCGTGCCAGTCTGCCCGGCCAGGGATTTGACTTCCCCTGCAACCACCGCAAAGCCACGCCCCGCTTCTCCGGCCCGAGCGGCCTCAATGGTGGCGTTCAACGCCAACAGGTTGGTTTGATTGGCAATCGCACCAATCAGGCGCACGATGTCTTCGATGCGTCGGCAGCTTTCATCCAGCGCTGCCGCAGCCGCTTCACTCGACCCGACCAACTGGCGGGAGCGATCAACAGCCAGACCCACGGCATCGGCCCGACCGCGCACCCCATCGACAGCAGCGCAAATCGCCTCGGCCATATCATTCACACGCGCCACGGCAGCAGAGGTGCGCAAGGACCCCTCGCCAACCTGCAACGCCTGCTGGAGGGTGCGTTCGGCCGTCGACTGCATGCCACTTGCCGCATCCTGAATGCGATCTGTGCTGCCAGAGACGGTTTCAATCACTTGACCAATCGATTGGTCGAAAGCGTCCGACACCCCCAGGAGCCCCTGGCGGCGGGCTGCCTCAGCATCGCGGGCAGCGGCTTCCAGGGCGCGGGTGTTGACCAGCGCATCGCGGAAGGCGATGCAGGCATGGGCAAGCCGCCCCAATTCATCGGCGCGTCGGGCATCGGGCAGAGGGGCGTCCAGATCCCCCGCTGCCAGTCGGTCCAGCGCGTCAGCTTCCTGCCGCAGCGGTTCGATCACCAAGCGACGGGTCAGTGGCAGGATCAAGCCAAGCATGGTGCCGACGGCAATCAAGCCAATCGCGGCCAACACCCAGGGCAGGGCCGTGCGGGCCGATTCCAGATCCTGCGTCGTGGCATCCAGGGTGGCACTCGTCTCAGCCAAGGCGGAAGAGACGTCAGCCGCCATCAGCCGCGTGGTGAGGTCGGCCAGGGTCCGGTCAATCTGGGTGCGCAGCTGCGCCGGGTCATTGGCGGCTTGCACAGCCTCAGCGATGGCGGCTTTGACGGCGTCCAAATCACCGGTGACCCGTCGCTCCACGGCGCCAACCAAAGTGCTGCCATCCAGCTTGCCTTGCGACACGGCCACGGTTCCAGGCGCTGCGTCACTCGGGCGGTCGATCACAATCTCGCCCGGTCGCCGCAGGGCGATGCGGTTATCGCGGCTGTAGCGCCGGGCCAGTTCCTCCGCGGCAAACTCGCGGCGGGCAACTTCTGGGAAACTCGCGATCGCCCGCTCGATCTCGGCAGTGGGGTCAACCTTCAACCGGTCGCCCAGCCCCGTCAGCAGCGTTTGATAGAGTGTTAGTGACGTCCGGAACTGCGCATTCAGCGTTTGCACCAACCGCTGGCGCTCATCATGGCGCGCTTCAATGCGGTGGGACACCAAGATGACTGCAGCTGTGGCCGAGCCAAGCACCAGGACCGTCACAACGGCCAAGGCCAGACCGATCTGGCGGTTGATGCTTGCCTTCAGCCAGGATGGCGACTGTGCTCGGGGGTGGGCATGGACAGGGTCTTGCTCCGGCATCGCGCAGTCAAACTCCTCCGCTGGACTTGTTGTCTGCCGCCGTTCTGAGGCGGTAGTGATGTTTCACTACTGTTATGACACCACGACAGCCGCATGTCCGCCACAAAGAAATGAGGGGTCTGCCGTCACGTCGCAGGACCGAGGCTTCTGCCGTCTGCCTTCCGTCTGATGACGCCTGAGGCAGTCGGCACGGCTGTTAGCAAACCGTTATAAAACCGTCATCTTATCGTCTTTTTCTTTGCCCTAGCGATCTTGCCAGACTGGGTCGCGCCGGGTGAGAAAGGCGTCGATCCCTTCCCCGGCATCACAGCTTTGAAGGTTCTCCGCCATCTGGTCCGCGGCATATCGGTAAGCGGCTTCCAGTGGCAAGTCGCGCTGGTGCCAATAGGCCCGTTTGCCCAGCGCCAGCGTGAGGCGGGAGCGGCTGGCAATGCTTTGGGCGAGGGTGGCGACCGCGTCATCCAATGCGGATTCCGCAACCACGCGGTTGACCAGACCAACGGCGCGGGCCGTCTCGGCATCAATGGCTGCACCAGTGTAGAGCATCTCCGCGGCCGCGCGTGGCCCAATCGCGCGGGTCAACGCCACCATCGGGGTGGAGCAGAACAGGCCAATCGATACCCCCGGAGTGGCGAAGCGCGCCACTGTGCTGGCGACCGCGAGGTCAGCTGTGGCGACCAGCTGGCAGCCTGCCGCCGTCGCCATCCCATGGACGCGCGCGATCACCGGCTGGGGCAGGCGGGTCAAGGCCAGCATGGCATCCGCACAGCGGTGGAAGAGGGTGCGGCGAAACTCCGGGTCTGGATTGGCGCGGATCTCCTTTAAATCATGCCCCGCGCAGAAGGCTGGTCCCGCCCCAGCCAACACCACCACCCGTACGGCTTGATCGGCGCCAAGCTCGTCGGTTGCTGCGATCAGGGCATCCAGCATCGCCAGGGACAGGGCATTGCGACTGGCTGGGCGGTTGAGTGTGAGTGTTGCGATCGGCCCGGTGCGGTCAACAGCCAGCAGCGGCGCGTGGGTATCGGCGAGCATGGTTTCCTCCCATCTGTTCTGAGCGTTGCGACGCGGTATCTAGGTACCGCTCTTCGAAAAGGGTGATTTTCCAGGGTGTTCTGGCTTGACCGGCTGCGGGGTTTTCAGTATCACGCTGCTCCTCCGAACGGCTGCCCTTTGGGCGGCTGTCGACACACATCCAGTCTTGCGTACCTCTCTGCCGCAAATCCTTCGTGCCATGGACGGACGATGAAAACCTACTCCCTGAAGCCCGCCGACATTGATAAGCGGTGGTTTGTGATTGATGCCGACGGTGTCGTGCTCGGTCGCTTGGCCTCCGTGATTGCAATGCGCCTGCGTGGCAAGCACAAGACCACCTACACCCCGCACTTGGATTGCGGTGACAATATCATTGTGATCAACGCCGAGAAGGTGCGCGTCACCGGTAACAAGCGGCGTGACAAGGTGTTCTTCTATCACACCGGTCACCCCGGCGGGATTAAGGAGCGCACCTGGGGCCACATCCTCGATGGTCGCTATCCCGAGCGTCTGATCATGAAGGCCGTGGAGCGTATGGTTCCGCGCGGCCCGCTCGGTCGCAAGCAGATGGGCAATCTGCGCGTCTACAAGGGGGCAACCCACCCCCATGAAGCGCAAAGCCCGGTGGTGCTGGATGTCGGCGCCATGAACCCGAAGAACAAGCGGAGCGTCTGATCATGGCGCAGTCGATTTCCGGCCAGGGCATGGCCGGCCTGTCCGTCCTGCAAAAGGCGGAGAAGAACCTGCCGACCGTTGAGACCAAGGCGCCAGCGGAGCAGAAGCTGGATGCGCAAGGCCGCGCCTACGCGACCGGCAAGCGCAAGAACGCCGTGGCCCGCGTTTGGATCAAGCCGGGCACCGGCAAGCTCACCGTCAATGGCCGCGATGGCGAGGTGTACTTCGCCCGCCCCGTGCTGCGCATGATCCTGAACCAGCCGTTCCTGATCGCGGATCGGGTTGGTCAGTATGACGTGTACTGCACGGTGACGGGCGGTGGCCTGTCCGGTCAGGCGGGCGCTGTGCGTCACGGCATCAGTCAGGCGCTCACCCACTACGAGCCGCCGCTGCGTCCGGCGCTGAAGACCGCAGGGTTCCTGACCCGCGACAGCCGCGTGGTTGAGCGTAAGAAGTACGGTCGCGCCAAGGCCCGCCGCAGCTTCCAGTTCTCCAAGCGCTAAGCGTCGCTGCTGCGATGTGTTTGGACGGGGGTGTCGGGCGACCGGCGCCCCCGTTTCTGTTCTGGCCCGTTTCTGGTGTCGCTTGCCGCTCCGCTTGAGGTGATCTTATGGCTTTGATCCTTCCCTGGCAGGGGGTTCTGCCAACCATAGCGCCGACCGCTTGGGTTGCGCCCAATGCCACCATCACCGGTGATGTGGTGCTGGGTGCGGAGGCGAGTGTGTGGTTCAACGTGGTCATCCGCGGTGATGTTCACGAGATCCGCGTCGGAGCGCGCACCAACATCCAGGACAACACCGTGGTGCACGCCACCAAGAATCGCCACGGCACCTATATCGGCCAGGACGTCACCATTGGGCACAGCGCCGTGCTGCACGCCTGCATTTTGGAAGATGCCAGCTTCGTCGGCATGGGGGCGATTGTCCTGGATGAAGCCGTGGTTGAGCATCACGGCATGCTCGCCGCCGGAGCGCTGCTGACCTCGGGCAAGCGAGTGAAGAGTGGGGAGTTGTGGGCGGGCAACCCAGCCCGCAAGCTGCGCGATCTGACCGCAGCGGAAATCCAGGCGATTGATAACTCGGCTCTGCGCTATGTCGAGTATGCAGCTGGCTATAAAGTGCCCTCAGCCTGAGGAGACCAGCCTGGGTTGGCGTTCAAGCACCGCCAGCACCTCCTCCAACTCCCGGCTTTGCTTCAAAACCTCGCGACCGGAGCGCAAACGGTACAGCGCGGGCTGGCCTGGGCGGGGAATGGTTTTCTCAATCGCGAACAGTGGCTGTTCGAAGCTGGATCGGAAGATGGAGAACACCGCCTCGCCCGCATCATGGTCAATCGCATAGTCGCGCCAATGGCCCGCCGCAACGAACCGGCTGTAGGTGTTCAACAGCCGGTTCAACTCCGCCCGGTCAAAATACACCCGGCGGGCAGCACCGCGGCTACGGTCGGTCAGCGAGGTAACGGTTCCCATCGCGCTGATTTCACCAGAGACGGCCGCACTTGAAAAGAGTTACGGCCAGGTGACGGTGCAAACTCAGTCGCGATGCCCCATTGGGCTGTCGGGTAGCGGCGTTGCAGGTGGTGGCACTCTCCCGTCCGACACGTGTGTCGGCATCCTCTGGCCCAGCCACAGCCACAAGGATCGCCTCGTGACCTTCCCGCCGGACATCGTGCTGGCCGGGATCATCGCCACAGGTGACCACCGGTTGTGAGTCCAGACCCCGCCCGGCGCACTGACACGATCCGTCAGACTGTCACACGCTGGTTTGCCATTCCGCGGGCTTGGGGGTAAGGTCCGGCGCGTTTTCCGTTTTGCCGCTGGTCCGAGGGCTGCCTTGTCTGACATTTTTACCGAAGTTGACCGCGACCTCCGCGCCCAGCGCGCTGAAGAGCTATGGCGGCGCTATGGCGGCCTCGTGATCGCCGCCGCTGTGGCGATTGTGCTGGGCACAGCGGCCTATGTCGGCTGGAAGGAGTGGGAGCGGCGCAAGTCCATCGCTGCTGGTGATGCTTTCCAAGCCGCTGCCATCGCAGCCGAGCGGGGCGATCCCTCGGCCGCAGCCGCGGCAGCCCAGGCATTGGCTGGCGGGGCGCCCAGTGGGTACGCGCTGCTTTCGCGTCTGGCCGAGGCAGGCTGGCTGGCGGAGCAGGGGCGCATCGATGATGCCATTCAGCGCTATGAAGCGCTGGCCAACAGCCTGTCGGGGGAGTGGGAGTTTCGGGACCTCGCGTTGATCTCCGCCGCCAAGCTGCGTCTGGATCGTGACCCCCCTGCCACTGTGTTGAGCGTGCTGGAGCCGTTGAGTGCTGCGACTGCGCCCTATCGCTTCACCGCCCGTGAGCTTCGGGCGTTGGCGCAGCTGAAGGCCGGCGACCAAGCGGCCGCGCGGGTGAGCCTGCAAGCCCTGGCCGATGATCTGGAGGCGCCGTCTGGCGTTCGAGCCCGTGCGAGCGAACTGTTGCAAGCGATCGGGGGCTAGCCCATGCTGCGCATCTTGCCGTTGGTCGCAGCCATAGCCCTGGGCGGCTGTTCTGCCCTTGATTCGGTGTTTGGCGCCGCGGAAACCGCCCCTTTGCCTGGGGAGCGCGTCTCGATCCTGCAGCAAGGCAACGCTGTCGAGCCGAGCGAGGGTGTGCAGGGTGTGGTGATCCGGTTGCCGCGGCCTCAGCGCGTTGCGGAGTGGCCGCAGGCGGGCGGTTATCCTGATCGCGCCATGCACCATCTTGAGCTGAGCGACGAGCCGCGACTGGTCTGGAGTGTTTCGGCAGGGTCTGGTTCGTCGTCGACAACGTTTCTGACGGCAGCACCGATTGTCGCCAACGGGCGTGTTTACACGATGGACGCCTACGGTCAGGTCTCGGCTTTCGAGGCGGCAACCGGACGGTCGCTCTGGCGGGTGGATGTCACGCCTGCGGACGAGTCCTCGGCTGTGGTCGCGGGCGGCATCGCTGCCGCGGGTGGACGGGTGTTTGTCGGCTCTGGCTATGCCGAGGTATTGGCGCTGGACGGAACGACTGGACAGGTGATCTGGCGTGTGACGGCCACGGCGCCGGTGCGGGCAGCCCCCGCGGTGTTTGGGGACCGGTTGTATGTGATCACAGCCGAGAACCAAACCCTGGCCCTGTCCGCCAGCACAGGCGAGCGGATTTGGAGCCACCAGGGCATTCAAGAAACCGCTGGCTTGCTGGGTGGGTCCTCCCCCGCAACCGATGGCAGCGTGGTCATTGCCCCCTACAGCTCCGGCGAGGTGGTGGCCTTGCGCGCCGACACAGGGCGGGTGCTGTGGGGCGATAACCTAGCTGCCGTGCGGCGCCAGAATGCTGTCGCTGCGCTCAGCGACATTCGCGGCCTGCCGGTGATCGACCGCGGCTTGGTGTATGCCGTCAGCCACTCGGGTCGCACGGCCGCGATTGACGTGCGCAGCGGTGTGCGCCTGTGGGATCGCGAACTGGGCGGGCAGGAGACTGTCTGGGTCGCCGGTGATTGGTTGTTTCTTGTGACTGCCGAGGCGGAAGTGGTGGCCCTGTCGCGGCGCGACGGGCAGGTCCGCTGGGTCACCCGTCTGCCACGCTGGAACGATCCGGACCGCCGTCGTGGCCCGATTACCTGGACCGGGCCAGTGCTGGCATCGGATCGTCTGGTGCTGGCGGGCAGCAATGGCGAAGCCGTCTCCCTCTCGCCCTATACAGGGGAGGTGACGGGCGTGCTGCGCCTGCCGGGTGCGACCCGGGTGCCACCCGTGGTGGCCGATGGTACCCTTTACATCCTGACCGACAGCGCGACGCTCGTCGCGTTGCGCTGAGCCATCATGACCTTCTCTGTCGCCATTGTGGGTCGGCCAAATGTTGGCAAGTCCACCTTGTTCAATCGGTTGGTTGGCAAAAAGCTGGCCTTGGTCGATGACACACCGGGGGTTACCCGCGACCGGCGCGAAGGCAAGGGACGGATTGGCGATCTCGCCTTCACGGTGATTGACACCGCAGGTTTGGAGGATGTGAGCGACGACAGTCTGGAGGCGCGCATGCGCCGCCAGACTGAACGCGCGGTGGAGGAAGCCGACGTTGCCTTGTTGGTGGTGGATGCCCGCGCAGGCGTCACGCCGACCGACCGGCATTTCGCCGCGCTGCTGCGCCGCGGACGTACCCCCGTGGTGTTGGTGGCCAACAAGGCTGAGGGGCGGGCAGGCGAGGGCGGCTTGTACGAGGCCTTTGAGCTGGGCCTGGGCGAGCCTGTGCCGATCTCTGCCGAGCACGGCGAAGGCATGGCCGACCTCTACGCCGCCCTGGCACCGTTTCGCGGCGAGGATGATGCGCCTCTTGCGGTCGATGCCGAAGTTGGCAGCCGCGAGCGTCCCTTGCAGATCGCGATTGTCGGGCGGCCCAATGTGGGCAAATCCACGCTGATCAATGCGCTGCTGGGCGATGACCGGCTGTTGACTGGCCCGGAAGCTGGCATCACCCGCGATTCCATCGCCGTGCCGTTTGAGCGTGCGGGCCGGTCCTACAAGCTGGTCGACACCGCTGGCCTGCGCCGGAAGGCGCGGGTTGAGGAGAAGCTGGAGAAGCTGTCGGTTGCCGAAACCCTGCGCTCCCTGCGCTTTGCAGAGGTGTGTTGTCTGGTGCTGGATGCCAGCGTCGGGTTGGAGAAGCAGGACCTCGCCATCGCCGATCTGGTGGAGCAAGAGGGGCGCTGTCTGGTCATCGTGCTGAACAAGTGGGACCTGGTCAGCGACCGCAAGGCCGCCCTTCAGCAGGTGCGCGATCGCATTCAAACCTCCCTGCCCAGTGCGCGTGCGGTACCGGTGTTAACAGTCTCTGGTGCCCAGGGCCGGGGCTTGGATCAGATGCTGGATGCGGCGATGGCGGCGCACAAACAGTGGAACACCCGCGTCTCGACGGCAGAATTGAACCGCTGGTTGGGTCCCGCCCTGGACCAACATCCACCGCCGCTGGTCGATGGCCGCCGCATCCGCATCCGCTACGGCACCCAGATCAAAACCCGGCCGCCAACCATCGCTCTGTTCGTGTCCCGCCCAGAAGACTTGCCGGAACACTATCTGCGCTATCTGGCCAACAGCTTTCGGGATCGATTTGACATTTCCGGCGTGCCGGTCCGGTTTGTGATGCGCAAGCCGAAGAATCCCTATGATGATGGTTAATGTCAGCTCTGCCCACCAACCATTGCAGATGGATGGTGATTAAGTGCCGGGTGACGGTCAGTCTAAACAGACATAATCTGGTGCCGATAGCTTGACGATTTCCAATTGTAAAGTATAATCTAGGGCACCGATCCAAGGGTGGGGCGGAGCGTTTATGTCAACAGACCCAGCACCCAAACCCAATATCCACCCCCCGCAAGACGCATCCGCTGTGGCGCCGTCCTCGCCACTGGCAAGAAGGCGATCCTCCGCCGTTGAAGTGCTTCTCTTTGGCATCGTGGCGACGCCGGTCACAGCAATGATTCTGCTGGCCCAAACCTCGTCTCGCATGCAGACCCAGATCTTGGCCGAGGTAACCGAACTCCCAATCGCCTACCTCTCGTCCGTGCACCAGTGCGCTGCCGTCAGCGGGAGCCGCGAAGCGTGCAATCGGATGTGGACGCAAGCCACTGAGTTGCATCGAAGCGGCATGCAGCTGTTTGCCGACGAGCGGGAATGTCGTGTGGCCTCAGAGCGGTGCGAGTCGGTTCCCAATGCAGTGGGACGGTTCATCCCATCGATGACCGCTGTAGTGATCAGAACCGATGTGCCTGATCCGTTGGCCCACGGAAAGCCAGTATGGACCCGTGCGTCGGGGGAGTTGCGCCATTTCAATGTTCCGGTGGCATTGAGCCGCATACAGCCGGGCAACTCTAACTCGCACGTTGTGCTCACACGGTGTGAGTGGCGTGGCCAGCAGATGGACCAGTTTGCCATCTGTCGCAGCGGGAGCGGGAGCGCGACTGGGGTTCCACCCAATGTCGGGTTCGGCAATAGCTATACTCATGTGACGTGGAACGACGCTGGCCGCAGCACCACGGTTCGGGGGGGCTTTGGCAGCATTGGTGTGCGCAGCGCGGGAGGCTAACCGATGGACCGGCAACTCTGTCGGATGCGTCCCGACTGGCAGCGACGCGTGGAGGAGCGTGGCTGCGCCTTCCACACCAGCAATGGTATCCAGTACTGGGTAGAAGGGGCGTACTACCAGTTCACCTTAGATGAAATTGACCGGATCGAAGCCGTTGCTAGTGAATTGCACGAGATGTGCTTGGAGGTCGTGTCTGATACGGTCCAGCGCGGCGATTATCAGTCATTCTGTTTGCCAGAAAACGCTATTGGCTTGATTGAGGCTAGTTGGAGGCAATCGCATAAAGGTATCTATGGACGATTTGATTTATGCATCGGCGCATCAGACGATCCAAAACTCTACGAATACAATGCCGATACACCGACTGCGCTTCTAGAAGCGGCGGTGCTACAGTGGGATTGGCTGGAAGACGTTGGCCTGAAACTGGTTCCCGGTGCGGACCAGTTTAACTCCATCCACGAGCGTCTGATCGCGCGCTGGCGGGAGGTGGAGGTGTTGTCACCCGTGCTACACGTCACCGGCCTCGCCAGCAGCCGTGAGGACTGGTCAACTGCGCTCTATGTGGCTGAAACCGCAATGCAAGCAGGTCTGTGCTCCAAAGCGGTACCGATTGACGATATCGGGTGGCAAGACGGCGTGCAGTTTGTTGACCAGGATGACCAGCCGATCCGCACCTTATTCAAGCTCTACCCCTGGGAATGGCTGCTAGCGGAAAGTTTCGGGCCCTACATCACTAGCGATGCGCCACGGATGATTGAGCCTGCTTGGAAGCTGTTGCTCGCCTCCAAGGGCGTGCTGGTGGAGCTTTGGCGGCGCTTTCCAACCCATCCAGCGCTGCTGCCTGCGAGCTTTGTCCGCGCTGAGATCGATGGTCCGGCAGTGCGCAAGCCGGTTTGGGGGCGAGAGGGCAGCAATATCCTGTTGGAACGTGCAGGTCGCGCGCCGATCCGCACCGATGGTCCTTTTGCCGAGGGGCCATTTGTCTGGCAACGCGCGCATTCACCACGACTGGTCGGCGGCGCCTATCCGGTCATTGGTGCGTGGATGGTGGGGGACACAGCCTGCGGTGTTGGAATCCGTGAAAGCGACGGTTTGGTGACTGATGATCGGGCACGCTTTGTGCCTCACCTCTTTGCTTAGGGACGTTCCCAATGGTCAGAAGCGCGTTGACTTTCGCCTTATACTTCGCAGCCTCTATCAGCCTGCTAGGTATATTTTTGATGGCCTATGTTCGGCTGACCCGCCATGCGGAGTTCGCTGCCATCCGTGCGGGTAATACTGCAGCCGCCATCAGTTTGGGTGGGGCCACCCTTGGCTTTGCGTTGCCAGTGGCAGAGATCGCGCGCAATTCCGTCGGCGTCGACGAATTCTTGATCTGGGCTTTGGTCGCAGGAGTGGCACAAGCGATCGTCTATCTTGCGGCTCGCGCGCTGTGGCGCGACCTCTCTGATCAGATTGATCAGGGGTCGACGGCGCACGGCATAGCGCTGGCTGCCTTTTCCCTCGCGGTGGGTGTGCTGAACGCGGCCTGCTTGAGCTAAGCCCGCGCAGGTGGCTACACTCCCCCAGCTTTGGTGAGGGCATTGGTGGTTGGCCGCTGGTGCTCGAGAGGGAATGGGGTGTGGGCCACCGGGGATATCCATCCTCCGTCTGGTCCAAAGCCTCAGCCGCCCCCGCGACCGTAAGCGGCGCTTGGCGCTGAGGCGACCCAGGGACCATGCCTGGATCGTACCACCGTGTGCCAAGACACTAGGATGGGGCAGGGAAGTGTTCGCTTCCTGTGCCACGCCACCGCAGCGCCACTGTCCGCACGGGATGGGAAGGGGGTGCGGGGGAACCGAAGCCGCAAGCCGGGAAACCTGCCAAGGCCGCGCCGCCGTCCCACCGGCTGCGCCGATCCTGTCCATTGGCGCCGCGGCGGGCGGCGTGCGGAGGTCTTCCTATGCATATCGAGCTTGGCATCATCGATCCGGTGCGGCTGGCTGCCGCCAACACGGCAGCAGTGGCTGTTGTGGCAACCCAGGCACCGGCTGGCTGGCGCGCCCCTGTCGTGTTGGTCAAAGCAGGTATCGTTACCTGTTTGGTCAGCGCGCTGATGCAATCCTGGCAGTTATCGGTTGGACCGTCGGAGTTGCACCTGATCGGCGCGACCACGATGTATCTGGTGTTCGGCTTCCCCGCGGCGCTGATCGGCTTTGCCGGTGCGTTGCTGCTGCAAGCACTGGTGTTTGAGCCAGCGGATATGGCCCATATCGGCGTCAACACCCTGTCCTTGACCCTGCCGCTGCTGGCGGCGCACCTGACCTTTGGGCGCCGCTTGTTTGCAGCCACGCATCAAGACCGCTTTACCCTGGCGCGGGTGGTGCGGCTGGATGCCGTTTACTACGCCGGGGTGGCGGCGATGGTGGCGTTCTGGCTTGGCATTTCCAACGACCCAGCCCCGGTTGCCGACTGGGCGCGCTGGGCCCTGGCGTATCTGCCGGTGTTCCTGGCCGAGGCGACCTTGACCTATGGCACCGTCGCCCTGTTGAGCCAGTGGCGTGATCGCCGGACGGTCCGCGCATTCACCGTCGTTGGGTCGCTACGCACGGCCTAACTCGCTGACCCCTCAGGCCATCCAGGAGTGGGTGGCCTGAGGCTGCCGCCGCCGGCGGACTGGTCGCTGGTGCGGATGGCTACTCGCTGCCGTACTTGCGTGCCTGGAAGCGCCCGACCACGATATCGCCCGCATCAATTGCGACGATTAGGCGCTGCCAACGCTCGCACTCCGCCACCACTGGCTTCAACGCCGCGCGGCTGAGTGGGCTGGAGCGGATGTGCTGCGTGGCTGCATCCCACGACGCAGTCACATGGGTGCGGTAGGTTGGGGTGACGTCTTCCGCCCGCAGAATCTCAAATCCAGCATGCTTCAAGGCCGCCTCGGTGTCAGCGATGCTGCCCGGTTGCGGCTGCGGGGTCTGACCACCAAGCCAGATGTCATAGGCTTCTGACGTCGGGCCACCGGGCAGTAGGAAATCGGTGAACACCAACTGCCCGCCGGGCTTCAGCCCATTGCCGAGCGCGCGGAACAGGCGCCCGCGGTCGGTCACTGTGTGGAAGCTTTCGCGTGCGAACACGCAATCAAAACTGCGGGCCCGAAGCTCAAACCGGTCCGGGTCATACATTCTGACCGGAGCGCGCGCCTCCATCCCCATTTGGATGGAGCGGTCATGCCCCTCGCGTGACAGCAGGGGATCGGCTTCCAGCCCAGTGACCCAGCACCCAAACTCCTCCGCCAGAACGCGGGTACCGCCGCCGATGCCCGCGCCCAAATGCAGCAGGTTCTTCGCTTTGATCTGGCCCAGCGGCCGCGCGAAGCCGACGAACAGTTCGGCGCCACCGGGCTGGGTGAAATCCTGCCCCCAGATCAGTTCAGAAGCGGCCAGCCGCTCGCCGGTCCAGGAGCCGTCCTCCGGCTCGTCCTCATAGACGCGGCGGGTCAGCAGCAAGGGCTCGTCCTGGGTGAAGCGCGGCCCGGCTGGCGTGAGGTCCGGCTGGGGTGGTGCTGCCCTGCCACCAGGTGCCGCCGCTGGTGCTGCTGTGCTGGTGGCTGGCGTTGTGCGGGTTTGTCGCGGCGGGGGAATCGCAGCGGCCCCCGTTGGCGCGTTCGGCGGGTCTGGCGGGAGGTCAATCCCCTCCCACCAGGCGTGGAGCCGCTTGGAGAGCGGTGGTTTGGACGGCTTGCGGGCCATCAGGCGATGATGTCCGGCAGCAATTCGCTCTCCAGCCGCAGGATCATGTCCTTCAACACGAGCTTGCGCTTCTTCAATCGCTGCATTTGCAATTGGTCCACCACCGGGCTGCCATCAGCCAGCCGTGCGATCACGGCATCCAGGTCGCGGTGCTCCAGACGGAGCTGCTCCAGCTTTTCCCGTAGGATCGTCTGCTCGTCCATCGTCTGGGTTCGCCGCCTCAGTTCGCGTCTGTCTGCGACCCACCTGTTGTGCCGGGTTGGCACGGCGGGTTGCTTCGCAGTATCCAAAACCGACCATGAGCGTCCACCCTGAAACGATGTCGCCGCGCTCTGCGGACGCACTTTGGCACTTCGCTGTCACGGATTGGGCGCGCCCGGAGCATGCCGAGCGACTGATCCGCCTGCAGGATCGTCACGGGATTGACCCGCTGCTGGTCCTTGTGGCGCGCTGGCTCGCCTCGCTGGACCTTGGGTTGGCGGACAACGATGCAGCAGCGCTGGTCGCGGCCCATCAACCTTGGTTGGGTGCCGTGATCCAGCCGCTGCGGGCCGTGCGGCGTACTCTTCGCCGCGAGGGTGCAGAGGGCCAGCTGCGCGACGAGGTGCAGCGGCTTGAGCTAGCAGCAGAGCGGATTGGGTTGGAGCGTTTGCACGCTGTTGCTCTGCAGCACGCTCGCCAAGGTGGTGCAGCCTGCGACACAATGTCCGCAGTGCTGGTGGCAAGTGGCTTGGACTCCGCGACGGCTGCGGCATTCATCGAACAGTTATGCAGTTGAGACATGGTTGCAACTTGAGCCATGCGCCCTCGGTGGTTGGTGTCGGATGGGGTGAGCGCCTACGTTGGAAGTGTGGCTAGAGGCCCGCACTTGAAGCAGGAGGCACCATGACTGCCATGGATCGCGTTCAGTCCCTGAAGACCCGGCATACCGAGGTTGACTCAACCCTGCAGATGGAGATGGCGCGTCCGCATCCTGACGATTCCCGCATCGCTGACCTGAAGCGGCAGAAGTTACGCATTAAGGACGAGATCGAACGATTGGTCCGGCATTAGACCATGTGCTGCGCGCTGGGCGGGTTGCCCCAGTGCGCCACTGGTTGTCGGCAGACACAGGCGGCGGCGGGTCTCTGACCCGCCGCCGTTGTATTTAAAGCGCCCCTAACGGTACCAGAACACCGCAACGAACATTTCTTTCCCAGATGCGGCAAGACCACACTTGTCGATGGGCTGTTCCAGCGTCAGGATAACCCCGCCGCCTGACAGGAGAAGGCACAATGGCGGATCTTTGGTCGCCCGCATCCGATCCCTACACGGTGCAACTCCGGGCGATCCTGGATGCACTGGAAGCTCACGTCGCCCTGATTGACCGGCATGGTCAAATCCAGGAAGTGAACCGCTCATGGCGCCGCTTTGCCGTGGACAATGGCCTGACGGACCGGTCCTACGGCGTGGGCGGCAACTACCTCACCGTCTGCGATACCTCGACGGGGGACTGTTCGGATGAGGCCGTGGCGGTCGCACGCGGGATCCGCGCTGTGCTGGACGGTGTGCTGCAGCGCTTTGCGGTTGAGTATCCGTGCCATTCCCCGACGGAGCAGCGCTGGTTCCGGTGTGTGGTGACGCCAGTTGGCAAGGGCACAGACATCACCGGCGCGGTGATCATGCATGTCAACGTGACCGACACAATCCTAGCAGCCAAGGCGACGGCCTAAGCCCGTACGGTGGACGCCGCCGAAACCCTGGCGGCAGCCGGTCTGCGCTGACTAGACGCCAACATCGAAAACCGGGTGGGCAGGACGTGGCGGGCAGCCGCGGCGTTGGAAGGTGGTGACCCGGCGCAACAGCCGCTCCAGACTATGATCGCGAAACCCGAGGGCGGTCAGCGCCTGGATGGTGTTCTCCAGATAGCTGCGATTGCAGCCGCGCTCACCGTGAGAGGTGGCAATCAGGCAGGCAACCTCATCCTCACCATGATGTCCGGCATATTGGCCATGGTCCCGGCGGATGGTGAAGGTTTGCGCGCTGATCGTGCCCTCATCCGTCACCAAGGCAATCATGCGGGGATGATAGGCGTCTGAGATCATCTCCCGCTGCCAGAGGTAGCTGCGCACAGCCTCCACCTGATCCGGGGCGATGCGATAGGCCAAGCCGTGGCAAGAACCACCGCGATCCAGGCCCAGCACCAGCCCCGGCTGCTGCGGCGTGCCACGATAGCGGTGGGAATAGAGGCAGAACCGACGGTGCCACCCAAAAGCCCGCGCTGGACGCTGTTCGGCAAACGCGAAGCCGGGATTCCAGATCAAGGACCCGTAGGCAAACACCCAGTAGGAACCACCAGTCCAGGGCGGTGGGGTCGGCGGTACGCTCATGGATTTGAGACTCGAGACAAGGCGAGAGGTGAGGGGGGCTGGAACGACTAGCTTCTAGCGCCGTCAGCGCCGATTGACCAGTGCAACACCGGTTGCGACAACGATAACGCCAATCAATCCAACAATGCCCAGTTGCTCCCCAAACAACACCCAGGCCATGGCGGCTGTGGTCGGTGGAACCAGATACATCACCGAGGCAACGCGCGCCGCATCGCCCCGCCGGATCAACAGCGTGTAGAGCGCGATCGCACCGACGGAGAGCACCACACTCGACCATGCAAGAGCGATCCACAGCTCGGGATGCGGTTGAAACTCGGTCTGCCCAAGCAGCGGTGCCAAAGCACCCAGCACGACGGCTGAGGCAACGAACTGCACGCAGGAGCCAGTGCGCAGATCAATGGCGCTGCCCAAGCGCTTTTGCCACAAGGTGGCAAGCGTAATGCCCAGCAAGGCTGCGATCGACCAGCTGAGCGAGGCGAGCGTGATGCCGTCAAACGCCAGCCGATCCCACAGCACGGCCGCCACTCCGGCCAGACCCAGCAACAAACCAATCCAGACCGTGCGCGCAATCCGGTCGCCCAGCAGCGGGCCCACCAACACGCCAGTCAACAGCGGCTGCAGACTGACGATCAGGGCAGAAACCCCGGCTGGCATGCCAAGCTTGATGGAGGCGAACACGCCGCCGAGATATGTTGCCTGCAACAGCAGTCCAACCCCCGCGGCGTGGAGTGCCAGCCGCGGTGACGGCCAGGGCGCGCGAAAGGCAAGCGCCAGCAGTGCCAACAGCGCGGCGGCAATCGCGAATCGCACCGCGAGGAAGAGTGTCGGCGCCGCGTGCGGCATGGCGAGCTTGGCGAAGATGAAGCCAGTCGACCACAAAAACACAAAAACGCCGGGCATCACCAGCCCAAGTCCCGGTTGAGTGCTGCTGGGTGGGGCTGGTTTGGGGTCGCGGCTCATCACTGTCTCCGCAGCGCCGCATCCGTTGGTGGGCGCGGGCTTGCACCTGGGCAGGGTGAGGCCCTGGGCTGCTCTGTGCAAGCTGCGGCACTGACATGACAGGCGAGGCCACGGCGATGGTTGCGGGGGGACCAGCAAGGCTGTATATCCTCGGTCGTTCTCCTTGGATCGCCGATCGCGAGGTGGGCTTCGGCCCACTTTTTTTGTTTGGGACAGCGCTTGACCGAGATCGAGCAAGACACTGCCACTCCGGCTTCGGCCGGCTCCTCGCCTGTCGCCGCTGCGGCAGACTGCCTGGAGACTGTGCGCCCGGATGAGATGGTTTCGGGTGACACGCGCATGGTGGAGATCGCCGACACCCCGTCGTTGCGCGCGACTGGCCTCGCCCAAAAGGTTGAGGCGCTGCTGGCACCGTCGGTGGAGAGCATGGGTTATGCCATCGTCCGCGTGTTGCTGATGGGCCAGCGGCGGATGACGTTGCAGATCATGGTGGAACGCCTGGATCAGGCGCCGTTGTCGGTGGAGGATTGTGCCGATGTCAGCCGGGCCGTGTCGGCTCTGCTGGATGTCCATGATCCGATCAAGTCGGAGTATGTGTTGGAGGTGTCGTCGCCGGGGATCGACCGGCCACTCACCCGCCCGGCACATTTTGAACGCTTTCGGGGCTTTGAAGCGCGCCTCGAAACAGATCGCATGATCGACGAGCGTAAGCGATTCAAGGGGCGGTTGGACGGGCTGGACGCCGACGGACGCGTTCGTCTGATCGAAGGAGAAACGGTGTGGTTGGTGCCCCTGCGGGCGGTTGCCAAAGCAAAGCTGATCTTGACCGATGAGCTGCTGGCAACCTCGCCGGACCGGCCACGGCAGTAGGGACGAGGTGGGTTCGATGGATATGTCCGCTCTTCAGCCGCGCGCGGAATTGTTGCAAGTCGCCGACGCGGTGGCGCGGGAGAAGACGATTGACCGCGAGGAAGTGTTGATCGCCATGGAACAGGCGATCCAGAAAGCCGCGCGGTCGAAATACGGCCTGGAGCATGACATTCGCGCTGAAATCGACCGTTCGAACGGCGAAATCCGCATCCGTCGGTTCCGTGAAGTTGTCGAGAGTGTCGATAACGAACCCGTGCAAATGCTGCTGGCCGAAGCGCAGGCTCGCAATCCTGAAGCCGAGGTGGGCGACTTTATTGTCGACCCGCTGCCACCGATTGACTTCGGGCGCATCGCAGCGCAAACCGCCAAGCAGGTGATCGTCCAGCGGGTCCGCGAGGCCGAGCGGGATCGCCAGTACCGCGAATACAAGGATCGCGCTGGCGAGATCATCAATGGTCTGGTCAAGCGGGTGGAGTTTGGCAACGTCACCGTTGATCTGGGCCGCGCCGAAGCGATCCTGCGCCGGGACGAGCTGTTGCCGCGCGAAGTGTTCAAGGTTGGCGACCGTGTGCGCGCTTACATTGCCGATGTGCGGCGGGAGCCGCGCGGTCCGCAAATCTTCCTGTCGCGCACCCACCCGCAGTTCATGGCGAAGCTGTTCGCCCAAGAGGTGCCGGAGGTGTACGACGGCATTATCGAGATCAAGGCTGTGGCGCGCGATCCTGGCAGCCGCGCCAAGATCGGCGTCATCAGCTATGACAGTTCGATCGATCCCGTTGGCGCCTGCGTCGGTATGCGCGGCAGCCGCGTGCAAGCCGTGGTCGGTGAACTGCAGGGCGAGAAGATCGACATCATCCCGTGGTCCGACAATCCAGCGACCTTCGTGGTCAACGCCCTCGCGCCCGCTGAAGTGGCGAAGGTGGTGCTGGATGAGGAAAGCCACCGCATCGAAGTGATCGTTCCCGATGACCAGCTGAGTCTGGCGATTGGTCGGCGCGGCCAGAATGTGCGTCTGGCCTCGCAATTGACGGGCTGGGCCATCGACATCATGACCGAGGCCGAGGAGAGCGAGCGCCGCCAGGAAGAATTCCGCACCCGCTCCGCCCGGTTCATCGAAGCACTGGATGTGGACGACGTGATCGCCCATCTGCTGGTCACCGAGGGCTTCACCAAGGTCGAGGAAGTGGCCTTCATCGATATTGAAGAGCTGGCGGGGATCGAAGGCTTTGATGAGGACGTGGCGACCGAGTTGCAAAACCGCGCGCGCACCTTCCTGGAAGCCCGGGACACCCGGTTTGACGAGGAGCGTCGGCAGTTGGGCGTTGGCGAGGATGTGGCAACCCTGCCGCACATGACGCCAGGCTTCATGGTCGCGCTTGGCCGCAAGGGTGTGAAGAGCCTGGACGATGTCGCCGACCTTGCCTCCGACGAACTGATCGAGATCGTCGGCAAGGACGAGTTGAGCGAAGACGACGCGAATGAATTGATCATGGCTGCCCGCGCCCACTGGTTTGAGGACGCGGAGGCAAACGGCTAAAGCATGGCTGCGGACCCCGCAGACTTGCCAGCCGACGACGAGGATGACCATCGGGATGACCATGGGCCGGTACGCCGGTGTGTGGTCTCCTCAGAGCGCTTGCCAGTGGCAGCTTTGCTGCGGCTGACGGTGGCGCCCGATGGAGAGGTGGTGCCAGATCTGGACCATCGGTTGCCAGGGCGCGGGCTGTATGTCCGGGCGGACCGGGCATCGGTGGCGAGGCTGACAGCAAAGGGGGTACTTGCACGCGCGGCCCGCCGCTCGGTGACGGTGCCTCCGGAGCTGCCAGAGCGGTTGGTGACGATGGTGCGGGATCGCGCGCTTGCCGTGATTGGCTTGGCGCGCCGCGCCGGTCAGGCCGTGGCGGGGTATGATCAAGTGGCGGTCGCGTTGAAGGCTCGGCGCCTGAAACTGCTGACCCAAGCCATTGATGGTGCAGAAGAACCGCGACAGCGGTTTCGCGTTCAACTCCCAGGCGGGGCGATCGATGCCCTGACCGGAGAGGAGTTGGGTCGGCCTTGGTCTCGCGACCGGCTGGTGCATGTGGGTGTGACGCCGGGCGGGTTGGCCGACCGGTTGCGGATTGAGCTGGAACGCCTTGCCGCCTTGCGCGGCGGTGACGGACAGGACACGGTGTAGGAATGAGCAACGAGAGCGATCAGTCATCCAAAAAGCCTCTGACCCTGGGCAAGGGAACGCTGGGTCTGAAGCGCCCGATGGAGACCGATACTGTCCGTCAGAGCTTCAGCCACGGGCGGTCGAAGACCGTTGCTGTTGAGGTGAAGAAAACCCGCGTCGGTCCGGCTGTGACGCCAGCGCCAGTCGCGCCGCGCGCACCAGCGCCGACGCCAGCACCGCCGCCGCCGCAGGCACGCGTGCAGGAGCCGCCGGTGCGGGTGCCGCCGCCGCCGCCGCAACCACCCCGCAAGCCTGCCGTCCTGCGCGAGTTGACAGCCGAAGAACGCGCTCAGCGCGAAAAGGCACTGCTGCTCGCCCGTCAGGCCGAGGAAGAAGCCCGGCGCCGCGCTGTTGAAGAAGCCAAGCGCCGCGAGGAAGAAGAAGCCCGCCGCCGAGCGGAGGAAGAGGCCCGTCGCCTCGCGGAGGAGGAGGAGGCCCGTCGCCTCGCTGCGGAGGAGGCTGCCCGCGCCGCCGAGGAAGCGGCCCGTCCGAAGTCCGAGGTGAAGGTCGAGGGCGAAGTTGAGAAGGTGCCGCTGCCCGGTCATGTTGTTGACACCCGCGTTGAGCGGGTTGCGCCGGTAACCAAGGTTGCCGTGTCGGCCGAACTGGCCGCCAAGGCTGGCGCCCGTCCAGCGGACGAGGAAGAAGAAGAGCGGCCGCGCAAGGCCGTGGCCGCCAAGGGCGCGCCGCAGCCAAAGCGTCCGGTTGCCACCCCGCGGGCCGAGCCCCGGCGGCGGGCTGGCAAAATCACCGTCACCCAAGCGCTGGACGAGCCGGAGCAGGATCGCGTTCGCTCGCTCGCATCCATGCGCCGCGCCCGTGAGCGCGAGCGTCTGCGCCAAATGCAGCGCGGACAGGAGAAAGTCATTCGCGAAGTCATCATCCCAGACGCCATCACCGTGCAGGAGCTTGCCTCGCGCATGGCAGAGCGCGGCGGCGACGTGATCAAGAGCCTGATGCGCCAGGGCATCATGGCGACCATCAACCATGTGCTGGATGCCGATACTGCTGAGCTGATCGTGACCGACTTCGGCCATACGCCGAAGCGGCAGTCGGAAAGCGATGTGGAGTTGGGTCTGGTCGGTGGTCCCGATGAGGATACGCTGCTGCAGCCGCGCGCGCCTGTCGTCACCATCATGGGCCACGTTGACCACGGCAAAACCTCCCTGCTGGATGCGTTGCGCAACGCAGACGTTGCCGCGCACGAGGCAGGTGGTATCACCCAGCACATTGGTGCCTACCGGGTGCGCTTGGCCTCTGGTGAAACAATCACCTTCATTGACACGCCGGGCCACGAGGCCTTCACCGAGATGCGTGCCCGCGGCGCCAATGTCACCGACATTGTCGTTCTCGTGGTGGCCGCCGATGATGGCGTGATGCCGCAGACCATTGAGGCGATCAAGCACGCCAAGGCGGCACAGGTTCCGATCATCGTCGCCGTCAACAAGTGCGACAAGCCAGACGCCCGCCCGGATCGAGTGAAGACCGAGCTGTTGAGCCACGAAATCGTGGTGGAAGACATGGGCGGCGATGTCCAGGCGGTGGAAGTCTCGGCCAAGACCGGGGATGGCCTTGATCGCTTGAAGGAAGCCATCCTGCTGCAGGCCGAAGTGCTGGAACTGCGGGCCAATCCGGATCGCAGTGCCGAGGGCCGCGTGATCGAAGCGCAATTGGATCGCGGTCGCGGTGCAGTTGCCACTGTGCTGGTTCAGCGCGGCACCCTGCACACAGGCGACATCTTCGTTGCTGGTGCGGAGTGGGGCCGGGTGCGTGCTCTGGTGGATGAGCGCGGCAACCAGCTGAAAGAAGCCGGTCCCGGTGTCCCCGTGGAGGTGCTGGGCCTGCAAGGGGTTCCCGTCGCCGGTGACGATTTCATCGTGGTCGAGAACGAAACCCGCGCCCGCGACGTGACCGAGTTCCGCCAGCGCAAGAAGCGCGAACAGGAATTGAAGGCGGCCACCCGCTCCACGGTTGCCGAGATGATCGGTCGAATTCAGGCGGGTGAGGCGAAGGAACTGCCCATCGTCGTGAAGTCGGACGTGCATGGCTCGTTGGAGGCTATTGTCGCGTCGATCTTGAAGATGGGCACTGAGGAAGTGGTGCCGCGGCTGCTGCACTCAGGCGTCGGTGCGATCTCCGAATCCGATGTCACTCTCGCCAAGGCCTCCAACGCGCTGATCATCGCCTTCAATGTCCGCGCCAATGCCCAGGCCCGCGACATGGCCAAGCGGGATGGCATCGACATTCGCTACTACTCCGTCATCTACAATGTTGTGGATGATGTGAAGGCGGCGCTGTCGGGTCTGCTGTCGCCAGAGCAACGCGAGAACTTCCTTGGCTACGCCGAAATCCGTGCCATCTTCGACATCACCAAAGTTGGCAAGGTTGCTGGCTGCCGCGTGACCGAAGGAATGGTGAAGCGTGGCGCCAAGGTTCGATTGCTACGCGACAACGTGGTGATCCACGAAGGTACCTTGAAAACTCTGCGTCGCTTCAAAGATGAAGTGCGCGAAGTGCAGCAAGGGTTCGAGTGCGGCATGGCCTTCGAAAACTACTCGGACATTCGCGAAGGCGATGTCATCGAGTGCTTCGAAATTGTTGAGTCGGCCAGAACTTTGTAGACTAAGAGAACAGATTTCAGGGGCGGCAATGAGAATTGCCGCCCCTTTTTTGTTCGGGCCTGCCGAAAGCCACTGTCAATGTGCGGGATGGGATGTAACATTCCGCCGACAATGAGGTCGGGGCTTACCTAGGAGGCCACTCGTGCTGTCTTCGCTGACTGTTGGCCGGAAACTGGCGCTGATCGTTGTGTTGTTCGTGCTCCCGGTCGCCTACCTAGCCTGGACCACTGTGACGGCAAAAATGGTGGCCGTGGATTTCGCGCGAAAGGAATTGGACGGCACGGCTGTGGTTGCGCCGACCCGCGCGTTGCTTGAGGTGGTTCAACAGCTACCACCCGCGGCACCGGCTGAGTTGGAGGCGCGCCTGACTGCCGTCAGTGCCGCGCTCGCCGCCCGTGGTGGTGAGCTTGATGCCGGGGCTCAGGCGCAAGCCTTGACCACCGCGGTCCGCGCGCTGGCGCGCGATGCCGGCACGGCGCCTGACCGCAGCGCCTTGGTGAGCGCAGCGGTCACGGCAATCCGGGATTTGATCACCCGCGTCGGTGATACCTCCAACCTGATCCTCGATCCAGACCTCGACAGCTACTACGTCATGGATCTGACGGTGCTGAAGTTGCCAGCGCTGGTTGATCGCATCGATGCGCTGACTGGGATTGCGATGAGGGTAGTCGCTGCCGGTCGTCTGGATGCCGAGGGCCGGACCGAGTTTCTGATTGCCAAGGGTGGCCTCGACTCCCTGGTGCAGGACATCGAAGCCTCGATGGCAGGTGCCTATCGCGGCACGGATGCTGCTGACAAAAGCCTGCGCACCAGTTTGCCCGCCCCCTATGGTCGCCTGACCCAGGCGATGACGGCGCTGATGGCTGCGACCTCCCAAGCCGTGCTGGATCGCCAGGGGCAAGGAGTTGATCCAGCCCAGATTCGCCGGGTGGAACGTCAAGCGCTGGTGGAGGCACACCGCTTCTGGACCGTGGGTCTGGTGGAGCTTGACCGCCTCCTGCAGGCCCGCATCTCTGGCTTTTTCCGCCAGATGGCGGTTGAGCTGACGATTGCGGCAGTGCTGGTGGGCGCCGCGCTTTGGTTGGTGGTGCTGATTTCGCTCTCGATTGTCCGGCCCGTCAGCACACTGGCGAAGACGGCCGATGCTGTCGGGCGTACCGGCGACTACAGTCTGCGTGCCGATTGGGCCAGCCAGTGCGAGTTGGGCGCCTTGACCAACTCCTTCAATGAGATGCTCGCCACCGTCGAAGCCTCCCGCGCGGCAGAGGCCGACCGGGCCGAGGCGCAACGGCGCGAATTGGAGCGGGCGAACGAATTGCTGAGTGCTGCGCGCCGCTTTGACCAGACGATGGGCGAAGTGGTCTCCGCACTGGTGCAGGCCGTGGATCGCATGAACAGCCGCGCCCAAAGCCTCGCCTCGACGGCGGAGCAACTGAACCGTAAGGCGCAGGCTGTCAACACTGAAGCCGACGCTGCGACGCGGCAGGTGGAGTTGTCGGCAGCGGCGACTTCAGAATTGTCGTCCTCAATCTCGGAAATCGGTCGACAAGTCGAAGGCTCTGTCTCCATCGCGGGACGGGCGGTCACCCAGGCTGATGCAGCCGATGCCAGCATTCGCAAGCTCTCCTTGCAGGCGGATCGGGTGGGCGAAATCGTCAAGCTGATCTCCGAAATTGCCGAGCAGACCAATCTGCTGGCGCTCAACGCCACCATTGAAGCGGCGCGGGCGGGCGAGGCAGGCAAGGGTTTCGCGGTGGTGGCGAATGAAGTGAAGAGCCTGGCCACGCAAACCGGGCGGGCGACCGAGGAAATCACTCAGGAAATCAACGCCATCCGCGCTGCCACAGAAGGGGCAGTGCTGACGGTGCGCGAGATTGCCGGCACCATTCAGGCGATGAACGAAGTCTCGACAGCCGTAGCCGCGGCTGTGGAGCAGCAGCGCGCTGCCGCGGGTGAGATTGCCCGCTCTGTCACTGCTGCAGCGGAGGAAACCGGGCGTGTGCGAGACGATATGCAGGAAGTGGAGGGTGCGGCCCACGACACCGGCTCGGCTGCAGCCTCGTTGCTGATGGTCGCAGGTCAGGTGGAAGGGCAAACCGTTCGACTGAAGTCAGCGGTTGCAGATATGGTGGCGACGGTCGGCGCGGCGTGATCGCCGCTCTGCAGCGTCGGAGGAGTGAAGAAGAATGACCAGGTCTCGCGGCGGTCCACCGTCGCAGCGGCAATTGCGGGTGGGGGAGGCGGTGCGCCACGCCCTGGTTGCCGTGCTTGCCCGTGGCGAAGTGCGCGATCCAGGACTTGAAGCCTTGGGCCACGGCACACTCGTCACCGTCAGCGAAGTGCGCATGAGCCCAGACTTGAAGCACGCGACGTGTTTTGTCACCCCGCTCGGCGGTGGTGATGCAACGGAGTTGGTGCGGGCGCTGAAGCGTGTGGCGCCCTGGCTGCGGGCAGAGGTCGCGCGCGCCGTCACGTTGAAGTTTGCGCCGGATTTGCATTTCCAACCCGATACCAGCTTTGACGATGCCGCCCGCCTGGACCAGTTGATCACCCAGGTGACGGATGGCGCGTCGTAAGGGCCAGCCCCTTGATGGCTGGCTGATTCTAGACAAGCCGCTGGGCCAGACCTCAACGGCAATGGTTGGTCGGGCGCGCTGGCTGCTGGATGCCCGCAAATGCGGCCATGCGGGCACGCTCGACCCACTCGCGACGGGTGTCTTGCCGCTGGCCTTCGGCGAGGCAACCAAGACGCTGCCCTTCCTGGTCGATCGCGATAAGGAATACCGCTTCACCATCGCCTTTGGCGCCGAGACCGACAGCGGCGATGCGGAAGGCAGGGTCATCCACACCAGTGAGGTGCGCCCCGGGGTCGAGGCTGTGGAGGGGGTGCTGCCCCAGTTTCGCGGGTCGATCCTGCAGCGACCGCCAATCTTCTCCGCCCTCAAAGTCGGTGGACAACGCGCCTATGACTTGGCGCGCGCGGGCGAGGAGGTTGAGTTGGCCCCTCGCCCGGTGGTGATCCACGCTTTGGCAGTGGAAACCGCCGATGCCGACAGTGTGAGCCTCCGGGTCGTGTGCTCCAAGGGCACTTATGTGCGGAGTCTGGCGCGTGATATTGCAGCAGCATTGGGCAGTTGTGGTCATGTCAGCCAGTTGCGGCGCACGCGCGTTGGCCCGTTTCACGAGTCGGCAGCGATTTCACTGGACACGGTGAGTGAGATTGGAGATGGTCCGGTCCGAGAGCAGGGTCGGCCCGTGCCAGCCCTGCTTGACCGCATTTTGCCGCTCGCGACCGCGCTGGACGACATCCCGGCGGTGGCCGTAGCTGGCGAGGCGGCCCAACGTCTTCGCTCCGGACAAGCGGTGCGTCACCCCAGCCCAGGAGGATCACCTGGGCTGTTCGGGGTTGATGGCACGGTGTCTGCGTCGCTGTGGTTGGTGGTGACTGCCGAGGATCGGCCAGTCGCTCTGGCTGAGCATCGAGGGGAGTTGTTGGTGCCGGTGCGGGTGTTCAACCTCGCATCTTAACCGATGCGGTGCCTGGAAGGAGGCTCCGATGTCGATTACTCCCGACCGGAAGGCCGAGCTGATCAAAGAATACGCCCGCGCAGAAGCGGACACTGGGTCGCCCGAAGTGCAGGTTGCTATCCTGTCTGAGCGGATCCGCAATCTGACGGATCACTTGGGCACGCATCAGAAGGACTTCCACTCCCGCCGCGGCTTGCTGGTCATGGTTGGTCAGCGTCGCTCGCTGCTGGATTACCTGAAGCGCAAGGATCAAAAGCGCTACGAAAGCTTGATCCAGCGCCTCGGTCTGCGCCGCTAGTGGCGCCAGCCGAACCCGGATCTGGACCAGGGACCGACGTCACAGACCGTGGCGTCGGTTCCCCTCCAGACCTTTGCCATCTGCCCGCCATCCATGTCCGGACCAGGACGATGGGACCAGGGGTGGAGGGGTTTGGCTCCGATTTTCGCTTCGACCAGAGATGCACAGTGGCGTTGGCGGAGGGTGCGTGGCACCGCTCCGCTGCACGTGCTTCTTTTTACTCTCGTCATCGCCCGCTGGGCGAGGTCGGTGTCGCCCGCGGGGTGCATCGGAGCGCGAGATCCCAGGTGGGCCGGGGTCGGTCTGCCGGTGCGGGTGACGGGGCCATGGGCCCGACCCGAAACACCCTGCCGGGTCCGGGCGGTTGGGTGTCTGTCCGTACGTTGTGGAAGGAAACCCTCTGATGTTTAACATTTTCCGGAAAGAAATCGACTGGGCTGGCCGCAAGCTGGTGCTGGAGACTGGTCGGATCGCACGTCAGGCCGATGGCGCTGTGCTGGCGACATATGGCGAGACCTCGGTCCTCTGCACGGTGGTCTTTAACAAGACTGCCAAGCCGGGTGTTGACTTCTTTCCGTTGACGGTCAACTACCAGGAAAAGACCTTTGCCGCGGGCAAGATCCCCGGTGGCTTCTTCAAGCGCGAAGGACGCCCGACGGAGAAGGAAACCCTGGTTTCCCGTCTGGTTGACCGCCCGATCCGCCCGCTGTTCGCGTCCGGCTTCAAGAACGAAACCCAAGTGATCTGCACCGTGTTGAGCCATGATCTGGAGAATGATCCGGATATTGTCTCCATGGTGGGCGCGTCGGCAGCCCTGACCCTGTCGGGTGCGCCGTTCCTGGGTCCCATCGGTGCTGCCCGCGTCGGCTACAAGAACGGCCAGTTCATCTTGAACCCGCGTCAAGATGACATGACCGACAGTGACCTGGACCTCGTGGTCGCCGGCACCACCGAAGGCGTGCTGATGGTCGAGTCCGAGGCAAAGGAACTGCCTGAGGACGTGATGCTGGGCGCGGTCACCTTCGGTCACGATGGGTTCCAACCGGTGATCGACGCGATCATCGCGCTGGCCGAAGTGGCTGCGAAGGAGCCGTTTGAGATGCCAGCCCCGGCGCCGGAGGTGGATGCCGTGCGCTCGCGCCTGCGCGAACTGGCTCTGGATGGTCTGACCGCTGCTTACACCGAAAAGCAAAAGCAGGTGCGGCACGAAAAGGTGCAGGCCGTGAAGGCCGAAGCCCTAGCCAAGATCACCGAAGAGGGGCTGCCCGCTGACCTCGCCCAATCCAAGTTCAAGGAACTGGAACAGGACGTGGTGCGCGGTGGCATCATCGATACGGGTCTGCGCATCGATGGTCGCGACACCAAGACTGTCCGCCCGATCGTGTGCGAAATCGGCATTCTGCCGCGCGCCCACGGCTCCGCCCTGTTCACCCGCGGTGAGACCCAGGCCCTGGTGGTCACCACCCTGGGCACTGGCCAGGACGAGCAGGTGATTGACGCGCTGGAAGGCGAGTACCGTGAGCATTTCATGCTGCACTACAACTTCCCCCCCTATTCGGTGGGTGAGGCAGGGCGCATGGGCTCGCCGGGTCGGCGCGAGATCGGCCACGGCAAGCTGGCTTGGCGCGCGGTGCATCCATTGCTGCCTGCCAAGGAAAGCTTCCCCTACACCATGCGCGTGGTGTCGGAGATCACGGAGTCGAACGGTTCCTCCTCCATGGCCACCGTGTGCGGTGCGTCCCTGTCGATGATGGATGCGGGTGTGCCGCTGCCGCGCCCGGTTGCTGGAATCGCCATGGGCCTGATCAAGGAAGACCGCGGTTTTGCCGTGCTGTCGGACATTCTGGGCGACGAAGATCACCTGGGCGACATGGACTTCAAGGTCGCCGGGACGGAGCGGGGTGTCACCTCGCTGCAGATGGACATCAAGATCACCTCGATCACGCGCGACATCATGAAGATCGCGCTGGATCAGGCTCGCGATGGTCGCTTGCACATTCTGGGTGAGATGGCGAAGGCGATCACGGTCGCCCGTGGCAGCGTCGCTGAGACGGCACCGCGGATCACCATCATCAATGTGCCAAAGGAAAAGATCCGCGAAGTGATCGGCTCCGGCGGCAAGGTGATCCGTGAGATCACTGAGACCACGGGCTGCAAGATCGACATCGAAGACGACGGCACGATCAAGGTAGCCTCCTCCGACAGTGAGAAGGCGCAGCGCGCGATTGATTGGATCCGCGGCATTGTGGCGGAGCCGGAAATCGGCGTGATCTACACCGGCAAGGTGGTGAAGACTGTCGATTTCGGCGCCTTCGTCAACTTCCTGGGCAGCCGTGATGGTCTGGTTCACATCTCCGAACTGGCACCGCGCCGCGTTGGCAAGGTGACCGATGTTGTCAATGTCGGCGACGCGGTGAAGGTCAAGGTTGTCGGCTTCGATGACCGCGGCAAGATCAAGCTGTCGATGAAGGTGGTGGACCAGGAGACCGGTGAAGACATCACCGAGCAACTGAAGGCGCAAAGCCAAGCCCCGCGCGTGCCGGGCCAAGGCGAGCAGCCGGTCTAACCATGGCGCTGCTGCCGGCTCTGATCGGGCACCGCGGCAGTGCGGCAACGGCGCCGGAGAACACCCTCTCCGGCATCCGTGCTGCCTATGAGGCGGGCGCGGGCGCGGTCGAGGTGGACGTCAAGCTGACCCGCGACGGGGTCGCGGTGCTGATGCATGACGACACCCTGGCGCGCACCACCAACGGCGTTGGTCGCATGGTCGACGCCGATTGGGCCACGGTGAAGGGACTGGATGCGGGTTATGCCAGCCGGTTCGGGACTCGCTTCGCTGACGAACCCGTGCCGCGCCTGGATGCCGTGCTCACTTGCGTGATCGAGCTTGGCATGGCGATCAACCTGGAGATCAAGCCCTGCCCAGGCCGGGAGCGGGAAACCGCGCTTGCCACAGTGGAGGCGGTGCGGCGCCTTTGGCCCGCGGACCGGCCCTGGCCGGTCCTGTCCTCCTTCCAGCGGGACTGTTTGGTCACCGTGCGGGAAGTCGCGCCCGATTTGCCGCGCGGCTATCTGGTGGAGGCACTCGGCCCCGATTGGTTGGCGGAGGCAACCGCGTTGGGGGTTGCAACTGTGCACCCCGGGCGCAAGCATTTGAGCGATGATCAGGCGCGGTCCGTTGTCGCAAGCGGCCTGCCGTTGATTGTCTGGACAGTGAATGACGACAGCGAAGCCAAGCACTTGCTGGGCCTTGGCGCAGCCGGGATCATCACTGATGACCCAGCGTCGCTAATGCCCCTCTTTGTGAAGGGTATTTGACGCTGGCTGGGCTGACTAAGCTATCGGGCGAGAGGGGCAGGGCCGTGCCATGCTCCAGAAATGACAGGGGAAGAAACGATCCGTGAAGGCGCTCAATGCGATTGTGATGTCTGGCCGCGAGGTCCTGCCGCTGGTTGAGGGTGGCAAGGGCGTGTCGGTCTCCAATGGTCAATCCTCCGGCGCCTGGGCGGCGGCAGGCGGGATTGGCACCTTTTCGGGCGTGAATGCCGACAGCTACGACGCTGACGGAAGACCCATACCCCAGCTGTATCATGGCAAGACCCGGCGCGAGCGGCACGAGGAACTGATCGCCTATGCGATCAGCGGCGGCATCACCCAAGCGCGCATTGCCCATGAGATGGCAGGTGGGCGCGGGCGCATCCACGTCAACATCCTGTGGGAGATGGGCGGCGCTGAGCGGGTACTGCACGGCATTCTCGATGGCGCCAAGGGGTTGGTGCACGGCGTCACCTGTGGTGCGGGCATGCCCTACCGCATTGCTGAGATTTGCGCGCGCTACGGCGTGTTCTATTACCCCATCGTCTCCTCGGCACGGGCGTTCCGGGCCTTGTGGAAGCGCGCCTATCACCGCTTCGCCGACTGGCTGGGCGCAGTGGTCTATGAAGATCCGTGGCTGGCCGGTGGCCATAATGGCCTGTCGAACTCCGAAGACCCGCGGGTTCCCGAAGACCCCTATCCCCGGGTGCGCGATCTGCGCGCCACCTTGCGCGAGTTTGGTCAGGGCCACGTGCCGGTGATCATGGCGGGCGGTGTCTGGTATCTGCGCGAGTGGGAGAACTGGCTGGACAATGGGGAGATTGGCCCCGTCGCCTTCCAGTTCGGCACCAGACCGCTGTTGACCAAGGAATCGCCGATCTCGGACGCTTGGAAGCGTCGGCTGCTGGAGCTGAAGCCGGGCGATGTTTACCTCAACCGCTTCTCGCCGACCGGCTTCTACAGTTCGGCCGTGACGAATCCGTTCCTGGAGGAGCTGCGCGAGCGCTCCGAACGGCAGATCGCGTTCACCGCCAAGCCCTATGGCGAGCATGATACGGAGCTGAAGATCGGTGCCCGCGGACGGAGCGTGTGGGTGACAGCAACCGACCATGCCCATGCCAGCGGCTGGATCGCGGCAGGCTTCACGGAAGCTTTGCGAACCCCCGACGGCACCTTGATTTTTGTCGACCCCGAGCGCGGTCGTCAGATCCGTACCGATCAGATCGATTGCATGGGATGCCTCAGCGCGTGCCGGTTCTCCAACTGGGCGCAGACGGAGGAGGGGACCAATGGCAAATCGCCAGATCCGCGGTCGTTCTGCATTCAAAAGACCCTGCAAACCATCAGCCACTCCGATGACATCGACCATCAACTGATGTTCGCCGGCCACAACGCCTATCGGTTTGGTGAGGACCCGTTCTATTCCAACGGCTTCATTCCGACGGTGCAGCAGTTGGTAGAGCGGATCACGACTGGGGATTGATCGCGCTGCGAAGCAAAACATCGTTGGTTCATCCACCAATACAGTAGTGGCATGGTAATCGCGGCAGCCGGTGCGCTGCCGCGAGCCTAGCCCCCTGATCGCCGCAGCGACAAAGCTGCGCTTGCAAGTTTCTGCGCAGGCGATATAGTCCCGCGCATGTCTGATACCCGCGCCTATGCCCGTACCCTGGAACGGCTCAAAAAAGCCGGACTTCGGCCGACTCGCCAACGTCTAGCCCTTGGCAAGCTGTTGTTCGAAGGTGGTCACCGCCATGTGACGGCCGAACAACTGCATTCGGAAGCGGCGAAGAATCAGGCGCGGGTGTCACTCGCCACGGTCTACAACACGCTGCACCAATTCACCGAAGCGGGCCTGATGCGCGAGGTGGTGGTGGAGGCCGGGCGGTCGTACTTCGACACCAATATCGACGACCACCATCACTTCTTCCACGTCGATACGGGTGAGTTGCAGGACATCTCCGGCTCCGACGTGATGGTGACGGCGATGCCGTCCATGCCCATGGGAACGGCTCTCGATCGGGTGGACGTGATCATCCGGGTGCGCAGCGCCGCTTGAGCACACAGCTGCGCTAAACCTGCCGCCTTCAGTCGTTTCGGGCTGGTTAAGGCGGCTTTAGTTTGGTACTGACCAGCCACAGCGTGTGTTCAGCGCCCTGCGATGCGGGTGGCGTCCGACGTTGTCTTTAATTGGAAAAATTCTAAAGGGCTTGACACAAGCGCCTTTCAACGCACATAGATGCTCGCGACCGGGACGGGGGTCCGGTCGAGTGTGTTATCCGGCGGCCGGTCCGGTCGCCGCCAACTACCAGGGAGCATCCCATGTCCTTGAAGGGCTCGCGCACCGAAGAGAATTTGAAGGCCGCGTTTGCTGGTGAAAGCCAGGCCAACCGCCGCTACCTGTACTTCGCACAAAAGGCGGACGTCGAAGGCTACAACGACGTCGCTGCTGTGTTCCGTTCCACCGCCGAAGGTGAAACCGGCCACGCCCACGGCCACCTGGAGTACCTGGAAGCCGTTGGCGACCCGGCCACTGGTCACCCGATCGGCTCGACCGAGCTGAACCTGAAGGCGTCGATCGCCGGTGAGACTCACGAGTACACCGACATGTACCCGGGCATGGCTCGGACTGCCCGGGAAGAGGGCTTCGACGAAATCGCCGACTGGTTCGAGACCCTGGCGAAGGCGGAAAAGAGCCATGCCGGTCGCTTCCAGAAGGCGCTGGATCAGCTGAACGCCTAACCAATCCGGGACGTGTGGAGGGAGGGTATCCGCCCTCCACACGCCATCCCCATTGGTATAGTCACGCGTCAGTTCATTCCGTCCTCGACATATCCCCCGCGTTGTCGCGGTAGCAGAAGAGTGTAAACCATGCGCGAAGGCAGCCTGGACGCACCGGTCCGTCATCCTCTCAACTGGCAGGACCCGGAATTCTACGACGAAGCCAAGCTGGATGAAGAACTCCGGCGCGTCTTCGACATCTGTCACGGGTGCCGACGCTGCTTTAACTTGTGTGACAGCTTCCCCAAGCTGTTCGACTTGGTGGACGAAGCTGGGGACGAAGAACTGGAAGCCGTGAGTTCGGACAAGTTTGGCACCGTCGTTGACGCCTGCACCTTGTGCGACTTGTGCTTCATGACCAAGTGCCCCTACGTCCCACCCCATGAATTCAACTTGGACTTCCCGCACCTGATGCTGCGCTACCGCGCCGTCGAGCGGAAGAAGGGCAAGACCGGTGGTCTGGCCGAGCAGTTGGTTGAAACCGATCGCAATGGCAAGCTGGCAGGACTGGTTGCACCACTCGCCAATTGGGCGTCGGACACCAACAATGGAATGACCCGCGGCGTGCTGGAATCGGTGGCAGGGGTTCACCGCGAAGCGGCCCTGCCGAAATTCCACGGCAAGACTTTTGCCATGCGCGCGAAGTCGGACGGCATCACAGTCAACAGTGCGGCGCCCGCTGCTGGCAAGCGCAAGGCTGTGATCTATGCCACCTGCTTTGTGAACTACAACAATCCGTCCATTGGTGAGGCCGCCCGCCGGGTGCTGGCGCATAATGGCGTCGAGACCAAGGTGGTGTACCCCTCCTGCTGTGGCATGCCGCAGCTGGAACAGGGTGATGTTGCGCGGGTTGCCGCGACGGCCGCCAAAGTCGCGGCTGAAATGGAAGCCCATATCCGTGACGGGTGGGACATCATCGCGCTGGTGCCATCCTGCGCCCTGATGCTGAAGTTTGAATGGCCGTTGTTGGTACCCGACAACGCCCAAGTCAAAGCCCTGGCGCAATCCACCTTTGACATCAGTGAGTATGTTGTAGACATCTCCAAGCGTCATGGCCTGGCCGATGGCCTTGTTGCCCTGGATGGTGGGGTCACCCTCCACATCGCCTGCCATGCGCGGGCCCAGAACATGGGCCAGAAGGCAGCCGAGATGCTGCGCCTCATTCCCGGTGCCACCGTTGGCGTGATCGAGCGGTGCTCGGGCCATGGCGGGTCCTGGGGGGTGATGAAGGACA
The DNA here is from genome assembly GCA_004292755.1 of Alphaproteobacteria bacterium. GTDB lineage: Bacteria > Pseudomonadota > Alphaproteobacteria > Elsterales > Elsteraceae > RDXE01. The sequence continues at coordinate 47,582 of RDXE01000024.1, forward strand.
ATTTCGAAATCGCCCTCAAGGTTGGCAAGCCGGTCGCCAAGCAGGCGGCCCAGGCCAATCGCGCCTACATCGCGTCGGAGTGTCCACTGGCAGGTGAGCACATCATCCAGGGCATGCAGCGTCTGGATGGGGCAGCTCCCAGTGTCAGCCACTCTACCCATCCCATCGAACTGTTCGCCCGCGCCTACGGGCTGTGAGAGGCACACGATGATGTCAGCCGCAAAGCGTGAAATCACCCGCGCCGATATTCTGCCGATGGCAGAATACGGCAAGATCCGCACTGAGAAGCGCAAGGAATATGTGGCGCTGAAAAAGCAACGCCGCATCGAAGTTGGCCCCTTTGCGACCGTCCTGTTTGAAAGCTACACCTCAATGTGGCTGCAAGTTCACGAGATGCTCTACATCGAAAAAGGTGGGGAGGAGCAGATCGAAGGTGAACTGGCAGCCTACAATCCAATGATCCCGAACGGGCGGGAATTGACCTGCACCGTGCTGTTCGAGATCGACGACCCGATCCGCCGCAAGAATGTGCTGGGCCGGATCGGCGGGGTTGAAGAGACCATGACGGTCAGCTTTGCGGGCGAGGTGGTCCGCGGCGTGCCGGAAGAGGACACCGACCGCACCTCGGGCGATGGCAAAGCCTCGTCGGTTCAATTCATCCACTTCCCGTTCACCGCAGCCCAGGCCGCGTTGTTCAAACAACCGGGGACACAGGTTCTGGTTGGTTTTACGCACGAGAATTACGGCCATATGGCAGTCATGCCAGAAGCGATGCGCGCCTCTTTGGCGTCTGACCTCGACTAGGCTGATCGCAGGATAGTTTTACTACCGCATGGTCTGGCCTAGTGTTGGGCCATGCGGTGGATAGCTTTGATCGGCGCGCTGGTGTGGCTTGCAACAGCCACCAGCGCGCATGCCTTGTCAGTCGATGAGGCGCGGCACTTGGTGTCGCGCACCGGGTTCGGCGCCTCGGTGCAAGAGATCGAGGCGATGCGACCGCTGGATCGCGCCGCGGCCGTGGACCGGTTGATCTCAGGCCTGCGGTCAGTCCCGACGGTGCCACCGCCGGCGTTCGTCTCCGGTCCGCGGCCCGATTGGCCCGCCTTCTATCGCTCCCGCGATGAGGAGGTGCGCCGAACCTTCAATCGTGCGCGTGACGCAGAAGCTGCGCAGCTGAAGGCTTGGTGGTTGGCGGAGATGGCCGCCACCCCGTCGCCCTTGACGGAACGATTGGTGCTGTTCTGGCACAATCACTTCACCAGCTCGGTCGATAAGGTGCGGCATATCGATCTGCTGTTCCGGCAGAACCAATTGTTCCGCAGCCATGCTGCTGGGGATGTGCGGGCGCTGATGCACGCGATCCCCATTGACGCTGCGATGCTGCGCTATCTGGATGGCAATACCTCTCGCCGCGGGCGCCCGAACGAGAACTTTGCCCGCGAATGGTTCGAGCTGTTCACCCTGGGTGAGGGCGCCTACACCGAGGCGGACATCAAGGAGGCCGCACGGGCGTTCACCGGCTGGACAATCGAGGAAGCTACCGGCACGCCGCGTCTGCTGCGCAACCAGCATGACGACGGAGAGAAGCGGCTGTTTGGCCAGATCATTCCCGCTGGCCCCGACAGCCAGAGGGTGGTGGTGGACCTCACCTTGGCGCAGCCAGCCGCGGCCCGGTTCCTGGTTGGCAAGCTCTGGCGGGAGTTTGTTTCGCCCACGCCCGATCCCGCGACAGTTGAGCGCTTGGCCACGCGTCTGCGCCAGGATTGGCAGTTGGCGCCCGTGCTTCGCGCCTTGCTGCTGGATCCTGCCTTTTGGGCGGAGGAGACGCGCGGCAGCCTAATCAAAAGCCCGGTAGACCTGATCATCGGCACCATCCGCAGCTTGGAGTTGGTGACGCCAGACATGGCCGCCCTGGTCACAGTCACCCGCCTGTTGGGCCAGGACCTGTTCAATCCGCCCAATGTGCGCGGTTGGCCAGGCCATGAGGCCTGGATCGGCACACAAACCCTGCTGGTGCGGCGCGATGCCCTGCAGCGCCTTGCGCGCGGCGAGGGGGTGCGTGGCGGTGGGGCAAACGAGGCGGGGATGATGGCGGGCGGCATGATGGCCGCTGGGGCCGCACCCGCTGCAGTTGCGTCTCTGCGAGGTCGAGCCGTTGGCGTCGCAGGGTGGTTGGCACTCTATCCTCGGTTGGGGGAGGAGCGGGCGGTGTTGCTGGCGGTGCCGCCGGTGGATCGCGCCGAGACTGGTGACCGCTTAGCGCGGGTGGAGCGCTGGATGCTCGACCCCGCCTATCACGTGAAGTAACCGCGCCGCAGAGGGGGGACAGGAGCATGGCGAGCGACCAACTGACGCGTCGGGTGATGGTCGCCCGGCTGGCAGGGCTTGGCCTTGCGGGGCTGCTGCCTGCTGCCTGTGCTACGCAGACTGCGGCCCCGCTGTCTGGATCCGTGGGCCAGCGCACGTTGGTGCTGGTGGAACTGACTGGTGGCAATGATGGGTTGAACACCATCATCCCGATTGCCGATCCACTGTATCGCGCCATGCGGCCACGCCTCGCCATCTCGGCTGGCGATGCCATACCGCTGGCGGATGGTCTGGCGGCTCATCCGTCCCTGGCAGCTTTGATGCCTGCCTGGCGCGCGCGCGATTGCGCCGTGCTGCTGGGAGTTGGCTATCCGCAACCCAACCGGTCCCACTTCCGCGGCATTGAGATTTGGGATACGGCCTCGGACGCAGGTGAGATTCTGTCCGATGGCTGGGTCGCCCGCGCGCTCACCCAGCATCAGCGGCGGGCGATTGATGCCGTTGCTCTGGGTCGCCCGTATCTTGGCCCACTGCTGGGGCCCGACGTGGCAGTGGTCGCCCTTGCCAACCCCCAAGCGTTTGCGGCCAGTGCGCGCACCGTCTCGGTACCAGCAACCGAGGCCCATGCCACGCGTCCAGCCGCACTGGAGCATGTGGTGCGCACCCAGGCACGCTTGAGCGCAGCGGGTGCCACATTGCAGCAACGCCTGCAGGGCAGGCCCGCGCCTGAAGGCTTTCCGCGGACTGGGATCGGCGGGCAGATGGCCACCGCCGCGCGGCTGATCCTGGCGGGGATGGATGTGCCCGTGATCAAGGTCTCCCTCGGCAGCTTTGACACCCACGTGTTTCAGCGTGCCACCCACGCCCGGCTGCTGCGGGAGTTGGCAGAAGCACTGGCCGCCTTCCGAGACGCCATGATTACCGCCAACCGCTGGGATGATGTCCTGGTGCTGACCTACTCAGAATTTGGTCGCCGCCCGCAGGAGAATGGCGGGACGCCCGGCAATGCCGACAGCCCCGGCACGGACCATGGCACCGCTGCGCCCCACTTCGCCCTGGGCGGTCGAGTGCGCGGCGGGTTGCTTGGCAGACAGCCTCCGCTGACTGATCTCGATGGTCAGGACCTGCGCTACACCCAGGACTTCCGCAGTATCTTCGCAACGCTGGCCCGCCGCTGGTGGGACATTTCCCCCGACCGCGTGGTCCGCGGCAGCTTCGACCCCGTCCCGCTGTTTGCGTGAGGCTGGATAGGGGGCCCCAAAACGCAACGGGCGCGGCCAAATGGCCGCGGCGTTACCCCCAAAACGCAACGGGCGCGGCCAGAAGGCCGCGCCCGGGCGTTCGGCGTGGGGCTTGGCTTACTCAGCCGCGACCGGCACGTCCATCCCAGCCTGCTGCTCCAGCTCAACTTCGCGAGCGATCAGCTTCAGGCAGGCGTTGAGCGCGCTGCGGAAGTTGCCGAGCACGAGGGCATCGCCGATTTCGGTCATGATCTCGACCATCGACGGCACGTTGGACTCGATGGCGAGGTTCATCAGGGTGAGGAAGGAGTCGCGCCACTTGGCCAGACCCTCGTCGCCCTCGATGTAGATGTTCATCACCACGTAGTAGACCTTCATGGCGAAGGTTGCCGTGGCGTCGGAATTCACGATCTCGCTCTGGTGCAGCACGGCGCCTTGGCCGGTGCACTCCAGCGTGACCGCGGTGCCAGAGGTGTTCTTGACCATCATCTTGCCAATGAGCGCCTGCTCACCAGCCTTCAGCTCCACCGACTGCGTCTCCATGATCCCTCCAGGTGCGGGCGAGGTTGCGGAAGAGATTCTAACAGGTTACGCGGCGACTTTCACCTATTCTCTGAGAAAGCCCGTTCGATTAGCGTGGCAACCGAGCGATGGTGCGGTGCAAGATCGAACAGACGCTCCAAATCATCCGCGCTCAAGTAGCGGCAGACCTCAGGATCTGCCAGCAATCGTGGTTTCAGGCTGCCGCCCTGTTGCCAAACCGCCATGGCGTTACGCTGCACTGCAGCATAGGCATCCTCCCGGCTCATCCCGGCCTGGGTGAGGGCCAGCAGCACCTGCTGGGAATGCACAAGACCACCCAGCGCATCCAGATTCGCCTGCATCCGTTCCGGATAGACCACCAGTTGGTCGACCACGCGGGCGAGGCGGGCGAGGGCGAAGTCAAGGGCAATCGTGGCGTCGGGGGCGATCACCCGCTCCACCGAACTGTGGGAAATGTCGCGTTCGTGCCAAAGCGCCACATTCTCCATAGCAGGGGTGACCATGCCACGGATCAGGCGGGCAATGCCGGTCAGGTTCTCGGTCAGCACTGGGTTGCGCTTGTGCGGCATCGCCGAGGAGCCCTTCTGCCCCGGCGTGAAGTATTCTTCCGCCTCACGCACCTCGGTGCGTTGCAGGTGCCGGATTTCCACCGCCAACCGCTCAATGGAGGAGGCGATCACACCGAGTGCAGCGAAGTAGGCAGCATGGCGATCCCGCGGGATCACCTGGGTTGCCACGGGTTCCGGTCGCAGTCCCAGCTTGCCCGCCACATGGGCCTCAATCGACGGCGGTAGATGCGCGAAGGTGCCAACCGCGCCCGAAATCTTTGCGGTCGCAATCTCCTCGCGCGCTGCGACCAGACGACGCCGGTTGCGTGCGAATTCGGCGTAGTAGCCAGCCAGTTTCAGGCCAAAGGTCACCGGCTCGGCGTGAATGCCGTGGCTGCGACCGATGCACGGCGTGTCGGCATGTTCGACCGCACGACGCTTCAACGCGGCAAGCAGCTGATCCAGGTCTGCCAACAGCAAGTCCGTGGCTTGACACAGCTGGACGGCAAGACAGGTATCAAGCACGTCGGAAGACGTCATCCCCTGGTGCAGGAAGCGCGCCTCCGGGCCGACATGCTCTGACACCGAGGTGAGGAAGGCGATGACATCGTGCTTCACTTCCGCCTCTATGGCGTCAATGCGGGCAATGTCAAAGCCGCCCCGCGCGCGCACAGCCGCTGTGGTGCCAGCGGGAATGATGCCCTCGGCCTCCATGGCTTCGGCGGCCAGCGTTTCGATCTCAAGCCAAATCCGGAAGCGGTTGTCTGGCTCCCAGATCGCAGTCATCTCACGGCGGCTGTAGCGAGGGATCATCAGCGTCTCAGCGGATCGGAGAAAAGGACGTGGGCAGCAGGATGCGGCTGGTCATCTCCTCCAGCAGTGGCAAAGCCTCGTCCAAATAGGCCTGCCACTCGGGCAGGGCGGCCAACTCGGCGCGCCGCCGTTCCCGCTCTGCATAGGAGTCATAGCCCCACAGATGCACGATCCGGCTCAACCCACCAATGTCGGTGGTGAAGTGCCCAATCAGATTGCCCAGCACTGGAATCTGTACCGGCAACCCCTTGGTGCCGTGCAGGCGTACGAACTCAGGCAACTTGCCCACCTTCACCCGGTAGTCGCGTTCTTCAATGATCATTGCCAGCTCCTCCGGGTTTTAGGCCGTCAAGTTGGTGTTAAACTGCAGACTGGAGACACCGAAGGAGGCTGCCGACGCACCACCAATTTCGACCAGATTGTAGGTCAGTCCATTGGCGCCGACGACCAGCACATTGGGGTCGTAGGCCATCATCAGTTTGGCTGCGTCAGTCTGGTAGATCACCAGCGCTGCAGTTGCGCCCGCGCCTGGCAGATTGTCGATGAAGTCATCGACATCGCCGATGGTGGTGAAGGTGCGGTGACGGATCACCAGGACATTGCCGCCCGTGATGTCGGTGGTGTTCGATGTCACCACTCTCTCGGCAAAGGTGCCACCAAACAGCGTGCTGGGGATTGAGAGGACGTCGTTCTGTGCGCTGTTGAAGTCGGTTATGACATCGGGTGTGTTGCCATTGACCCGCAGCGATGAAGTGTCGATCCAGAATTGATCGGCGCCCAAGCCGCCGGTGAGGGTGTCGGCGCTGGAGTCGCTGCCGTATAGCGTGTCGTTGTCGTCGCCACCATCCAGCAGATCGCTGCCAGCTCCGCCATACAGTTGGTCGGCATCGGCGCCACCACGCAGCGTGTCGGCACCCGCGTCACCATTGAGGATATCACCGCCGGAGCCGCCTTCGAGGCGGTCTCCGTCATCACCACCGGAGAGGTTGTCCGCACCGCCACCGGCGTTGAGCGAGTCGGCACCAGCCCCGCCGAAGATCACATCGTTGTTGTCGCCACCATCCAGCGCGTCGGTGCCATCACCGCCATCGATGGTGTCGTCACCAGTGGAGCCGAAGATCGTGTCCGCACCAGCACCGCCATCGAAACGATCATTGCCGACGCCGCCATCCAGGCTGTCATTCCCAGCGCCGCCATCCAGGCGATCATTGCCAGCATCACCCTGAATGGTGTCGGCCCCGTCGGCGCCATCCAGCGTGTCGTCGCCATCACCACCAAACAGCAAGTCGTCGCCGATCGAGCCATTCACGATGTCATTGCCAGCATTGCCCTGGACCGTGTCATTGCCCGACCCGCCACCGACGGAGTCACTGCCATCACCGCCCACCAGCGAATCATTGCCGGTGTTGCCTTCCATCACGTCAGCGCCGGCGCCACCCAGCAACGTGTCGTTGCCGTCGCCACCATCGATCGTATCCCCGCCATCGCCGCCATCGATGAAGTCGGTGCCCGCCTCGCCCTGCAGCACGTCATCGCCCAGGAGGCCCAAGAGCGTGTCCGAGCCACCGCTGGCGTTGATCGTGTCGTTGAAGCTGGACCCGTTGTAGAGGTCGGCGTTTGCCGTGCCGTCATACCGCTCGCCCAGGACGGTGGAGGCGGGGAAGCTGCGGCCCTCGGCAATGCCAAAAAACTGATAGTGGGCCAGCGGGTTCACCCCGGCAGCGCGTACGTCCTGCTGGCGGTTCAAATAGACCCGCGTCGAAAAGAGGGCGCTGGGGTCGCGCGCCTCGCGCCAACCGAAGGTGTCGAAGTGCAGCAACGGCTCGATGTTCGCACGCGCGACGTCTTGGTTGGTTTGAAGATAGTAGTTGGTATCAAAGGTAGCGTTGGGATTGCGTCCCTCGCGCCAGCCAAAGGTGCGGAAGTGGGTTTCTGGATTGATGCCCGCCGCAACGACGTCGGGATTGTTCTGGCGATAGAAATTTGCGTCGAACGACATAGACCCCTCCTTCGGCGCAGGGGTGTCCCCGCGGCCAAACGCGCGTACACAGAGTCTATGGATGGTGACAGCAAAGATAAAGCGTCTGCGACGCTCCGACTCAGGTGTCCAGCCAGGTCATGAAATCGGCGAACGCTGCATCTAAGTCAAACCGAGGCCGGAAGCCAGTTTCCGCCACCAACCGGTCGATCAACAACGGTGCGCGGTCGGTCGTTGAGAACAGATCAACGGTCATTTCCGCCGGATCAGCCGACAGCCGCCACGCGAATCCGGGATAGCGGCGGGCCAAGCGGCTGCACCAGTCTTCCAAAGTCCAGCGGAAGCCTGACCCGATATGGTAAACCCCGTGATCGAGTTTGGGGGCGTTCAGCAAGCGCACGATTCCGTCTGCAACGTCGCGCGCATACACCCAGTCGCGCAAGCCGGGCCGCGGCAGCACCGCCTCCCGCCCCTCAATCGCGTGGACCAAACACTGATAGGGCGGGGAGAGGGTATCCCGCAGGCCGGTGTCGCGTTCCCACGGGCCGAACACAGCACCCAGGCGGGCGGCGACGACATCCAGTCCCGACAGTTGCTTGATGCGAAGTCCGGTTCGCTCGGCTGCGTATTTGGTGATAGAGTAAAGGCCGTCGGGCCGCACTGGCGCCTCTTCGTCCAAGGGCTGGCTGACGAACCCCGCCTGACCAAACACCGCGACAGAGGACAGCAGCACCACGCGGCGGATCGGGCGGCGTTGGGCTGCCTCCAGCACACTCAAGGTGCCCATCAAGTTGATGTCGAGGATTTGCTTGGGGTCACGCCGCTCCCGCTGCGGGCCGGCAGTGACCACGGCTGCATGCACCACGCGATCAACATCCGCCTCGGCCATCAACGCTTCGACAGTGGCTTGGTCGCGCACATCGCCCTGGATCGCCGCGATCTGACCCGGCAGACGGGCCGCCATGGCGGGGGCGTGGGGCGGCGGCGGCTCCAGAGACAACAGCACGACACGTTCGCCCTGGGCGGCCAGCGCCTCGGCGACATTCATTCCGATGAACCCAGTGCCGCCTGTGATCAGAACACTCATCGCCCACTCCCCAGTGGCTCGGGCCGCCACGCTGGTCCCAGCATGGTGGTTGACCGCTGGTGGCGGCAAGGTTGTTTGCCAACGCGGAGTGTGGGGACCGTAGCAGGCCAGCGCCGCGTCTAGTGCAGCGCGGTGACAGCCGTGACGGGGGCCCCCGCCTCAAACCCCTGCGCCCAGCCTTCGCCCGTGGCCGGGCAGAGATCAACGGCGAGGCGGGTCGTCTCGTTCAGGACAGGATAGACCAGCCAGTCGAGCGGCCGCTGGCTGGCCGCGCTGGCATCTTCCATGGTGCGCCGCCGCTCCGGACTGCGCTGGGTTGACTGGCGGGAGCGCATCCGCCCCGGCAGGTCTGGCGCGATCCAGTGGTTGGCGGCAACGGTTGGGCCGTCATGCACCCGGGCTTCGCGCTCCAGCCGCTCCACCACCACTTGCTCACCGGGTTTGGTGCCGACCAGGGTGAAGATCGCAGGCATCGCCAGCGGCGTGGCAATCAGCCGGGCGCGGGCGGTTGCAAAATCGGCGCTGGTCTCGCAAATCTCTCGCAGGGCGAGGGCAGGGGGCAGGCCGCCATTGCGCCACAACCGCCAGCGATTGACCAACCAGTCGCCCACCCGGCCATAGCCATGGGGCAGCATCGGCGCTTGATTGATTGAAACGGCAAAGCGACCCGGTGCGAACCCGGTCAATACGCCAACGAACCCTGGCCAGGTCATCGCCATCCAATCGCCCGCGGGGCTGCTGAGCCGGGCGGCTGTGGCAGTTTGCCCAAGCCCTTCCAGCGGCCAGTCGAGCGTCCGCCGCAGCACTGGGCGCTGGTGGCTGTCTGCTGCAGCCGCGGCTGTGCAGCCCCACTCAAACGAGAGGTTGAGCATCCAGGCCCCTGGTCCGGCTGTTGTCGCCGCGACCCGCTCAATCTCCCCCTCAACCGCCAGTCCATGCCTGCCAACCCAGGCGCGCGACAGCCGGTCCCCCAAGGCCAGCGGGGCGCGACCATAGGTGCGCTCCGCAATCCGGCGCAACGCTTCGGTCTGGTCGGGCGCCAGCGCCGCGAGGGTACCGAGGGGCGCCGTACCAAGGTGGCGGATGGGCAGGTGTGGCAGTGTCATCGAAGAGTCATCACCGCGGGGTGTCATGGGCCTGTCATGATACACGTCGCGATGCGTCTGTCTATCGCATTGCAGCACTCATCGTGGCGCTGGTCTTGCTTTCTGGAGGGAGGCTCTGGAGAGTGAGGTTATGTCTTCCCGCTTTGTCCGCTACGCCGCGATTTGGGTGCTGCTGCTGCTGACCATCTGGGTCGCCGACAGCTTTCTGCGGAGCCTCTACCTGACCCAGAGCGAGCCCCGCACTGTGGCCGCCCGCGGAGACCTGTCGAGCACCGAACAGCACACCATCCAACTGTTCCAGGCGATCAGCCCCTCGGTGGTCTATCTGTTCACCGATGGGGATCGACCGGGGGAGCGGGGGCGACGGGGTGCCGGGTCCGGGTTTCTCTGGGATGCGGCGGGCCACGTGGTGACCAACTTCCACGTTGTCGAAGGCTCCCGCCGAGTGCGGGTGCGCCTGGACACCGGCGAGGCGGTGGATGCCACTGTGGTCGGCACCGCCCCGGACCACGACCTCGCCGTTGTCCGCCTTGCCGAAACCCGTGCCGCGCTCCGCCCGATCCCGATTGGTCGGTCGGCCGATTTGAAGGTGGGCCAGCAGGTGTTTGCCATCGGTAACCCCTTTGGCTTGGACCGGACTTTGACCACCGGCATCATCTCCGCCCTGGGGCGGCGGCTGCCCACCTCTGGCGCGCGGGAGATCGCTGATGTGATCCAGACCGATGCTGCCATCAATCCTGGCAACTCCGGGGGCCCGCTGTTGGACAGTGCCGGGCGGTTGATCGGGGTGACGACAGCGATCCTGTCGCAGACCGGTGTGTTTGCCGGTGTTGGCTTTGCGGTGCCGGTAGATGCCGTCAACCGCGTGGTACCAGCGCTGATCCGCAATGGCCGGATCGCACGCCCAGGCATCGGCATCCTCGCCCTGGGTGAGGAGGATGCGGCGCGGTTTGGCGCAACCGGTTTGATCATCGCGCGGGTGGAGGCAGGTTCGGCTGCCGCGCAGGCCGGATTGCAGGGGCAAGACCGCGCAGGGTCACCGGGTGACATAATCACCCACGTCAATGGTCGCCCCGTCGCGCGCATCGCCGACTTTGCGCTGGAACTGGAGCGCGCAGGCGTTGGCGCCACCGTGGAATTGATGGTCACGCGCGATGGACGCTCCCGCCGGGTGCCCGTGCGGGTGATGGACATCGCCAACTAGGCTGGCGCGTTACATCAGATCCGTGTTGGTCAGTGGCGCTGTCACGCCTGCCAATTGAATGGTGAGCGAACCCGCCGTGATGTGCAGCCCGCCACTCACCGTGACTTGGGTTAGGGCAGAGGCATTGGTGCCGATGCTGGACAGACCTCCGGTGAAGATCAGGCGGTCCTGGCCAACGGTAAAGTCAGTGATCAGCACGGTGACCGCTTGGTCAATCAGCACAACACGGTCGAGGCCGCTGCCCGTCCAGATCGTATCGGCGCCGTTGGCGTCGATGGTGTCGTTGCCGCTACCGCCCAGGATCAAATCATTGCCGAGCCCGCCAACCAGCGAGTCGTCTCCCCCATTGCCGAAGATGGTGTCTGGACCGTGGGAGCCAACCACAGTGTCGTTGCCACCCGCCAGGCTTGAGGCATCGTCCCCCACCAGGATCACACCGCCGGTGCCGCTGCCGCCAAACAACGCATCGTTGCCAGCATTGCCGAGTAACACCTCGCCACCCGCTCCCGTGGCGACCAAGCGATCATTGCCTGCGCCGCCGAGCATCGTGTCGGTGCCGGTTCCACCCTCCAGCGTGTCAGCGCCGTCGCCGCCGAACATGACATCTGCACCGAGCCCGCCGAGGAGCGAGTCATCGCCCAGGTCGCCCACCAGCGTGTCGGCCCCCTGGTCGCCGTGGATGGTATCGCCACCGCCGCCGCCAAACACAACATCGGGGGAGGTTGTTCCAGTGATCGTGTGGGAAAAGGTATTCCCAACCGGCACTTCCGTTACAGCGCCGGGCCGCGCCGTGATGCTGCTGGCCGAGTTCGGGTTGAACCGCAGCGCCTCAACCCCGGCTAGGGTGTAGGTTGCTGCGTTGATCGACGCATAAGTGCCGTTGATCACCAGTAAGTCGCTGCCAGCACCAAGGTCGATGCCATTCGATCCTGTGAATGCGGTGACTTGGGTCAGTGTCAGGACAAGGGTGTCGTTTCCGGAACTGCCGATCACAGATTCAATGTTGTTGACCGTCGCGGCAGAAAAGTCATACCCGCCGCCGCCATACAGGATCATGGTATCGGTATCAGCGCCACCGTCGTAGAGTTCGCTATTGGCCGCGTCTCCGGGGAACAGGCCAATAGTATCGGCGCCAGCGCCGCCCAATACAGTATCAACCCCCAAGCCACCAATCAAACTGTCGGCGCCACTGTCACCGGCCAGACTGTCGTTACCACTGGCGCCGTTCAGGCTGTCTGCTTGAGCGCTGCCGTTGATCGTATTGTTGCTGTCATTGCCGGTGATGTTGGCGCCCAAACCCAGCAGTGCTGTCGCCGTCACGGTGGTCAAGCCGGTATTGGTGCCACCCGTGGGGGCTACGCCAAAGCCGTTGTGTGTTGTGGTCGCGACACCGGACGCATTCAATGTCGCAATTGCGGGTGCGGTGAGTGTGCCGCTGAGGGTCAGAGTGGTGCCAGAGATGGTGCTGACCAGCGGCTGAGGCGGCGGAATGCGTGTCAAGGACCCGCCACTGAGCGAGAGTTCGTTAACCCCAAGGCTGCCAGACAAGGTCACAACAGCGTCAGCAACACCATCGTTATTTACGTCTATGTGTAGAAGAGTGTTGGGTGCATTGATTTCAACCTGAATACCCATGCCTGGCATCGCGGTTCCATTGCCTGCCGAGACCGAGCTAAAAGTCGCCCCCGCAATGGTAAGTTTGTCCCCGATCGAAAAGTCAGTGATGATGTCAGCCGCGTTAGAGATTGAGTTATACCAAAAAACATCCGCCCCAGCACCACCAGTCAAACTGTCAACACCCGCACTACCGATGAACGTATCGGCCCCCGCCCCGCCGATAATGGTTTCGTTCAGCGAGCCTCCGTTGAGGGTGACGGCGCCGGTAAACGAAGCATCCAACGTACCCGAGGCACCATTGCCGACGGTGAAGGCTTCAATTCCAGTAACAACTTTACCAGTCAAATCAAATGAGCCGTTGACGATGAAGGTGTCGATGCCGCCACCACCCGTCAGACTTGTTAATCCACCGACAAAGGCAGCACCAAGAGTAACGTTCCCACCAGCGCCACCGGATACCTCAAGATGCTCAATCCCAGAGATAGAATTACTGGTTAGGTTGATGGCACCTGCGGCCACGAGTCGAAGCGTATCATTGCCGGCACCACCATCAATCACATCGCCGGTTAAATCTGTGCCGCTTTGGACCAAGAACACGTCGTCGCCATCACCGCCAACCATGCTGTCAGCGCCAGCATCACCTTGCAAAGTATCGGCGCCAGTATTCCCCACGAGAGTATCGTTACCAGTGCTGCCGGCCATATAGCGCCCGAATCCGGCGACTGCGTGAAGGATATCTGCTCCAACATTACCAGAGATACGTTCAATATTAGCCAATGACCCATAGGATGAACCAACAGTAACATCATTTCCGGACATGATCACGTTGTTAGCTACATTGAAGTTAACAAAATCGAAACCAGACCCGCCGTCGATAATTTCACCTGAGCCCAGGGCTGTACCCTGAACCACTATTGTATCGTCGCCACCACCTGCGTTGATTGTATCTGTCCCGTTGCCTGCTTCGATTGAATCGGCGCCGCCGCCCAACGAGATCACATCATTCTGCGCCGATCCTTGAACCAAAAAGTTCGACGTGACAACTGGGTTGATGGTCAGTTGGGTAGCGTTACCCAACGTAATACGCTCGATACTGGTCAATACCACGCTCGACAAATCAGCTGCGCCACCGGTGATCGAAAGATAATCAGTTCCACCGCCTCCCGTGATGGAGGACACACTCGCGAACAACGCCCCGCTGCCAACCAGGGTCGCGCCACCAGTCAACATCTGCAAATGTTCGAAGTTCGACCAAGTGCCAAGGGTGAGAGTATAGGCTTGTGCATAGGCGAAACGGGCGGTATCCACACCTATGCCGCCGTCATAGAGTTCGCCAGAAACCAAGTCGCCACTTGAGTTGATCAGAATGATGTCATCATCATCGCCGCCAAGAACGGAATCAATACCAGTGGAGCTGACGAGGCTGTCGGCACCGGCGCCGCCTTCCATGGAATCATTGCCGTCGCCACCGTCTAATGTGTCGTGGCCAAGGTTACCCACCAACGTATCATCACCGTTTGCTCCAAGGAGCAGGTCGTCGCCCCCATATCCATCGGCGTAGTTGTTGTTCGCGTCTCCAGTGAAGGTATCATTGCCAGCGGTCGGCACGCTGCTCGACCAGGACAAGGTTCCCCGCCAGCTTGCCATAGCAGGCTCGCTGAGCGGGCAGTCGGTGTCGGCGCCTGCGGTGCTGACAGTCAGGCACCAGTCCCCGCCCAAGTCGCGATGGCCCAGCGTGCGTTCCGCTGCGGCGACTGCGCGGCCCGACAGGTGGGCGAGGGTGTGGACCAATTGGCGTCCCGACGCCCCTTGGGCCGCGTCGCAGGCGAGAATCTGGATGGTCGCATCCGCGCTCAACCACTGCTGCCAACCGCGCACGGCAGCGCTGGCATCCAGCAATCGCTCCACCGTCACGCCGGTGCCAAGCTGCACGCACCCAGCTGCGCCATGGGCGATCAACACCAGCCGGGTAACAGGAGCGAGGGTGCCAGCGAGGGCCTGCGTGATCGCTGCAACGGGATCGGCGTCGATTGCCACGTCGTGGCACACAATCGGTCCAGTGACACCAGCCAGCAGGTCGGTGCGTTCCGCAACACGGGCGTCGATCAAAAAAACCTGCACAACGTCAGACATCACTAACCCTCCGGGACCGGCGCCTCATTATAAGCCAAAACAAGGTTGGGAAACCTGTTCTTGGACGCCGTCATCCGGTCTAGGCGGATTGGGCTAGACCAGCATCGCCTTTGACAGAGGGCGGTTGGAGGCGGCATCAACAGGGGGTGTTGTTCCTGCACGCAGCCGACATCCATCTCGACAGCCCGTTGCGCGGGCTCGCTCGCTATCCCGGTCTGCCAGCCGAGCGGTTGCGACTGGCCACGCGCGAGGCATTTGCCAATCTGATCGACCTCGCCATTGGCGAGCGGGTCGATCTCGTGGTGCTGGCCGGGGACCTTTATGACGGCGAATGGCCGGATGTTCACACTGGCCTCACCTTCGTTGCCGCCATGACGCGCCTAGCGCAGGCGGGCATAGCCGCGGTGATCGTCCAGGGCAATCACGACGCTGCTGCCAAGATCACCCGCGCGCTGCCGCTGCCGCCAGGGGTGCACGTGCTGCCCAGCGACCGCCCGGCCACCGTTTTGATTGGGGAGCATTACGCCTGCCACGGCCAAAGCTATGCCGTGGAAGCAACTGTCGAGAATCTGGCCCAGGGCTATCCTGCACCGGTGCCGGGGCGCATTAACATCGGCGTGCTGCACACAGCATTGAGTGGACGCGCAGACGGCCACATGCCCTACGCGCCGTGCACCACCCAGGACTTGATGCGCCTGGGCTATGAGTATTGGGCCCTGGGCCACGTCCATCGTCGCCAAGTGGTGGAGAGCGATCCGCCCATTGTCTATCCCGGCAATCTGCAGGGCCGCCACGCCCGCGAGACGGGGGCGAAGGGAGCGATGCTGGTGCGCGTCATTGATGGCCGTTGCGTGCCAGAGTTCCGCGCCCTTGACGTGATCCGGTGGGAGCGCGTGGAGATCGCGGCCCGCGATTGTCCCAATCCCGATGGTCTGCGCACCCGGCTGGTGGCGGCCGTCGATGCCCTCGTTGGCGCTGCTGAGGGGCGCTTCCTTGTTGTGCGCGCGGTTGTGCAGGGTGCCGACCCCGCACTCGCTGCCTACCTCGGTGGCGAGGGGTTGGATGACCTCCGCGCGGCCGTGCTCGCCATCGGTGGGGTGGCGTTGGAGAAGGTGGAGGTGGTTGAGGCTGCTGCGATTGAGGCAGAGGCAGGCGATGCATCGGCGCTGGCCGCCTTGCTGCACGGCGCCGATCCAGCCGAGGAGGTGTTCGCCGATGTCCGCCGCTTGCTGGAGGTGCTGCCCGATGCGCTGAAGGACGATCCCGCCTTTGCACCGGAAGCTTTGTTGCGCACCGCCGAGGCCGTGGCCCTCGCGCATCTCTCGGACACCTCTACATGAGGCTAGAGCGGCTGCTGCTGAGCGCCTATGGCGGCTTCACCGATCGGGTGCTGGACCTCGGCCCTCCGGGGCGTCTGGTGCTGGTGGTCGGCCGCAACGAAGCGGGCAAGAGCACCACGCTGCAGGCGATTGAGGATTTGCTGTTCGGGTTTCCGAAGAATGATGACGCGCCGATCCCTGCGCTTAAGGATCGCTGGCGCCGCCAGTTTCTGCATCGGCTGGATGCCGTGCGGGTGGGGGCGGTGGTCGATGGTCGCACCATGTTCCGCCGTCGCACCAATCGCGGTCCGGGCTGGGTGGGGGAGGATCGCCAGACCCCGATCGAGGATCCCCTGGGCGCCCTGCTGGCTGGGGTTGACCGCGCGCTGTTTGTCCGTCTGTGGAGCCTGGACCATCAACGCCTGCGTGCCGGGGCGGAGGAGTTGCGCGCCAATCACGGCGCACTGGGGGAGGCATTGTTTGCCGCCACCACGGGTGCCACCCGTCTGCGGCGCGCCCGTCAATCCTTGCGCGACCAAGCAGACAAACTGTGGAAGCCACGGGCCCAGAACCCAGTCGTCAACGCACTGTTGAAAGAGTTGGCGGAGCAGAAAAAGGCGCGCCGGGACGAGGCGCTGTCGATTACGGTCTATGACCGCCTGGTTCGTCAACAAGCTGACGCCAAGGCTGAAGCAGCCCGTCTTATCGCTGCCAGTGACGCTGTCGCCAGCCAGATCGCCACCCTGGACCGGGTGTATCAGGCGATACCGCTGGTTCAGGATTGGCTCAACACCCAGGCTGAGTTGGAGCGTCTGGGAGATGTGCCAGCCCTGCCACCCGATGCAGCAGAGCAGCGCGCCCGCGCCCAGCAGCAGCGCGAGGGTGGCCTGATCCGCCTTCAAGAGGCACACCGCACGCTTGGCGAACTGGAGCGGGCGCTGGCTGCCCTACCACCGCCAGACAGCGTCAGCGGCGATGCCGCCAGCGTCACAACCCTGCTGGCGCGCTGCAATCCTGGTGGCGACATCGCCAAGGCCCGCGCCGACTTGCCGAGGCGGCGGGGCGAGTGGCAGGAGACCCAGCGCAGTGCGCAGGACCTAGCCCACCGGCTGGGCGTGGTCGAGCTCCCGGCAATGCTGCCGGAAGCGGACCTCCTTGATGCCGAGGCGCTGTTGGCCCGCCACGAACGGCTGGAAGCCGGAGCCTCTGAAATCACCACCCGCCTCAGTCGTTTGGTGGAGGAGGTGGCAGCGGCGCAGCAAGCCCTGGCCCGGCTGCCAGCCAGCCCCCCGACCGACGCGCTGGAGGCCGCGGTTGATGCCGCCCGCAGTGCGGGTGACCTAGACGCGCGGGCCGAAGCGGCAGCGCGGGAGGCTGATCGCACGGCTGAACTCGCCGCACGGGCGCTGGCTGCGGTGCCCGGCTGGCAGGATGGGATTGAGGCTCTGGCCCATCTGGCTCTTCCGCTTCCTGCTGTGGTGGAAGCGGCGAAGCTTGCCCTCGCAGCTGCTGACCCAGCTCCTGCCCGGCGGCGGCTGGAGGATTTGATCGCCGAACGTCGGGACATCGAACGCGCGCTATTGGATGATCAGGAGTTGGCCGATCCGGCGCGGCTGCACCGGGTGCGCGCGCACCGGGATCGCGCCTTGGCCGCGGCCCTGGCCGATCCCGTTACGGCTGGTGCAGCGGCACTTGATGCTGTCGCCGTCGCCGATGCGGAGGCTGACCGGGCAATCTCCTTGGCGGAGCATGCCGGGCGACACCGCGCAATCCTAGCCCGGCGCACAGCCGTAGCGGCGCAGGAGACCGCCGCCGCGGCGCAGCTTGCAGCGATTGAATCGACCGCAGCCGCTGCGGATGCCGCGTGGCACCAGGAGTTGGTGCGAGCAGGTCTGCCACCCTTGTCACCCGCAGCCTTTGGCGAATGGCAGCAGGTGCGTCGGCGTGCCCTGGAGGCAGCGGACCTTGCCAGAGCCGCGGCAACTGAAGCCGTCACTCTGGCACAGCAGCGCCGCGCGGCGCTCACCCAGTTGATTGAGGCATTGGAGGTTGAGCCGGGGCCGGGCGCCTCCGTTGCGCGACTGATTGCCGAGGCGCAGCGGCGCATCAAGCTGGCACAGCAGACCCGCCAACAACGCGATATCGCCGAAGCGAACCTCGCCTCTCAGCAACGACAACTGGCGCAGGCAGACAGCGACGCTGCTGTAGTCGCAAGCCATCGCCGGGACTGGCAAGCGGCTTGGAGCACAGTCATGCAGCGCCTGAGCCAGCCCGCGGATCGCACGCCCGACGGTGCGCGCGCCATGCTGACAGCGTGGCGCGAGGTCGCGACAGTGCGCAAACACCTAGCCGACCAGCAGCACCGCATCACGCAGATGGAGGCCGACGAGGCTGCCTGGGCGGCGGAAGTGGCGGCCCTCGCCCTCCGCCATGGCGAGGTGGCATCCACACCCGCCGATCATACCATCCGGCGGCTCGCCGCGCGGCTGGAGGCGGCAACTGCTGTCGAGCAGAGCCGAACCGCCCTGCTTGCCGATCAGCGCCGCCACCACTCCGCGATCACCCGCGCGCAGGAAGACGTGGCGGGCGCGGAAGCAACCCTGTCGGCCCTCCTTCAGGCCGCTGGAGTCGCCACGCTGGCGGCGTTGCCGGAGGTGGAGCAGCGAGCTGCCCGTCTGGCATCGGTGCGCGAGCGACTGGCGGTGATCGAACAGGGTTTGAGCGCGATTGATCCCCAGCGCAGCCTCGCCGAGATTGTTCAGGCGACGGAGGGTCAAGACCCCGATACCGTGGCCCAGCGGCTCACCGTGTTGCGCGCGGAGAAAGACCGGCTGGGGCAGGCATGGCACCAGGCAACCACCCACGCCGCTCAACTGGATGCGGAGCGCGCTCATCTGGATCGGGCGACCGGGGCCAGCCTTGCCCGGCAAGACTACGAACTCACCCTTGCTCGATTGGGGGAGGAGGCACAACGGGCGGCCGTTGCACTGATGGCGGCAGGCTTGCTGGAGCGCGCGCTTCGGCGCCAAGCCGATCAGCACCAAGCCCCGTTGCTGGTGGAGGCCTCACGCCTGTTTCAGGCTCTGACGGTAAAGCGCTGGCACGGCATCGTTGTGGAGGCGGCGGAGTCTGGCGAACTGGCGCTGGCAGCGGCCCCAGCGGAGGGGGACCCCGTGGCGATGCAGGCGCTGTCGGACGGTACGCGCGATCAGGTGTTCCTTGCCCTGCGCCTCGCCGCCTTGGCGCAGCGGCCCCAGCCCTTGCCTTTCCTTGCCGATGATATCTTCGTGCAATTCGATGATGAGCGCACGGCGGCTGGGCTTGCGGTGTTGGGAGAGGTTGCCTTGAGCCGTCAGGTGCTGGTGTTCACCCACCACCCCCATCTGGCCGAGCTGGCCTCCCGCACGCTTGGCCCCACTGGTGTGACAAGGATCGATCTGTGAGCCCAAAGCTGGACGTTGATGCGTTCAACACCATCGTGCGCGAGGAACTGCCCTTCGCCCACGCCGTCGGCATCACCGCACTCTCGCTCTCCGCCACGGGAGCGGTGGTGCTGCTGCCGTTTGACGATCAGCACCTGCGCCCCGGCGGCACAATCTCCGGCCCGTCGATCTTTTGCTTGGCGGATGTGTGTATGTACGCAGCCGTGCTGGCGGCACTGGGGCCGGTCAAGCAGGCGGTGACCACCAACCTGACCATCGACTTCCTGCGCCGCCCCGAGCCCGGTCCGCTCACCGCGGAAGGCACGATCTTGAAGCTGGGCCGCCGCCTCGCCGTGATCCGCGTCGACGTGCTGGACGCATCCCGCATCCTGGTCGCCCACGCGACCGGCACCTATTCGATTCCGACGGCGCGCGGGTAGGGCGGGTCAATCCCCCAGCGAGCGGGTCAACATCGGCCTGATGCGCAACACGCGGGTCAGCACACCCATGGCAGCTGAGTGGGGGCGCCCTGCAGCCCAGACCAGTTGAATCAGACGGGCGACCCCAGGCAGGGCAGGGCCCGTTGCCTCGAAGGTCGGCACCGGTGCTGCCATCCAGCCGAGGCGTAGGCGCAACATCACTTCGGCTTGGGCTTGGGTTGCTGCACGATGGCGGGCGGGTGGCAGGTGTTCATCGGCAATCGCCGCGAAGGCGATGCGATCGGTCGCAGCTTCCGGCGTGGTTTCGCCGGTCATGACGGGATGGTCAGGGGCGGCGTGGATATGGCACGGCTCCGTACCGAGGGGCAGCCAGTGCAACCCCTCCGGCGGGTGGTTGACCCCTGCAGGTGCATCGGTGATCGCCGCGTCTAGGGTTCCGTCGCGCAGGGCCTGGTGCAGTTGATCCTCGGCTGCCTGATCGAGGCTCAGTTGCAGACCTGGCAGGACACGGCGAATCTCGGCCAAGGCAGGTGCCAGCCGGTCCGCCCCGACACTGGGGCTGAAGCCCAGTGCCAACGGGGCGACATCCTTGCGCCGGAAGCTTTCGGCCTGCAGGCGAACCGCCTCCGCTGCGCTGTAGGTTTGCTCCAACAATGGCAGCATGCGGCGACCCAGTTCGGTTAACACCACGGTGGGATCGCGGTGGAACAGGGTACCGCCCAACTCCTCCTCCAGCGCACGGATGGCTTTGGTGAGCGCGGGTTGACTGACCCCGCACACCTTCGCTGCGCGGGTGAAATTCAACAGCCGCGCGGCCTCCAGGACATAGCGCACCTGTTGTAGTTGCATGCTCGCTACTCCATCCGGCTGGGCACAACTTTGCCTGGGTTGAGCAGGCCCGCGGGGTCAAGCGCGGCCTTGACCCGTTGCATCAGGCCAATCTCCACAGGGCACTTATAGCGCACGACATCGCCAACCTTCAGGCGACCAACACCATGCTCGGCTGAAAAACTGCCGCCCAACGCCATCGCGCGATCATAGACAATGCGGTTCACCTCGTCCCAGCGCGCCAGGAATTGGGCGCCATCGGCTCCCACTGGCTGGCTCACGTTAAAGTGAACATTGCCATCGCCGATATGGCCGAAATTCACCACCCGCGCCCCAGGGATCGCGGCCATCACGGCTGCTTCTGTCTCGGTGCAATAATCCGCGATGGCACCGATTGGGACCGAGACGTCGTGTTTGATCGAGGTTCCTTCAAAGCCCTGGGCTTCGGGCAAGAATTCCCGCATGCGCCAGAATTGCTGACCCTGGCTGTGGGACTGCGCGATCAGGGCGTCCAGCACCAGCCCATCCTCCAGGGCACGTTCCAACCCAGCACTCAACGCCTCAACGAGGCCGGCACCAGTGCGGGGCGAGGTCAACTCGATCAGGACATAGTGCTCATGGCCCGGCAGCGGGTGGGTGAAGTTTGGGCCGTGGCGGACCACCATTTGCAGCCCGATCGCGTTCATGTATTCAAACGCGCTGACCTGATCGCCGCTGTCCCGGCGCATCAGACCCAACAGAGCGACGGTGGCGCTGAGGTCTGGGACCGCCACCAGGGCAGTCGCCACATCGGCGTTGGCTGGAAACAGTTTCAGCACTGCGGCCGTGATCAGACCCAATGTGCCCTCAGAGCCCAGGAACAGATGCTTGAGGTCATAGCCCGTGTTGTCCTTGCGCAGCGCCTTCAGGCCATTCCACACCGTGCCGTCGGCCAGCACGACCTCCAACCCCAGCACCAAGTCACGCGCATTGCCATAGCGGAGCACCTGGGTGCCGCCCGCGTTGGTGGACAGCACGCCACCGATTCGCGCAGAGCCCTCCGCAGCCAAACTGAGTGGAAATAGCCGCCCGGCCTCACGGGCAAGACGCTGGGCTTCGGCGAGAACAACGCCAGCCTCCAGCGTCATGGTGAAGCCCGCGGGGTCCACCGCGCGCACCGCCGTCATCCGTTCCATTGAGACCACCACTGTGCCGGGGTCAGGCACGCCGCCGCCGACCAAGCCAGTGTTGCCGCTCTGTGGCACGATCGCGATGCCAGCTGCGCCACAATGACGCACGATGTAGGCAACCTCCTCAGTCGTGCGCGGTCGCAGCGCAGCAAGGGCCTCGCCGCGCCACAGCTTGCGCCATTCCACCAGATAGGGGTCGAGCGCCGGGCCGGGACGGATCACCGCCTGCGGCCCCAGGGTCGCTTCCAGATCGGCCAGAACAGCGGCGGGTGTCGACATTCGAGGCTCCTTACGCGGCGACACCGTGCCTTGCCAGCCCCCAGTCGCGCAAGCATCCCCAGCGATGTGACAGTTTTGCAGTGCGTCAAAACAAAATGCTGCATCGCCGAGGACAAACTATTTTCGCATTGCAGTAATTCTTTGTGATGGAACTCCCTCTTGAGAAATGCACCCACCTAACCCTAAATAAGGATCAACAGGAAAACCGGACCCGAGCACGGGCCGCACGCAACAATCGTGTGGTTCAACCTGGGGGGTATGGGCCGGATGCGGCAATCGTCATAGGAATGGAGGGACGTATCATGTTCGGACTCCCGCGCGACGCTTCCATTTCCAGCAAGTTGGATCTGGTGTTGGACCATTTGGGTCTCGATCCAGTGGAGATCGACCCCAGCTTCCGCCAAGCCGTTGCTGGTGCCTTGGCTGAGCATCGCTGGTCAGCAGGGATTGACGCGCAACCCGTCGATCTCGCCCTGCGCGATGCAGCCTATGTGCTGGCTTCGGTGCTGGAGCCGTCGAAGGTGGTACGCTTGGTCAAGGCTCCCACCCTGGCCGCCCATGCGGAGCGGGTGGAGGCGTGGTTGCGCCCAGTTTTGGGTCGGTTTGGCTATGACTGGCCGTGGGCGGCGCTGGAGGCAGCACCCGTCCAACAGCGCGTCGGAGTGATGGCCTGACCGCTATGCTGCAGCGGGGGTTGGCCGATCTCGGTTAGCCCCCCTACACTCCCGACAGACGCCTAGTCAGGCTGATGTTCGGGGGACGACCGATGGGGCAATTTGGAGTGGGCCAGCCGCTGGCTCGGCTGGAAGATCAGCGTCTGTTAACGGGCGCTGGGTGCTATACAGACGACATCACGCTGCCCGGCATGCTGTATGGTGTGGTCCTGCGTGCGCCCCATGCGCATGCTGAGATCGTTGGCATCGACACCAGCGGCGCGTTGGCGACGCCGGGCTGTGTTGCCGTCCTGACTGGTCAGGACGCGGACGTCCGGGCGATTGGCTCGCTGCCATGTCTGGTGTCCTTGACCAACCGCGACGGCTCCACGATGGCGATGCCGCCGCGCCCGGTCCTGGCGGACGGTGTGGTGCGCCATGTTGGCGACGCGGTCGCCTTTGTTGTTGCCGAAACGCTGGAGGCGGCCCGTCTGGCATCGGAATCGGTGGATGTGGAGTATCGCGACCGGCCAGCCGTGGCGGAGGCGTCAGCAGCACTGGCTGCCGGCGCGCCCCTGGTGTGGGCTGATGTGCCGCGCAATCTGTGCTTTGACTGGCAGAAGGGTGATCCCGCCAAAACCGATGCGGCCCTGGCGAGTGCGGCCCATCAAGTGACCGTCACGCTGGTCAACAATCGGCTGATCAGCAATGCGATGGAACCGCGTGGCGCCATTGGGGAATGGGACGGTAACCGCTTCACCCTCACGACCTCCTCTCAAGGCAGTCAGACCTTGCGCGACAGTTTCGGGCGGATGTTCGGCTGCGGGGCGGAGGGGATTCGCGTGGTCACCCCCGATGTCGGCGGTGGCTTCGGCACCAAGATTTTCCCCTATCCCGAACAGGCCCTGGTGCTCCTGGCAGCCAAGCGGTTCGGTCGTCCCGTCAAGTGGCGGGGCGAGCGTATCGACAGTTTCCTGGCCGATGCCCATGGGCGCGACAACGTGACCACGGCCACTGCAGCCGTGGAGCCCGACGGCCGCATCACGGCGCTGAAGGTAGAGACGGTCGCCAATCTCGGCGCCTATTTGTCGATGTACGCCCCGTATATCCCGACCGGCGGCACGTCGATGCTGACAGGGGTGTATGACATTCCCGTCGCCTCGGTGCATGTCCAAGGGGTGTTCACCCACACAGTGCCGATTGATGCCTATCGCGGCGCCGGTCGCCCTGAGGCAGCCTATGTGATCGAGCGGGTGCTTGATGCGGTGGCCGATGCCCTGTCGATGGCACCAGCCGATGTGCGTCGCCGCAACTTCATCCGCCCGGAGCAGATGCCCTACACCACGGCACTGGGCCAGACCTACGACAGTGGCGAGTTCCAGCGCACCTTGGACGACGCGCTGATGGCGGCCGATGCAGCGGGCTTTCCGGTCCGCCGTGCGGCCGCAGCAGCCCGCGGTCGTCTGCGGGGTTTGGGGCATGCGAGCTACATTGAGGTGTGCGGCGGCGGCGGTCCTGAATGGGCCACCGTGAAAGTGCAACCAGACGGCATTGTCTGGATCGGGGCGGGCAGTCAAACCAATGGCCAGGGGCACCACACGGCCTATGCCCAGATTCTAGCCGAAGTGCTGGGGATCGACCCCGCCATCGTGACCTTCCACCAAGGCGACACTGATATTCTGCCCAAGGGGTCGGGCACGGGTGGCTCGCGCTCCATCCCGGTTGGTGGAGCAGCGGTGCGCCAGGGCGGCCAGACGATCCTGGCGAAAGCCAAGCGCTTGGCTGCCCACTATCTGGAAGCAGCCGAGGTGGATATCGAGGTGGACGGTACCAGCTTTGCTGTTACCGGGACCGACCGGCGCTTGTCGCTGTTCGAAATCGCCCAGCGCGCCACCGACGCCCCCCCGGCCGGGGAGGCACCAGGGCTGGAGACGTCGGAAACCTACAAGCCCGCGGCCTCCACCTATCCCAACGGGACCCATGTGTGCGAGGTGGAGATCGACCGCGACACAGGCCAGGTGCGGATTGTCGGCTACTGGGTGGTGGACGACTTCGGCACAGTGATCAATCCGTTGATGCTGGCCGGGCAGGTGCATGGCGGCATTGCCCAAGGCGTTGGTCAGGCCCTGCTGGAGGCCTGCGTCTATGACGAGACTGGACAGATCCTAACCGGCTCGTTCATGGACTACTGCATGCCGCGCGCCGATGACCTGCCGCAGATCGCCTTCTCGACCCACAGCGTGCCCTGCACCACCAATCCCTTGGGTGTGAAAGGGGCAGGGGAGGCTGGGGCAATTGGGGCTCCGCCCGCCGTGGTGAATGCTGTGCTGGATGCGCTGAAGCCCTTTGGCGTGCACAGCATTGACATGCCAGTGACGGCCGAGAAGGTGTGGCGCCTGCTCCACACAGCGTCAGGGTCCGGTTCGGCCCCGCGGTTGGCGGCTGAATAGGTGTCGCTGATCACTCACCCCTTGGTCGCGGGTCTGGTCTCCGCAGCGCAAGCTGCTGGACAGGCGATCTTGCCGTATTTCCGGGCGGGTGAGGAAATCGCTGCCGATGCCAAGTCCGACGGCAGCCCTGTGACGGACGCGGACCGCGCGGCGGAGGCAGTGATCATCGCTGCCCTCGCCGTGCTAGACCCGGCCACGCCGGTCGTCGCTGAGGAGGCGATGTCAGCCGGTGGCGCACCAGCTCGCGTGGGTCGGCGCTTCTGGTGCGTCGACCCGCTCGATGGCACCCGCCAGTTCGTGGCTGGTCTGCCCGACTTTGCTGTGTGCATCGGCTTGGTGGAGGATGAGTACCCGGTGCTGGGTGTGTTGCACCTGCCCGCCGATGGGCGTGTGGTGGTTGGTGGGGCTGGCGAGGTGTGGCAGATGGCGCCCGACCTCCGTCGCCTCACTCCGCGCCCATGGCCAGTGGCGCCGGTGGCGGTGGGCAGCCGCTCTGCTAGACCCGGCAGCCGGACCGCCCGCTGGCTGGCGGAGCGCGGCATCGCTGACCTGCGCGGCATGGGTTCCGCCTGGAAGTTTGCCGAGCTCGCCAGTGGTGCGGCTGACATCTACTACCGTCCCGGCGAGACCAGCGAGTGGGACACCGCAGCCGGTCAAGCCGTGCTGGAAGCCGTTGGAGGCCGCGTGGTTGATTTGTCTGGCGCCCGCTTGCGCTATGGCAAAGAAGGCTTCCGCAACACGGGCTTCCTTGCCTGCACGGGCGATGCGCCGATCACCCTCTAGGCAATCAGCCCGACAGCGAGCACCATTGATGTTTGAAGCAAGCAGCCGCGGAAGCTGCTCGATCCCATCCGTTGACCGCAGCCATGACGGCGGGACGGCGTCCTCAGCCCTCTCAGACTGATGGATGTGACCCGCTCCGGCGACACCAGCGACTGGCAAACGCCTCCAGCCCTGCCGCTCGCGACAGGGCTGGAGGCGGTGCTGCGGACTACGAGCGCTTGCTCCACCAGCCGCCGCGGCGGCGTTCGGGGGCAGGGGCGACGTCGTCGACGGACTGCACCTGGATCGGGGCGGAGGAGATGTATCGCTCCGATGGCGCAGCGTCGTTGGCAGGAGCGTCCTCGGCAGGACCGTCAGTCGGCACCGGCGTGACCGGCTCCGGTGGGGCTGCCTCTCGTTGGGGCGGCTCTGGCGGCTCGGGCGCGACCTCGGCGAGGGGGGCCGACTCGACAACTGGCGCCAGGTCTTCCGGTGGCGCTGCCACGGGTAGGTCTTCTGGCACAGCGTCCGCTGCCACAGCCTCCACCACAGGAGCCTCGACGGTGGCTTTCTTGCGCCGGGATGGACGCTTCGGCTTGGCCGCCGCGGCTTCGATCACTGGGTCGGGGTTCGGTTCCACCAACGCGTCTGGCGCGGGGGCAGGGGCCTCGACTTCGGCCTTCTTGCGTCGGGTGCGCTTCGGCTTGGCGGGTGGGGCCTCAGCCACTGCGGCGTCGAGGGCAACCACTTCGGACGCGACGACCTCAGGGGCCGGGACGTATTCGCTAACCTCTGGCTGTGGCGCGGGCAGAGCGTCAGGGACCGGCGCGTTATCGCTGGCTTCGGCAAGCGGATCAGCGGTTGGCTCGTCCGCGCGGGCGTCGTCGGTGCCAGCGGCCTCAGCACCACCGTCCTCAAAGCCTGCGTCGTCCGCACCGGCGTCTTGGCGTCGATTGCGACCACCACGGCGCCCGCGGCGACGGCGACGGCGGCCACCGCCTTCGTCATCACCTGCGGCGGAGCGGGTCTGGCTCGCCTCCTCGCCCTCGGCGGGAGCGTCGCTCTCCTCGCTGTCGTCGCGGCTGTCTTGCTCGCGCTCGTCCTGACCGAATTCGCCCTCCGCGCGATCATCATCGTCGCGAGCGTCGAACTCGCCGCCGTCCTCATCGTTGCCAACGGCGCCGTCGCTCTGGGCATCGCCCTGGCTGTCGCTCGGGCCATCACCGCGCCGCTTGCGCCGACGGCGCCGCCGCTTGCGTCGGTTGCCGTCATCCTCGCCCTCCTCAGCGCGGGCGTCGCTGCGCCCCTCAGCGCTGCGGTCGCGGGGAGCTTCGCGCTCAGCGACCTCCTCGCTGACCACGGGCTCATCCACCTCGTCGACATCATCCGGCAGGGCGATGGGGATGGAGCGGGCTTGCACTGGCACAGCCTCGCCCGGCTCACGCAGGCGCAGGCGTTCAATCCGGTGGTCTGGCGCGATCAGGCTGTCGTCGGTTTCCAGCAACACCCGAATGGCGTAGCGGGTTTCCAGATCAATCAGCATGGTGCGCTTCTGGTTCAGGATGTATAGCGCCACGCGGGTTGGCACGGTCACTTGGAACTCGGCTGCCTTGCCCCTGATCGCTTCTTCTTCGATAGCGCGCAGCATGTGCAGCGCAGTCGACTCCGTCGAGCGGACATAGCCCGTGCCGGCGCAGTGGGGGCAGCGCTCGGTGGTCAGTTCCAGCACCGAGGGGCGCAAGCGCTGGCGCGACAGCTCCAACAGGCCAAACGCCGAGATCTTGCCGATCTGGATGCGCGCCCGGTCGCTCTTCATCGCGTCCTTCAGGCGCTTTTCAACCGAGTGATTGTTGCGCGTGTCCTCCATATCAATGAAGTCGACGACAATCAGACCCGCCAGGTCGCGCAGGCGCACTTGGCGGGCGATTTCTTCGGCTGCTTCCAGATTCGTCTTATAGGCGGTTTCTTCGATGTGCCGCTCGCGGGTGGACTTGCCAGAGTTCACATCGATGGCAACCAACGCCTCGGTCGGGTTGATCACAATGTAGCCACCCGAGCGCAATTGCACGACCGGGGAGTGGATGGCATCCAGCTGCTCTTCCACCTGGAAGCGGTGGAACATCGGCATGGCCGTGTCTTTGTAGGGCTGCACCCGCTTGGCATGCGAGGGCATGATGGTGCGCATCAGGGATTTGGCGGTTTTGTACCCTTCCTCCCCATCCACCAGCACCTCTTCGATCTCGCGGCTGTATTGGTCGCGGATCGCGCGGGTGATCAGGTTGCCCTCCTCATGAATGAGGGCCGGTGCCACCGACGACAGGGTGCGCTCGCGAATCTCGCTCCACAACCGGATCAGGTATTCGTAGTCGCGTTTGATTTCGGTCTTCGGTCGATCCAGCCCTGCGGTGCGCACGATCACCGCCATACCGTCCGGCAGCTCCAGCTCATCCAATATGGATTTCAAGCGCTTACGGTCTGTTGCTGACGTAATCTTGCGACTAACGCCGCCACCCCGCGGGGTGTTTGGCATCAGCACGCAATAGCGCCCGGCGAGGGAGAGGAAGGTGGTCAGCGCGGCACCCTTGGTGCCACGCTCTTCCTTCACCACCTGCACCAGCATGATCTGGCGGCGATGGATCACTTCCTGGATTTTGTAGTTCCGGCTGTGGGTGCGCCGACGGGGCCGCACCTCCTCCAGATCATCGCCGCCGAGGGTTTCAACCCCATCGTCGCTCTCTTCATCGCGGTGGGCGGCGGCTTCGGCCAGCAACGCCTCGCGATCAGCGATTGGGATGCGGTAATAGTCCGGGTGGATTTCGCCGAAGGCCAGGAACCCGTGGCGGTTACCGCCATATTCCACAAAACAGGCCTGCAGCGATGGCTCCACCCGCGTGACTTTCGCGAGGTAGATATTGCCCTTCAGCTGCTTTTTGGACTGGTACTCGTGGTCGAATTCTTCAAGGCGATTACCGGAGAGAACGACGACCCGGGTCTCCTCCGGGTGGGTCGCATCGATGAGCATACGCTTGGTCATGGAACGGCATCTCCGCCCTCTGCGGGGCGCCGACATGGCCAGCGCGCCCACGGGGCATGATCGAAAGAGCGCCGGCGAGGACGCCGCGCACAGACGGAGGGGACGAGACGGGGTGCCGCGCTGTCGTCATCTGGTCCCGTGCTGACCTGCCAGCGCCGCGCCACTGCCGTTGGCCGCGGCAACAACCGCGGACCACGAGCTTGGCGGGGAGAACTGGCAGAAACCGGGCCATCGTGATCGCTGGCAACTCCCAAAGCCGGTGGCAGGGCCATCGGCGGGTAGGATACGCAGCCATTGGCAAGCCGTTGGCTGGTAAAACTGTCAACCATCGGCAGGCCGATGGCAGGTGGTTGGGGCCCATGGCTGGACGCCCGGCCGCAGCTTCATGGTGCGGTCAAACCCGACCGGCACCCACGTTGCCATGGCGAATGTTGTGATCATACAGACCACCCCCCCTCCTAGCCAGCAGTTTCCCAGCGGCTGGACGGAGGGATCGAACCGCCTCAAGCAGCGCGGGGCAGGGGGCATTAATCGATAAAAAACATGCTTTTAGACGGGTATCTTAATTTTGTGCTTGAGCATTGCGAATCGCCCTGGCATGGTTTGTCCAACGGAACGGCATGGAGCCGAACCAAGGGGAGATGAGGGGAGGCATCAGGCTATGGCCGCCCGCGCCACCATCGGGGCTCTCGTCAGAGTGGTGTGGATGTCGGTGCTGATCGCACCGTTCGTCGCACCGCCTGTCGCAGCGCAGCAGGTGTTGGCAACTGCGGTGACGGTAAGCGGCGAGCGGACACGACTGATCGCCCGGCTGAGCCAGCCGGTGGAGGAAGTGGTGCGCGCCGACGGCCGCGACGGCCTGATCATCGACTTGCCCGGTGCACGGTGGCGGTCATCCCCACCAACACCGCGGGGACTGATCGAGCGGGTGCGCGTGGAGGCTGGACGCTCGTCTGGCACCCGGCTGACCGTGGCGCTGGACAAACCAGCCCAAGTGGTCAGCACCCATTGGCAGAAGGTTCCCGGCAGCTCGGCTGTCCGCCTGATCGTGGAGTTGGCGCCTGCCCCGGCAGAGCGTCGCGAGACATCCCCATCGACCGCCCGTGCGTCCAATGGGCGTACGGAAGCCGAGACACCGCCGCGGGCACACCGTGCCGCGGCGCCCCAGATACCGGCGGCGACGTCACCACCGTCGCCACACCAGGCTGCGAGTCCTCCGCTCGCCGCCGCGTCGCCGCCGGTACCCCTGTTGCGTGGTCCAGAGCCAGCCACGCAACGCCTCCCGGCGGCGTCGGTCTCACCACCGTCGCCACACTGGGCGGTCGGTCCTCCGCCGACCGCGCCGACGCCGCCGGTCATGGCTCCATCCCCCGCTCAACGCCCGCAGCGTGCTGGACGCGAAGTTGTGGTCGCCATCCCGGCCGCTGCCCCCCGGCCCCCGCCGCGTGACAATCGGCTGGTGATCGCCCTTGATGCAGGGCATGGCGGGGTTGACCCCGGCGCGATCAGTGCCGTCACTGGCGTCTACGAGAAAACCATCACCCTAGCCGTTGCCCGCGATGTCCGTCGCGAGTTGGAGGCGTCGGGTCGCTTTCGCGTGGTGATGACCCGTGACAGTGACGTGTTCATCCGCCTGCGCGACCGGGTGCAGATTGCCCGGACAGCTGGCGCTGACTTGTTTGTTTCCATCCACGCTGACAGCCTGCAGGGCGATCAGAGGGTGTCTGGCCTGTCCGTCTACACGCTGTCGGAACAAGCCTCCGACCGTGAGGCGGAAGCCTTGGCCCAGCGCGAGAACCGCGTGGACAGCATTGGTGGCGCGGACTTGCGCGGAGCAGGGGACGAGGTGCTGTCAATCCTGATCGATCTGGCACAGCGGGAGACGCAAAACGCCTCGGCACGGTTTGCCCAGACCCTGGTGCGGCAGATGCGCGCGGCTGACATCCCCACCCTGCCGCAGCCGCACCGGTTTGCCGGCTTGGCGGTGCTGACCGCGCCGGATGTGCCCTCTGTGCTCGTGGAACTTGGCTATCTGTCCAACCGGGATGATGCGCGCAGGCTTGCCAATCCTGAACAGCGCCAGCGGCTGGCCCGCGGCATCGCCAGTTCGATTGAGCGGTTTTTCGACCCCACCACGGCGGTTGCCCGCCGATAACGCGCCGCCGCTGCTGCCATACCGCTGCCACCTCGGTCGTGGACGCTCTGCCGTCGAGCGGATAGTGTGCCCGCGATGGTGGCCTGCCACAGTGGGCGGGTCGACCCAGCAAAGGTTGATGGCGTGATGCGGCGGTTCCTGTTTGGCTTGGTGGTCACGATGGTGATGCTTGGCGCGCTTGGCGCGGCAGGCGTCTATGCGGGCTACGAGTACTTCTCGCGCGATCTGCCCGACCCGCAGACCCTGGCTGACTATCAGCCCGCCACCACCACCCGTGTCCATGCGGGCGATGGCCGCTTGATGGGGGAATTTGCAGCCGAGCGGCGGATTTTTGTTCCCTACGGCGCGATACCGGAACGGGTGCGGCAGGCCTTTATCGCTGCCGAAGACAAGAACTTCTATCAGCATCAAGGGGTTGACCCGATCTCCATTGCGCGGGCCGCTGTTCAGAACCTGCAGGCGTTGACCACTGGGGCGCGCCCCATCGGTGGCTCCACGATCACCCAGCAGGTGGTCAAGAACATGCTGCTGACCAACGAACGCTCCCTGGATCGCAAGATCCGCGAGGCGATCCTGGCCTTCCGGATGGATCAGGTGCTGTCGAAAGATCGCGTGTTGGAGCTGTACCTGAATGAGATATTTCTGGGGTATCGGGCCTATGGCGTGGCCCAAGCGGCGTTGAACTATTTCAATAAGTCCCTGGATCAATTGACCATTGGCGAGGCGGCATTCCTGGCAGGCCTGCCGAAGGCGCCCTCGAACTATGACCCTGTTCAATTCCCGGACCGCGCCCGCGAACGGCGCGACTATGTGATCGACCGCATGCGCGAGGACGGCCATATCACCCAGGAAGAGGCGGTCGCTGCCCGTGCCGAGCCGATCCAGGTCCGCCGTCGGGAAGCCGAAGAGGTGGTGCGCGCCGACTATTTTCTTGAGGAAATCCGGCGCCAATTGATTCAGCGCTTTGGCGAAGATGCGGTGCTGAAAGGCGGACTGAGCGTGCGCGCCAGCCTTGAGCCCAGCCTGCAAGCACACGCCGATCAAGCCTTGCGCAATGGTTTGATCACCTATGACCGCCGTCACGGTTGGCGCGGCCCAATGGCCCGCGATGTCATTCAGCGCGCTGGGCAGGAGGATTGGCAGCGACGCGTCAATGGCGTGCAAGCCCCACCGGGCATCGCCCCGTGGCGCTTGGCGGTGGTGCTGCAGTTGACCGATCGCGATGTTGAGGTGGGGACCCAAGGCACGCCCGGTGTGCGGGGTCGCATCCCGATGGCGGAATTGACCTGGGCCGCCCCATGGCAGCCCGAGCAACGCGTCGGCCCAGCTCCCCGCCGCCCGCAGGAGGTGCTGGCGGTGGGCGATCTGGTTCTTGTGGAGCCTGTCAGCCTTGGCCCAGATGGCCGCACGCGCTATCCCGAGGGGACCTTTGGCCTGCGCCAAATCCCGGACGTTGGTGGCGCGCTCGTCGCGATGGACCCGCACACGGGCCGCGTTCTCGCGATGTCTGGCGGGTGGAGTTTTGAGGTTAGCCAGTTCAATCGCGCCACCCAGGCGATGCGCCAGCCCGGCTCCTCCTTCAAACCCTTTGTCTATATGGCGGCGCTGGACAATGGCTTCGCGCCGAACACCATCGTGCTGGATGCCCCCTTCGTGGTCGATCAAGGTGCGGGTCAGCGCTGGCGACCGCAAAACTACTCCGAGCGATTCTATGGTCCGACGCCAATGCGGACGGGCATGGAGCAGTCGCGCAATTTGATGACGGTGCGGATGGCCGAAGCCATCGGTATGGACAAGGTGGCAGACTATGCCCAGCGCTTTGGCGTGGTGGACCGCCTGCAGCCCGTGCTGTCGATGTCGCTGGGGGCAGGCGAGACCACGCTGATGCGCATGACGGCTGGTTACGCGATGATGGTGAATGGCGGCAAGCGCATCACCCCCAGCCTGATTGACCGCGTGCAGGATCGCGATGGTCGCACCGTGTTCCGCCACGATGACCGAAACTGCACGGGCTGCAACGCCGAAACCTTTGCCTCCCCGACACCGCCGCGTCTGGTTGACACGCGGGAGCAGGTGGTGGACCCGATGACGGCCTATCAGATGGTCTCCATGCTGCAAGGCGTGGTGCAGCGGGGCACTGGCGGCAGCGTCGCGGCTGTGGGCAAGCCATTGGCGGGTAAGACGGGCACCACCAATGACGAGAATGATGCGTGGTTCGTTGGCTTCTCCCCCGATCTTGCCGTTGGCGTGTATCTCGGCTTCGATACGCCGAAGCACATGGGCCGGGGCGAGGGGGGCAGCCGGGCAGCCGCCCCGGTGTTCCGCGAGTTTATGACCCACGCCCTGAAAGACCGCCCGGCAACCCCGTTCCGTGTGCCCCCCGGCATTCGCCTGGTGCGCATCAATCCGGAGACCGGTGACTTGGCGGGCCCCAATGACCGCAACGCGTTGGTAGAGGCGTTCAAGCCCGGTACCGAGCCCGCACCGGGTCGGCCCTCACAACTGCAGCAGTCCCTGGGCGGCAGCACGCCGCCGCCGCCGGGCGGGGCAGGTGTCGGTGGGCTGTACTGACCGGGGTGAGGCACCCTTGCGCGCTTTCACCTCACCCAGGGTATCGCTGGATGGGCTTGTCTGCGGGACTAAGTGATTCCAACTAGTCACGCTAGGGCTGGTGCGGTATCACCCGCGCCTTCGATTGCCGATCCGTTGTTCGAGGGTTGCTCCATGCGCGCCGAAGCAGAGGCGTCCACCGCCGTTATCCGTCAGGCCCTGTTGCTGGTCCGCCGGTCGATTGATTGGGATGTCGCGACGGCGCGGCTGGAGGAATTGCTCGCGGCCGCTGACGATCCCAACCTGTGGAACGATGCAGCCAAAGCCCAGGCTCTGATGCGGGAGAAAACGGGGCTGGAACGCTCCATCTCAAAGATTCGTGGCATTGAGCGCGAAGTGGATGACGCCGTCACCCTGATCGAACTGGGCGAGGCCGAGGGCGATGAGGACACAGTGGCCGAGGGGCTGAAGGCCCTCGACGCGCTGCGTCAGCGCTGCGAAGTGCTGCAGTTGGAGAGCATGCTGTCGGGCGAAGCCGACGCGAACGACTGCTATCTCGAAGTTCACGCCGGCGCTGGCGGCACCGAGGCGCAGGACTGGGGCTCCATGCTCGCGCGCATGTACACCCGCTGGGCCGAGCGGCGCGGCTATAAGGTGGAATATCTGGAAGAGAGCCCCGGCGAAGAGGCGGGCATCAAGTCTGTCACCTTGAAGATCCAGGGCGAGAATGCCTATGGCTGGCTGAAAACAGAAAGTGGTGTGCATCGGCTGGTGCGCATCTCGCCATTCGACAGCCAGGCCCGGCGCCACACCAGCTTCGCCTCCGCGTGGGTGTATCCTGTGGTGGATGATTCGATTGAGATTGAAATCCTGGAAAAGGATTTGCGCATCGACACCTTCCGCTCCTCCGGAGCCGGGGGGCAGCACGTCAACAAGACCGAAAGTGCCATCCGCATCACCCACATGCCGACCGGCATTGTCGTCGCTTGCCAACAGGACCGCTCCCAGCACCGCAATCGTGCCATCGCGATGCAGATGCTGAAGGCGCGGATGTATGAGGCAGAGCTGCAAAAGCGCGAAGTCGCCGCCCAAGCCGAGGCCGACAGCAAGAGCGACATCGGTTGGGGCCACCAAATCCGCTCCTACGTGTTGCAGCCCTACCAAATGGTGAAGGACCTGCGCACTTCAGTCGAAATCGGCAACGCCGGTGCCGTGCTGGATGGCGATATCGACGCCTTCCTGGAAGCCTCCCTCGCGCACCGTGTTGGGGGCAAGAAGGCGGCCTAGGACCGGTTCAGCTGAGGCCGCACCGGCGGCTCAAGCAGCCAGCGCCTCGTACCAGTCGGCTGGGAAGCCAGCGCGGCTGCGGCTGGTGTGGTTGAATGGGGGTTTGACAGCGCCGCGGAAGTGGGTGCGCACGGCCTCTTGCCAAGCCGTGGCGGGGGTGAGGCCGCGGCTGGTGGCTTCGTGGTGGAACCAGGTGAGGCCGATGGCGACGTGGCCGATCTCGTCATCATGGATGCGCTGCAGGATGCCGGCGCTCGCTTGGTCCTCCACCTCGGCGAGGCGCTGGATCATCTGAGGAGTCACGTCCAGGCCGCGCGCCTCCAGCACCATCGGCACCACGGCGAGGCGGGCCAAGCGATCATTGGCCGTGTCTTGTGCTGCCTCCCATAAACCATCATGGGCGGGCAGGTCGCCATAGGCGGCACCAAGCTCGGCCAGTCGGGCGGCCAGCAGCGCAAAGTGCAGGGCCTCTTCCTCAGCAACGTGCACCCAGTCAGACAAGAATGCCGTCGGCATGCCTTGGCCGAAGCGCAACACCATGTCCCAGGCCAAATCGATGGCGTTCAACTCGATATGGGCCAGAGCGTGCAACAGGCCGATCCGCCCTGCGGTGCCACGGGTGATCCGCCGCCGTGGCATGTGGGACGCCGATTGCAGCAAGGGCCGCTGCGGCCGAGCCGGACGCTCCGGTGCTAGGCCGAGGGTGCCGACCGGCCATCCCCCCGCCCTCCAGAGCGAGGCTGCCTGATTGGTCAGCGCCACCTTGTCAGTGGCGCTGGTTAGAACCGCCAGCGCCCCCTCAGCCAGGCTGTGCATCAGGTGATGCCGAAGCGCGACAGCGCCTCCGCCAGATCATCGCCGAACTTTGGCCCCTTGCGGATGATGGCCGCAGTGGGTGGCAGGCCGTCCAACTCCGGATGGCCCCACTCGAAGGAGGTTAGGAGGGCAAAGGGAATGCCGCGGGTCGATGGCATGGCGTTTAGCGCGCAGGCAAGGTCAACACCAGACAACACATCCAGCATCGCTGCACTGATCACCAAGTCGGGGCGCGATTGCACCGCCATCTCCAGCGCCTCAAAGCTGCGCTGGACATTGACCACGCGGTATCCGCAGGCCTGCAGCTCCCGCTCGATCAAGCGACTGGCGGTGCGGTTCGGGCCGACCAGCAGAATTTCGATGTTGAGGACCTGGATATCGCCGATATCAAAGGTTTTTTTGGCGGGCAGCGCACGGGCGACGGACTTTAAATCCTCGCCAACGGGTTCCCCCTCCAGCACGGCGCGGATGCGGTCCGTAAAGGCCTGGATGTCGTCCAGGTGGCGATCATCCAGTGCTTTCAAATCCGCCAGATAGTCGTCCAGACGGTACAGGATCAAGTCGCAGGCGGCGAGACCAACCGACTTAGCGCCGATGCGCAAGTTGTGGGTGTCGCGCCGCATCCGGCCCAGCGCGTCTTCCGCCTTGACCAAGCGCGAGCGGACATTGCCCAACAGCACGTCCATTGCGTTCAGGGTGTCCCGCGCCTCGTCTTGGAATTCTGAGGTCAACTGTTGGTCGAAATCATTGATGGTCATGGGGCGAGGTCCCAGAAGACGAGCGGCGCCGGACAGTACCGCGGTCCGAGGTCCGGCGCCATCATCGAAGCCGATCCTGATTACAGCGCGTCGATGGCCTTCTTCACGGCGGCAACGTGGCCGGGCACCTTCACCTTGCGCCAGATTTGGCGCACGGTGCCGGTGCCGTCGATCAAGAAGGTGGCCCGGTCAATGCCCATGTAGGTGCGACCGTACATGCTTTTCTGCACCCAGGTGCCATAGCGCTCGCAGGTTTCCCCCTCGGCATCAGAGGCGAGGGTGAAGGTGAGGCCGTGCTTTTTCTTGAACTTGTCGTGGCTGGCGACGCTGTCCTTCGAGACACCGATCACCACGGCGCCGACGGAGTTGAACTGAGCCAGATTGTCCCGGAAATCGCACGCCTCGGCGGTGCAGCCGGAGGTGTCGTCCTTCGGATAGAAGTACAGCACCACGATTTTGCCTGCGAGGTCGCTCAAGCTGACGGTACCGCCGCCATCGGTCGGCATGGTGAAGGCAGGGGCGGGCTGGCCGACGTCAACGCTCATGAATTTGCTCCGTCCTGGAGTTGGGCATGGATGGGGCCAAGGCGGCGGGCAACCACGGCTGCGGCTGCCTCGGCGGCACCATCGATGTCTGCTGCGAGGGTGGGGAAGTCAACTGCACCCGTGGTGCGCGCCAGCAACGCTAACAAGCCGGGCGGTGCTGCAGTTGGCTCAAGCCGCCCGCTGGTGGTCAGCCGCAGCAGCGTCTGGATGGTTTGCAACAGGCTGAGCGCGCGGCTGAGCGTGGCACCATCCTCGACCGCCAGCACGTCAGCCTCCACCAACCGCTCCAGCGCGTCGCCGGTGCTGCCGGTGACCAGAGCCGGGCTTGCGTGGGCATGCAGCAGGATCAGGGTTTGGACCAGGAATTCGATGTCGGTCAGTCCACCGGGGCGGCGCTTGACGTCGAACCAGCCATCGGCGGGCTTCTCCCGCCCCAGCCGCCGCCGCATGGCGACTGCGTCGTCGATGATGGTCTGGGGCTCGCGTGGGCGGCACAGGATGCCATCCAACACCTGACGCATGTGATCGGCAAACTCTGCCGAGGTGGCAGCCACAACCCGTGCTCGGGTCAGGGCCATCAACTCCCACGTCCACGCACCATGCGGGTCATCGTAATAGTGCTGGAACCCTTCCAGCGCGATGGCGATCGGCCCTTTCTCGCCATGGGGTCTCAGCCGGGTGTCCACTTGATAAAGATCGCCCTCGGCGGTCGGTGCGGTAAGGGCGGAGATCAAGCGCTGCGCCAACCGATTCCAATAGACCGAGGGCACCAAGGCCTTCGGCCCCGTGGAATGGGCATCGCTGCCCGCAGGCGGTTGATAGACAAACACAAGGTCGAGGTCGGACGCAGGCGTCATCTCCCGCCCGCCCAGCTTACCGAGCGCCAGAACTGCAAAGTCGCTGTCGGCCAGGGTGCCGTGCAACTCCTCAAACTGGCGTCGGGTGGCGGCCAGCAGCGCGGCGATGACCGCGTCGGCGACCATCGTCAAGTCGCGCGCGGCCTCTACGGGGGTGCAACCGGCGCGCAGCAGGCGGACACCAATCTGAAAGCGGGCGTCGCCTGCCCAGCGGCGCACGAGGTCGAGCACGTCTTGATAGTCGCGCGCCTGATCCAGCAGACCCTCAAGCCCCAACGGCTCGCCCCGGTCACTCAGTAAACTGTCGAGCAACAGCGGGCGCCGCCCCAGTTGATCGGCGAGACTGGGGGCGCAGCCCATCACCAGCGCCACCAGCTCCAACAGGTGCGGGTTCTGGTAGAACAGCGAGAACAACTGCACGCCCGCAGGCAGGTTTGACAAGAACAAGTCAAACCGATGAAACGCGCCATCGGGATCGACGGTGCGCGACAAGGCGGTGAGCAGGGTGGGAGTGAGTTCGGTCAGCAGCTCGCGCGCACGCACGCTGCGCATCGCGCGCACCCGCCCGTGGTGCCAGCCGCGCACCGCGGCCGACAGACGGGCGCCCTCGCGAAAGCCAAGGCCTTCCAGCGTCGCAAGGGTTTCAGGATCATCGTCGCTGCCGGTGAACACCAAGGTTCCGGGTCCAGCGAGCGGCGGTGCCTCCTCGAACAATTCGGCATAGTGGCTTTCGACCCGGCGCAGATGGCCCATCAAGTCCACTTCGAACTCGCTCGCCTCGGGATAGCCAAGAAAGCAGGCGACGGCTGCCAAGTCGGCTGGGTCTTCGGGTAGGCGATGGGTTTGGTGGTCGTCAATCATCTGCAAGCGATGTTCGACTCGGCGCAAAAACTCATAGGCGGCTGTCAAATCTTCGGCACAGGTGCGGGTGATCTTACCCAGATCGGCCAGCGTGGCGAGTGTGGTGTCGGTGCGAGAACTGCGTAGGGCCGGAATTCGCCCACCCCAGATCAATTGCTGAACCTGGGCGAAGAACTCAATCTCGCGAATGCCACCGCGGCCCAGTTTGACGTTGTGGCCCAGCACGGCAACTTCGCTGCCACCGCGCTGAGCATTGATTTGACGCTTGATGGAGTGGATGTCGTTGATCGCCGCAAAATCCAGGTGGCGACGCCACAGGAACGGACGCAGCGAGGCCAGGAAGCGCTGCCCCGCCTCTCGGTCAGCGGCCACGGGGCGCGCCTTGATCATCGCCGCCCGTTCCCAGTTCTGGCCGACGCTTTCGTAATAAGCCTCGGCAGCGCGGATCGATAACGCGACTGGTGTGGAGGAGGGGTCTGGGCGCAGGCGCAAATCGGTGCGCAGCACATAGCCGTCGCCCGTCCGCTCCTCCATCATCCGCACCATGTCGCGCACCAGCCGGATGTAAACCTGCTGCAGAGTGCGATCCCCCGCCGCTTGATGCACTTCTGGCGGCACACGGTCGGGGTCGAACAGTACAATCAAGTCAATGTCGGAGGAGTAGTTCAACTCCCACGCGCCGTGTTTGCCCATGCCCAGCACAATCAAACCGCGGCTGTGGCCGGGCGTGGGCGGTGCGCCAACCAGTTTTGACAGAAGATGGGCAATCGCAACATCCAGGGCGGCATCGGCGAATCGGGCCAGTGCACCAGTCACGGCGGCGACGCCCCACATCTGGCCGATGTCGGCAACGGCGACTGAAAGCGCCAAGCGACGCTTCAGCCGCCTGAGTTCTGCCATCACCTCAGCTGTATTCTCTCCAGCGGCAAGTTGCGGGTTGAGTGCCCCTAGAACTTCCGCCACGCTGGTTTCGGGTCCATGGGTGATCAGGCGCACGGCATGCGGTGCGTCCCGCAGGAGGCAATGGGTGAGATATGGGCTGTTGCCAAACACTGCGGACAGCAGTGCGGCCACCGGTGCTTCTCGACTGAGCGCCAGCAGAGTGGCGGCATCGGGGTTGGTGTCCGCGTTGGCGGTCAACCGTTCCAGTGCGATGGCGGCAGTGTCCGGGTGGGCGGCGGCGGGCCACGGTGCAGCGGCCAGACTCGCGTGAACGGATGAGGTCAACATCCCCAGCACCGTGGCGGCCCCCGCTGTTCTGGTCAACCATCCGGCCTAGGGGTGCGCACCGCGCCCGCGCCTTGGAGACGCATCCATGAGAGTTCGGGGCATCACCGGCGCATTGCTGACTGCCTTTGGTGGTCTGGCGACGGTCCTCTCGGTTGCGCTGTTGTGGTTCGGCTGGCGGATCACCGAGGCCCCCTTGTCGATTCGCCCGTTGATGCCGTTGCTGCTGAGTGAGGCCGCGGGGTGGCTGCCCGGTCGGACGTTGGAAGTGGCCGATCTCGACCTAGTTTGGGATCGGGAGGACTGGGTGCTGGCGGTGCGCGCCCAGGATGTGCGGGTGCTGGGCGGCGCTTCGCCCCTGCAACTGGGCGAGATGACCGTGGCCCTGTCGGTTGAAGCCCTGCTGCGCGGGCGCTTGGCCCCTGTCGAAGTGTCCGTCGATCATCTGCAACTGACGGTCGAGCGTACCGCGGATGGTGTGCGCGTGGTCGGCGCCACGCTTCGGGGAGCAGAGAGCAGTGAGGCACGGGCAGCACCAACGGCCGCCGACGCAGAAACAGCGCTGGAGCGCTGGCTGCAGCCGCCCGATGGTGATCCCAACGATCCCATCAGCTTTCTGCGCCGGGTTCGCCTGATCGCGCCCGAGGTGACCGTGATGGATCGGCTTGCCGGTCCAAACCGGCCAGAGCGCTGGCAGATATCCTTGCGCGAGGTCACCCTTGATCGAGACCGCCAAGGGCTGGTGGTACAGGCCGGTGGTCGCCTGTCTGCAGGAGATCTTGGCTTTGACCTCAACGCGGCGGCGCGCTGGCGCAGTGGCGCGGATGTGGTGGACCTGGAGGTAAGCGCCCCGACAGTGGAGCCATTGCGCCTAGCTGGATTGTTCGTGCCGGAGCAACTGCCCACGTTGTCGATGCCCGTTGCGATCACGGCGCGTGCCGCAGTCGCTCTTACGGGGGCAGTGGTTACAGCACAGGCAACGGTAAGCGCAGGCGCAGGCACTGTGGTGGACGACCGCCTGCCGCGCGGTCGCCTTTCCATCAGCACGCTGCGCATCGCCCTCGCCAAGGACGCGGATGACACAATCCGTGTGACGGAGGGGATCGTGACGTCCGAGGCCATGCGGCTTAGCCTCAGTGGGCAGGGCAGGCAGGGCCCCGATGGTCGCTATCACCTCGGCGGTGCCGCCGTGGTGGAAGGGATGGCGATGGCGGAGCTGCCTGCCTGGTGGCCAGCGATGATGGCTCCGAATCCGCGCCAGTGGATTCTTGCCAACATCACCGAGGGTACAGCGCGCCGCGCGGCGGTTGAGTTCGCCGTCAGCACCCATGACTTCGAGGATTTTGACGTCGAGCGGTTGTCCGGGACCTTCGACTATGCCGGACTGAAGGTGACCCACCTGCCGGGACTCCTGCCAGCCGAGCAGGTGACCGGTGTTGGCCGGTTCGATGCCAACATCATGCACCTAGACATCGCCAGCGGCGTGGTCCGCCGCTTGCGGTTGGACGAGGCACGCATCGTGATCGATGGCCTTTCGGCCCGCGATCAAACCATCGACATCCAGGTGGCAGCGCGCGGTCCTGTGGCGGAGGTGTTGAGCCTCGTTGATGCGCCGCGCTTTCGCTATGCCCAGAAGGTTGGGATCACGCCCGCAGGGTCAGCCGGGGACGTGGTGGCCCGAATGCGCTTTCAGTTCCCACTGCTGAACGCGCTCAAAATCGACGACGTCAAGCTCTCGATTGGTGGCACGGTCACTGGCCTGCGGTTGCCGCGGATCGCGCGTGGACAAGATCTGACCGACGGGCGGCTGCGGATCGATCTCGATGGCGGTGGGTTGGTCGCTAGCGGGACGGCAAGCCTAGCGGGCATTGCCAGCCGGTTTGACTGGGTGGAGATGTTCAATGACCGCGCCCCGTTCCGCCGCCGGTTTGAGGTGCAGGCCAGCCTGTCGGACGCCGACCGCCGTCGGCTCGATCTGGGCCTGGATGACGTGGTCCGCGGCGCCGTGCCGATTGACGTTGAGTTGATCGAGTATGATGGCGGTCGCGCCCAGCTGCTGCTGCGGGCTGATCTCACTGCTGCACAGATGGCGATCGAACCGCTGTTGTGGAGCAAACCCGCAGGCATCACTGCCTCCGCTTCAGCAGAGGCGATGGTGCAGGGCGGTCGGTTGGCATCGCTGCCTGGGTTTCGGCTGGATGGCGGCGGGCTGGTTGCGGCTGGCTCCGCCACGGCAGACCGCGATGGCAATCTCACGCGTATCGATATCGCCCGGCTGCGTCTTGGTGAAAGCGATG
Source organism: Alphaproteobacteria bacterium (assembly GCA_004292755.1). GTDB lineage: Bacteria > Pseudomonadota > Alphaproteobacteria > Elsterales > Elsteraceae > RDXE01. The sequence continues at coordinate 89,868 of RDXE01000024.1, forward strand.
CGCGCGTGCAGATTGACCGCAGTCAAGCGGTTCCCGTGATCACCATTGATGCCCGCCGGTTCGACCTATCGCCGTGGCGGGATGATCCATCGCCGCCCGCGCCGCCGGGTCAGGGGCCCAGCTTGCGGTTGGTGTTGCGCACCCCAGAGGTCTTGATCGGCAAAGGTGCACCGGCTCTGCCACTTGATGCTGCCGTCACCTTGGATCGTGGACGCTGGCGTGAGGCGCGGTTGACCCTTGGCTCTGGTGGCAACGCATTGCAAATGCAGATCACGCCCACGCCCACGCGGCGGCGCCTTTCGCTCACGGCGTCTGATGCTGGGTTGGCTCTCATGCTGTTGGGTCAAGGCGAGGCTGCATCCGGAGGGGTCTTGAAGCTCGACGGAGTGTTTGATGACAGCAACCCCGCCTCGCCGCTGGACGGCACGCTGTCCATTTCAGCTTTGCAGATCCGCCGCGCACCTGCGCTGTTGCAGTTGCTGCAGCTGGCCTCAGTGACCGGTATCCCTGAGTTTTTGAGCGGGGGAGGGATCGCCTTTGACCGCGTTGAAGCCAGCTTCCGCCGGGTTGGCGAACGGCTGGAGGTGAGTGAGGCGGTGCTGGCCGGGGCATCGTTGGGGATCAGCTTTGAAGGCACGATCGACGGCCCCGAGAGCCGGGCGCAGTTGACCGGCGTGCTGCGCCCGTTCAATGCGGTCAATCGCTTGATCGGTGCCATCCCCCTCTTGGGCCAGGTGTTGACCGATGGGGGCCGCGGCGGCATCGGCGCGTTCAACTTTTCAGTGTCGGGACCTTTGGATGAGCCATCGGTCTCCGTCAATCCGCTGTCGGCGCTGGCACCGGGCCCGCTGCGTCGGCTGTTTGAGGCAGCTGATCCAAGCCGCCCGCCGCAACCGCGCACCTTGCCCTCCAGCGACGATCGCTAGACCAAGGCGCGGTCAGGGCGGTGCCTAACCGCGCGAGCCGGGTCTAGTCGCCGATGATCGCGTAGCTGATCCGTGGCTCGAACGGGAAGCGACGGATACGCAAGCCGTTGAGGGAGCCGAAGTGCTCCAGCGCCGCGATGGTCTCGCCGGGGAAGGCCTCTTCATTCAACTCATCAAAGGCGACGATGCCGCCCTTTGGCACGCGCGGCAGGAACAGCTCCAGCGCGCGCTTGGTTGGCGCATAAATGTCAAAGTCCAGATACAGCAGGCTGACCACCAAGTGGGGGTAGTCTTCCAAGAACTTCGGCGCGGTTTCCATAAAGTCCCCCTTCACAAGGTGGACTTTCGGGAAGTGATTGAGGAAGCGGCTGATATCAAACAAGCCGACGGCTTGTTGCAAATCCTCGTAGGCATCGCCCGCGTGGAAGCCACCCTCTTTCAAGTGCGCGGACTTACGCTCCGGTCGACCACGCAGGTCAGCCTCGTGGATCGACGGGAAGCCTTCGAAGCTGTCAAAGCCGATCACACGGCGCTGGAAGTTGTAGGGCTCCAAGATCGCGGAGATCTTGGCCCAACTCATCAGGCCGCCGCCAAACAGCACGCCGCATTCCACAATCGAGCCCTGAATCTGCTCAACCATTTTGAACAATTCATAGCGGACCAGAAAGCGGGCAAGATTCTGACGCGGCACGTACTTGGCGAAGTTTTCCAACTTCTCCGTCGCCGAGCCTGGGCTGCGTTCAAAATACTCTTCCAGCGCAGTGCGACTGGCATAATCAAACCCGGCTTGAGTGCGCGGGTCGTGCATGGTGGGGGAGATATCAGCCACGCCGGTGTCCGGCGTGGCTGCGGTGACCTCAGGTGCCTTGGGCTCAGGCATCCACCAGTTCCTTTGTCGAAGTCGATGTGGCCACCACGCCATCCGGCAGGGGTGACAGATCCTTCATCGACAGGAAATCGCCCAAAGTGCTGCCAGTGGAGCGGCAATCCACATTTGGTGCACCGCTGCCATTGGTCAAATCAGCCAAGGAAACGGTGCGGAAGTCCATGCTGAACCGGGTCTTGCCGCTATCGTTCGGGCAAGTTGCATGCAGGTGAGCGGCTGAAAACATCAGCAGATCGCCCGAGGTTCCTGCGATGCGGAACTCGGATGCACCAGATGCCTCTTCCATCGGCACTGGATGCTTGCGCGTGTCAACTGTCGTCTGTTGCATGGCAGCTGTCCGCCCAAAGGCACACCACTCGCCATAATCAAACTCAGCGGAGTTGTTGAGAATTGGGCGATCCCAATACTCCCCAAGGAACGCCATGGCGCGCCGCGGCACCACATCCATCACCGGCATCCACCAGTTGATCTGGGCATGTGGTGACGAATACCAAGTGTCCCGATGCATCTTGTAGGCATAGGACACGCCCGCGGCCAGATAGCCGTCGGACGGCACAACGCGCAGACGCGGCACATCGAACCAAGTGTCGTCCGGATCGCAGCCGTATTCGGCCAACACCGCCCGCACCAAGTCTTTGGTGCGCTGACCGTTGGTGAATTCCTTCTTCAGCGGCCCGACGATTTCGATGAACCGCGGCACCTCCAGGTGGTACTGCGCGGTTTCCGGATCCAGCGGGTGGAAGGCCGCGCGCACCATGTCGGCTGCGTGCTGAGCAAGCGCCTTGCTGGCGGGCGAGGCCCCGTAAACCAGCAGTTCGCCCGAGAAGAGCTGTGTCCGGCGCTGCGCATCGCTGAGCGCGTGGTTCATGTAGATGCCGACCATGGGATTTCCTCGCTGTCGCTAGCCCCCGCGGCTAAAGATAGTTCACCAAGCTGAGATTGCGTATCTGCGAAATCGCCGCGTAAGAGGCTTCAATGGTGGTCTGCAAGGATTGCAGCTTGGCCACCGTCTCAGCAGGATCAGCCGTGAGAATCTGATCCTCAGTGTTCTTCGCCAGCGAGATGGTTGTTTGGTGGAACTTGCGCGCGTCTTTCAACTGAAGCTGGTCGAAGGCGACGTTGGAGCGCAGCGTGTCCAAACCAGTGATTGACTGGTCGATCAACGTGAGTGCCGCGCTAAGGTCTGCGGTTGACAAGGGAACGCCCTGATCGCGGGCGTATCGCAGGACGCGGACCAACTGCTCAAATGCTGGTTCGTCGGCACGCACGCCAATCGCCACCAACTGGTCATCGGCCACTCGGACGGCAATATCGGTCGCGCGCTTGTCATCCTGATTAGTGCCAGCCAAGTAATAGGTCGGGTCGGTCAGGGTTTGGGCCAGGGTTGGAACTGTCGGTGGGTTGCCAGCGCCCAGAGTACCAAACGGCTGGTCGCCCGATGCCACCAGCGAGGTAGAGGACGCACTCACGCTGAAACTGTTCTGCGTGAATTCCAACTGCGGGTTCAGAGTTGCGCCTGTAATCGCAATGCCGCCAACGGGAGGACGCAGCACAATCGGGCGCCCAGCCGTGCCTTGAGCGTCGGCTGGATTGATGATGCCATTGGCATAGGTGATGCCGCCTGCAGTGGTAGTGCCGCCAGTGCGAGTGCCCAGTTGCTGCGGTGCCGCCAGCAATTCGGTGCCACTTGCATCCTTGGCCGAGACTAGGTAGGCGCGCCATCCGAGTGTCGGCGGGGCACCGCTATTCTCATACTGAACCCGGATCAACGCGTTGAGGCGCCGCCCTGTCGAGTCGGTGATGGCATTCTGGCCAGTCAGGCTGATGTCATACCGATTGTTTTGCGGCGGCAGTGGCAATTGAATGGTCGGTGGTACGGCCTCAGCACCCACACCAGTGACCGCAGTCGGAGCGTTGTTGAAGTTGCCCGCCAACCGCACGGTCTGCGCCGTGCTGGCAAGCGTGTTTGCGGGCATCGTGGTGTTCTCTGCCCGCATCGCCGTGTTGGCTGTAATGTTGGCGTTTGCGAGCGCACCAGCTGGCACCTGAAGAGAGGTGCTGATGGTGTTGGCGTTGCGCAGGGTTGGCGCGAACGGCCCAATCGACGTCGCAGTGGTTGGATCGAACAACCCGCCAATCGCCACGGGCGACGCTGCTGAAATCGCCGGTGTCGTAGACGCCTCTCCGTTCGACTGCTGGGTCATGGAGATGGCGTAGGCGCGCCATGTGGCGCCTGCACCTGCCTGCTCCTTCACGAACCGGATGGTGAGGTTGTGCCCCTTCAACCCAGAGTCCAGCAGGGCTTCCGATCCAGAGTAGGTAATGTCGACAAAGCTACCCGGAGTAGGGGCAGAGACCGACGTGTTGACCGGCGCGGCGGGGTCAAACCGTCCGCCCAGACGGATCGACTGGGTCCCCAACGTCGCGGGGGGCACGGTGACCGACGTGAACTGCTGCGGGCTGGTTGCACTGCCAGTTGGCGAACCCACCTGCATGCCGAAGGCACCGGTCGGAATTGTGAACGAGCCGGCGACCACGGCACCCGTAGCGCCCGTGCCATCGATGCCGGCGCCTGTGGTGTTCACGGTGATCGCGCCAGCAACGTTGGCGCCGCCCGCAGTGCCGTAAACCGTCGCCACTGGGATCGGCAACGGCGTGGTCGCAGCATTGGCTCCCGTGGCAGCGTTCGTCACGCTCACAATTTCGGAGCGCCACACATCGAACGGAATGTTGGCAGTGCCAGCCGGATAGGTTGCGTCAACCGCTGCTTGATTAACCTCAAGACCGGTGAAAAACGGGTCGGCCCACGCAAGTGATGCGTCCAGCGCACTCGGCGGCGAGATGTTGCCGTCGATCATCCGATTGCGGATCACGCCCAACGCATTGGTCACCAAGGAGCGAGCCTGCTCGCCTGGGTTCCCAGCCGTCAGTTCCTTGGTGAACCGCACCTGGAGCTGGAGACGACGGCCTTGGTCGTCATAGACATCGTTGACGGTTTGAGTGATCTGCGTGCCGACACCGGCCAGGGTGTCCAGGGCGCCGGTCATGGTGATCCGCGATGTTGCGGTCACGGCGGTTTGCGTCTGGATCAAGTTCGTGCCAGTGGCGGAACTGATCGCCGCACCGCCCGGCCCCTGGCCCTGAATGTTCAGGACCAGATTGCCAGCAGACGGGAGGGTAACGCCCGCCGCGTTCAAGTCCAGCCCTGTCGCCAAGTTGCCGGCGGCTGGGTTGGAAGCGTTGAACAGCGCCGGTGTCGCCAAGATTGGATTGTCGGCACTGATCGTGCCGTTGGCATTGGTGGCTTTCGAGCCGTCGGACGCGCGCGTCACATCGGTGATGTACAGCCGCCAATCATTGGTGCCCGTATTCGCCTCACGCACATACCGCACGGAGACGTTGTAGGCCGTCCCGGTGCTGTCGAACACCGTGTTGACCTGGGCGTCAAGAAAGCTCCCCGGCGTCGGCGAGCCCGCCCGCTGCGTGTTCGCTGTCGCACCGGTCAGGTTGGCCGTCAGACCAAGGGATGTGGTGGGCAGCCGTGGCACGGTGGTCGCTTGCTGAATCGGCTGGTCATAATAGCGCGATCCGGACAGCACATAGCGACCACTACCGTCCTTGGTATTCATCAAGGATTCCAGCGCGGCCAGATAGCCATTCGCCTGCCCGGCAAAATTCGGCACACCGCCGTTACTGCCTTGCTGCACCAGCGTCTTGCGCACGTCCTGCGCCAGATTGCGCGCACTGGATAGCACCGTGTCGGTCAAGGTGAGGCGGGTGGTCGCATCATCAATCGTGCTGGTGTATCCTTCCGCATTGCTGCGCAAAGCATTGACGTTCAGCAGACTTTGCGTGCCAGTGGCAATGGTATCAAAGGTCGGCCCTTTGGTCTTGGTGCTAAGCTGGTATTGGAGATCAGCCAGCGACACATTGTTGTTCCGGATTTGGAACAGCGTCCGCTGCTGGTTCGTGAAATCGGAGATGCGCGACATGGCGACTGATCCCTAGTCCGGCGGTCAGCGGGCAACGTTCAGCAAGGCGTCGAACATGGTCGATGTGGTTTCCAGCACCTTCGCCGAAGCGATATAGGCCTTCTGAAACGTTACCATGTTCGACAGTTCTTCATCGACGCTGACACCATCAATGGCGGCAGCCTTGCGATTGAGCTCGGCCACGTATTGTTCCTGGTAGCCCGCCGCCGATTTGGCCTGCGCCGCATTGTTGGCAGCGCTGGACATCATCGCTGAGGCGTAGGATTGCAGGGAATAGCGGCCACTCGACAGAGTGGCGCCAAAGCTGCTGTATGGTGCGGAGGCCGTGTCGATCTGCGTGCCTGGATTGAACGCGTCCGCAAGCCGCTGCGCCACCGACGGTACCCGATCCCCATCGATCCTGAGACGCCCGGCGCTGCCGCCGCGGTTCGGATCAAAGAATTGATTGACCGAGATGGAGCGACTGAAATCCACCGTCGTGTCATAGGGGTTGGCGGTGCCGTCGAACTGGAACAAGCGATAGGTGCGGCTGTCCATCCACGCTGAGGAGGCGCGGGTCGCACCCGAAATCTCCGTCAGCAAGCGGGTTTCCGGCTGCTGGAAGGCCAGGGTGGTCGGCGGGGAGGAGCCGTGCTGCAAGATCATAGCACCGATTGCCGGTGGCGAGGCGCCTCCGACCGTGATGGTGCCCAAATTGATTGGGTTGGCAGGCGTGATGGTTCCCGTCGCCGCTGGGGTACCAGCGCCGTTGGGGTTGACCGTCGCAGCCGAGCCATCGCTGGCGCGCACCAAGCTGGTCAAAGTTGCTGCCACGGTTGGCGGGGAAACACCGGCCGCACTGGTTTTGGTGAAGGTCAGCTGCGCCCGGTAGGCAACGCCTTCGCTGTCATACAGGACGTAGTTGTTGTCCAGCAGATTGCCCGTCAAATTGCCGAGGTTATAGGTGGTGCCGACGGCATCATCCCGGTTGATCTGCCCGGCAAAGGCCAGCCGCATGGTCGGTGGCGCGGCGCCAGTGCCCTCAGCGACTGAAGTCGCCACTGCGGGAGGTGCCCAGGCCAAGTCATAGAGCGCGCGGCTCATCGTGTTGAGTTGACGTGTCACATCCGCCAACTCGCGATCACGCAGATCGCGCAAGCCCTGCAGTTTGCCGGTTGAGATTTCCTGCGTGATGTCCAAGCGCTCATTGCCCAGCAAGATCGGCTGGAATGTGGTCTCGCCCGCAACGGTCCCAGCAGGGCGGTAGGACAAGAACTGAGCGACACCATCCACCAGCACGCGACCGCGCTGGCTGTAGACCACCATTTCGCCACTGTCGCGCACAAAGGTCTGAATGCCCATCTGCTCCGACAATTGGGAGACCGCAAGGTCACGCTGGTCCGCCAGTTCGGCCGTGGACTGGCCCAAGGCAAAGGCACGGGTGATCTGGCGGTTCAGGCTTTCGATTTTGCGCAGCGCGTCATTGGCCAGATCGACCGATTGCTTGATGTCTTGATCCACGTTGGTGCGCAATTGCTGCACACCCGTGGACAGACGGCGAATGTTGGTCGCCAGCGTCTGCGCAGCATTCACCGCATTGCCCTGCGTTCCCGACTGTTCGGGGTTGCTGGCCAGCGCGTTCAAAGCCTTCGACAAATCATTCACAGCAGTGTTCAGGAAGCCGCCAGTCGACGGCGACCCCAACAAATCCTGCAAGCGCTGCTGGTAGTTAGAGCGGATGTCGGTAGAGCCCTGGGTTGAGCCTTCGCGCCGAATGTCCCGGCGCAAGAACTCATCAACCTTACGCACCACGACTTCGGTTTGCACACCGCTGCCAACCGCGTTGTACACCCGATTGGACAGCGGTGTGGTCTTGCGGGTGTAGCCGACAGTCTGCGCGTTGGTGACGTTGTTGGAGATTGTCGCCAGCGTTGATTCCGCGGCGCGCAACCCCGACAGCGCATTGTTCAAGGACAACGTCAGAGTCATGGTCTACAGCTCCTGGCCGACCCGGTGCTGGGCACCGGTACTCTTTCGACACCGGCGCTGGGCGCCGGCACCCCTGCTACAGCACATCATTGACCTTCTGTGCGCCCGACCCCGTCTGCTTCGGCTGGGTGGTCACACCGAAGGCGGAATAGCGCGCCTCAGGCTCCGCACGGGTGTCAGAGACCGCGCGCACCACGGCCCGGATCAACCGGTCGGTGGAGCGCAGGGCCGCGCGCAAGGCCTGCTCATTGGCAATTGCGGCATCATTCATCGCCGTCACCGCCGCCTTCAGATCTTCGAGATCCTCGGCTGCATACTCCGACCCATCATCCAGCACACGGGGATCATGAGCGATCAGCATGGCGGTTTGGCGCACGGCGGCCGACAGCCGCTCCTTCTCTTCCTGCAGCCCGCCGATCCCTGCAACGTCCCCGGCATCAATCAAGTCGATCTCATCCCACAACAGTGTGGTCAGCCGATCCACCAGCTGGATGTAGTCGGGCACATCAATCGGCTCAGGCGCAGGCGTCTGGGTCTCCACAACTGCTGGACCGCCATCGGCGTACCCCAGCGGTGCTGTGCCGTCGTCATACCCAGGGGTTGGAGCGGCAGCTGCAACCTCGGCGTACTCCGCCTCTTCGTAGCCAGCTTCGTCGTAGCCAGCTTCGTCCCACTCCTCTTCGCCCTCCCACGCCTCGGCTTCCTCGGCGTAGAGGGTCTCTTCATCATACACCTCGCCCTCGACAGTGGCGGGCAGGGTTTGTGGTGCGGGAACGGGCAGCCGACTCATGACGACACCTCCTGGTGACGCAGCATCTGCGCCTTGACGTGCTGAGCAATGCCAAGACCGCCATTCTTGGCGATCTGCTTGGCGTATTCATCGACCAGCATGGATTGGAACATGCTCTCGCCGTGGCCGCCGCCAAACGGGCCTTCGCCCAGCTTCAACTCGGCGAACATCGGCTGCAACATGGCGGACAAGAACATCGCCTCGAATTCCTTGGCGGCTTTGTCCACCTGAGCTTCGGTTGGCTTTGGCCCAGAGGTAAGGCTGCGCATACGAGCGGCGCGCGCCTGGTCTTGAGCAACCTCACCCTGCTGGGCGATACCGCTCACACCCGGAGTGGCAGTCGTCATCACAGCACCTCGATTTCAGCTTGCAGGGCGCCAGAGGCCTTGATGGTCTGCAGGATCGTGATCAAGTCGCGCGGGCCAACACCCAGGGCGTTCAACCCATTGACCAATTCACCCAGGGTGACGCCTGCCGGAACCACTGCCAAGCGCCGACCAGCCTGATCATCCACTTCGATCTGGGTACGCGGCACCACGACAGTTTGAGCACCACCGCCCAATTGCCCAGGCACGGCCTGCTCCACGAACTCAATGCGCGGCTGACCAGTCGCTGGGTCAATGATCGGCTGGCCGGTGGATGGATCCGTCACCGTCCGCGGCACCCGTACGGTCTGACCGGGCAGGCCGGTGGCACCGGGGGCGAAGGGGGCTGGCTGGGAGACCTGCGGGGTTTCAGTAACGCGGATGGTCAAATTACCCTGGGCGACAGCAACGGTGGAGATGCGCACATTCTCACCCATCACAATCACGCCATTGGTCTCATCAATCACCACGCGGGCAACTTGATCGGGCTCGATTGGCAGCCGCTCAATATCCGTCAGAAGACCGACGACATCGCCACGGTAGTTGCCGGGCACCTGCACCTGGACGGTCTTGGGGTCCAGCGCGCGGGCGACCGCCTGACCGGCAAACGCGTTGATCGCTTGGGAGATGCGCCGCGCCGTGGTCAAATCTGGGTTGCGCAACGCCAGCTTGATGGTGTCCAGCGAGGCCAGCTCAAAGCCGGTCTCCCGTTCAACAATGCCGCCATTGGCAATGCGACCGTTGGTCGGCACGCCGCGGGTGACCGTGGCTGCCTGACCCTGGGCGCGGAATCCACCGACGGCGATCTGGCCTTGGGCGACGGCATAAACTTCCCCATCGGCACCGAGCAGCGGGGTCACAAGCAAGGTTCCGCCCAGCAGGGAGTTGGCATCGGCCATTGCCGAGACTTGCACATCAATCCTGCTGCCCTGGCGGGCGAAGGGCGGCAGGGTTGCCGTGACCATCACAGCTGCGATGTTGCGGGTTCGCAGGTCGTTGTTGGCGGTGCGGGCGTTGACGCCCAGCCGCTCCAACATGCCCAGCAGCGATTCCCGGGTAAAGATCGAACGGTTCAGCGAATCGCCCGATCCACTCAGGCCAACCACCAAACCATAGCCCACCAACATGTTGTCACGGACACCTTCAAATTCGACGATGTCCTTGATCCGTGTGGTCTGGGCCAGAGTTGGTACGGTGGCCATCACCCCCAGCATCGCTACCAGTGCCGCAACAATGGTGCGGGCGGCGCAGGTGCGACCGAGACGGGTGGGGCGGGGGCGGCAAAGGTCGGTCATCGGGTCAGTCCAATGCTGGTGCTCGCGCTGCTGTAAGCGAAGCGCATGCCACAGGTAAAAATCAAGAAAAATCAGCGGCATGGCGTTTTTCGCTAAGATTCTTTGTGATGATTCGGCGGGCAAAGGCTGCCGGGTCGGCAGTTTTTGCCTCTGGTGCGCTTCGGCGCGAAATCGGGTATGAAACAGGCATGAAGGTTGAAGGTCCTCGCACACCCCGACCCACCACCACCACTGGCTCCCGCCCGGTCACCGCGGCTGGCTTGAGTGGGGAGTTTGCCCGCGTCCTCGGTGCAGCGCCGCAACCGACGGGAACGCCTGCCACACCGGTGCGCACGGTCAGTGCAGCCGAGGCGCTGTTTGCCATTCAGGAAGTGGGCGACGCGACTGAGCGCTCCCGCCGTGCCCGGCGCCGCGCCCATGAGGTGCTGGACCGGCTGCAAGCCCTGCATCGTGGCCTGATTGAAGGTCGGCTTGGGCTGGGCGAGATTCAGGACCTGATTCGCGTGGTTGCCAGTGAGCGCGACCAGGTGGATGACCCCGCTTTGGCCGCTCTGCTGGATGAAATTGACTTAAGAGCACAGGTTGAGGTGGCAAAGCTGGAAACGGCCCTTCAAGAGTCGCGCGAATCCTAGCGGGAGTCACGAAACGCAGCTTGTGTCGCGCGGCGCTTTGCGGCATGGCATTCCCCGACACCGGCAAGGGCCGACGCATGCAGTTGGCACTGGCCGGACCGCCCAGTCGAAGCCGCGTGCCGAGGTGCCCTATGTCGCCGCTGCTGCCACCAGACTACCGCCCGTCGGAAGACGAGCCGTTCATGAACCCGCTGCAACTGGAATACTTCAAGCAGAAGCTGCTGCGTTGGAGGGCCGAGTTGCTGCAAGAATCCAATCAGACTGTCCACTCCATGCAGGAAGAAAGTCTGCAGCAGCCAGACCTGACAGACCGCGCGTCCATGGAGACGGATCGAGCCCTGGAACTTCGCACCCGCGACCGTGAACGCAAATTGATTGCCAAGATCGACGCCGCCCTGCGCCGCATTGATGATGGCTCTTACGGATACTGCGAAGAAACGCAGGAGCCGATTGCGCTACGCCGCTTGGAGGCGCGTCCCATCGCCACCCTGTCGCTCGAAGCGCAGGAGCGCCACGAGCGGATGGAACGCACACACCGCGAAGAGTAGCAGTGGCGCCCTTGGGTTACGGTCACCTCCCGTAGCCCAAGGGATCCGCGCACCCCCTGTTCGTCGCCTAGCGCCGACCTGAGGGTTTGGGCCTTTTGGCGCCCTTCTTCGGGGCTTCCTCGGCCATGGCGTCCAGCGCGTCTTCAATGCTGATGCCCGCGTTGCGAGTGGCGAAGATCAGCGCAGCCAGCCGATTGCGTTCGTCCTCGCTGGGTGGTTTTGGGTATTCGCGCTTCAGGCGGGTTACCTCGCCCGGGTCCAGATCGATGGTCGGACCGGCAGGAATGGCGAGGCCATTGATGGTGAGGCAGCGCACCGCCACCACTGCCCCCTCGGCCAGGGTCTCCTTCAACTCGACATCCACCAGCTGGATTGGTGCGTCGCCCGACAGGGCCTCGCGCGCGGCAATCGGCTGATCAGCGTGGATGCGGTCGATGCGCAGCACCAGCACGGTGTTGGTGAGCAGGGCTGCTGGCGTCACCGGGCCTGTGAACAAGTCGGCGGCAATTGCTGCCTCGATGTAGGCTTCGAGCGGGGAGGGGTCGTCGTCCCCCTCGGATGGACCCGTGCCGAACAGGGCCAAGTCGTTGGCGCCGATCAGGGCCAGATCGGACGGCGGCCCGCCATTGGTGATCACATCCAGGGCTTGATCGACCAATCCGCGCGGGATGGTGTCAATCGCGCGGGTGACGTGGGCCGCAATGTCAGCGCGCAGGCGGTGAGACACGGCATCCAGGTTGGTCGGCGCCGCCCCGATGGCTGCAATCGCTTTGGTCAACAGAGTGCAGGCATGCAGCACCGCGGCGTGGCGGATCGCGGCGCGGTCGCCGTCAAACACCTGGGACTCGACCTGTGTCTCAATGCTGTGGGCGCCAACGGCAAACCACACCAGCCCGACTGGCTTCTCATCGCTGCCGCCACCGGGGCCCGCGATGCCGGAGATGGCGATGCCCAGATCGACACCGGCCTGACTTAGCAAGTCTTCCAGCATGTCCTCGACGACAGTGCCGCTGACCGCCCCTTCCTCTGCCAGCAGATCGACCGGCACGCGCAGCCGGTCTGCCTTGGCGCGGTTGGAGTAACTGACCACTGCCTGCTCCACCACGCGGGAGGAGCCAGGGGTCTCCGTCAAGGCAGCGGCAAGCAAGCCACCGGTGCAGCTTTCCGCTGTGGCGAGGCGCACACCGGCCGTCTCAGCCGCAAGCAGGACCTCGCGCGCGGCCGCCACCAGCGTTGGCGCAAGGGTCAGGACATCAGCCATCGGTGGGCTCCCCAAAGAACAAGCATTGCGTAGAGACCGGCGATCAAATCATCGGTCATGATCCCAATCCCGCCCTTCAACGAGCGATCCGCCCAATTGGCCGGGAACGGCTTTACGATGTCGGCTGCACGGAACAAGAAGAACCCGGCGATCCACAGGAGCGGGTCCAGCGGTACCAGCGCCAGTGTCAACCACTGGCCGGCCACTTCGTCGATCACCACGGGGCCTGGATCGCCAACCCCCAGCTTGGAGGCATAGAGGCCACCGGCCCAGATGCCGACGGCGAACACCAGCAAGGCCGCCGGGATCAACGCCAATGGTCCGGCTGCCCAGGCAATCAGCCAGCCGAACGGCAGAGCAGCAGCCGAACCCCACGTACCCTTGGGACCTGGCAGCCGACCGCTCCACCCCCAAGTGGCGAGCAGTACGGCTGGATGGAACGGCGACAACCCCGTCGGCACCGGTGCGAGCGCCATCAGAGAGACTCCTCATCGTCAAAAGGCAGGCGAACCGTGGCGACGGCCTGGGCCGCAAGACCTTCGCGGCGGCCAGTGAAGCCCAGTTGCTCAGTTGTGGTCGCTTTGACCGAGACGCGGCTCGGCGCCAGTCCCAGCAGACCGGCCAAACGCTGCACCATCGCGGCCCGGTGAGGCGACACCTTGGGCCGCTCGCCGATGATCGTCAGGTCAACATGGGCGATCACGCCGCCGCGGGCAGTGATCAAATCCGCCGCATGGCACAGGAATCGGGCGCTGTCCGCACCGCGCCACCGCGGGTCCGACGGTGGAAAATGCTGGCCGATATCACCGGCTGCGATGGTGCCAAGCAGCGCATCCGTAAGGGCGTGGAGCGCGACATCGGCATCGGAATGCCCGTCCAGCCCAGCGTCATGGGGAACTGCCACGCCGCACAGCATCACATGGTCGCCAGGACCAAAGCGATGGACATCGAAGCCGGTGGCAACCCGCACCTCCCCCTCGCGCAGCAGGCGGCGTTCGGCCTCCGCCATGTCAGCGGCTGTGGTCAGTTTGATGTTGGCGGCGTGGCCCGGTACGGCCTGCACGGTCGCACCAGTCAGAGCCAAAACGGAAACATCGTCCGGCAGTGCTTGGCCCGCGGCTTTGCGGTGCGCCGCCAAAATCTCAGCGAACTGGAAGCCTTGTGGCGTCTGGGCGCGGGCAAGGCCGGTGCGGTCAACAGCACTGGTCACGCACCCGCCCTCCACCCGCCACAACGCATCCACCACGGGCAGGGTCGGCAACGCTCCTGCAGAGGCGCTGAGTGCGGCGACCACCCGCGCGATCGTGCCGCCATCCACGAAGGGCCGGGCGGCGTCATGGATCAGCACACGCTCCGGCGCGAGGGCAGCCAGCGCCTCCAGGCCTGCGCGCACACTGTCTTGGCGTTCGTGCCCGCCGGGCACTGGATCGGGCAGGGCGAGGCCCTTGACCGCCTCCTCATACAGAGCGCGGTCCTGCGGGCGGATCACCACTTGGATGACGTCGATGCCGGGGCACTGGGCCAGCGCCAGCACCGTGCGCCGCAACACCGGCACACCGCCCAGGCGCTGATACTGCTTTGGCACCTCGCCACCCGCACGGCTGCCGCTGCCGCCTGCGACGATCAGGGCGGCTGTGCCGCAGGCACTGGAACGGGGGGTTGGCTGGACCATGCGCACGGGGCGTTAGCACGCCCGCCCGCGCGACGCCACTGGATCACGCAGGCTCTGCTGTGGCAACCCGATCCCCCAGGGTAGTGGGGGTGGAGATCACGAGGAACCGCACCGCCTCCGCCCAAGGGTTGCAGGCGCGATGAACCACACCGGGCGCCACGTCAATCGCCTGCCCCGGTGCTAGATCGTGGGTCGCGTCAGCGACCTCCATCGTCAACTTCCCACTCAGCACATAGAAAACTTGCCGGGCATGGCGATGGTGGTGGGCCACCTCGCTGCTGCCGGGTGGCATCTCTTCCTCTGCAACGGCAAGGTCTGGCGATTGGATGAGCCGCCAGGCGTAACAGCCGGTGCCCCAGGGCTCGGCCTCAGTGGTCGCAGTCGACAGGGGTTCGGTTCGGCTGGTCATGGTGGCGATCCGCTGGCGGTGGGGTGTGCCGTGGTCTGGTGATGCATCGGGCGCACGGCTAGAGTAGCGTTCCAGCACCGATGATCACCACGCTCAACCTTGCCGCTCTGGCCGCCCTGGTTCCGGCCTTGCTGATCAGCCCCGAGGCAGAGCGCCGCGATGCGCGCTTTTGGGGCACCTTGGCGCTGGCGATTGCGGGTCCGCTGATTGCACTGATCTTAGTGTTTGATGGCCATTGGCAGACGGGATTCGCCGCGGCGCTGTGGCTGGGGGTCGTCGCAAGTTTGTTGCTGTTTGCGCTGATCGTCGGCAACTCCCCAGTCGCTGCCCGGCTGACCCCATTGGTGATCGCCCATGCTCTCGCGATCGGGACACTGGCAACAGCCTTTGCCGGTACGGAGTCGCGTGCCTATGCGCCAGCGGCGCCGGGTGTGTGGCTGGCCACCCATATCGCGCTGTCGATTGTCACCTATGGTGTGGTGACGCTGGCGGCGTTGGCTGGGCTGGCGGTGTTCTTACAGGAACGGGCGCTGAAGCGCCGCCAGCCAACTCGATTGACCCGTCTGCTGCCGCCAGTGCTGGCGGGGGAGACGCTGCAATTCCGACTGCTGCAAACCGCGGCAGCCTTGTTGACCGTGGGGCTGGTGAGCGGCATCGCCGTGGAGGTGGTCAGCACCGGGCGCTGGTTGCGCGTCGATCACAAAACCGTGCTGGTGATGGCGGCCCTTGCGGCCGTGATCGGGGTGTTGGTGGCCCACGCCCGCATTGGTCTACGCGGTCGACGCTTTGGGCGCATGGTGCTGGTGGCCTATCTGCTGCTGACGCTTGCCTATCCTGGCGTCAAGTTCGTCACGGACGTGGTGTTGGCGCGCGGCTGACCCGAGCCCGCCAATCTTGGCGATCCCCCCTCTTTTCACAGAACCGCCATTGCGCGATTGTCCTTCCGCGCGGTTTCGGCTATTGGTTAAAAAAATGGCAACTCTGGACTCTGCTAACTCAATGGGCAATCGTCTGGCTCCGATCGCTGTCGGACCGGTCACCATTGCGGAACCGGTGATCCTGGCCCCGATGTCTGGGGTCACGGACCAGCCGTTTCGCAAGTGGGTGAAGCGGTTTGGCGCGGGCTTGGTGGTGACGGAGATGATCGCCTCGGAGGCGATGATCCGCACCACGCCACGGACCTTGCTGATGGCCCGCAATTCCAGCGAGGAGCAACCGCTGTCTGTTCAGTTGGCGGGGTGTGAACCCAACCGCATGGCGGAAGCTGCCCGCCTGAACGAGGGCACGGGTGCTGCCATCATCGACATCAACATGGGCTGTCCGGTGAAGAAGGTCACCAACGGTCATGCAGGCTCCGCCCTGATGCGGGAGGAGGAGCATGCCGTCCGCCTGATTGAGGCGACAGTCGGCGCCGTTGATCTGCCCGTCACCTTGAAGATGCGCAAGGGCTGGGACGACGCCAATCAAAATGCTCCCTCCCTGGCGCGCAAGGCCGAACAGGCTGGCGTGCGGATGATCACCGTCCACGGGCGCACCCGCAATCAGATGTACACCGGCACGGCCGACTGGCGCTTCATCCGCACGGTGAAGGAAGCCGTGAGCGTGCCGGTGATCGTCAATGGCGACATCACCCGGGTGGAGGATGCCGTTCGCGCGCTGGAGGAATCCGGTGCTGATGGCGTGATGATTGGCCGTGGCTGCTATGGTCGGCCCTGGTTCCCGGCTCAGGTGATGTACCACCTGCGCACCGGCGGTTACCTGCCAGACCCCAGCCTTGCTGAGCAATACGCCGTGGTGTTGGAGCATCTGGACGACATGCTGAGCCTGTATGGCACGGAAACCGGCCTGCGCATCGCGCGCAAGCACCTGGGTTGGTACAGCAAGGGCTTGGTCGGGTCCGCCGAGTTTCGGGCGGAGGTCAACACCATGGACGATCCAGCCGCTGTGCGGGCGTTGCTGGAGCGGTTCTATCAACCGCTGTTGGCCGCACAGACCCCCCGGATGGCCGCCTGATGGCGCGGGTCGCCTTGCGTTTTCCAACGTTGAGCCGTCGCGGCGGCGGCGCCGATGCAGGCGCCATTTTGGACGCGTTGGCCTATCCCGTGCTGGTGTTGGATGCCGACGACCGGGTGATCAACATCAACTTGGCTGCTGAGGGGTTTTTCGCCTGCTCCCAAGCGATGCTGCTAGGCCATCTGTTGTCCGACCACGTGCCAGAGGACAGCCCGCTGTTCTCCCTGGTCCGCATGGTGCGCGCGGAGCAGGGTAGCCGCACCGAGTATGGTCTCGCCCTTGAAAACCCGCGCATGGGGCGCCGTCTGGTCACGGCCGATGTTGCCCCGATGGCCGATCGTCCGGGTGCAGTGGTGGTGTCGCTGCATGAACGCTCCATCGCCGTGAAGCTGGACCGCCAGCTGACCCACCGCGGCGCGGCGCGGTCGGTTTCGGCGATGGCGGAAATGCTGGCCCATGAGGTGAAGAACCCGATGTCCGGCATTCGCGGCGCCGCGCAGCTGCTGGACCAGACTGTCCCGCCCGAAGATCGCACCCTGACCCGCCTGATCATCGACGAGGTGGATCGAGTGGTGGCGCTGGTAGACCGGATGGAGGTGTTTTCCGACAGCCGCCCGATGCAACGGGGTCCGGTCAACATCCACCAAGTGCTGGAGCATGTGCGGCGGGTGGCACAAAACGGCTTTGCCCGCCGTGTGCGGATGGTGGAGCGGTATGACCCGTCGCTGCCGCCGGTGTTTGGCAACCGCGACCAGCTGATTCAGGTGTTCTTGAATCTGGTCAAGAACGCAGCCGAAGCCGTGCCGGAGGAGGGTGGGGAGATCCTGCTGGTAACGGGGTATCAGCACGGTGTGCGCCTGCAGATTGCAGGCAGCGATGCCCGCGTGCAGCTTCCCCTGGTGGTGACCGTGCAGGACAACGGCCCTGGCATTCCCGAGGACCTGCGCCCCCATTTGTTCGACCCGTTCGTGACCACCAAGGTCAATGGCTCGGGTCTGGGTCTTGCCCTGGTTGCCAAGATCGTTGGCGACCATGGCGGGGTGATTGAGTTCGACAGCCAACCGCGCCGCACGCTGTTCCGCGTGATGTTGCCGGTCTCAACGGAAGCAGGCGCATGAGCGGCGCTACCATCCTGGTCGCAGATGATGACCGCGCGATCCGCACGGTGTTGAGCCAGGCGCTTGGGCGTCTGGGCCACGAGGTCCGCACCACGGGAACAGCTGCCGGGCTGTGGAGTTGGATTGAGGCGGGTGATGGGGACTTGGTCATCACCGATGTGGTGATGCCCGACGAGAATGGTTTGGACCTGATCCCGCGTGTGCGCAAGCTGCGGCCCGACCTGCGCATCATTGTGATGAGTGCGCAGAACACACTGCTGACAGCTGTGAAAGCCACCGAACGCGGGGCGTTTGAGTATCTGCCCAAACCCTTCGACTTGAATGAATTGGTGCGTGTCGTCCAGCGCGCCCTGCAGGAGCCGCGGGCAGGCTCCAGCGAAGCCCTGCCGGTGACCGAGGCAGAAGCCGAAGATCAGCTGCCAGTGATCGGCCGCTCGCCCGCGATGCAGGAAATCTACCGTGTGCTGGCCCGTCTGATGGGCACCGACCTTACAGTGATGATCACAGGCGAGAGTGGCACGGGTAAGGAATTGGTGGCACGCGCGCTGCACGATTACGGCAAGCGCCGGGCTGGTCCGTTCGTTGCCCTCAACATGGCGGCGATCCCGCGGGAGCTGATCGAGTCCGAGCTGTTTGGCCATGAAAAGGGTGCCTTTACTGGAGCCCACAGCCGCGCGGCGGGTCGCTTTGAGCAGGCGCAGGGCGGCACCTTGTTCCTGGATGAAATTGGCGACATGCCGTTGGAGGCACAAACCCGCCTGCTGCGCGTGCTGCAGGAAGGGGAGTTCCAAACCGTCGGCGGTCGCAATCCAATCAAGGCGGACGTGCGCATCGTCGCCGCCACCCACCGCGATTTGCGCCATCTGATCCGCCAGGGTTTGTTCCGCGAGGATTTGTTTTATCGGCTAAACGTGGTGCCGATCCGCCTGCCGCCTCTGCGCGAGCGATCAGAGGATGTGCCGGCCCTGGTGCGCCACTTCTTCAAGCTTGCCACCCAGGAGGGCCTGCCAGCCAAGAGCCTGGATCAAGCCGCCCTGGATCGGCTGAAGCAGTATCGTTGGCCCGGCAATGTGCGCGAGTTGGAGAACCTGGTGCGCCGTCTGGCCGCCCTGTACAGCCAGGAAGTGATCGGCGCCGACATCATTGACCTGGAACTGGCCGACCCAGCGCTGCCAAGCGACGTGGCCGTGATTCCCCAGGATGAGGGCTTGGGTCAAGCGGTGGAGCGGCACCTGAAGGGCTATTTCGACGCCCATCGCGATGGTCTGCCGCCCAACGGCCTGTATGACCGCATCGTGCAGGAGGTGGAGCGACCGCTGATCTCCCTCTCGCTGATTGCGACACGCGGCAATCAAATCAAGGCGGCGCAATTGTTGGGCGTCAATCGCAATACCTTGCGCAAAAAAATCCGTGAGTTGGACATCCAGGTGATGCGCGGAGTACGATAGAGCGGCGGATCGGCTCCTGCCGCCGCCCACTGGACTGTTGTCTAACGTTCGATGACTGCCACCTCGCTTCCTCCGGCTGCCCCGTCTGCGCCACCGCTCGGCCGCCGTCTGTTGGGTTGGGTGCGCACCCTTGGGCTTGCCCGCAAGCTGTCTGTGATGCTGCTAATCGGTGCGCTGGGGTCAGCGATTGCGACCTACGCGGCGTTCATCGGTCTGCCGCCCTTTGGGCCCGACCCAGCCGTCGTGCTGTGGCTGCTGAACCTCAACTTGGTGTTGGTGTTGATGCTGGCGCTGGTGATCGCCCGCCGGTTTGTTGAGGTGTGGACGGAGCGGCGGCGCGGGCAAGCAGGCTCCCGCTTGCAGGCGCGCTTGGTCGTCGTGTTCGGCGTGGTGGCCGCAGCACCGGCGGTGATTGTTGCCGTGTTCTCCGCCCTGTTCATGAATTACGGCTTGCAGGGCTGGTTCTCGGAGCGGGTGCGCTCTGCTGTGACCACCTCGCAGGAAGTCGCCCTAGCCTATTTGTCGGAGCATCAACAGGCCATCCGTGGTCAGATTCTCGCCATGGCGCAAGACTTGAACCGCGAGGCGCCACTGCTGCTGACCAATGCCGCGCAGTTTCAGCAGTTGCTGCAGGCGCAGGCGGCGTTCCGCGGTTTGTCCGAAGCGATTGTCATTGATGGCAATGGCCGGGAGGTGGTGCGCGCCGGGTTTGTCATCGGCCTTGCCGTGGACCGCATGCTGCCCTTCGCGTTGGAGCGGGCGCGCAACGGCGAAGTGGCGCTGATCGTCTCGGACTCCGATGACCGCGTGCGCGCTGCTGTACGGCTTGCGGCGTTTTCGGATGTGTATTTGGTGGTGGGCCGCTTTGTTGATCCACGCGCGGTGCAGTTTCTGGAACAAAATCAGGCAGCCGTAGAAACCTACCTCTCGCTGGAGGGGCGACGGTCCGAAATCCAGATCACCTTCACGTTGATGTTTGCAGTGCTGGCGCTGGTGCTGTTGCTGGCCGCGATCTGGTTCGGCCTGATGTGGGCCACGCGTCTGGTGCGGCCGATCTCGGCGTTGATGAGTGCCTCGGAGCGGGTGCGGGCAGGGGATCTGGCGGCGCGCGTTGGTGAGTCGACGGACGGCGACGAGATTGCCCAACTGAGCCGGGCCTTTAACCGCATGACGGAACAGCTGCAGGCGCAGCGTCAGGCATTGATCCAGGCAAACCAGGAGCTGGACCACCGCAGCCGCTTTACGGAAGCAGTGTTGGCCGGTGTGTCGGCTGGTGTGATCGGGCTGGACCGCGACGGGCG
Organism: Alphaproteobacteria bacterium; assembly: GCA_004292755.1. Taxonomy (GTDB): domain Bacteria; phylum Pseudomonadota; class Alphaproteobacteria; order Elsterales; family Elsteraceae; genus RDXE01. The sequence goes on from RDXE01000024.1 coordinate 110,492, forward strand.
GATCAATCTGCCCAACCGCTCTGCCTCTGAGTTGCTGGGGGAGGATTTGGGCGAGGCAGTGGGCCAGCCGTTGGACGTGGTGGTGCCAGAGATGGGCGCCCTGCTGGAGCAAGCGCACCGCCGCCCGGATCGCGTGGTTGAAGGGCAGGTGCGGCTGGTGCGGGAGAAGAAGGCCCGTACCTTGCTGGTGCGTATTGCAGCCGATCAGGCGCTGGATGCTGTGCCCGAGCCAGACACCGTGCTGGAGGACCCGTCCGGCTTTGTCGTCACCTTCGATGATGTGACGGAGCTGCTGCAAGCCCAGCGCACAGCCGCCTGGGCCGATGTGGCCCGGCGCATCGCCCACGAGATCAAAAATCCGCTGACGCCGATCCAGTTGTCAGCCGAGCGGCTGAAGCGCAAGTACCTGAAGGAAATTCAAAGCGATCCCGAAACCTTCATCGAGTGCACCAGCACCATTGTGCGTCAGGTGGGCGATATTGGGCGCATGGTTGATGAGTTCAGCGCCTTCGCCCGCATGCCCGCACCGGTGATGAAGGAGGAGAACCTCGCCACGTTGGTACGGGAGGCAGTCTCCCTCCAGCGCGGTGCGGATTTGGGTGTGACGTTCACGGTGGAGGTGCCGGAGGCGCCGGTGCGTCTGCGCTGTGATGCGCGTCAGGTGCGCCAAGCGCTGACCAACCTGCTGCAAAACGCGCTGGACGCCATCGATGGGCGAAATGAGCCCAATCCGCCGCCCGGTCATGTGACAGTTCGTGTGGTTGATTCGGGCAGAACCCTTGCGCTTGACGTGTTAGACAATGGCAAGGGCCTGCCGGAGGGCGAGCGCGACCGGCTGGTCGAGCCCTATGTCACCACCCGCGCCAAGGGCACCGGTCTTGGGCTTGCGATTGTGAAGAAGATCATGGAAGACCATCAGGGTGAGGTGGTACTGGACGATGCGCCGGGGGGCGGGGCACGGGTGCGTCTGATCTTCACCCGCGCAGACGAACAAGAACCGGCGGAACAAGCCAAGGCCGTGTCGCATGGCGCATGAAATTCTCATTGTTGATGACGAAGCCGATATTCGGATGCTGATCGCTGGCATTCTGAAGGACGAAGGCTTTCAGACGCGCGCCGCAGCCGATGCTGATGGTGCCTTGCAGGCCTTGGCCGCGCGCCTGCCCAGCCTGGTGATTCAGGACATCTGGCTGCAGGGCTCCTCCATGGATGGCATGGGGGTGCTGGAGCGCATTGTGCGCGACCACCCGCTGTTGCCAGTGGTGATGATTTCCGGTCACGGCACCATCGAAACCGCAGTGGAGGCGATCCGCCTTGGCGCGTTCGACTTCATTGAAAAGCCGTTTCAGGCCGACCGCTTGATCGTCACCGTGCAGCGCGCGATTGAGCAAGCGCGCCTGAAGCGCGAGAACCAGGAATTGAAGCTGCGCGCAGGCGGCGAAATTGCGCTGATCGGCGCCTCGCCCGCCATGTCGCAGTTGCGCGCGCAGATCGACAAGGTGGCGCCCACTGGCAGCCGGGTGCTGGTGCAGGGTCCGGCTGGCGTTGGCAAGGAAGTGGCGGCGCGGCTGCTGCACACCCGCTCCCGCCGATCGGGTGGGCCGTTCGTGGTGGTCAATTGCGCCACCATGCACCCCGACCGCATTGAGTACGAGCTGTTCGGCGCCGATGGCGAGGGCGACGCGCCGCGCAAGGTGGGCCTGTTCGAGCAAGCCCATGGCGGCACGCTGCTGTTGGACGAAGTGGCCGACATGCCGCTGGAGACCCAGGGCAAGATTGTCCGCGCGCTGCAGGAGCAGGTGTTTGAGCGCGTCGGTGGCCGCACCAGGGTGGAGGTGGATGTGCGCGTGGTTGCCTCCTCCGCCCGCGATGTCGAGGCGGAAATGGCTGCCGGGCGGTTCCGTCAGGACCTCTATTATCGTCTGGCCGTGGTGCCGGTGCGCGTGCCCGCCCTGCGCGACCGGCGCGAGGATATTCCGCACCTTGCCCGCCATTTCATCGAACGCACGGCCGAGGCCTCGGGCCTGCCCGCGCGCGCCTTGGGCGAGGATGCGTTGCTGGCGCTGCAAGCCTATGACTGGCCGGGCAATGTGCGCGAGTTGCGCAATGTGATCGAGCGCCTGTTGATCCTGGCCCCAGGCGACGCCCGCGCCGACATCCGCGCCGACATGCTCCCCCCCGAACTCGGCTCAGCCGCCCCGGCCGTGCTGCGCTGGGACAAGGGCTCGGAGATCATGACACTGCCCTTGCGCGAAGCCCGCGAAGTGTTCGAGCGCGAGTACCTGCTGGCCCAAGTGAACCGGTTTGCCGGCAACATCAGCCGGACGGCAGCCTTCGTCGGAATGGAACGCTCGGCATTGCATCGCAAGCTGAAGTCGCTGGGTGTGCAGGGGACAGATCGGCCGTTACCGCCGTTGAAGTGAGGGGGGTGGTTAGTCGGGCTTGCGCCAATTTAGCCCAACCCAGGTGTCTCCACTCTGGTTAGACCTATCCGTCGCGGTCTTCAGGTCAACGAATCGATCAACAAGGGCTCGGTCATGCTCCAGTGTCTTCTGTAGAATGCTGTTCTGGACAATACAGTCTGCATCGGGATGCGATTTCCTCAGTTTGAGTAAATCAATGTCAGACATAATTGATGCAACAAACGTGATGGCACCAAGTTTATGCCGATCATGCATATGAGTATCTTTGTAGATTTTAAGACGCGAGTGGCCAAAAATATACTGAGACCCATTATCCCGAAGCGATTTCAAAAGAAGATTCGTGATTTCATTTGGATCCTTCCGATCTTTGATGGTCCGAAACTGGCTACTTTTGACAAAATCGCGATGCTGTAACTCAAGCCATATCGACTTTGCCCGCTCCCGGTCGAGAGCGCCTAATTCAGCTGCACACTGATACCGAACAATAAGATCAAGCGCGTGTAGCACGCCCCGGAAAAAGATTTGAAGATCAAGATTTTGAGCTATATCTAACAACACATTTTTTTCTCCATCACTGGTATTTGTATACACGTCCGCAGCAACTCCGCGCTCAACTCGATGTAATATTTTGCTATCACCTGAGTTGCTGCCAATTAGCATCAAAATTTCATTCTCTAGTCGATCATGTAACACATTTTCACTGAGCTGTGTACGAAAGAGTTCAGCAGCTTGCTGTCTGGTTAACTTCTTCTCACCTTCCTGTAGCTTGGAAATTCTCCGATCTGCAAAGTTTTCTTCTCTTCTAACTAATGTCAGATTTTTCGGAATGGCAAAAAGAATGGAATGCGTTGAGTTAGCTGTCTCAATCTTTCTTGGAATGAGAGGGGAGCCGACGGTCCGTTCCCAGTTTCGGACTGTTTTTGGATCAAAACCAAGGGGCATTTCCGTATCTTGTAGATTAGCAAGCGCAAAATCCGCTCCAGTCAGAACAAATTCTGAAAGATCTTCACCTGACAAGTCATAGCCAGCGAAATTATAATCGATAAAGTCTTTCTTTGTATCAAGGCCTAACGCTTCAGCAATCTTCAACGTCCAAGTAGTAACCTGTCTTCTGCGACCTTGAATTAATGAAAGACGATATGCAGATTCTTCAGCTCCAATACGGAGTGCCTCTGAAATCTTTTTGGGAAAGTCAGACATGTGCCACCTATGCTATTTTTCTTCGATTGGAATTGACATTTCTGCATACTGCCCCTGCTGATCAGGCCTTAGCAACTCACTCTTTTGAAGAGCTCGAGCGATTAGCTCACTCACGTTATGTGCAACACTCGCGAGAAGTGGCTTACCTGAGTGATCATAAGATACGCAGTTCTGAGGTCTGAGTTGGAGATAGGCCAGAACTTTAAGGTCATCAGCGGGTACCTGTTTCTTAAGATTGGCAATACAAACAGGTACTTTAGAGTCCTGGTTCAGAACGAAGCGTCGAGCGCCAACTAGCTTTTGACTTTTTCCCCGATCTGGATCGGTGTTTGGTCGAAACTGGTATGTATGTCCCTCTTCCCATCTTTCATCTTCTATATTTTCAAGACGAGCTTTTGTGCCAACCACGTTCGGTATACCTTTAACTGGGTCACCTAGGACGTCCGGTTTGCGGCAAAGTACTTTTAGCATTCCGGCATGAAGTAGAAAATAGTGTGTTTTCCCCTTTTCTTCTAAATAAAGCTCATCAACTAGATCGAATATCAAATCAACCTTATTTGCACTCAGAAATGCTTTTGCTTCGGAGATTGGATTAACATGCCGGATGTCCCAAGCCGATTCAGATGTATATTTGGGAGATGCTCTCTTCTGTAACATTCCTTCTTTTATCCCAATAATACAAACAATACACTTAGTTACAGTATCAGCGATGGCGTCCCACGCCTTTCCCTTGGCCTTCAAAATATTGGCTTCGGTACCATTTTCTTTTCCCGCAGTGCGAAAATCAATATCCGATATGTGGACGCACGATCTAAGATAGTCCGCTATTGAATTGGATCCCGCAGCAATCGTTGCAATGGACTCTTTCGCGGATTGATTGAGATAAAATATTTCGGAACACCCATAAGTTCCCTTATTCTGCGTCATATCTAGAAACTCAAGGACCTCAAATTGACAGTGTTGAGAAGCAAGCCAGTCTTTAGTGACTAGAGCGATAAAAATGTCCGTTCTTGCAATTTGGTTCCGAATGACTTCCCGAACAAGACCAGGCCCGTGCTCCAATGTTATTGGTCCAGAGAAAGATAAAACAATCTCAGTATTCAAAAAGAATCTTTTGTATTCTGGTCGATCCAAATTCTTTTGGACTGTTGTATTTAGAAATTCACGGAAGCGGCGCAAATTTTCTTTGTTTTTTAGAGTATCACTAGATGCGCTGCTGATGAATATGCTGATCGATTCTTGAGGCTTCATAACGGCGACACCTTAGCCAAAGTACCAGGGACTCGTAGTGCTTGTTTCTGTGCAAGCATACAGAATACTGAGTAGGCAGAAAAGCTTACTATAAATGTCTTGTATGTGCGGGAAAATTGTAGGGGTCTAAGCCAGATTGCTTATCATGACGCACCATGTTCGATGAGATGTGATTCAACGCAGCCGCGCGAAGGGTCTAGGCGTGCTCTATCTTTTGTTCCGAGGGTGTGTCGCCGCCAGCGTCAAGTGGGCGCCCCACCGCCTCCGGTCATAAAGCTTGCGAATTTTGGACTGGATGGACGGTGCACGGTGAGGAAATGCTGTCAACAGAACGGAAAGTGAGAGATGCGCAGGCTCAGCGTGGCGGAGGCGAAGTCTCTGCGGCCTACTGTGATCGCGGCGGGCACCCCTTGCCCAGTCTTTCGATCCGGTACCGTGATCTGCGTGGGAGCGAAACAACGCCACCGTTGGTCGGCTGATAAGACGGTTGGCGGGGATCATTGACATCCGCGGCCCAAATCTGGGTTCCCGACACCCGCCTTCCCGCTGTTGTGGCGGACTGTCGGCGCCAAACTCGGGTAGAGGCGGATCGGGCGGATGCAGAGTTGGACAGTGTCCTTGATGCCGCCTTGCTCGATCGCAACGACGAGGCCGCCGCGCCAGCCGCGATGACGCAACAATGGCGGCCGTCACAGGGTCGTTGGCTCAAGGTCTTGGCTTCGCCTCAGCGACCGAGGGGAACCCAGATTAAAACAGCCCACCTGAGCGCGTGTGGCCGCAGCCCACCCACCCCCTAGCCGCCCCCGCCGATTGCTCCTAAACTCGTCGCTTCCGCAGGAAGCAGGGTGAGAGCGATGTCGCGGGTGGCGTATGTCAATGGGCGGTATGTGCCGCACACAGAAGCAGCGGTGCATATTGAGGATCGCGGCTATCAGTTCGCCGATGGCATCTATGAGGTCACGGCCGTGCAGGGGGGGCGCGTGATTGATGAGGAGGCGCATTTTGATCGGCTGGAACGCTCGCTGACGGAACTGCGCATACCCGTGCCGATGGGGCGCCCGGCGCTGCGGCACATCACGCGGGAGATGCTGCGGCGCAATGGCGTGGTCGACGGCTTGATCTACATGCAGATCACCCGCGGTGTCGCCCGGCGCGACCATCCGTTTCCGAAGGAGGGCACCCCGCCCTCAGTGGTGATGACCGCCAAACGCGTGAAGCCGCACGATCCCAAAATGCTGCAAACCGGTGTCGCCGCGATCACCATTCCAGACATCCGCTGGGGCCGCTGCGACATCAAGTCGGTCTCGCTGCTGCCCAATGTGCTGGGCAAGCAACAAGCCCGCGAGGCCGGTGCCTACGAAGCCTGGATGATCGATCAGAACGGCATGGTAACCGAGGGGACCAGCACCAATGCCTGGATCGTCACCCGCTCGGGCGAGGTGGTCACCCGCGCGCTGACCAACGCCATCCTGGGCGGCATCACCCGTAAGAGCCTGATGGCGCTGGCGGCCGAGGCCCAGATCAAGATTGTCGAGCGCAGCTTCTCAGCCGCTGAGGCGCGCGATGCAGCCGAGGCGTTCCTCACCTCCACCACCGGCTATGTGCTGCCGATCGTGCGCCTGGACGGCCAGCCGATTGGCGACGGCACGCCCGGCCCGATGGTCAAGCGCCTGCGTGAACTGTATCTGCAGTTCATGGCCAGCGATCAACACGCCGCCTAAGGCTTGGGTTGCGTCCTGGGTTGCATCGCTGGGGCTCGGCAAGACAGTATTGGGTGGAGCGGCGGGTGTAACCGCCGCTCCCGATCGCCAAACCGCTGCGGCGACGCAGCCAAGAACAAGAAATGAGGCAGATCATGTCCGCCGATAAGTCCCAAAACCTGCAAGACGTGTTCTTGAATCATATCCGCAAGAACAAAATGGAAGTGACTGTGTTCCTGATCAATGGCGTGAAGCTACAGGGCATTGTGACGTGGTTCGATAACTTCTCGCTACTGCTGCGTCGGATGGAATCATCCCAGCTGGTCTACAAGCATGCGATCTCCACCATCATGCCGAAGGATCCGGTGCGATTGTATGATGGTCCGCGGGAGGGTGGCGAGGTCTGATGGGAATGGTTGACACCGCGGCCCCGACCGGTCGCGCGTTGGTGGTTCATCCGGTGCAACCGGTGGAGGCGGGCGTCGAGCGCCCGCGCAGTGTGGAGGGGCGGCTGGCCGAGGCAGTTGGTCTGGCCGCGGCTATCCGGCTGGAGGTGGTGGAGACGGCCGCGCCGGTGTTGCGCCAGCGCAAGCCCGCCACGCTGTTCGGCACCGGCCAGGTGGAGCGCCTGCACGAGCGTATCGAGGCGACCGGAGCTGGCATCGTCGTCGTCGATGGGGCGCTGTCACCGGTGCAGCAGCGCAACTTGGAACGCGCCTGGAACGCCAAGGTGATCGACCGCACCGGCTTGATCCTGGAGATTTTCGGCGCCCGTGCGCGCACCCACGAGGGGCGCCTGCAGGTGGAGTTGGCGGCGCTGACCTATCAACGCTCCCGCCTCGTGCGCTCCTGGACCCACTTGGAGCGTCAGCGCGGCGGCTTCGGCTTTCTGGGTGGCCCTGGCGAAAGCCAGTTGGAGATCGACCGCCGCCTGATCGGTGATCGCATCGCCCGGCTGCGGCGCGAGTTGGACGAGGTTCGCCGCACGCGCGATCTGCACCGCAGTGCGCGCAAGCGGGTGCCCTATCCCATTGTGGCGCTGGTTGGCTACACCAACGCTGGCAAGTCCACACTCTTCAACCGGCTCACTCGGTCAGAGGTGTTCGCGCAAGACCTGCTGTTCGCAACGCTTGATCCAACCATGCGCGCGCTTGATCTGCCGTCAGGCCGACGGGTTATTCTGTCAGACACTGTGGGTTTTATTTCGGACCTGCCAACCCACCTAGTCGCAGCGTTTCGTGCGACTTTGGAAGAGGTGTTGGAGGCCGATTTGATCCTGCATGTGGTTGCGACTGATCATCCCGACGCGGAGGCGCAACGCCGCGATGTTGAGGCGGTGTTGACCGACCTTGGACTTAGCACGCTGGTGGAGCGTGGCTTGACCGAGGTGTGGAACAAGATCGACGCGCTGCCGGAGGAGGAGCGGGCCGCCCGCATCGAGGCCGCCTCCCATGCCGCACAGCCGTGCCACCCGGTGTCCGCCTTGAGCGGGGAGGGCGTGGACCGTCTGCTCCATTGGCTCGACCGGCACTTCGCCAGCGCCAGCAGCGTGGTTGCCATCCGCGCGCCCCATGGCGACGGCCGCTTGTTGGCGTGGCTGCACGCCCATGGCGATGTGCGCACCCGCACCGATGATGAGACCGCCGCCACCCTCACCGTCGCACTCGACCCGCCGAACCGGGCGCGGCTGGAACAATTGTTCCCCGGTGCAGTGGTGGAGCAGGCGGTTTAGCTGAGCCGCAACACTCCCTCCATCACCGGCACGGCACCACCGCCGATGCGCGTTTCGGTCACGATGCCGCCGCGCTTGGTGGCGGAGGCGGCGAGCCGGCTCGGGCGGCCCATATCATCGCCCTGGCCGATGGCGAGGCTGAGGTCAAGATCGGCTGCGGGGTCACACGCGGCATAAAGGCCGACCAGCGCGACATTGGCGGAGCCTGTGGCCGGGTCTTCCGGGATGCCGTGCAGCGGGGCGAACATCCGCGTCTCGCAGTCCAATCCAGGCTGCGCGCCGGGGCAGTGCAGGTGAATGCCCACGGTTTGAGTGCTGCGCAGCAGCGGCTCCAGCACCTCGGTGCGCGGCTTGGCTGCAGCAAGCGCCGCCCGGTCGCTGAGCGCGGCAAACAGAAACCGCGTGCCGCAGCCCGCCACCACCGGGGCGTGCTGGTGGATGACCACAGCCGCCTCCGGCAGCCCAACGCTGGCGGCCACTGCCGCCACTGGCACCAGTTCCGCCAGCGTGAACGGGCGGGGCGCGGACAGTGTGGCGGCCACGGGCTCGCCATCCTCCCAGGTGATGTCCAGCGGCACGAGGCCCGCCAACTGCTCAAAACACACCCGCTCGCGCGGCACCGGCTTGCCAAACAGCGTGCCGAGCCGCGCGACGGCCACGGCTGTTCCAACATTCGGATGCCCCGCAAAGGGCAACTCCGCCCCCGGCGTGAAGATGCGCACGCGCGCGGTATTGGCGGGGTTCTCCGGCGGCAGCAGGAAGGTGGTTTCGGCGATGTTGAACTCGGCCGCAATCGCCTGCATCTCGGCGTCGCTCACCCCTTGCGCATCCAGCACCACCGCCAGCTGATTGCCACCAAACCGCGCCCGCGTGAACACATCCAAGGTTTGAAACCGCACCTGCATGATCGCTCCCCCCATCAGGAGAGTAGGAGGGTGGCACGGGTTGGGGGCGGGGTGGAAGTGGGTGGGTTTTGGTTGAGGGGGGCGGGGGCAGGGCGCTATCCTAGGTCAATCGGGACTAGACATTGACTTAGGTTGTAGCGAGATGATCGATCCCCATGTCTGGCAGGAGTGGTGCGGGCGCGCTCTAGTCGCGAAGGACGAGACAGTCCGGACCAATTGCAGACGATTCGTGCGTGATTGGGGAGTTGATCACTTCAATGATAGTAAGTCAGATGTTATTCGCTCAGTGAGTTCAGTCCGAGGAAGAGACTACGACGGCGCAAGCTGGTGCAGCGCGTCTGCGAGCCTTGCGGGGCCGGTCGCGGGATCGTCAGTCGTGTTGAGTACGTGAATTGAACCTATCGGAGCCGGAAGCGCAGAGATTGATAGTCCAGGATCAATCAAGACCGGGACAAACTTCGCGCCGAGTTGCATGGCGAACTCAATTTCCTGCTGAACCCACGCGCTTTGCAGAGAGCGATGTGTGAGGAACGCAACAACCCAGCCATTCTTCGCCGCACGCCGTAGTTCGTTTTCAATCACAGCTGCAATGTTGTCGCCAGGAACCAACGTCTCCAAGTCATTGAAAACTTCGAAACCGCGAGCTGCGAGTTCGTCAAGGTAAGGACGAACCAGATCGCGATCGCTGTGAGAAAATGACGGAAAAACCCGCGTCGTGGCGATGAAGGCGTCCAGCGATGACAGGTCGAGTTCGCCGTCGTCTACTCGGATTGAACTCACGCGCTTGGGTTTTCGTCCGACTGCCTTCGCCACGGCGTCACGTTCCCGCTTCACCCAACGCGAGTTCAAGGCGGCCTCGCTCTCACAGTATAGGAAGAAGTCCCGAGCAGCGATTTCGCGTTCGATTATGGGCCAGAACTCTGCCTCTTGCTGGAGTGCGAGAAGGTGAAAAAGTAGAGGCGATGCGTCCTTTTCTTCGAGATAGTTCCTAACTAAGCGAACCGCTATCAGGTCGGCGCTGGCGTGCGAGACAAAGATTCAGGTTCTATCCGAAATCGGAGCCACGATGACGTGCCCCCTGAGGCCAATCAGCACCGACGGATATCCTATTCGAGGTTCCGTTTGTTGAGCACAGGCGGCTGAATGTCTGGTATCGGAATGGTGAGGGTGGAGGTCTGTTTCTGGGATTGACCAACCCTACGCCTTTAGTCGTCATGATCCGGAAGATGGCGCGGAACTTCCATGCTGTCGTGCAGGATCCGAACGATCGTGAGGATGTCGTCGGCTGCTTTGTAGACGAGCAAGTGTCTACCTCGCCGGCCCCGTTTGCTCATGTGGAAAGTTCGGAGGCCGATGGCGATTTCATCGCGCGCTTTGCTTCGGATCGGTTCCCCTGACGAAAGTTCGTCGATCGTATCGAGAAGAGCATCGACGTAGATCTCGGCCTGCTTCTGTCCGTAGTTTTCGGCGGTCCAAGCGGCAATGTCCGCAAGATCGTTCTCCGCCAGCTGGCTGAGAACGATTTTTATCTTCCGCGGGCTCATTCGGCGCGCTTCGCGCCCGCGATCGCTTTTGCCGCGACATCTCTCAAGTGGCGCCGCAACGATGCCGCATCATCGAAAGTGGGCGCTTCGCCATTCTCGACGCTGGCCATTCCAAGCTTTGCGGCCTCCTTCAGCGCCGCCAGCTTAGCAGCGTCTTGAGCCTCCCGTTGCTCCACGAGCCGTAGGCCTTCACGCAAAACTTCGCTGGCATTCTGATACTTCCCAGAATCCACCAGTGTATTGATCAGATTTTCCTGCCGCTCTGTAAGAACAACGTTTCGGGTCGCCATGCCTCGTGCTCCGGATGGCATATTATGCCAACGCGCCTGCCGAGGTCAATTGACACGACCATCCCAGCCAAGCGGCCCCAGGATATGAAGGACACCCCCCATGAAACTCCAATCCTTCACCAACGTCTGGGACGCGCTGACCGACTCCCCAGCGGACTCTGCAACTATGACGCTGCGGTCCGACCTTCTGATCGTCTTGCAGCAAACGGTCACTGGCTGGGGGTTTACTCAGGCGGAGGCGGTGCGGCGGCTTGGGATCACGCGGCCTCGGCTGACCGACCTGGGGGGGGGGGGGGAAGGTCACCACGTTCTCGCTCGATGCTTTGGTCAATCTTGCGACTGAGGCGGGGTTGAGTGTGGAACTGCGGACGTCTCGGGCAGCGTGACCGGGGCAGAGCGGTCTGCCACACGCTACCCCCTCCCCCCCCGAACAGGGCTTTCTCTCCCGGCGCCAGCGGATTAGGGTCGCGCGTGTTTGTTGCCAGGGAGGACATCGTCGATGCCGCTCGATAAAGCTGCTCAGTTCGACAAGTCGAAGCTGCCCAGTCGTCATTCCACCAGCGGGCCGGAGCGGGCGCCGCATCGGTCGTTTCTGTATGCCATGGGCCTGACGGAGGAGGAGATTGCGAAGCCGCTGGTCGGCGTCGTGTCCTCCTGGAACGAGGCGGCGCCGTGCAACATCGCGCTGATGCGGCAGGCACAAGCGGCCAAGCGGGGTGTGTCGAAGGCGGGGGGCACCCCGCGGGAGTTCACCACCATCACGGTCACCGATGGCATCGCCATGGGCCACCAGGGCATGCGCTTCTCACTGATCTCGCGCGAGGTGATCGCGGATTCGGTGGAGTTGACGGTGCGCGGCCACTGCTATGACGCCGTGGTGGGCCTGGCGGGCTGCGACAAGTCGCTGCCGGGCATCATGATGGGCATGCTGCGCTTGAACGTGCCGAGCGTGTTTATCTATGGCGGCTCCATCCTGCCGGGCCGGTTCAAGGGCCGCGACGTGACGGTGCAGGATGTGTTCGAGGCCGTGGGCCGCCACGCCGCGGGTGTGATCGATGATGCCGAATTGCGGGAGTTGGAGATGGTGGCCTGCCCATCGTCTGGCTCGTGCGGTGGGCAGTTCACCGCCAACACCATGGCCTGCGTGTCGGAGGCGATTGGTCTCGCCCTGCCGGGCTCCTCTGGCGCGCCAGCACCGTATGAAACGCGCGATCAGTATTGTGCGGCCTCGGGCGAGGCGGTGATGAACCTGCTTCGCCTGCGCATCCGCCCGCGCGACATCTGCACCCGCAAGGCGTTTGAGAATGCCGCGATGGTGGTGGCAGCCACGGGTGGCTCCACCAACGCAGCGCTGCACCTGCCCGCCATGGCGAACGAAGCCGGGATCGAGTTCGACCTGCACGATGTCGCCGAAATCTTCAAGCGCACCCCCTATATCGCCGATCTGAAGCCCGGTGGCGCCTATGTCGCGAAGGACCTGTTCCAGGTCGGCGGCGTGCCAGTGGTGATGAAGGCGCTGCTGGACGGCGGCTTCCTGCATGGCGACTGCCTCACCGTCACCGGCAAGACCATGGCGGAAAACCTTGCCAGTGTGGAGTTCCCCACCAACCAGGACGTGGTCCGCCCAACCTCCAACCCGATCACTGTCACCGGTGGCGTGGTTGGTCTGCGCGGCAATCTTGCCCCGCAAGGCGCCATCGTGAAGGTGGCGGGCATGAAGACCCTGAAGTTCACCGGCCCCGCGCGCGTGTTCGATTGCGAAGAAGACGCGTTCGAGGCGGTGCAGAAGGGCGACTATGCCGATGGCTCGGTGCTGGTGATCCGCTACGAAGGGCCACGCGGTGGCCCCGGCATGCGCGAAATGCTGGCGACCACGGCCGCGATCTACGGCCAGGGCCGGGGCGAGAAGGTGGCCCTGATCACCGATGGCCGCTTCTCCGGTGCCACGCGCGGGTTCTGCGTCGGCCATGTCGGGCCAGAGGCGGCGGTTGGTGGCCCGATTGCGCTGTTGAAGGATGGCGACGTGATCGAGATCGATGCCGACACCGGCACCCTCTCGGTCATGGTGGATGACGCCGAACTGGCTGCCCGCAAGGCCGCCTGGCAGCCGCGGCGCAACAACCACCAATCCGGTGCGTTGGCGCGCTATCAGCACGTGGTCGGCGATGCGGAGAAGGGGGCGGTCACCTGCCCCGGTGCCCGCGACGAAACCCACTGCTACGCGGACATCTAGGTCCAGAGGTGAGGTAGGGGCTCGACGAGCCGGGCGGCAGCGCTACATCTGCCGCCATGCTGCCCTCTCCCTCTCGCGCAGCGGGGCTCGCCCGGCTGGACGCGTTTCTTCCTGCGGCGGGCCGTGCCTATGCGGCCCGCCGCAATCATGACAGTGGCCCGGGTCTCAGGTCCGAGGTCTCAATGCTCTCCGGCCATCTCCGTCATCGCTTGGTGGCGGAGACCGAGGTGCTGGCGGCTGTGATCGCCCGCCATGGCACCACGGCGGCGGAGAAATTCATCCAGGAAGTGTGCTGGCGCACCTATTGGAAGGGCTGGCTGGAGCTGCGCCCCGCGATCTGGCAGCGCTATCGCGCCAGCCTTGCGGAGTTGGAGCGCGGGGCCGGTTGGCGCCGCGCCGTCGAAGGCCGCACCGGCATCGACTGCTTTGATGCCTGGGCGCAGGAGCTGGTGGAGACCGGCTATCTGCACAATCACGCCCGCATGTGGATGGCCTCGCTGTGGACCCACACCCTCCGCCTGCCCTGGCAGTTGGGAGCGGAGTGGTTTCTCACCCACTTGATCGATGGCGACCCTGCCTCCAACACACTGTCGTGGCGCTGGGTGGTGGGATTGCAAACCCAGGGCAAAACCTACCTGGCACGTGCCGACAACATCGCCCAATACACCGGTGGTCGCTTCCAGCCCACGGGCCTGGCACCCGTGGCAGAGGCGCTGCCGCCTGAACCTTTGCCCAGCCCACGGCGTCTCGCGTCAGCCGATTCCCTGCCGGTCGGTCCTTTCGCTCTGTTGGTGACGGAGGAGGATTCGACGCCGGACCAAGTGCTGGGGGACCGCCATCCCGCCGCCATCGCCGTCCAGGCTGCTCCGATGGCGCGCGATCAGGCTGCCCTGCCGCCGCCAGTCGCCAGCTTTGTGCAGGGGGCGTTGGACGATACCGCCCAGCGGTTGAGCGCCTGGGCCGGGGTGACGGTGGAGCGGATCGCGTTGCACGACGCGGCCTCCTGGGCGGGCCCTTTGCCGCTGGTGATGCTGGCCCCGCCGGTCGGACCCGTCGCGGAGGCGGTGGGCGATCTTGCCTGTCATCGCCTGCGCCGTGCGTGGGACGACGCGGCCTGGCCGCACGCCACCCGTGGCTTTTTTCCCTTTCGCGAGCGCATTCCAGAGCTGCTGGTGCGCGCCGGGTTGGACCAGTCCGACCTACCGCTGTTTCAGGATCGGAGAGCATCATGAGCACCAGCCTTGGCTTCGACCGTCCGATCCGCGCCGTGGTCATTGGTGCTGGCGGCGGCATTGGTGCGGCCCTGGTCCAGCGCCTGATGGCCGACCCCGGCGTTGCACACGTCAGCGCCTGCGCGCGCCAGCCGCTGGCCTCTGGCATCGGTCATGCCCAGCACGCCCTGGACATCACCGATGAGCCATCGATTGCTGCTGTCGCCAGCACCGTCGGCGCGGTCGATCTGGTGCTGGTGGCAACGGGCTTGCTGCATGGCCCCGGCATCCAGCCAGAGAAGACCTGGCGCAGCATCGATCCCACGGCACTGATGGAGCTGTATCGCGTCAACGCTGTGGGTCCGATGCTGGTGGCCAAGCACTTCCTGCCGCTGCTGCCGCGCCAGGGGCGCAGCCTGTTCGCGGCCATCTCAGCCAAGGTTGGCAGCATTGAGGACAACCGGCTGGGTGGTTGGTATGGCTATCGCGCCGCCAAGGCCGCCTTGAACCAGTTGCTGAAAACCGCAGCGATTGAGCTGGTGCGCACCCGGCCCGACGCCGTAGTGGCCGCCCTCCACCCCGGCACAGTCACCACCCGCTTGTCCGAGCCGTTTCGCGGCGGTGTGTCAGCCGAAAGCTTGGTGACGCCGGACATTTCGGCCAACAACCTGTTGACGGTGCTGGGGCAGCTGGGTCCCGCGGACAGCGGCGGCCTGTTCGCTTGGTCCGGCCAGCGCTTGCCCTACTGAGGCGCTGGCATGACCCTGTTGCTGCCGGTGCTGG
The DNA here is from genome assembly GCA_004292755.1 of Alphaproteobacteria bacterium. Classification (GTDB taxonomy): domain Bacteria; phylum Pseudomonadota; class Alphaproteobacteria; order Elsterales; family Elsteraceae; genus RDXE01. The sequence goes on from RDXE01000024.1 coordinate 125,764, forward strand.
GCGACCAGCTCAGCCTGTCGCTCGCCTCGCTTCGTGGGGTCAACCCCAGCGACGCCGTGGTGCTGATGGTGGAAGTGGTGGAGGAGGCCACCTACGTCCGCCATCACGTCCAGAAGATCGCGCTGGTGCTGTCCGCCATGCGCCACCACGCCGTTGCCCTCACCCAGGCGGGCTGGCGGGTTGACTATGTCCGCCTCACGGATTCTGGCAACACTGGCAGCTTTACGGGCGAGGTGACGCGCGCCATCGCCCGCCATCACGCGACGGCACTGCGGTGCACCCACCCCGGTGAGTGGCGGGTGCTGGCGATGATGCGGGGCTGGGCCGACCAGTGCGGCATCCCCGTTGAGATTCTGGAGGATGACCGCTTTGTCTGCCCGCTACCGGTGTTCAACACCTGGGCGGCCGGGCGCAAGCAACTGCGCATGGAGTATTTCTACCGGGAGATGCGCCGCCGCACGGGCCTGTTGATGGCGGGCGATCAACCGGTCGGCGGTCAGTGGAACTTCGACGCGGACAACCGCAAGCCCGCCTCCGGGGATTTGCTGATGCCGCCACTGCGGCGCGTCCCGCCGGATGCCATCACGCGCGAGGTGCTGGCCCTGGTGGCGGAGCGTTTTGCCGACCATCCCGGCACCCTCGATCACTTCGCCTTTCCTGTCACGGCAGCCGAGGCTGAGAGCGCGATGGAGCGGTTCATCGCCGATGCTCTGCCACGCTTTGGCGATCATCAGGATGCCATGCTGCAGGGACAGCCGGTGCTGTGGCATTCGCTGCTCTCCCCAGCGTTGAACCTTGGGCTGCTCGACCCGCTAGCGCTGTGTCGGCGGGTCGAGGCGGCGTATCACCAGGGTCATGCGCCCTTAAACGCAGTCGAAGGCTTCATCCGTCAAGTGATCGGCTGGCGCGAATATGTCCGCGGCATTTATTGGCGCCAGATGCCGGGCTATGAGCGTTTGAATGCTCTGTCCGCCACGCGCGCGCTGCCGTCCTTCTACTGGACGGCCAACACCAAGATGGCCTGCGTGCGCGATGCTGTGGATCAGACGCTGAAGCACGCCTATGCCCATCACATCCAGCGCTTGATGGTAACCGGCACCTTTGCATTGCTGGCCGGGATCAACCCGCACGAAGTGCATGAATGGTACCTCGCGGTGTATGCCGACGCGTTTGAATGGGTTGAGTTGCCGAATACTTTGGGCATGAGCCAATTCGCCGATGGCGGCTTGCTTGCCTCCAAACCCTATGCAGCCTCGGGTGCCTATATCGACCGGATGTCGGACTATTGCCGCGGCTGCCACTATCGCGTGGCGGAGAAAACCGGCCCGCGCGCCTGCCCGTTCAACCCGCTGTACTGGGATTTCCTGGTCCGCCACCGCGACCAGCTTGGCAAAAACCCCCGCCTCGGCCCGGTGTTCCGCACCTGGGACCGCATGGCACCAGAAACCCAAGCCGCCTATCGCACCAGCGCGGCCGCCGTTCTCATGGCATTGGATCGGGGGGAGGGGGTGTGAGGCCAGTGTCAACCACGGGCAGCACCAGGGAATAGCTGGTGCTCCGCCCACCAGCAGTGTCCTTTGCGAGGATGCCAAGGGCAATCAGCCCCTCAATGTCTCGCAACGCGGTGTCTTGGGAGCATTTGCAGATCAGGGCCCATTTTGATGTGGTCAGTTTTCCCCGGAAGCCGCCCAATAGCCGCGTGATCATGTCGCGCTGGCGCTGGGTCAACGGTGCGTCGCGATGGGCCTGCCAGAACTGGGCGGCTTGCAGCACCGTCGCCAGCACGGTTTCCGCCTGATCGATTGCGCGACCAAGGCTGGCAAGAAACCACAGCAACCACTGGGTGACATCCAAGCTGCCGCGCTGCGCGCGCTCAAGCTGGGTATAGTAATCGGTACGGTCGGCCTGGATTTGGGCAGACAGGCTATAGAAGCGCTTTGGTGAGCCTTCGGCGCGCGCCAGCGCCATGTCGGCCAGGGCGCGGGCGATGCGGCCATTGCCATCCTCAAACGGGTGAATGGTGATGAACCACAGGTGGGCGAGGGCTGCGTGGATCACGGGATCGGTTGTCGGCGGTGCGTCAAACCAGACAAGAAACCGTTCCATCTCGGCGTCCAGCCGTTCGGCATCGGGCGCTTGGAAATGAACCCGCTCGCGCCCGATGGGGCCGGAGACCACTTGCATCGGGCCAGCGCTGCCATCACGCCATGCGCCCACGCGGATGCGGGTGATGCCGCTGCGTCCAGTGGGGAACAGTCCGGCGTGCCAGTCGTACAAGCGCTCAGCCGTCAATGGCTGATCAAAGCGCTGGGTCGCGTCCAGCATCATTGCCACAACCCCGTCCACAGCCCGATCCGATGGCACCAGCGCCCCGATATCGAGCCCAAGGTGCCGCGCTATCGAGGAGCGAACCTGGGCGCGGTCCAATTGCTCCCCCTCGATCTGGCTGGTGGTGACCACGTCACGGGTGAGGGTTTCCAACACGGCGGCTGATTGCAGATCAAAGCCAATTGCCGCCATCCGGCCCAACAACCAGCCCTGGCGATGACGGACCAGCGCAAGCGGGTCGCGCACCACCCGATCATCCCACTGCAACCGCGGCCAGTCCGGTCGCTCATGGATAAACATCACCAATCTCCGCATTGGATGCGGAGATTATAGCCGTCATTCACCGCACCCGGCGAGGGCCTGGACCAGCGGTAGCGGTCAGCCTCGCTCCGCTGCGGTTTGCGCGGCAGGCGTCGGAGCAGTAGCGGACCTCGTCCCACACGCGCTCCCACTTCTTGCGCCAGGTGAAGGGGCGGGCGCAGGTGGCGCAGAGTTTTTGGGGCAGGTGCTGTTTCTTCACGCCTTTCATCACGGCTCCTCCAGGCCCAGGGACAGTTGGGCGGCACTGGTGCTGCTCCGCCGCGGCTGGGGCGTGCGGGTGGTGGGAGGCAGGCCAGACCGGCGGCTGCCGTGGCGATGCTGGATGGCGTCGGCATCCTCGGCAAAACCAGCCGCACGGCGGATCGCCCAGATGCAGTCGCGGGCGGTGCGGGCGGCCTCCAGATGGTCGACCAAGGGGGGCGGGTAGGCGAGGCGGTGCGCCTCAGACCAGCGCCAGGGCTCGTGCACCAAGGCGTCGGGCACGGGAGCCAACTCCGGCAGCCAGCGCCGCACGAAGCGCCCGTCGGGGTCTTGATCCAGGCCCTGCTTGACAGGGTTGTAGATGCGGATGGTGTTGATGCCGGTCACGCCAGACTGCATCTGCGCCTGCGGCCAGTGGATGCCGGGTTCGTAGTCGCTGAACCAGCGTGCGAGGATCAAGCCGCTGTCCCGCCAGGGAAGCCAGAGGTGATAGCTTGCCACGGCCATCAGCATCGCGCGGGCGCGGAAGTTCAACCAGCCCGTCGCCGCCAGACTGCGCAGCGCGGCATCGACAAACGGCCAACCCGTCCGGCCCGCCTGGAAGGCCGCGAGGCGCCCGGCATCAGCCACACGATCCAGGCTGCGATAGGCTGGATGAAGAGCGCGATGCTCCAGGGTCGGCTCATCCTCCAGTTTCTGCATGAAGTGGCAGTGCCAAGCCAGCCGTCCCTCGAAGGACGAGAGCGCGCCCCGCCAGCCGCGCGCGGCTTCCTCGTCGCCAAGGTTCGCGCGGCGCTGGGCCAGCGCGACCACCACTTCGCGCAGCGACAGCGTGCCGACGGCCAGATGGGTGGACAGTCGGGAGCAGCCTGTCGCGGCGGTGACCGGGCTTGCCATCGCGCGGCGGTAATCTCGCCCGCGGGTGGTGAGGAACCCGGTGAGACACGCGAGCGCAGCCGCCCGCCCGCCGGGCTGGCGGCCAGGGCAGGGGTCTGGCGCCAGCCCCAGTTCCTGTGCGGTGGGGATTGCGCCCGGCTCGATCTGAGGGATTGGGGGCAAGGCCGATGGCGGGGGCGTGAGCGGTTCCGCCATAAAGCTCCGCCAGCGCGAGGCCCAGCCGTCACGATCGCGCAGGCGACGGATCACACCGGTTTGGCGCTCTTCCAGCCACGGCACGCCAGCGTCCCGACACCAGCGGGCCACGGCCCGGTCGCGGGCATAGGTCCACAGGGTGCCGGTTTCCTCGTGACTGTGCAGGCTGGCGATGCCATGGCGGGCATGCAGCCGGGTGAGGAGCGGCACCACGCTGCCGACGCGGACCACCAGCGGTTGCCCCAGGCGGGCGAGGGCTGCGCGCAACTCCACCAGCGCTTCGGCAAGGGTGTCCCACTGGCGGGCGGAGGCGTCTGGCTGCTGCCACAGCTCCGGCTCGGCGATGTACAACGGCAACACCGGGCCCCGCGCTGCGGCAGCTGCCAGCGCGCGATGGTCCGCGATCCTCAAATCCCGTTTGAACCAGACGACAGATAACACGAAGGTGGGTACGCGCCGATGGGTCTGGCGGATCATCACGCCTGCTTGTCGCCCGCCACCACCCGCCCCCATCATGCCGGGCGGGGAGGTGGGGCATGGATCTTGGACTAACGGGCACACGTGCACTGGTGTGGGGTGGCTCCAAGGGGTTGGGGCGCGCGTGTGCGGCCGCCTTGGCGGCCGAAGGCGTGGCGGTGACCATCGCCGCGCGGACGCGGGCGACGCTGGAGGCAACGGCCGCTGACCTCAACCTCGCCTGGGTCGAGGCCGACCTCACCACCGTCGAAGGCCGTGCTGCTGCCCTTGCCGCCTGCCCAGCACCGGACATCCTGGTTAACAACGCCGAGGGGCCGAAACCCGGTGACTTCCGCACTTGGCAGCGCGCCGACTGGCATCACGCCTTGGACGCCATGATGCTGGGTCCGATCGAGATGATCCGCCTCGTGCTGGACGGCATGATGGAGCGACGGTTTGGGCGGATCATCAACATTGTGTCCCGCTCCGTGAAGGCACCGCAGGCGGAGCTTGGGTTGTCCAATGGCAGCCGGGCAGGGTTGGTTGGGTTCGTCGCCGGGCTGGCGCGCCAGACCGTCAGCCGGGGCGTGACCATCAACAACCTGCTGCCCGGTCCCTTCGCGACAGACGCGCAACGCGACCATGTCGAGGGGCTGGCGGCCCGTACCGGACGCCCCGCAGCCGAGATTTGGGCGGAGCGCACCGCAGCCAATCCCGCGGGTCGCTTTGGTGAGCCAGCCGAGTTGGGTGCTTGGTGCGCCTTTTTGTGCGCACGCCAGTCGGGGTTTGTGACCGGCCAGAACATCCTGATCGACGGGGGTGACTATCGCGGCACGTTCTAGTCGCGTGACCCATCCGGCGCCGTTGGCTGCGGCGCACACGGCAGGACTCGATTTTTGAGACAGATATTTGGTACAATTATCGTGCGAGCAGTGCCAGAGTGTAGGTTTCAGTGCCATGAATAGAAAAACCAAAGAGGCAAACAGACAGAAATCCTATCAGGTTCCTTGGTTCTGCAATCAGATTGTATTGATTTTGGCGTCAGTCCTGCTTGTTTCCATTGTCAGCGAATTGTATTCGGACATCGACCCATTGAGTGTTCGAACGCGAACCAAGCTATTGTTCAATGAATGGATCGATCGTACCCGGACGCTGATCGCCAAGCCGCCGCCGGTTGTCCCGAAAGATCAGCAAGTTCCGATTATCATGGTCGACCTACGCCAGGAATTCGTCGATGAAGCAAACATCTCCTGGCCACCGCCGCTTTGTGTTCACGCTGATATCTTGCAGAGGCTTCTAGATCGCAAACCCCGCGCAATCTTTGTGGATTTTGTGTTCCCGTATATTCGTCTGATAGACCTGGTGAAAGCCTCTGACACAGGCCTCAGCTGCCTGGATGAGATGGAAACAGCCTTTCGGCGAGCAGAGTCCTTGGAAGTTCTCGTCATCATTGGCGAGCGGGCCGGCCGTGAGCTTCGGCGGTCATCGCGCGGAGCACCCTCGCCCGGACCGGAGGGAGTCAGTAGTCAGGTACTGGCGACGCCAATGCTGGCAAACTTTACCAACTCGCGCTTCGTTAAAACTGCCTTTATCAATAGTAACACGGAGTCTGTAACGATTTATCAATTGCACCAAATTAAGTTGGCAGGCCCGAATCTAGCGCCAGCGTCGTTACTGTTCAACCACTTGTATTGTGGGCAACACCGCCATGCCAAGATCGATCAGCTTTGTCGTGAGTTGAGAGGTGGGATTGAAGATTATCCACTTCGGCTCTGGGCCGATCCACTGGACTTGCAAGATCAAGGCCTGCAGCCACTAGAAGAGCGCACCTTATCGCGGCGTGCTTTGGAATTGGGGCTGGTCATGTGTCGGTATTTCAACCGAGACATTCAAGATTGGATTGACAATTTTATTGATTTCTATGACAAAAATTTTGGGAATCGTCAAGACAATGACCTGCCTCTACGATGTCAAGTACTGTTGGCAGGACCGGATTTGCAGGACGCGATCGTTAGCTCGTGCGGAGGGATGCAGGCCTATTCCGGTCAAGACACTATTGTCAGAAGTCATTTGGCACCTTGTGTTCAGATGAAAATGCCTGGATTTGAGGAGCATCCAGCTGATCCAACCACGCAGCCTGTGTTTATTGTAGGTGCTGACTACGAACGAATTGATGAACATGATACGGCTGTCTATGGCAACATCAGTGGAAGCCAGATACATGCGATGGTGTTACAGAATTTGGCGCATCTTGGCTCGGATTATATCGGATCGAAGAATTGGAAAATCTACTGGATCAAACAGGCATACGAAAGACAGTTTGAAGTGGCATTTTTGCTGTCACTCTTGTTTTATCTCGCCTATCGAAAGTTATGGCCCATTCTCTGGTGGCTCCAAGATAGGATTATTGGAAAATGCAAAGACGGTCGCGCCCTCCTGTCCGGGATTGACTTTTTCTCGAAGAAGAGAGTACAAGGCTCTGCTTTGTTAATTTATTTTTGCATTGTTTACTTTCTATTTGTTCATTGGCCTGGAGTCGAGCTACCAAATCTTTTTTTCTCGTCGCTATCATTTCCGGTTTTCTTTTCGGTCATTGTCGCTGGACTGAGGTGGGTGCAGCCCAGACTATCCAGAAATAACGTCGACGCCTAGTTATATCACGGCGGGTAGGCACCAAAACCTCTGGCAGCACTCAGCGGATCAACACAGAAAAAGCATCCTGAGAGTATTGCATCTTCTACTTTATCCACTGCGACCAATCATCTCAGTCGGTGTGATCAAGCTCTACAGGCTTCTTCTAGTGCGTCTTTAGAAAAAATTCTCTTGTATCTACAAAGGAGAGTCGCACTCTACCCGTGTCCGTTGGTGAGGGGGGAGGGGAGTGCGATGCGGATTCTCGCTTTCATTGGCATTTACCTGTTTCTGGGCGTCTCCAGTGTTCTTGCTCAGGGCACACCGAACTACATCACCGGGTTTCGCGCCCAAGACGTGCGGGTGACCGACACTCCTGGGACAGCGATGCGACGGGAGCCGGGGCGGGCGGTTTGCGACGCGGCGCAGGTGAGTAACCCAACAGTCGCCACAGCACCCGGTGCTACGATTGCCTGTATTATACCAATTGTGCTGCGAACAAATGAAGGTTTGTTTTTGATTAAGGCCAGGGGTCGCGATGTTTATATCGCCGAGACGTCTGTCTTCCACAATATTCCACCTGCAGCGCAATTGCCACAGTGTCCTCCTGGTGTGGCACCGGGAAATAGCGGAGGCCGCAATCTTGGCTCTATGGGTGCCGGATCTGGCGCCACCTGCAGAGTTGTCCGCTGAGCGTGCAAACGAGGCTGAAAGTCTGGGTGGCTTGAGAAACAGCCATCACCGCGCGTATTCGACCAAGTAACTTGGCTCATTACAACGACCCGCTGTGGTTCGTTCAAAGTGTGAGGAGGGAGACCATGATACACCGTCGTCATGTGTTGGCTGGTTTGGGTGCTGGCAGTTTGGCGGCCTGTGAAGGCACGACGGGGCGTGTGTTGCTCGACCGCGCCCGCGGTGCGTTGCCCTATACCGGCTTTCAGGATCAGTACATCCGCACGGAACGTGTGGCGAATGCGATTGGAGCGGCGCCTCGGGTTCGCCCTGGCGTGACCTCACGCCCTGTTCCAGACGCCATGGACGCCAACCTCGAGCAGCATTGGGTGGTACAAGATAGTCGACTGAATGCCTACGTCCGGAGGATTGCAGACCGGATTCTGGACCAATGGCCAGGTCCCCGGCCCAGCGTTCAAGTCTGGATCCTGCAAACCGAAACGGCGCGGATTGACATCTCTCAATCCCATGACGTGTTTCTTTCTCTTTACTGGCTAAACGCCGTCACAACAGAAGATGCGCTCGCGTTCCTGATCGCTCACGAAATCAGCCACGTGCTGCTGAACCATTTTGATCGCGACAGCTTCTTCAAGGGATACGAGGCTGTTATCGACCTCAGCATGCAGGTCGCGCTGCTGGGGATCTCCCTGGCATCTGGTCGTGGCAGTGGACAAGGCGCCGTCACGGCTGCAGCAGAGCAAGCAGCTGGGCAGGCGTTGTTGACATCTATGGGAACTGGCGTTGCTTTGACCGAGCTTGCGGAAACGTTCATGAATCCAATATGGACGCGGCAACAGGAGTTTGAAGCGGATATGCTTGCGGTTGATTTGGTGGCCAAAGCTGGCTATGCCGCTGCCGGGGTCAACGAAGCATTCACGCTCCTGAATAACTGGGCGAAGGAGTCGGATGAAAGCGCAGTCAACAAAGCTGCGGAGATGAAAGCCAAGATCGACGCAGAGGTTGCCGAGGCAACAGCGAAGCGGGGGCCGTCTGGCGCGTTTGAGATGGCCCTTCAAGGCCTGGTGCCATTGGCGGGTGCAGTCTTGGGAGAATTGCGGACCCAACTTCAGGCAAAGCACCCCGATATCGAAGCTCGTCAGGCCAACGCGTTCGGCTATCGTGACAATCGATACGAGAACACACCGTTTGACTTGATGGCGTCTCAACCACCAGCTGCCTATACCTCGGCGATGAAGAATCCATTGGTCACGCCGCTGCTCAGGGTTGACCGTGAATTGGTCCTCCTCAAACAGGCTTCGACTGCGGGCACTTCGCCCAGCCAGGCTGAGCGTTTGATCACGCAGGCGGAGCGCACGTTAAGCCGCAATCATGCCCCAGTCTTGGCTGCAACTGCATCGTTCCGCGTTCGGCAGCCGAATCGCCGCCGCGAAGCGCGGCGACAGTTGAACGACCTTCTCCGCAATGAGCTTGCTCCGGCGCAGATCTACGATCTGGCGACGCGTGCGGCCCTGGCTGATCGTGATTTCAACGATGCACAGCGGGTGGTAGACCTTGGGCAGACGCGCTTCGGAAGTGATCGATGGTTCCTGGCGCCTGCCATTATGATTGCCCAGGAGCGAGGCGACACCCAGGCGGCACAACGCCTGTATGCGGCGTGTGGCAACAAGAATTCACGGCCAGCCTTAGAGAGCTGCAACAATGTATACCGATCCGGCCCCAAACGGCAGCAGCCGGGCAGGTCAATCCTGGACGATCTTCGCAGTGTGTTTGGGACTTAGTCGTCCACGCGCCTGCATGATATCCCCAGACGGCGTCAGCCGTCTGGGGCTGCATTTGGTGCCATCACGTCCGGAACGCAGTGGCAAGCATCCTGGCATTGTGGCGCATCATCTCCAGATAGCTGGCAGCAGCCCCACCCGGCTCCGACAGCGCGTCTGAGTAGAGTTTACCGCCTACTTTGACGCCAGCCTCCTGCGCGATGCGCTCAACCAGCCGCGGATCGGTGATGTTCTCCAGAAAGACAGCGGTGATGCGCTGCTCGCGGATTTGACGCACGAGCCGGGCGATGTCCTGGCTGCTGGGCTCAGTCGTCGGCGTGATGCGGGGCGCGCGGAAATCGACGGAAAACCGCTCCCCGAAATAGGTGAAGCTGTTGTGGGAGACCACGGCCCGGCGGCGCTGCACGGGGATCGGGCGCAGTTGTTCGCTGACCCACCCCTCCAAGGTTTGAAGCTCAGCCGCGTAGGCGGCGGCGCGGGCGCGATACCCTTCGGCACCGGGAGGGTCGACGGCGACCAGCGCATTGGTCAGCGTCCGGATCATTTGCTGCACCCGGCGCGGGTCTTGCCAGATATGCGGGTCATTGGCGCCATGGCTGTGGCCAGCATGGCTGTGATCACCGGCTTGCTCCGCTGCTCGGCGTAGCGTCACACCAGAGCTCAACACGGCCTGCGGACCGCGATAGGCAGCAGCTTGCAAGGTGCGCGGCAACCAGGTTTCCAGCCCAGCCCCATTGGAGACGACAAGGCGCGCACTGCTCACCTGCCGTACTTGGGCGGGCAGTGGATCAAACCCATGGCTGTCGCGGTTACGCCCGACCAGGGCCGTGACGCTCACCCGCTCGCCGCCGACCACCGAGACAAAGTCTTCGATCACCGAGGTGGTGGCGATCACCGACACGGCAGCTTGGGCAGCGGCTTGGTTGGCCCCGGCAACCCACGGCAACGTGGCGAGAGCGGAAACGACCGACCGACGTGACAGCATAGCGAAGCGTCCGCATTGTTATAACATTGCGTTTATGGACCAGCGGAGCGCCGGCTGCAAGCACTGGAAACGCGCCCTCACCTAGTCTCCGCGCAATCACACCACTGGCGCAGTGCCACTGAGAAACCGGGTGCGAATGCGCTGTTCCAGCTGGTCGCGCACGGAGCGATAGGCCGCCAAACGCTCTTCGCGCAACCCATCGGTCACGGTCGGGTCGGGGGTTGGCCAATACTCCACCTCAACGGCGGCTGCGCGCGTCTCGTCCAGCGCGCGGTGATGCGCCTCTGGCGAGAGGGTGACGATCAGGTCAAACTCCTCCAGCGCGATGTCGGCCATCGGGGTGGGGCTGTGGCGGGCTAGGTCGATGCCAAGCTCTTGCATCACGGCGATGACAAAACCATCGGATGCCCCGCAGCGTACACCGGCCGAGCGGATATGCACCCGCCGCCCAGCCAGTGCGCCCAGCAAGGCCGCAGCCATGGGAGAGCGCACCGCGTTCTGCGAGCACAAGAACAGCACCGAGGCAGGCGCGCGCGCCACGTTAGCCCCGAATGTGAAGAACACACAGCAGCGTGAACAGCCGCCGTGCTGTATCGAAATCAATCTCAATGCGTTCGCTCAAGCGTTCGCGCAAGAGATCAGAGCCTTCATTGTGAAGACCGCGCCGACCCATATCGATGGCTTCAATCTGGGCAGGCGACAGGCGCTTGATCGCGTCGTAGTAGCTTTCACAAATCAAGAAATAGTCGCGAACGATGCCGCGAAACGGGCTGAGCGGCAGGATCACCCGGTCAATCGGGTCTTCCGCTTCACTGTTGATTGCAATGGCAAGGCGGTTATCTTCAATGCCCAGCAAAACAGAATAGGGGCCACCATCATGGCCCTTCAGGTGAAAGCTGTTTTCTTCCAGCAAGTCGAAGATGGCGACTTTGCGCTCATGCTCGACATCGGCGTTGCGGCGCACGACTGTGCGTTCATCCAGCAACAGTTTGATGATGCGCTTGCGCGACATCGCCTACCCCTCAAGCCGGACGGCGACCGACAAACGGTGGGCGTCCAACCCCTCCGCTGTGGCGAGGCGGACGGCCGCCGGGCCAATCGCTGCCAAACTGTCTGGTGTGCAGTGGACCATCGTGGTGCGCTTCAGGAAGTCCACCGTGCCCAGACCAGAGGTGTGGCGGGCCGTGCGCATCGTCGGCAACACGTGGTTGGGACCGGCGACATAATCACCAATCGCCTCCGGTGTGTAGCGGCCCAGGAAGATCGCCCCGGCGTTGCGGATGCCTCGGGCCAGCGCCTCCGGCTCGGCAACGGCGAGTTCCAGATGCTCCGGCGCAAGGGCGTCGATCAAAGGGATAGCCGCGGCAAGGCTGGGCACTGTGATCACCACGCCATGATCGCGCCAGGAGGCGCCGGCAATCGCCGCCCGTGGCAGGGTGGTCAGAATGTCATCAACTGCTGCTTCAACAGCCGCGGCGAAGTCTTTGTTATCCGTGATCAAAATGCTTTGTGACGACGGGTCATGTTCCGCCTGGGACAGCAAATCGGCGGCGATCCAGCGCGGATTGTTGGCTGCATCAGCCACCACTAGAATTTCCGAGGGACCGGCGATCGAATCAATCCCAACGCGGCCAAACACCTGGCGCTTGGCCGCCGCCACATAGGCATTGCCGGGGCCGACGATCTTGTCCACCGGCTGGATGGTCTCTGTGCCGAAGGCCAGCGCGGCCACGGCCTGGGCGCCACCGATGCGGTAGATCTCGGTCACCCCCGCACGGCTTGCTGCGGCGAGGACCAGGGGGTTGATCGTCCCGCCCTGCGGAGGGGTGACCATCACGATGCGCGGCACCTCCGCCACCCGCGCGGGCAGGGCGTTCATCAGCACAGAGGATGGATAGGCCGCGGTGCCACCCGGCACATACAGGCCAACCGCCTCGATTGGGCGCCACACTTGCGCCAGCTTGGTTCCCGTGCTGTCGGTGTAGCCCAGGTCAGCGGGCCGTTGGCGCTGATGGAACGCTTCAATCCGCTTGGCAGCCAGATCGAGTGCAGCCAGCAGATCAGCCGGGCAAGCCGCCACCGCCGCCGCCACCTCGTCAGCCGAGACGCGGAACTCAGCTGCTGTGAGTGCGACATGGTCAAACTGCGCCGTGAAGCGGCTGACTGCCGCATCCCCTTCGGCCCGCACGGCTGCCAGGACCGCGCGCACCGCAGCGTCGACATCCTCAGGCGTATCGCGGGTGGCATCGAGCACTGCCGCGAAGGCGGCAGCAAAGTCAGGTGCGCTTGCGTCAAGCCTGCGTGGCACGGCTCGCCCTTTCAAAGCGGTCAATCCAGTCGCGGATCTCATCCGGTCGCGTCTTCATCGCGGTGCGATTCACCGCCAAGCGAGAGGAGACTTCCGCAATCCGCTCCACCTCGACAAGTCCATTCGCGCGCAGCGTCGCACCGGACGAAACCAGATCAACAATCCGCTGGCACAAGCCCAGCTGGGGGGCGAGTTCCAGGGCGCCGTTCAGCTTGATGCACTCCGCCTGCACCCCGCGCGCGGCGAAGTGGCGACGGGTGACTTCTGGATACTTGGTGGCGACGCGGACATGGCTCCATCGACCGGGAGCGTCGGTCGACGCGGTCTCTTTCGGCTCCGCAACGGCCAGATGGCAGCGGCCAACGCGCAAATCCAGTGGCGCGTAAATCTCCGGATACTCGAACTCCATCAGGACGTCCGAGCCTGCGATGCCCAGATGGGCCGCACCGAAAGCGACGAAGGTGGCAACGTCAAAACTGCGCACCCGGATGATCGAAACATGGGGCAGGGAGGTTGCAAAGGTCAGCTTGCGGCTGTCCTCGTTTGCGAACTCCGGCTCCGGCTCAACGCCGCAGGCCGCCATCAGCGGCATGACTTCCTTCAGGATGCGGCCTTTGGGGATGGCGATCACCAGCGGTTCGACCTCGACGGTCATCGCCCGTCTCCTTGCTCCGAGTCTCGCACCACGCTGTGGGTCGGGCGGCTGGCTGCGGGCCACGGCTCGCCAAAGTCCTCTAGGGTGACCAGCAATCGCTCGACTTGAAAGCGCAAGGAGCGGTCGGCCGCACCGATCAAAGTCAGCGTGCCAGTGCCATCGGCAGCTTGGCTGTCCGGGGCCCAGTCTAGCGCCAACAGGCTCAGCAACAAATCGCGCTGGCGCCGATCAAACCCCTTGGACTGAATGCTGCGCACGCTTGCGATGCGCAGACCCGCATGGATGCGACTGGGGGCGGCGTCGCGCGGCGCTTCCCACCGGAAGCGATTGATCGCCATCACGAACGACCGCTCCTCCGCCAGCCATTCGGCGTCAGCGACAGGGAGGATGGCGTCTTGAAGACAGGCGGAGATCACCGCCACATCCTCGATGTCGGCGGCTTTCAGGCGCAGAGGTGGCAAGACGGGCAGGGTCAAGAGAGTCTCATCCGTTCAATGTCAGCGCCGCAGCGGGACAGTTTTTCAGTCAACCGCTCATAGCCGCGGTCCAGATGGTCTGCGCCATGGATGATGGTTTCTCCGCTTGCCGCAAGCCCTGCGACAACAAGCCCCGCAGAGGCGCGCAAGTCTGTTGCCATCACCGGTGCACCACTGAGCCCCATCACGCCACGAACATGAGCGGACGCGTTGTGAACCGTTATATTGGCACCGAGGCGGCACAATTCAGGCACATGCATGAAGCGATTTTCAAAAATCGTCTCGGTGATCATGGAGGCGCCATCGGCCACCGCCATCAACGCCATCATCTGCGCTTGTAGATCCGTCGGGAAGCCGGGGAATGGCTCCGTCATCAAATCCACTCCTGTCAGGCGACGGTTGCTGGCACCCACCAGAATACCATCGCTGTCTTCCCCGACTTCGACGCCAACGTCCTCCAGCACTTGCAAGAAGGCGGGCAGGTCATCGCGCCGCGCACCGGTCAGATGCAGGCGTCCGCCGGTGATGGCAGCCGCGATGGCATAGGTACCAGCCTCTACCCGGTCGACGATGACACGGTGACGGGCGGCGCCCAGCCGCGGTTTGCCCGTGATCACCAGCGTGTCAGTGCCAATTCCACTGATCTCCGCGCCCATCGCGACCAGACAGCGGGCGAGGTCTTGCACCTCTGGTTCGCGTGCGGCGTTGATCAGCAGGGTTTGCCCACGGGCCAGACTGGCCGCCATCATCAGGGTTTCCGTGGCACCGACTGACACAATCGGCAGCACAATCCGGGCACCGGTCAGGCCATGTGGGGCGCTGGCGTCAATGAAGCCATCGCGCAGTTCCACTGTGGCGCCCAATTGGCGCAAACCCTTCAAATGCAGGTCAATGGGGCGTGCGCCGATGGTGCAGCCGCCGGGCATGGCAACTTTCGCGCTGCCTGTGCGTGCCAGCAGTGGCCCCAGCACCAAGATCGAGGCGCGCATCCGCCGAACCAGATCGTAGGATGCCACGGTTGAGCGCACGCGGGCGGCAGTGAGGGTCAAGTGGCTGGCGCCGCCTTCCTGCGCCAATTCCAACTCGACACCATGCTCGGCCAACAGCGTTGCCATGGTCGCGACATCGGACAGGTGCGGCAGGTTGAGGAGGGTGAGCGGTTTGTCGCTCAACAGCGCGGCAGCCATTTGCGGCAGGGCTGCATTCTTCGCGCCGCTAATCGGCAACGTGCCCTGCAGCGGGCGACCGCCGCGGATCACAAGGGCGTCGCTCATGGCTGGCGCGGTCATACGGGGGCCGTCATCGGAGTGTGTCTGCCATCGGCTAAACCAACCGGTCGCCGCTGATCCGGGACGGTGTCGGGCCGGACTGGCCGCGATACTTCGCGTCGCTGCGCGCGGAGTACGGGCGCAGGCACGGGCTGGACAGCACCTCAAAGCTGATCGCACAGATGGTCATACCAGTGCGCAGGGCCAACGGCAGTTTCCCGCTGTTGAAAAACTCCAGCACAATCGCGCCAGACCAACCTGGATCGACTCGGTGTGCCGTGACGTGGACCATCAATCCCAGCCGCGCGAGGGAGGAGCGACCATCAATCCACCCCACTAGGTCATCGGGCAGGGTTAGGCTTTCCAAAGTCACACCCAACGCCAACTCACCGGGGTGCAAATAGAATGCGTCGCCCTCACCCAGCACGATTTCATCACCCATCACCCGGTCAATGGCGTCCTGCAGCTGGTCGCGCGGCCCAGACAAATCAATGAACGGGGCTGAGTGGTAGTGGAACGGGCGGAACCGGTTCGCGAGGCGAAGGTCAACCGAGACCCCACTGATCCGGTTGGAGTCTGGTTCTGGCGTGATGACGATCGCCCCGGCGGCCAGATGCGCCTCGATATCGCGGTCCGATAACCTCATGACGGCTCACTCTTGCCTGCAGCGACACCGCGCGCCCAGGCCTTCCGGCGCTTGAGATTCTCCCGGAGCGCGGCTGCCCGACGGGCCTCGCGCTCCAACGCGGTGACGCGCCCGTTCTCCGACAGCCGGGGTGCGGACGGTGCGCTGGATGGATTGGCAGGCGTACCGGAGCGGATCGGCGCATCCGCGGGCGCGTCTGGGAGGGAGTCGTGGTCAGCCATGGCGGGGCGGACCATAGCAGCAGCCCTCCGCCGTCGCCATGGGAGAGAAGACCAGTCGGCCTGAGCCATCCCGCCTCCTATCGCCCGCCCAACAGCGTGGGCGCAAGATTGCCAGGACCAATCACCCGGGCCGAGGCGTCCAGGGTTTGGTTGCGCACGGGGTCGACATAGCCGCGCAACCGCCCGGTGAGGTCGCGCACCTCCAGCATGCCATCGGCACGACGCCCAAGGGTGCCAAGCAGCCGACCGCTGGCGTCCATCACCGGCTCGGTGCCACTCGGATTGGGTGCGGTGGGTGCAGCTGCGCGAACCACTGGGATTGGCCCCAGCAAGCTCGACACGCGTTGCATCTCCTGGCGAAAGGCAGGGGTTGGTTGACGCACCAGTGGGCGGGCAGGGCCATCGACAAGGACGAATTGGCCGGCACTCGCCTGCAGCACCTGGCCTGCGGCGGTGATCGTGACGGTCCCCTCGGTCACCTCCACTTCCGTGCTGGCAGCTGTCACCCGCACGGAGAGGATGGTGCCGCGAATCCCGATTGAGGCCGATGGGGTTTCGATGTCGATGCGCTTTGGCACGGGCGTGCCCGCAAAGCGCAGGGCGCCGCGGGTCATGCGCACCACACCGGTCACACCGGATCGAGAGTCCACGACAAACCGATCAAGGGTCACCTCCGCCTGCGGGCCAAGCTCGAGGAAGGAGCCATCACCCAGCGCGATCGAGGTGGCACTGGCCTCTGCCGTGCTGATGCGCTCGTTGAACACCACGGGCTGGCCGGTTTGCAGCCGATACAGCAAGCCACCACCATAAACCGTATTGACCACCCGCTGCGCACGGCCAACTTCCTGTGCCAGGGCTGCTGGCGCTATAAGGGGCAGGACCGTGGCGACCACAGCAGCCAACGCTGCCAAAACCAAGGGGCGGCGGATCATCTCTGGCTCTCCTATCCTGGCCGCGCACGGCTGATCGCCGAACGCAAGGCTTGACCTCGGCGCTTCGGCATAAGACATATCCGCCGCTGTCGGGCAAGGAGCCGAAATGGCCAAAGAAGATGTGATCACCTTTGACGGAACGGTATCGGAGTTGCTGCCGAATGCCATGTTCCGGGTGAAACTGGATAACAACCACGAGGTGCTGGCGCACACCTCCGGGAAGATGCGCAAGAACCGGATCCGCGTGCTGGCTGGCGACCGCGTCCAGGTTGAGATGACGCCGTACGACCTCACCAAGGGCCGGATCACCTTTCGGTTCAAGTAAGTGCAGCCGGTGCTTACCGGCGGGCGGCACGGGTGACGTTCCCGTCTCGGCCCCGGTTGGTGCTCGCCTCGGCCAGCCCGCGGCGGCTCGACCTATTGCGGCAGATCGGGCTCACCCCCGATCACGTCGACCCTGCCGACATCGACGAAACCCCGTTACCGCGCGAATTGCCGGGTCCACACGCACGCCGCCTTGCCCTCGCCAAGGCTCGGGTGACGGCTGCGCGGCACCCCGACGCAGTGGTGCTGGCCGCGGATACTGTCGTCGGCGTCGGACGGCGCATTCTGCCCAAGGCAGAAACAGAGGCTGTGGCAGCCGAATGTCTGGACCTGATCTCGGGTCGGCGGCACAGGGTTCATGGCGGCATTGCTGTGGTTGCTGGCAGTCGCGAATGGGTGCGGCTGGTGGTGAGCCATGTGCAGTTTGCGCGGCTGGACGCGCGCGAGCGGGCTGCCTACCTCGCCTCGGGCGAGTGGCACGGCAAGGCTGGCGGCTACGCCATCCAGGGCCGGGCGGCTGCGTTGATTCAAGCGCTGAGTGGGTCCTACTCCAATGTGGTTGGCCTGTCGTTGTTTGAGACCGCACGGCTCTTGTCTGCCGCTGGTCTGAGCTGGACCAAGGCGTGACGACCCGGCTCCTGGTGGTAGACCAGCCGGGGGAGCGATGGATCGCGCGTGAGGTTGATGGCACGATCACTGACCTGTTGGTGGAGCGCGGCGCCCCTGATCCGACAGGGGCCGTGGTTCGCGCGCGGGTGACGCGTGTTGATGCCGACCTCGGCGCCAGCTTCGTGAGCCTTGGCCCGCTGGGCGATGGATTTCTCAACGGCATCAGCCATCCGGAGGGCAGCGCCGTTGTGGTGCAAGTGGTGCGCGGTCGGGCACGCGGGAAAGCCGTGGCCGTCTCTGCCCGACCAGAGCGGCCAGGGCGGCTTCTGGTTGCCCAGCCTGCCAGCCCCGGCCTTCAAGCCTCGCGCAAACTATCCGAGGCAGAGCGCAAGCGGTTGCGGGCACTGCTTGCCCCCCATGTGCAAGAGGGGGAGGGGTGGATGCTCCGCTCGGCCGCAGCGGGGGCGGGTGAGGCGGATTTGGTGGCCGACCTCACGCGGCTGCGCGCCGCAACGGCGGCGTGGTCGGCCATTGGTCCCGCACCCATGGTGCTGAGCCCACCTCCCGATGCCTTGGATCGTGTCAGCGAGGGCGGGGAGGCTGTGGTGGTCAATCACCCGCCCTTGCGGCCCCAGTTGGCCGCGCGCGGCTACAGCGTCACCTTGGATGCCGGGGTGGAACACCAGGTGGAGGGTGCCATTGAGGCTGCGTTGCAGCCAGTGATCCCGCTGCCAGGCGGTGCGTTGATGCGGCTGGAGCCGACGGCTGCCTTGGTTGCCGTCGATGTGGATCGTGCGGGCGCCAGCGACAGTGCCGATGCCATCAACGCCAGGGTGATTCCGTGCCTGTTCGCAGCCCTACGCCTGCGCCGCCTTGGTGGCTTGGTGCTGGTCGACCTGATGCGCCAGTCCGACCCGCCGTCCTGGTTGACCACAGCGCAATCGCTGGCGCGTGCTGCGGGCGGCCAGTGCCACGGTCTCACCCGGACCGGCCTGCTGGAGCTGACCCTGCCGCAGCCCGGCGCCAGCTTGGCGGAGGATCTCTCGGGTCTGGAGGCTGTACTCTCAGCTGCAGTGCGCGCGTGGGCGCGGCGGGTCGCCGTTCCACCGCACCGGGCTACCTTGGTGGTGGCGCAGGTGCTGGTGCCCCTGCTGACCCAGCGCTTGCCGGCCGTGGCAGCGCGCTATGGGATTGCGCCAACGTGGTCCAGTCTGCCGCCAACGCCAGCCAATGGTGCCCTGTGGCAGGTGGTGGAGGAGTGATGACCAACCAGAGCCTGCCCGATGAAGCGAAACGCCGAGCTTCCTGTCCGATTTGCCAAAAGCCAGTTGAGACCCCGGCATTTCGTCCGTTCTGCTCCGCCCGATGCAAGGATGTCGACCTCGGGCGTTGGTTCACTGGCAACTACCGCATCCCCGTCACCCCCAGACCGGGGGAGGAACTGGCGGAAGACGTGGATGACTAGGCCCTAGGCCGCCGGACCGGTGCAGCAATGGCGTTCGCATCGTGCGTTTACGTCACAAAAATGTCATGCTTTGGTCATGGGGCTGACCTTGAGTGATCAGAGGGTGCGACACCGTTGCCCGACCTTGCCCCCACATCGGGGGCGAGGCGGGCTGGTTTGTTAAAGGGGTAAGCACGATGCGGACGTTGTGGACTGTGATCGCTGCGGCTGCCATGGGGGTGGCATTCGCCTCCGGTGCGCATGCACAAGCCCTGTCGGGCACTCTGACGCTTTACACCTCTCAGCCGGAGGCCGATGCCCGGCGCACGATTGAAGGGTTCAACCGGCTGCATCCAGGGGTGCGGGTGGAAACCTTCCGCTCCGGCACGACAGAAGTGATGAACCGCCTGCAGGCTGAATTCTCGGCCCGCGCGCCGCAGCCGGACGTGCTGTTGATCGCCGATGCGATGACCATGGCCCAGTTGAAGCAGGACAATCGCTTGGCGGCGTATCGCGAGGCTGATGTGTCGCTGCTGCCACCGGGCAGCTATGACGCTGACCGCACTTGGTTCGGTACCAAGCGGATCACCACCGGCATTCTGGTTCATGCCAATGCGCCGTTCCAGCCGGAAAGCTGGGCCGATCTGGCGCGGCCTGAGGCCCAGGGGCAAGTCGTGATGCCAAGCCCGCTCTATTCCGGTGCCGCAGCGATCCATTTCGGCACCCTCGGCGCCGACCCAGCGCTGGGTTGGCCGTGGATCGAGCGTCTGGCCCGCCAGCGCGCGATTGCGGTGCGTGGCAATGGTCAGGTGCTGCGGTCGGTTGCGACGGGTGAGCGGATGTTCGGCGTGATCGTCGACTTCATGGGCTTGAACGAGCAGGCCAAGGGCGCACCCGTGCGCTTCATCTTCCCGCGCGAAGGGGTGACCGGCATCACTGAGCCAGTGGCGATGCTGTCCACTGCGCGCAACCCAGCTGCCGCGCGCGCCTTCATTGACTTTCTGCTGAGCCGCGCGGGCCAAGACCTCTCTGTCGCCATGGGCTACATGCCAATTGGGCGCGGTGTTCCGGCACCGGCGACCTTCCCGGCACTGGAGACTGTGAAGCTGCTGGAATCTGACATCCAGATGCTGCTGCGCACGGATGAGCAAACCAAGGAGCGGTTTGCCAACCTGTTCGGCGGCTAAGTCCTTGGTGAGCAATCAAACCCGCAGCATACGGCCAATGTTGGCCGGAGTGAGTCAACGCTGGCACAGGGTCAGCGTTGGCGAGCGGTTGTGGCTTGCGGGTTTGGTGCTTGCCATCCTGGCGATCAGCCTCTGGCCGCTCGCGCGGCTGGCGATGGAGCTGGTGGGTCCGGGTTTGGCTGTGGCGGAGCGGGTTCTCGCCCGCCCCCAAACCTGGACTGCCACGCTCAACACCCTCACCCTGTCGGGCTCTGCAACCCTGGTGGCCCTGCTGCTGGGCGGCGGCATGGCGCTCCTGTTGGGCACAACTGATTTGCCCCGCCGCGACTTGATCGCGTTCGCGTTTCTGATTCCCTTGGTGATTCCGCCGCAGATCACGGCAGTTGCGTGGATGCAGGTCTTAGGGCCGGGCAGTGTGGTGTTGGCGCCGCTTGGCTTGGCGCCAGCCTCCGGCACTGCCAACCCGCTCTACAGTGCGACCGGGATTGCCATCCTGTTGGGGGTGGAGCAGGCGCCGCTGGTGTTCTTGACCGTGCGCGCAGGCTTGGCCGGTATTCCGCGCGATCTGGTCGAGGCCGCGCGGTCGGCTGGTGCCAGCCCGACGGTGGTTCTTCGTACGATCCTGGTGCCGCTGCTGCTGCCGTTCTTTGCCGCTGGTTCGGCCCTCGCCTTTGCGGCCGCGGCGGGCAATTTTGGCATTCCCGCAGTGTTGGGCATTCCAGCCCGGGTGCCAGTGCTGCCGACGTTGATCTATCAGCGACTGTCTGGCTTCGGGCCGCGGGTGTTGCCGGAAGTGGCGATGTTGTCGATGGTGTTGGCGGTGGTGGTGGGCAGCGCGCTGGCAGTCCAGGCGCTGTGCCTGCGGGGACGGCGCGTGCCGCTGCAAGGCGGCGCAGGGCTGGCCCCGATGCCGTTGGGGCGCTGGCGCACGCCGCTGCTGGTGCTGGTGGCTCTGGTCCTGGCGAGTTTATTGGTGGCGCCGATGGTGGCCTTGATTGGTGGCTCGCTCGCCCCCGCCCTTGGCGTCGCCCCGACGTGGGAGACGGTGAGCCTCGCTGGCTATCGCTTCATCCTGTTTGAGCACGATGCCAGTCACCGGGCGCTGCAAACCTCTCTCCTGCTGTCGGGCATGGCGGCGGTTCTGTTGGCAATGGCGGCTGTGCCGTTGGCCCACATGCTGGCAGCGCAGCGGTCCTGGACCCTGCGGGCGATGGTTGGCGTGGCAGAGTTGCCCTATGCCTTGCCGGGAACCGTGCTGGCTGTGGGCTGTATCCTGGCTTTCTTGCCGCCGCTGCCGGGGTTGGGCGTGAGTTTGTATGCCACCTTTTGGCTGCTGCTGATTGCCTATCTGGCGCGCTTTCTGCCCCTGGCCCTACGCCCCGTGGTCAGCGCTGCAGCCCGGCTGGATCGTGGATTGGACGAGGCAGCGCGGCTGGCGCAGGCGGGATTCACCCGAAGGTTGTGGACCATCACCTTGCCCGCGGTGGCGCCTGCTGCCGCTGCCGGGGCGATCCTGGTGTTCCTGATTGCGATGAATGAATTGACGGTGTCTGCACTGCTCTGGTCAGCGGGGTGGGAGACGCTGGGGGTGGTGGTGTTCTCCCTGGAGCAGGGGGGAGCGATCCAGGCAGCCTCCGCCCTGGCCGTGTTGATCATCGCGATGACAGTGCTGGGCATGCTGGCGGCTGATCGCCTGCGTCACCGCCTGCCATCGGGTGTGCTGCCCTGGCGGGGCTAAGCCGCCACACGTGCTGAGATGGGCTTAGCCGAGGGGGGCGAGGAGGGCTGCAGCGGCTTGGTCGGCTGATTGCAGCGATGCCGGATCCTCGCCCGGATAGGCGTCGGCGCGCAGACGCGTCGCCGTTGGTCCTGGATCGGGGGTCAACACCCGCAGCCCGTGGCTTTGCTGCTCGACAGCCCAGCTATCGGCCAAGCTCGCCAGCGCTGCCTGCGCGGCGCCGTACATGCCCCAGAATGGCGCGCCTATCGCCTCCCGATTGATCGGAAACAGCGCCCAGCCGCCAGCGGCCGCCAGGGGCGGAGTCAAGTGACTCATCAATCGCCAGTTTGCCTGCACCGACAACTGCCAGAGCCGCTCCGCCAGTTTTGGGTCCTGGTGCCCGATGGGGGAGAGTGTGCCCAACTGGGCTGCACAGCCAGCAAAGCCATCAACCCGTCCGAACCGGTCGGCCAGCGCGTTGGCAAGGCTGTCAATCTCCTCCGTTTTGGTCAGGTCGATGCGCACCAGGGTCGCACTGCCCCCAGCGGCACGGATGGCATCGTCGGTCGCCTCCAGCCCGCCCGTCGTTCGTGCGGCGAGGACGACGTGCCACCCCTCCTGACCCAACCGGCGGGCAATGGCGGCGCCAATCCCGCGCGAGGCACCGGTGACCAAGGCAACGCGGCGATCCATGGGAGCAGCCATTACTGGGATTCCGCCAACAGCAATTGTGGTTGAGACTGCCCGGCATTCACGTCCGTCAGCTCAATGGGATAGTCTCCGGTGAAGCAGGCATCGCAATACTTCGGCGATTGACTGCGTCCTGCCTCGCCCATGGCGCGGTACAAGCCATCAATCGACAGGAAGGCAAGGCTATCGGCTCCGATATACTCCGCCATGCCCTGAACTGAATATTGGTGCGCCAGCAGCTTGGCTTGGTCAGGTGTATCGACACCATAGAAGCAGGAATGGGTGGTGGGTGGGCTGGCGATGCGGAAATGGACTTCGCGCGCGCCGGCCGCACGCACCATCTCCACGATCTTTTTCGAGGTCGTGCCGCGCACAATGCTGTCGTCCACCAACACCACCCGCTTGCCGGCAATCTGGGCGCGGTTGGCGTTGTGCTTCAGCTTCACCCCGAGGTTTCGGATGGTGTCGGTCGGCTCAATGAAGGTGCGACCAACATAGTGGTTGCGGATGATGCCCAACTCGAATGGCACGCGGGCTTCTGAGGCATAGCCAATGGCTGCGGGCACTCCGCTGTCGGGCACGGGCACCACGAGGTCGGCATCCACATGGGTCTCGCGCGCCAGTTCTGCACCAATGCGTTTGCGCGCCTCGTAGACCGAGTGCCCCTCCACCAAACTGTCGGGCCGGGCGAAGTAAATGTACTCGAAGATGCAAAACCGGCTGTTGGCCGCGGGGAAGGGGCGGCGGCTGTGCACGCCGTCGCCATCGATCACCACCATCTCGCCTGGTTCGATGTCGCGCTCGAAGGTGGCGCCGATGATGTCGAAGGCGCAGGTTTCCGATGCCAGCACAAAGGCATTGCCCAGCCGCCCCAGCACCAGCGGCCGCACGCCCATGGGGTCGCGCACACCAATCAAGGCGTTGTCGATCAAGGCTACGAAGCTATAGGCACCGGTGATCTGGCGCAGTGCATCGACCATACGATCCACCAGGGTCTCCCCCAGCGAGGTTGCAATCAGGTGCACCACGACTTCGGTGTCGGTGGTTGATTGGAACAACGAGCCGCGTTGCTGCAAGCGGCGGCGCAGCAGTTGGTTGTTGGTCAAATTGCCATTGTGGGCCAACGCCATGCCGCCGAAGGCAAACTCAGCGAACAACGGCTGGACGTTGCGCAGCACTGTCTCACCCGTTGTGGAGTAGCGGTTGTGCCCGACAGCTGAATGACCCACCAACCGCTTCATCACGGCTTCTGAGGAGAAGCTGTCGCCGACCAACCCCATCGCCTTGTAAGCGTTGAACTGTCCCTCATCGAACGCAACGATGCCCGACGCTTCCTGGCCGCGATGCTGTTGGGCATGCAGGCCCAGCACCGTCAGCTTGGCGGCGTCGGGATGCCCGTAAATGCCGAACAGCGCGCATTCCTCGTGCAGATGATCGTCGTCGAACGGATGGGTGGTTAGGATCATCGACGAACACTCCCCCAGGGCCGCAGGTCAGCGGCCAATGGACATCGAACGAGAACGGATTGGACGCGAACCGCACGAGCGGCGTGCAGGCGCCACCAGCGACGACCAACAGCTATGGACGTTGCGGTTGGAACAACTGATCCAACTGCCGACGTTCGGCGTCGTTATAGACGGCTCCTTGCCCCTGCGCACCCCCTCTCGGTGACGTCGGTGGCGCCATGAGGTCACGGGCTTGTAACCCACCGCTGCTGTCTGTCCCTGCGGCACCAGACCGCGATGGGGTGGGGGGCGCGTCCGGGCGAATGCGATCGGTCCAGCTGTCAATGGGCAACACACTGGTCAGCCAGTCCGCACCCCGTTGCAGGATCGGCAGGGTGCGTGCTTCGGCAATCCAGAATGGCAGCGGGCTGGGGCGCACCGAGTAGCTGATTACCACCAGCGCCACACAGGCGACCAACGCACCGCGCCCCAGGCCGAACAGAAAACCCAGCGTGCGGTCCAGCGCACCCAAAGAACTGCTGCGGACCTGCTGGGCAATGGTGCCCGCAATCAAGGAGAACACCACCAACGCAATCAGAAAGATCACCAGGCCAGCCGCGCCATCGGCGATCGCCTCAATCGCGATCAGGTCGCGCGCGATGGGGCGGACATGGGGGAACAGGAACCAGGTCGCGGCGATAGCACCGATCCAACCCGCGATTCCCAACACTTCACGCACGAAGCCGCGCATGAAGCCCCAGACGCCAGACAGCGCCAACAGGCTGAGAACGATCAAATCAGCGGTCGCGAACCCCATGAACCCATCATCCTCCTCAACGCGCGTCCGGCACGGACGGCTGGCGTCATCTCTCGCCCGGCGCTGTCGCGGCCAGCCGCGCGACCAAGTCAATCAGCCGGTCAAACCCTTGGACGTCCACTGCCGCCATGCGCCCCGGACTGCGGGACACTGGTGCCCAGGCCACGCCAAAGCCAAGCCGCGCTGCTTCTTTCAGCCGGGCCTCACTCTGACCGACAGGGCGCACCTCACCGCCAAGGCCGATTTCTCCAAACACCACAGCATCGGCGGGCACCGGCTCTCCCGTTAGCGCAGAAACCAGTGCCGCCGCCACCGCCAAATCGGCAGCAGGCTCGGCCACCCGCAGTCCCCCAGCCACGTTGAGGTAGACATCATGCCCCCCGATGGCGAGGCCGCAGCGCGCATCCAGGACAGCCATCACCATCGCCAGCCGACCACTGTCCCAGCCGACCACAGCGCGGCGCGGCGTACCATAGGCGCAGGGTGCCACCAACGCCTGGATTTCCACCAGCACGGGGCGCGTGCCCTCCATACCAGCGAACACCGCCGCTCCCGAGACATCGCTTCGACGATCTGCCAGAAACAGGGCAGAGGGGTTTGCCACCTCGCTTAAGCCGCGATCGGTCATCTCAAACACACCGATCTCATCGGTGGCGCCGAAGCGATTTTTCACCGCGCGCAGGATGCGGAACTGGTGTCCGCGCTCGCCCTCGAAATAGAGGACGGTGTCGACCATATGTTCCAACACGCGAGGGCCTGCGATGGTGCCTTCCTTGGTCACATGACCAACCAGGATCAGGCAGAATCCACGCTGCTTGGCGGCGCGGATGAGGTCTGCGGCACTGGCACGCACCTGGGCAACGGTGCCGGGAGCACTGTCCAGCGTGTCGAGGTACATGGTCTGGATCGAATCGATCACGACAAGATCGGGTGCCCGCCCGTCGCCGAGGGCCGCGGTGATGTCGCGCACACTGGTGGCGGCTGCAAGCTCGACAGGTGCGCCAGCGATGCCGAGCCGGGCGGCACGCAGGCGGACCTGATCCACGGCTTCTTCGCCAGAGATGTAAAGGGCGCGCAATCCCCCCTCGGCCAGCCGTGCCGTGGCTTGGATCAACAGAGTTGATTTGCCGATGCCGGGGTCACCGCCGACCAGAATGGCTGAACCCGGCACCAATCCACCGCCGACGACGCGGTCTAGCTCCGCAAGGCCGGTGGTGCGGCGCGGGCGCGGCTCTTCTGCACCAGCGAGGGGTACCACCTCCAGCCGGGCGGCGCGGCCCCGGCGCTGCGTGGTGGCGCCCCCCGGTCCTGGGGGGGCTGCCGCCTCTTCCACCAGCGTGTTCCATGCACCGCAGCCTTCGCACCGGCCCACCCATTTCGGATGCACCGTGCCGCAGGACTGGCAGACATAGTGGCTGCGGTCGCGCGCCACGCTCAGCCAGCGCGCACAGCCATGCGGATTGGCCCATCCGCCCGGCCATGGATGAACTGATCAACGAAGGCGTTGCCGCTGTGGTCGATCTCCTCCACGGGGCCGCACCAGATGATCCGCCCCTGATAGAGCATTGCCACTTTGGTCGCAATTTTGCGCACGCTCGCCATGTCGTGGGTGATCGAGATCGCCGTGGCGCCGAGGTCATCCACCCGGTCGCGAATCAGGGAATTGATGACGTCGGCCATGATGGGATCAAGGCCCGTGGTCGGCTCGTCGAAGAACAGGATTTCGGGGTCAGTGGCAATCGCGCGGGCAAGGCTGACGCGTTTTTGCATGCCGCCTGACAGTTCCGACGGGAACAAGGCCGCTACCTCTGGCCCCAACCCAACGGCTGCAAGCTTGGTCAGCGCCACGTCCTTCGCCTCCAGAGCCGCCATGCCGCGCCCTTGGATCAAGCCGAAGGCCACATTTTGCCAGACCGGCAAGCTGTCAAACAGCGCAGCCCCCTGGAACAACATGCCAATGCGGCTGAGGAACGCTGCCCGCTCCGCTCCCCGGGCGTGGGTGATCTCCCGCCCATCGCAGTGGATGCTGCCGCCATCGGCCTCCAGCAGGCCCAGGATGCATTTCAGCGTGACCGACTTGCCCGTGCCGGAGCCGCCGATGATCACCAGCGACTCCCCTGGCTGGACGTCAACGGTCACCCCGGCCAGCACAGTCTTGCTGCCAAAGCTTTTGGTGACGTCCCTCAATGATAGTTTCGCGGTCATGCGCCGAAGAACATTGCGGTGAGAACATAATCCAGCAACAGGATCAGGATTGAAGCGCTGACCACCGCATTGGTCGTCGCCGTTCCCACTCCGCGCGCGCCACCACGGCTGTTGAAGCCGTGATAGCAACCCATCAACGAGACCACAAACCCGAACACAGCCGCCTTCACAAGACCGGACACCACATCCATCGTCTGGACAAACGTCAATGTGTTCAACAAGTAAGTGGAGGAGTTGAAGTTCAGCTTGGTGACCGACACCAGCCACCCACCCATCACACCAACAATGTCGGCCACCAGCACCAGCGGCACCATCACAAGGGTGGCCGCGACGATGCGCGGCGCGACCAGATACTTCATCGGATTGGTCGACAGGGTGGTCAAAGCGTCAATCTGCTCGGTCACCCGCATGGTGCCGATCTCAGCTGCCATCGCCGCCCCAACTCGGCCCGCCACCATCAGCCCCGCCAGCACCGGCCCAAGCTCGCGCGTCATCGACAGCACGACGACGTTGGCAACGGCACCCTCGGCATTGAAGCGGGCGAAGCCGGTGTAGCTTTGCAGCGCCAACACCATGCCAGTGAACAGCGCGGTCAATCCAACCACTGGCAGCGAGTAAAAGCCGATATCGACCATCTGGCGCAAGATCGCGCGCCAATAGATGGGCGGGCTGACGCAATGGCCGACGGCAGGGCCAGTGAACAGCGCGACCCGGCCAGTCGCTGCCAGCAACGCTAGGACGGCTCGACCGATCGGCTGAAGAAGCACCATGCTGGGGAACACTCACAGAAGAGGGCACAGCCCCAGTCACACCGCCGGAGCCAAACTGGCACCAGACCGGGACCAGCCAGTGCGTGGCGTTATCTGCCCGCGCCTGGGGATGGAATGCAAGGGGCGCCTCGCTGCTGCTAGCTGTGATAGCGCCGCTGAAACCGCTGCCCCAAGTTGGTCAACACTTCATACCCGATGGTGCCAAGGTCGGCTGCGACAGTGTCGACCGGGCGATGGGGGCCGATCACCTCGGCCCAGTCACCGGGTACCGGTGGGTCGGCCAAATCAGTGGTGTCGATGGTGATCAAATCCATGGACACGCGGCCAACCAGCGGGGCTGCCTGATCGCCAAACCACACCCGTCCCCGATTGGAGCCGTGGCGCAGATAGCCATCGGCGTAGCCGAGGGCCAGGGTTGCGATCCGGCTGCGGCGCGGGGCCACCCAGCTGGCGCCATAGCCAACGCTGGTGCCTGCCTCCACCCAGCGGACGGCTATCACGGGTGCCTGCAGCCGCACCACGGCGGCCAGCGGGTTCGGCTGGCCCGGCAACGGGGCGATGCCAAACAGCGCCGCCCCTGGACGCAGGCGGTCAAAACCAAACTCCCGCCCCAGGAAACAGCCTGAGGATGCAGCGAGGCTCGCCTCCACCCCCGGCAGTGCCGCTGCGATCTCGCGCATACGGGCCAGTTGGACGGCGTTCAGCGGATGGTTTGGCTCGTCGGCGACGGCAAGGTGGGACAGCACACCCACCAAGGATGCCCGCCCAATGGCCGGGCTGGCGAGCACCGCAGGCGCGTCTGCCCAGGCGACGCCCAGGCGCTCCATGCCGGTGTCTATATGCAGGAGGGCAGGGCCGCCGCCGCTCTCGGTCCAGCGGTGCAGCTGGTCGCCATCGTTCAGCACCGGCAGCAGCCGATGCGCGCGCATCGCCGACTCTGACCCTGCGGTCAAGCCATTCAGAACCGCGATTTCGGGTGCGGGCAACGCCGCCCGGAGCACCACGGCTTCGCTCAGATGGGCGACAAACAGGCGGCTACAGCCAGCCGCCACCAAGGCACGCCCGACCTCCAGCGCGCCGAGCCCATACCCATCGGCCTTGATCACAGCATCGGCCCGCCGCCCCGCGGCTGCGGTTCGCCAGTTGCGCACAATGGCCGTGAGGTCAATGTCCAAGCGTGCAGCGGTCATTCGTAACTAGCCGGAAGGTGATCGTCGGACACATAGTTGGAGAAGCGCGTGGTATCGCCATCAAACCGCAGCGTCACCCGGCCAATCGGGCCGTGGCGTTGCTTGGCCACAATCACCTCTGCCAGAGCATAGGCCGCCTCGCAGCGCTGCTTCCAGGCATTGTGGCGCTCCTGGTACTTCTGAATGTCTTCTTCCGGGCGCTGCATGGGCTCCGCGCGGGCCAAGTAGTATTCTTCACGGAACACAAACATCACGATGTCGGCGTCCTGCTCGATGGAACCGGACTCGCGCAGATCAGCCAGTTGTGGGCGCTTGTCCTCCCGCTGCTCAACTGCGCGCGACAACTGGGACAGTGCCACCACCGGCACCTCCAGCTCCTTCGCGATGGCTTTTAAGCCGCGGGTGATTTCAGAGATTTCCTGAACCCGGTTCTCATTCTGCGCCCGGCTGGACCCACGCAGCAGTTGCAGATAGTCGACCACCACCAGGGTCAGGCCATCTTGCTGGCGCTTCAGCCGCCGCGCCCGGGTGCGCACCGCCTGGACAGTCAGAGCCGGGGTGTCATCGATGAACAGTCCCAGCCGCTCCAGCCGCTGGCTGGCCTCGACCATGCGGTCGAAATCATCATTCGACAACTCGCCCCGCCGCAACCGCTCGGAGGGAATCTCTGTTTGCTCGGCCAGGATACGCGTCGCCAGTTGCTCTGCACTCATTTCCAGGCTGAAGAACCCAACCACAGGGCGGCGACCCGTGTGCGGATCGGCATCGGAGGCGGCAATGTTGAACGCGATGTTCGTCGCCAGCGCGGTCTTGCCCATCGAGGGGCGCCCGGCCAGGATAATCAGGTCCGACTGGTGCAAGCCGCCCAGCAGGTGGTCCAGCGAATCAAGCCCGGTCGCGGCACCCGACAAGCCACCATCCCGGCGGTACGCCGCCTCAGCGGTTTGCAGCGACCCCTTCAGCGCGATCTTGAATGCCTTGAATCCCCCCTCGGTCTCCCCCGTCTCGGCAAGGGAGAACAAGCGGGCCTCCGCCTCTTCGATCTGCCGTTTCGCGTCGCGTTCCAGATCGTCGACAAAGGCGTCGTTCACCACCGTCTCGCCGAGGTCGATCAGCTGGCGGCGCAAGTACAGATCAAAGATCGCCCGCGCATAGTCCGGCGCGTTGATCACCGAGGTGACTGAGGCTGCCAACTGCATCAAGTAGCTGGTGCCAACCCCGCCATCAAGGTCCGGGTCTTGGGAGAAGGCGTGCTTCAGGGTGATCGGATCGGCGATTTGCCCACGCTCGATCAACCGACCGATGGCATCGTATAGGCGCCCATGCAGGCGGTTGGCGAAATGCATCGGCTTCAGAAATTCGGAGACCTTTTCATAGGTCGCATTGTTGTGCAGCAAGGCACCCAGCAGCGCCATCTCCGCCTCGTCGCTGTGGGGCGGGGTGCGCACCTGGGTCTGGGGGAGGCCTAGGGATCCAATCGGCAGCGGTGTATCCATGGCACCACTCTACCCTCAGCCTCGGCTGGAGACAGCCTGTGGACAATAAGGGGATTGGGGATAAGTGCGACCAGCGATCCGGTCCAGGTCGAATTTGCCGGGGTGCTGCGAATCGGCCACAAGAGGCGGCGGTGATCGTCGCCATCCCCCCACATGCAGAACGCCCCCCGCCAGGGTTCCCGGCGAGGGGCGTGCATAACCGCGAGGCTGACGATGTCAGAGGTCCGGCGCTTAGGCGGCGTCGGCCTCAGCCTCTGGCGCCGGGGCTGGCTCGCTGGTCTTCAGGCGGGCTTCGGCTTCGTCACGGGTCTGGGCGACCGACAGCACCACCGTCACCGGCACTTCCGGGTGCAGCTGGATGCGCACGTCATGCAGACCAGTGGTCTTGATCGGGCGATCGAACTGAACCTGGGCGCGGTTGATGGTGAAACCGGCTTCGGTGACAGCCTCCGACACGTCGCGCGCGGCGACCGAGCCGAACAGCTGTCCGCTCTCACCGGCGGCGCGCACCATGGCGAGCTTCAGGCCGGTCATGCGCTTGGCGACGGCTTCCGCCTCTTCCTTGCGCTTCAAGTTGTCGGCAATCAGTTGGGCCTTGCGGGCCTCAAACTGTTGCTTGTTGGCAGTGGTGGCGCGCAGCGCCTTCTTCTGGGGCAGCAGGAAGTTACGGGCAAAGCCAGGACGCACCGACACGATGTCGCCCATCTGGCCCAGCCGCTCAACCCGCTCAAGCAGGATGACTTCGATCATGGTTCTCTCCTCAGCCTCAATCCGGTGGCGCCAGCAGGCGGCGCCGGACATGCACTACTTGATCAACCAGCCCAATCACCGCGACCAGCGCGAGGGGCAACACGAACACCACAATCCCGAGATAGGTTGGCACCAAGACCAACATCCGACGGCCCAACCGCCGCGCCAGCGCGTGAACAACAGCTAGTCCGCTGAACACCAGCGCCATTGTCATCACCAGCGAGAGGTTGCGACCAAAGAAGGCCAGCAGGCCGTCGCCCAGCACGGCCGCCGCGAGTGCGACAGCCATCACCGGCAACAACCAGCGCGGTGCTTCCAACTCCGACAGGTTGATGGCAGGCCGACGCAACCAGCCGAGGCTGCGCGCCCCCGCCATTGCGATCAGGCCGTTCACCGTGAGCATGCCGAGCCAAGACAGGCAGAGCACGGCGGGCAGCCCGACGATAAAGCGAATGCTGCCTTCAACCTGCGGGTTAGACGCCTCCTCACCAAGCAGTCTGGCGAACTCGGCTCCCACCTCGCGCACCATCTGATCGGCAAACCCTTCGGAGCCGAACCCGAACAGGGCCAGCCCAACCACACTGGCACTGCCAAGCGCCAAGAGCACCACAAGCAGGCGCCCCGCCTGCGGCCATGTCTGCCGTCCGTCGCCATCAACCGTGGGCCGCATAGCGGCACCACAGAGCAGGGCAAGGGGGGATAACACGACCACGCTGTAGACCAGCGCCAACACCCAGCTGCCAACCGGGATTAGGACCAGGAGTGCCGTGGCGCCAGCGATGCCCGCATAGCCAATCGGCAAGGCCAAAGCCGCCAAGGCGAACGGCACGCCCGCCAGGTAAATCAGCAGCAATGCGATCGGCGCGCCGCTGGCAAAGGCGCTGAACAGGGCGGCGGACAGCCCGCCCAACGCAAACGCAAGCATCAGCGCCCGCATCCCGTCAGGGGCGGAGGCCGGGCCTAGTTGGCTGGGCGGGTGGTCAGTCATGTCGGGATGATATCTCGGGACTGATCGGCCTAGCGCACCAGGTACGGCAGCAGAGCCAGGAAGCGGGCGCGCTTGATCGCCTGGGCGAGTTCACGCTGCTTCTTGGCCGACACGGCCGTGATGCGCGACGGCACGATTTTGCCGCGCTCGGACAGGAAGCGCTGCAGCAGCTTCACGTCCTTGTAGTCGATCTTCGGCGCATTCGGACCGGAGAACGGGCAGGACTTGCGACGACGGAAGAACGGGCGACGCCCGCCACCGCTGAAGCCACGCCCGCCGCCACGACCTTCGCCGCCACGACCCTCGCCAGCACCGCCAGCTTGTGCTTCGTTGCTCATCACTCAACTCCCTCACCGCGACCGTCACCGTCGCCATCCCGGCGCCGACGCTCCCGGTCACCCTTGTTTTGCATCATCGCCGAGGGGCCTTCTTCCAACTCGTCGACGCGAACCGACATGAAGCGCAGCACATCTTCATTGATGCGCATGGTGCGTTCCATCTCCAGCACCGCCGCCGGCGGCCCGTCGATGTTGAACAGCACATAGTGCCCCTTGCGGTTCTTCTTGATGCGGTAGGCGAGGGACTTCAGGCCCCAATACTCGGTCTTGGTGACCGCGCCGCCTTGTTCGGTCAGCACCCCGGTGAATTGTTCGGTCAGGGCTTCGACCTGCGCTGCGCTGATGTCCTGGCGCGCGATCAGGATGGTTTCGTACAATGCCACAGACTTGCACTCCTTATGGCTGATGCGGCCCGGCGTTGCTTCGCAGCGAAGACAAACGGATCGGGCCAAGCCGGCGCCGCCGGCAAGGAGCAAGGGCGCGGACAATACGGATCGCGGCGCGGGATGCAAGGGTTTGGTGTGGATTTTCCGCCAAATGATCCGATCTTGAGGGGGCAGTCACGGGCTTTTGCTTGACAGCGGCGTCAAGGCGGGACAATCGCTTGCCGCCCGTCGGGCTTGCGGAAAGGTGCAGTCGTGAGCGTATTTGCTTTCATGTTTCCCGGCCAAGGCAGCCAAGCCATCGGCATGGGGCAGGAGTTGGCGGCGGCGTTTCCCGTGGCCCGGCATTTGTTTCAAGAAGTCGATGATGCGCTGGACCAGCACCTCTTCCGCCTGATGGCGGAGGGGCCCGAGAGCGACCTCACGCTGACCCGCAACACCCAACCGGCGCTGATGGCGGTCAGCGTCGCGGCGACCCGCGTGCTGGAGCATCTGACGGGCAAGCCGGTGCACCACCTGGCCCGCGCTGTGCTGGGTCATTCGTTGGGCGAGTGGTCGGCCCTGGTTGCGGTCGGCGCACTGTCGGTCAGCGATGGGGCGCGACTGTTGCGCCGCCGTGGCGAGGCGATGCAGGCAGCCGTGCCCGTGGGCGAGGGGGCGATGGCTGCAATCCTGGGTTTGGAGATGCCCGCGGTGGCTGCACTCTGCGAGGCGGCCGCACAGGGCGACGTGGTGGACCCCGCCAATGACAATGGCGGCGGGCAGGTGGTGATCTCTGGCACTGCTGCCGCTGTTGCGCGGGCGATTGCACTGGCGCCACAGCATGGGGCGAAGCGCGCGATTGCGCTGAATGTTTCGGCACCGTTCCATTGCCGCTTGATGCAGCCAGCCGCAGACGCGATGGCTGAGGCGCTGGCAACCACAGAGATTCGCGTGCCCAGCGTGCCGCTGGTGGCCAATGTCACTGCCGTCGCAACCAGCGACCCCGATGCGATCCGCCGCCAGTTGGTGGAGCAGGTGACCGGCGTGGTGCGCTGGCGCGACTGTGTCGCAGCGCTGCCGGCCCTTGGGGTGGACGCGCTGGCGGAGGTTGGATCGGGGAAAGTGCTGGCGGGCCTTGCCCGGCGCATCGTCAAAGACCTTGAAGCCGTGGGCGTTGCCACCCCGGCAGAGGCTGAGGCACTGGCAGCACGGCTGTAAGCCTGCGGGTTGGGCGTTTGGTTGGGTGAGGAGACCTCCCATGTTTGATTTGACCGGTCGTGGCGCTCTGGTGACAGGAGCCTCCGGTGGTATTGGTGCCGCGATTGCCACGCACCTGCACGGGTGTGGGGCGACCGTGATGTTGACCGGCACGCGCGTTGACGCGCTTGAGGCACTGGCTGCCCGCTTGGGTGAGCGCGCCCTGGTGCGGGCGGCCGACCTGTCGGACCCGACCGCTGCCGACGGGTTGATCGCCGACGCCGAAGCCCAACTGCCCAGCTACGACATCCTGGTCAACAATGCAGGCCTGACCCGGGACACCCTGCTGATGCGCATGAAGGATGTGGATTGGGACCTAGTGTTGCAGGTGAACCTCACGGCTGGCATGCGTCTGGCGCGCGCCTCCCTGAAGGGAATGATGAAGCGGCGGGCTGGGCGGATCGTCGGCATCGCCTCCATCGTTGGGGTCACGGGGAATGCCGGGCAGACCAACTATGCTGCGTCCAAAGCGGGCATGATTGGCTTCACCAAGGCCCTGGCGCAGGAGGTTGCGTCGCGCGGGATTACCGTCAATTGCGTCGCCCCCGGCTTCATTGTGACGCCGATGACCGATGCCCTTAGTGCCGATCAGAAAACCGCCTTGACCAGCCGGATCCCGCTGGGTCGGCTTGGCACGCCGGAGGATGTGGCCGCTGCGGTGACCTTCCTGGCCAGTGCCGAGGCTGGCTGGATCACCGGCCAGACCCTCAACGTCAATGGCGGCATGGCGATGCCCTAGACGGCGACATCGTGCCTGTTTGGCGGCGCTGGCATTGCGGTGCCACCCGTGCTAGACGACGGCGCTTTCCAACTGGGCGCGGGTGACGCCCAGGCTTAAGAAGGCTGCCCAGTGCGGCAGCCCCACCCCAACCACTGGTTTGTTCTCCGTTACCATCTCAAGGGAATCCGTCAGATGAGCGATGTCGCCGAGCGCGTGAAGAAGATCGTGATCGAGCACCTGGGCGTCGAAGACGCGAAGGTCGTTGAGAATGCGAGCTTCATCGATGACCTGGGCGCCGACAGCCTCGACACCGTCGAGCTGGTGATGGCGTTTGAAGAAGAATTCGGCTGCGAGATCCCGGACGACGCGGCGGAAAAGATCCTGACCGTGAAGGACGCGATCGACTTCATCCAGAAGTCTCAGGCCGCGTAAGCGAGACGGCGGGGCCTGGCGTGAAGGCGAATCCCCTCGACCGGCGGGTGGTGGTAACCGGGCTGGGCCTGGTCACCCCCTTGGGGGCCGGTGTCGACGTAACCTGGAAGCGCCTGATCGCGGGCCGGTCCGGCCTTGGGGCGATCCAGTCCTTCGATGTCTCGGACCTTCCCTGCAAAGTGGCGGGGCAGGTTCCCTTGGCGCCATCGGCAGATGGTGAAGAGGGGGTGTTCGACCCGGACAAGGTTGCCCCGGCCCACGAACGGCGCAAGATCGGTGACTTCATTGTGTTCGCCCTGGCGGCCGCACAGGAAGCCATCGCCGACGCAGGTTGGCAGCCCGAGGACGCCCTGGCGAAGGAGCGCACCGGTGTCATCATCGGCTCCGGCATCGGTGGCCTGATCGGCATCACCGAGGGCGGCGTTGTGCTGCACGAGAAGGGACCGCGTCGGCTGTCGCCGTTCTACATCCCGTCCAGCCTGATCAATCTGGCGTCTGGCCATGTTCAGATGCGCTATGGCTTCTGCGGCCCAAACCATTCTGTGGTGACGGCCTGTGCCACTGGCGCCCATGCCATCGGCGACGCCATGCGCTTGATCCAGTATGGCGATGCCGATGTGATGGTGGCGGGCGGGGCCGAGGCTGCCGTCAGTCGGATCGGCATCGGTGGGTTTGCTGCGGCTCGTGCCCTGTCAACCAACTTCAATGATCGTCCAACCGCTGCGTCTCGTCCGTGGGACAAGGACCGCGATGGTTTTGTGATGGGCGAGGGCGCCGGCATCGTCGTGCTGGAAGAGTACGAACATGCCAAGCGGCGCGGTGCTAAGATTTATGCCGAGATCGTTGGCTACGGCCTGTCGGGCGACGCCTACCACATCACCGCTCCGCACCCGGAGGGCGATGGTGCGCTGCGCGCGATGACGGCCGCACTCAACCGCGCGGGCCTCACCCCGGCCGATGTTGACTATATCAACGCCCATGGCACGTCGACGCCGCTGGGTGATGAGATCGAAGTGAAGGCGGTAAAGCGTCTGTTTGGCGCCGCGGCGGAGCGGGTCTCGATGTCGTCCACAAAGTCGGCCATTGGCCATTTGCTGGGGGCAGCTGGGTCGGTGGAGGCGATCTTCTCGATCCTGGCGCTGCGCGACCAGATTTGTCCGCCCACTCTCAACCTCGACAATCCGTCCGAGGGGTGTGACCTCGACCTCGTGCCGAAGGTTGCCAAGCAGCGGACGATTCGGGCTGCGCTGTCCAATGCCTTTGGCTTTGGTGGCACGAACTCCAGCCT
Organism: Alphaproteobacteria bacterium; assembly: GCA_004292755.1. Taxonomy (GTDB): domain Bacteria; phylum Pseudomonadota; class Alphaproteobacteria; order Elsterales; family Elsteraceae; genus RDXE01. The sequence goes on from RDXE01000024.1 coordinate 162,791, forward strand.
GCTGTTTGTTCCGGCGTCGTAACGACAGGGGATAGGGCTGGTCATGCGCATCCTGGCCAGCCTGTTCTGTCTGATCCTGGCGCTGGTTGGCTTCGCCGTTGGCGGGGTGGGGTACGGCTGGCTGCTGTTCACGGGTCCTGGCCCCTCCCCCCGCGAGGTGCAGCTTGTGATCCCACGCGGCGCCAGCACCACCAGCGTGATCCGCCAGTTGGGCGAGGCTGGGGTGATCGCTGACCCTGAGCTTGTGCGCCAGCTGGCGACCCACCTGCGCCAGCGCCGCGCCTTGCGCGCGGGCGAGTATCGGTTTCCCGCTGGGGTGTCTGCCCTGGCGGCCCTGCGGCAGGTGCAGGAAGGCCGGACCGTGGTTCGCCGTCTCACGGTGCCGGAGGGGTTGACCGTCGCCCAGGTGATGGCCCTGATCGATGCCGCCGAAGGGCTGGAGGGGCCGCTGCCGATTGGGCTGCGCGAAGGCAGTCTGCTACCCGAGACATATCACTATTCCTGGGGCGACACGCGCCAGGAGATGGTTTCGCGCATGCAACGGTCCATGAACGCAGCCGTCGCCGATGCGTGGGGCCGCCGCGTGACCGGTCTGCCGCTGTCAGACCCGCAATCGCTGGTCACGCTTGCCTCGCTGATCGAGAAGGAAACCAGCGTTGAGGCAGAGCGGACCCGCATTGCTGGGGTGTTCGTCAACCGCCTGCGCCGCAACATGCGTCTGCAATCGGACCCGACGGTGGTGTTTGCCGTCACTGGCGGTCGCGGCGTGCTGAACCGCCCGATCACTCGCGCGGACCTGGACCTCCGCCACCCCTACAACACCTATCAAGTAAACGGCCTGCCCCCCGGCGCCATCGCCAACCCCGGTCGCGCCTCCCTCTTGGCAGCCGCCCAGCCAGCCGTTCACGACGAGTTATACTTCGTCGCCGACGGCACCGGCGGCCACGCCTTCGCCCGCACCCTCGCCGACCACAACCGTAACGTCGAACGCTGGCGCCAAATCGAACGCGAGCGGGGGTTGCGGCGGGATTAGGGCGACGCCACTGACTCCTCAACTCCGCGCATCTGACGCGGCGTCAGGCCGGTGCTGGATTTGAAGGTGCGGTGGAAATGGGCGGAGTCGGCGAAGCCGCAGAGGAAGCCGATGTCGGCAAGCGGCGTAGTCGTGGTCAGCACCTGGGCCGTTGCGGCCTCCAGGCGGCATTGGTGGCGCAAGCTCGTGAGGCTGGTGTTGGCTTGTGCGAGGTGGCGCTGCAAGCTGCGCGGGCTGAGGCCCACTTGGTGGGCTAGGGTGGCGACGGTCCACGGGCGCAGCAGGTCACGGCTGATCACTTGGCGGATGCGCTCAACCAGGGCCGGACCGCGCGATGGGCGCAGTGCTGGTGGCTGAGACGGGGTGGGCTGCCAGTCCAACTGCCATACATTGGTCTCAAGACAGGGCGGCAACTGCGTGAGCACCACGCGATCATGGTCGAGTGCCGGTGTCGCCTCTGGACCGAAGGCAAGGCGCACCTGGGCTTGCCCTTGCCACCGCAGCAACCCGGCCATGGCACCGGCTAACAGCAAGTTGAGGGCTGGTCCCGGCGGGTCATTGGGTGCGCCGGGGTGTGCGATGCGGGCGTGGCCGGGGCCAAGCGCCACCACCTGCGCCGGGTAGCGGAGGTGGAAATAGCGCGCGAGTCGGGTCCACCGGGTGAGCACGCCCGCACCATCCTCTGCTGCGACCAAGGCCATGACCAGAGGTGCATGGGCGAGGGCGGGCAGCGCCTCCCCCACCCGCAACAGGGGAGCAGGGCCAGCCTGGGCTAAAGCCTGCTCGGCCAGACGCCGCTTGTTCTGCAACGCTGTGGTCGCACCGGTGTCGTCCCAGGGCCTCGGCGCTAGACCGTGCAGGGTCATGGAGTGATGCAGCAACCTCACCAGCACGGCGCTGGTGCGATCCTCGGGCGCCAACGCCGTGCTCATCCCCGGGCTACCCCTCATGGCCTGCTGGTCGGACGCCAGGGCAGGCGCGTGACAGTGTCACCGGTCAGCCGCGCAATGGCGTTGGTGATCGCGGCAGTGCCGGCCACCATCGCAGGCTCGCCCGCACCACCGGGTTGATCGGTGCTGTCGATCAGGCTGACCGCCATCACTGGCAAGTCTGACAGGCGGGGAATCGGATAATCGGCAAAGCTGGTGGCGCTCAAGCTGCCATTGGCGATAGACAGGTTCTCCACCAACGCCATGCCCACGCACCAAGCCAAGCACCCCTCCACCTGAGCGCGCACCTGGTCCGGGTTGAACACCCGGCCACAATCCTGGGCGGCCCACAGGCGGGTCACATGTACTGAGGCGCCCGTGCGCTCCACCTCCGCCACCACAGCCACATAGGTCATGGCTTTGTAGATGCCGCAGGCAAGGCCAAGGGCACGGGTCGGAGTGGCCTGATACGCCTGCCAGTCCGCCTGTGCCGCTGCCGCCTCCAGTACCCGCAGCAGGCGCGGCTGCTGCTGGCCCAGGAGGGTGCGGCGTAAGGCCAGCGGGTCGAGCCGGTGATGGCGGGCTAGGGCGTCGATGGCGGTTTCCATCGCCCAGCCATTTGGCGCAGCACCCAGGCCCCGCCAAGGGCCAGTGACGACGGGCAGACGTACCGAACGGGCTTCCATCCGCGCCGCGGTGCTGCGATAGGGCAGTTCGAGCCCGCGTGAGACGCCGCCATCGGCGAGAAAGCTGGTGGCGAAGCGCAACAACGGCGTCAATGCCGCGTCAGTGAAAATCACCGGACCAGAGACCACGGCATGGTGCCAGCCCGCTATGCCGTCCGCGCCAAGGCGGGCGCGGATGCGGTGGCTGGAGGGCGGGCGGTGGAAGGCATCGGCAAACTCCTCCGCGCGACCAGGCTGCAGCAGTACCGGGCGCCCCAGTGCGCGGGCGGCCAGAGCGGCATCACGCTCGATCGTGCCGACGGTTTTCAAGCCAAATCCGCCACCGATCCGGCAGGCTTGCACCCGCACCTGTGCGGAGCGCAGGCCCAGAGCATCGGCGACCATTGCCTGCACAAAGCCGATATCCTGACTGCCGGTCCACACTTCGGCCCGGCCATCGTGTACCTGGGCGACGGCCGTGCGCGGCTCTAGACTGGCATGGGCTGCCATCGGCACGTCCAGCCGCAGGTCAATGTCCCACGGGCCTGAGACCGGGTCGGCCCGCAGCGTGTGGTCCAGCGGTCCCATGCCGAGGTGCCGGTCAATGTCGACGGCGTCTGCAACCGCAGTCTCCGGGATCGGCGTCCCCGTCCAGGTGATATGAAGGCGACTGCGTGCCGCGTCCAACTGGCCGCGGCGCTCGGCTGCCAGCACGAGACGATGGCCCAGACGTACCACGCCCAAGACACCGGGCAGGCGACGGGCATCATCATCTTGGACGCGCTCTGGCTTGAGGCCCAGCTGCGGCGGCGGCAAGATGGTTGCATGCACCATGCCCGGCAGATGTACGTCGCCTGCAAAGGGCGTGGCGCGTCCCGTTACCAGATCGCGCACCAAGTCTGGTGCTGTCGCGCCAGCAATCGGGCCGGTCTCCGGCAGTGGCCCGCCGACGCGGAAGCCCTGGTTGGCCATCTGACGGCGCAGATCGGTTGCGGCCTGGATCAAGAGCGGTGCGAAATCGCGGATCGAGTCCGACCCGACCGTCGCACGGGTGGGCGGCAGCCGGGTGGTGTTCGGCAGGTCAACCACCACACGCTCCAGCGGCCAGCCGATTTCTCCGGCCACCAGGGCGCGGGCAGTGGCGAGGATGCCCTGACCCATCTCTGCACGCGGCAGCAGCAAGCGGATGGTGCCATCGCTCTCCAGTGTGAGCCAAAGAGCCGCGTCCTGGGCCGTGGGTGCGCGGCGATAGGGCAGTGGTGGCAACAATGCGCAGCCCGCCGCGGCGGTGAGGCCGAGGCCACTGACCGAGGCCATGGCCCTCAGAAGGGTACGGCGCTGCATCTCACCCCTCCCCCAGCAAGCGGGCGAGGGCTCTGGCGATGCGCGGTTGTGTGCCGCACCGGCACATCACTTGGTCCATCGCAGCGCGCACACCGGCGGGCGGCTGGCCCTGGATGAGGGCTGCTGCGGCGGTCATGATCTGCCCACTCTGGCAATAACCACATTGGGGCACCGCTGCCTCGATCCAGGCGCGCTGCACCGGGTGCAGCCCGTCAGGCTGACCCGCCGCCAATCCTTCGAGGGTGACCACATGGCGGCCCAGGACGTCGCGCACTGGCACCTGACAGGAGCGCATCGCAGTGCGATCAACATGCACCACACACGCCCCGCAGACGCCAACCCCGCAGCCAAAGCGGGTTGCCCGCAGCCCGGCATGATCGCGCAGGAACCACAGCAAGGGTTCCTCCAGCCAGTCCTGCGGCACAGCGATGTTAGTTTGGTTCAATCGCACGGTCATCGTCACCTCCTGGCCCGAAGGTGGGGGATGCCGCGGCACCTCGATTGAACATCCGCGCCAAAAAAAACTCACGCGCGCCGCGAAGCGCGGTCCGGCTTGTCCCGGGGCAGCCTCCCCCGTTACGCGAACAGTGCGTCGATGGCGGCTTGGGGATCGTCGGCTGCGGGGATGCTGCTGTTGGGGGTAGGGGTGGTTGGCTTGTCCATGGTGCGGACGATGCCGTCCAGACGCTCTTCCATCTGGGCCAGCTTGGCGATGGCGCGGCGCAGGCGTTGGGAGGTGAGGTCCTGGAAGCTGCAGGCCTCGAAAATCGCGGTCAGCTGATCCTGGATGACGCGTGCTTCCTCGCTGTCGCCAACAGCTTCGATGCGGCCGGCGATCACCTCGGCCGCTTCCAGAATCCGGCTGGCAGCCTGTTCGGTCATGCCCACCACGCTGGCCAGCATGCCGCTGCTTTCCTTGTCGCCTGCTTGCGCCATGGTCGAGATTTCGGCGCGCATGTGCACCAGTTCTTGCTCGAACAGCACAGCTTCAATCGCGCGCGCGACACCATCCAGGGCTGGCTTCAAAGCGCGGGCCAAGCCCTTGGCGTCGGCGATGCGGTTCTCGCGGAACGATTGCTCGATGGCAGCCGCAATGCTCGACAGCTGCGCCGCCCCAACATAGGCAGCGGCCGACTTCAGGCCGTGGGCGGCGTCTTGTGGCCCCTTCACCGGACCATCGGTGTAGGTCACCACCTCTTCCACCAGCGGTGTGGCGGCCTCCAGGAAGCCTGTCAGAATATCGCGCCGCGCATCCACATCATTGCCGACCAGTTCAACAATGGGTGTCAGGTCCAACACCTGCGCGTCGACCGACACCAGTTGCGTCGTGCTGGCGGCCGACACCTCTTCCTCCAGCGGCGTGCGCAACTCCGCCAGATCGGGCAGGGCTGCGAGCACCGCCGCCTCCAGGGCATCCAGGTTCAGCGGCTTGGTCAGGTAGCCATCCATCCCGGCGGCTTCGCATTGGTCGGCCGTGCCTTTGACGGCATCGGCCGTCAACGCCAACACGGGTAGGCGCGGCGAGCCGCCAGCCGCTTCAATGGCGCGGATGGTGTGGGTTAACTCCCAGCCATCCAGACCGGGCATGTGACAGTCGGTAATCAGCAGCCCGTAATCATCGCGCCGAGCCTGCAGCGCCTCCAACGCCTTGACGCCGTCAACCACCAGCTCGTGGGCAAAGCCCAGCCGATCCAGCACGCGGTGGAGCACCGTGCGGTTGGTGGGATTGTCCTCAGCACACAGGATCATCACGCCTGCAGCGCGGGCATCGCTGTCAACCGGTGGCCGCCAGCGGTGGGCACCACCCTCGCTCTCGCCGCCTTCGGCGGAGCGTTGTGGGGCAGGGCAGGGCACCGCGGGAAGATCGACGATGAAGCGAGAGCCGCCGCCCAGGCGGCTGTCCACCTCGATGCGGCCACCCATCGCCTCCACCAACCCTTTGGAGATGGAGAGCCCAAGGCCGGAGCCGCCGAAGCGCCGCGCCGTCGATGCCTCCGCCTGACTGAAGGCGGAAAACAGACGGGACAGTTGATCGGGCGCCATCCCGATGCCTGTGTCACACACCGTGAACCGCACGCCCAGCGGGCCGGGCTCCAGTTTCAACTCAATGTGGCCATGGTGCGTGAACTTGATGGCGTTGCCGATCAGGTTCAGCAGCACCTGGCGAACCCGCACTCCATCGCTCAACACGTGCTGGGGTACACCCTCCGCGATCATCGTGCGGAACTGCAGGCCCTTCTCATGGGCCTTCGGCGCCATCAGTGCCGCTGACCCTTCGATCACATTGATCAAGTCGGTCGGCAGCACCTCCACCTCAATGCGCCCGGCCTCAATTTTGGAGAAGTCCAGGATGTCATTGATGATGGTCAGCAGCGAGCGCCCGCTGTCGCGGATGGTGTTGACCATCTGGCGCTGATCGGTCGACAAACCGGTATCGGCCAGCAGGTCAGCCATGGTCACAACGCCATTCATCGGCGTACGGATTTCGTGGGACACGGTTGCCAGGAAGGCGGATTTGGCGCGAGCCGCCGCCTCCGCCGAAACCTGTGCGCGCCGCAGGTCGGAGACGTCGTAAATCCAAGTCAGCACGCCGTTTTGACGCTCGAACACCACCCGTTCCATGCTGACCAGCGCATTGATCGGCGTGCCGTCGCCGCGCCGCAAGGTAACGCTGGCATCGCGCACCTGACCCGTGTCGTCCAGTTGGTGCAGCAAGCCGTCGCGCAAGGTGGCATCGCCGTCCAGCACCAGACCAGCCGCATCGGAGAAATCGGCCCCCTGAACGCCTAGGATGTCCAGCAAGCGGCTGTTCCAGAACAACACGCGCCCGTTGCGATCCAGAATGGTCGCCCCGATCGGGGAGGCCTCGAGCACGGACAACAGCGCGTCCTCCGAAGCCTCCAGATCTTTTTCAACAGCGATGCGGTCAGACAGGTCATAGAACCAGACCAGAGCCGCGCGCCTGCCCTCAAACGTGATGCGCTGCATGGTGACCGAGGCCCAGGCGTCGCGGCCATCGGCGGTGATCAGCTCAATCTCCAGCCCGCGCACCACACCGGTGGCATCAAATTCAGCCAGGGCCCGGCGGCGCACCAGCCAATCTTTGAAAAACATTTGGCCCGCGGCTTCGGCAAACGCTTCGCCCTGCAATCCACCCAGCATGTCAATCAGACGGCTGTTCCAAAACATCACCCGCCCGTTGCTGTCCAGAATGACCACACCGGAGGGAGAGGTTTCCAGCACCTCAATCAAGGATTGCTCAGCGCTGCCAAGGTCTTGGCATACGTCCAGGGACAACCGGGCCAAGGGCTCGGCGCTCATCGAATGGCCACCATCGGCGGCCCGCAGCGGGAACGCGACATCACCACCACCCACTCCCCACGCTAGTGCGCTTAGACCCCGTCGGATCGTGCCCTGCCGACAGTCTCGATAGCATACCGCGCGTGATTGCCAAACCTCGAAACACAGATATTGACGCGATTGAAGGTCACATAGGTTGTGATGGTTTTGAAGGGAGTAGATGCAACCAACGGTCTGTTATCCAGGGTGGTAAAATCATCATGACCCATGCCGCCAATGCCATGGGCCAGGGAAACGAAACTCTTGCGCAATTTCTTGCAATTCCAGTCGCGATCCGGCGGGCGGCTGCGTCGGCCGACATCAACAGCGGCATTCGAAACGGGTTGCGGGCGGTGATGCGGCTTTCCACAAATCCTGGGCACACAACCACCACGCCGACCCCCGTTGGAGCGAGCGTGCCGCGCAACCCCTCCCCATACACCCGGACCCAGGCCTTGGAGGCACAATAGGCTGGCGCACCCGGCAGACCGCGATAGCCTGCGAGGGAGGCGATCAGCACCAGGCGTCCAGACCGGCGGGCACTCATCGCATCCTGCACCGGGCCAAGCGTGTTCAGCACGCCAGCGACATTCACGGCAGTGATATCGCGCACTTGCTCTTCACTCTCGCCCCCAAGGCCACTGCCCGCAGAAATGCCTGCATTCGCAATCACCACGTCGAAGGGATGGTGCTGGTCCCAGGAGCTTATGCAGGTGCGCATGGCATTCCGGTCGGTCACGTCCAGCACGGCGGTGAACACGCTGGCACCGGCTGTGGCGCACGCCTCGGCAACCGCGGCTAAGCGGGCCGGATCGCGTCCGGTGAGGCACAGCGTGATGCCAGGGGCGGCGTAGTGCCGGGCCAATGCCGCGCCGATCCCGCTGGACGCCCCTGTGATCAGCACTGAGCGGGGTGTGAAGTTTGCAGAAGACATCGCGGCGTGACCCCGCTAACCCTGGGTGTGGGAGCTTGTTTCAGGGGGAAGCGATGGCAGCACCGCCGCCAATCGATCAATGTGTCACCTTCATCTACACCCATGACTTGGCCGCGACCACCCAGTGGTATGAGGACATGTTGGGGTTGGAGTTGGTGCTGACGCAAACCTGCTGCCGGATCTACCGCACGGGTGGCAGCGGGTTCCTCGGCATCTGTTCGCGCCCCAACCGCACGGTGGAGCCGCGCGGTGTGGTGTTCACGATGGTCACCTCGGATGTCGATGGCTGGTATGCCCGCCTGACAGCGAAGGGGGTCAGCCTGGAGGGCCCGCCCGAGCTGTCAGCCGAGTTCAATGTCTATGCGTTTTTTGCCAATGACCCGAATGGCTATAAGCTGGAATTCCAGGAATTCCGCGACCCAGCTTGGCCACGGGTGACGCGTTGAGAAGGGGATGGTGATGCCGCAGCCGATCTGTTGGACCTTTGTGGATGGTACTTGGCACGAGGGCAGCCCCGCGGTGATGGGGCCGTTGACCCACGCCATGTGGCAGGCCTCGGTGATCTTTGACGGCGCCCGCGCCTATGATGGGCTGGTGCCCGATCTTGCCCGCCATTGCGCACGGTCCATCGACAGTGCGCGCAAGATGGGGTTGGCACCGCGGGAGACTGCTGAGGAGATTGAGGCGCTGGCCCGCGAGGGTGTGCGCCGTCATGCACCGGGTGCTGCCCTGTATATCCGCCCGATGTTCTGGGCGGAGTCTGGCATTGGCGCGCTGCAGCCGGACCCGGACTCGACGCGGTTTTTGATCGCCGTTTATGAGGCGCCGATGCCACCGGGTACGGGCATGACGGCTGTGTTAAGCCGCTTTCGGCGCCCGGCCCCAGACATGGCGCCCACCGACGCCAAGGCAGCCTGCCTCTATCCAAACTCCGCCCGCGCCATTGCAGAAGCGCGCGAAAAGGGGGCGGACAATGCAGTGGTGCTGGATCACACCGGCGCCGTCGCTGAGTTTGCGACGGCCAATCTGTTCTTCGTGAAGAACGGCGTGGTGATCACCCCGGCCACCAATGGCAGCTTCTTGAACGGCATCACCCGCCAGCGGGTGATCGATCTGCTGCGCGCAGGCGGCCACACCGTGGAAGAGCGGCGCGTGGAGTACGCAGAACTCCTGGACGCGGACGAGCTGTTCTCCACCGGCAATTACGGCAAGGTGCAGCCCTTCCTGGCCCTGGATGACCGGCGCTTCCAGGCCGGGCCGGTGTGTCTGGCCGCGCGCGATGCCTATCGCGCCTTTGCCGAAACCCAGCCGCTGTAACGCTAAGGCCGGGGTCCACGCGGAATCGCCCCTGCCATCAGGCGGGGGCGAACACCTGGATCGGACGCCCGACGCCACGCAAGTCCTGCGGGCCAAGGGCTTCCCACTCCCGCGGGATCAGCGCGGCGACGGCACCCGAAACCAGGATCGGGCGCTTCAACTGCTTGGTCAGGGATTCCAGGCGGGAGGCTTCATTGACGGCTGGACCAATCAAGCCAAAGTTCAGTCGCGCTGGCGTGCCGACATTGCCATAGACCAGTTCGCCCCAGTGGATGCCAATGCCGAATTCAATGTCGCGGGTGTAGACGCACTCGGCCTTCTCCCGCAGGCGGGCGAGGCGCGCGCGGGCATCCAGCGCGGCAGTCAGCGCGCGTTGGGCGGCATCGGTGTCGCTGTTGCTGCCCCGCACCGGAAAGATGCCCAGCACGGCATCGCCAATGATCTCCAGCACATCGCCGCCCGCCGCGAGTACGGCACCGGCGGTACAATCGGCATAGGCGTTCACCACCGACAGGTAGCGGTCCACGGGCAATTGGTCCGCCAAGCCGGTGGAGTTGCGCAGATCGCTCATCCAAATGACCGTGCGCAGCCACTCCCCATCGCCGCGGCGGATGCGCCCGGACAGAATGCGCTGACCAGCGTCGCGTCCGTGATAGGTTTCCATCACGGTTTCGGCCAGATGCCGCTCGTTCGCCAGCTTGAACGCAATCGCCATGGGCGTGCGCAGTTGCTCGATCAGCACCAGATGCTCCGGCTGAAACCCGTCGCGATCCGCTGAGAGCGACACCACGATGCCGGATTGCTGAGCGGGATCGTCGGTGCCATCAAAGCCAATGCGCAGGGCCAGATAATCGGTCAGCCCCAGGTCCCCGAAGTCGCGAAACACCGGGAAGGCAGCCACGACTGCAGGGTCCGTTGGGTCAAGGCGCAGGCTCAACAGGCCCTCAACCTCCATTTTGTAGAACGGGCTCCGCTCCCACGAACCCGTGTCGACGCGATCATGGCGCCAGGTTTCCACTTCCACTGTCTTGCCGCGGCGCCAGATCACACCCTGGCCTTCAATCAAGGGGTGGATCAATTCATAGCCGACCATGGCGCGCGCCAGCGGCACACCGGCCTGAACCAGGATGGCGGCCAGCGCATCCATGATTGCCACAGCCGATGGCTGAAACAGGGCTTGGCGCAAGAGGCGGTCAGCCGCCTCGGTAGCGGAGGGGACAACATCGAAGGGGCGCAGCGTTGCCGCAGCCCGCTCAGTCGGAGCGATGGTGGTTGTGAGAAGGCTCATACTCGTCAGCAGATGGCCCCAACCACCCAATGGTCAAGGGGTGAGGCGTCTCCATATCAAAAGGGCGGGGCCTCATCGGCACCCGCCCCGTGTCAATCCCTACCGAGCGGCAGGATCAGGCAACGCCGCCATTGCGACCGAACCAAGCCAGCAGACGACGCCAACCATCCTCAGCCGCCTCCTTGCGGTAGGACGGGCGGTAGTCCGCATGGAAGGCATGGGGCATGTCCGGGTAGATCACGATTTCCGAGCGGGTGCCGCTGCCCAGCGCGGTGCGCAATTGTTCCACGGTCGGCACTGGGATGCCGGTGTCCGCAGCGCCGTACAGGCCGAGGATCGGCGCGCGGATGCGCGTGGCGACATCGACCGGGTTGGTTGGCTGGTTGGCGGTTGGTTCGCCGACGGTGCGGCCATACCAAGCCACGCCTGCCGACAGCGCTTGGTTGTGCGCGCCGTACAGCCAAGTGATGCGGCCACCCCAGCAGAAGCCCGTGATCCCAAGCCAATCGGCCCGGCCCCGACTCTCGGCCCGCGCCCAGGCAGCGGTTGCGTCCAGATCGGTCATCACTTGGCTGTCGGGGACGGCGGCGACAATCGGGCGGATTGCATTGAAATCCGTCAGGCGGGAGACGTCGCCCTGGCGGGCAAACAACTCCGTCGCCACGGCGCAATAACCCTGACGGGCCAACCGGCGGCAGACATCCTTGATGTGCTCATGCACGCCGAAGATTTCCTGGACCACCAGCACCACGGGGAACGGCCCTGCACCCGACGGCATCGCCCGGTAGGCTGGGATGCGGTCGCTGCCAATGGGAATAGTCACTTCACCCGCGACCAAGCCATCCGTCGGCGTGGTGATCATGGTCTGCGCCTGCACCGGGTGGGTGCTGAGGGCAAAGCCCGTCGCGAGCGAGGTCATGATCGCGCCGCGCCGGGTCAAGATTGGGTCTGGCAGGATCAGGCGTACGTCGTCCATCGGTGATTCCCCCTAGATTGGCCACCGACTGTCACCTGATCGGCCTACAATCGGTCCACAAAACCTAGGCTTATACGTCCGTTGGTCCAGGGCTGGATGCGGGAATGCTGTTCGGCTGTTGCCGGAGGCGCCTGCAACCGAGTAGGACGGGGCAATGATCAAGCCCGCTGCCCCCCTTCTGAGCATGACCGCCTTCGCCCAGGCGGCTGGCACCGAGCCAAGCTTCGCGTGGCGGTGGGAGGTGCGCAGCGTCAATGCCCGTGGCCTCGACCTGCGGGTGCGCCTACCCCAGGGTTGTGAGCGCTTGGAGCCCACGGTGCGCGACCGCCTGTCCAAGGTCTGCGTTCGCGGTGCCGTCAGTGCAACGCTGGAGGTTCGGCGTCTGGCCGGGGCGCGACCGCTGCAAATCAATGCCGAAGCGATTGCCCGGGTCTTGGCCTTGCATCAGGCCCTGGTGCCGCGGGTGGACCCATCGCCGCCGCGACTGGAAGCCCTGTTGCAGGTCAAAGGCGTGCTGGATGCCAGCGAGGATGCACCGGACTCAGAGGAGGAGGTGGCCCAGCGCGATGCCCTCCTGATCCAGGGTCTGGATGCGGCCGGTGCCGCTCTGCATCAGGCGCGGGCAGAGGAAGGTGCGCGTCTTGCTGCCGTGCTGCTGGCGCAGATAGACCGGATTGACGCGCTGGTTGGCGAGGCGGCAAGCCTCGCCGTGACGCAGCCAACGGCATTGCGCAATCGGCTGGTGGCGATGCTGGCCGATGTGCTGGCCGAACCACAGCCCGGCCAGCGCAGCATCGATCCCCAGCGGCTGGAGCAAGAGGTAGCGCTCTTGGCTGTCAAGGCTGATGTGCGGGAGGAGTTGGACCGGCTGATCGCTCACAGCGCCCAAGCCCGTGATCTGGTGGCGGCAGGTGGTGCCGTTGGCCGTCGGCTTGACTTTCTGGCGCAGGAGTTTAACCGCGAAGCCAACACCCTTACCTCCAAGTCCACCGACACCGCGCTGACCCGGCTTGGGATCGAGTTGAAGACGGTGATCGATCAGTTCCGTGAGCAGGTGCAGAACATCGAATGACAACGCCGCCCCCGATCCGCCGCCGTGGCTTGATGCTCGTGTTGTCGTCGCCGTCGGGCGCTGGCAAGACCACTCTGTCCCGCTTGTTGCTGGAGGAGGAGCGGGGACGACTCGAGATGTCGGTCTCGGTCACCACCCGGCCCCGGCGCCCGTCGGAGGTGGACGGGCGCGACTACCATTTTATCGACCTGCCGCGCTTTGAGCACATGGTGCAGCGCGGCGAGTTGCTGGAGTGGGCCGAAGTGTTCAACAACCGCTACGGAACGCCGCGCGATGCCGTGGAGTCTGCACTGTCAGCCGGACGCGACGTGCTGTTCGACATCGATTGGCAAGGTACCCAGCAGATTGCGCGCGCGGCCCGGCGGGACCTTGTGTCGGTGTTCATCCTGCCGCCGTCCTACGAAGAGCTGCGCCGCCGCCTCACCACCCGTGCTCAAGATAGCGCCGATGTGATCGCCGGTCGCATGGCCAAGGCGGCTGACGAAATGTCCCACTATGATGAGTATGATTACATCGTGGTGAACGAGGACGTGCAGGAAAGCTTGGCCCAAGTCCACGCCATTCTGAAGGCCGAACGCCAGAAGCGCGAACGCTTGGTCACGATTGCCGATTTTGTGTCGGCTTTACGCGGATAACCGCTACTCTTGCGGCAACAGACCGCTGCGACGGGCGTTGTCGACCACCACTTTCAGCGTCCAATTGCCGAAGCCGAGCGAGCGGCCCGCGGGGTCGGTGGTATGCAGTTGCGCCAGGGTCCAATAGCCCAGCAGACGGCCCTCCCGATCTCGGGCCTCGTACCGGCCATGGCGCGCGACCACGTACCCGACGATGCCACCGTTCGGGGCTTTCACCTCAATCCACTGCTCATGCGCCGCCCCAATGGCTCTGGCTGCGGCTGGCCCTCCAGCCAGTGCGCAAGCCACCACCATCGCCGCACCAGCCACGGATGCGACGCACCACCGTTTTTTCGCCACACCACATCTGTACCTCCCGTCTTCAACCTTGCCAAGGGGACTCTTATCACTTTGGCAGGTCCGCGGAGGCAGTGATGGGGATGATCCTGCGTCGGGTGTTGGTGTGGTCGGCTTGGCTGGTGGGTCTCCCCCTCACGGCGGCGGTCGTCGCCTTGGGGCTGGGCGCCCTGCTGCCCCGCGGTCTCAGTGCGCCAGAGGGCCTGGACGAGGATGGGCCGGTGGTGATCTATGCCGCGGCCAGTGCTGTCCACATCGACTTGATCTTGCCGACCGATGCAGCGGGTGTGAGCTGGCGCGGGATCTTTGCCCATCTGGGGGAGGCGCCGCTGGTCGCCTTCGGCTGGGGGGACCGGGCATTCTACCTCGCCACCCCCTCCTGGGCTGACCTTGATCCTGCCCTGGCGCTCACGGCTGCGTTTGGGTCGGGCCAGACCGTGGTGCGGGCGACACCGCGCGCGCATGCGCTGGGCGCCCAGCCAATCCTGCTGAGTCCCTTCCAGTACCGGCAGCTGGTGGCCGGCATTCAGCGCCAGATTCGCACTGGTCCCGATGGGGCCGCAGTGCTGGTCAATCATCCTGGCTACGGGGTGGGGGATCGCTTTGCCGAGGCGCATGGCCGCTACTCGGCGTTGGTGACCTGCAATGAATGGGTGGCGGCGCGGTTGGCCGAGGCGGGACTGGCGATGCCACGCTGGTCGCCGCTGCCCCAAGCGATCCTGTGGTGGCTGCAGCACCAGCCGGTTCGTGAATGACCCCTTTTGTCCGAGCCTCGGACTGCCTACATAAGATGAGACAGGAAACACGAAATACGACTGCAGGAGGGATCATGAGGTCCGGTGCGACACGCAATCGGTGGGTGATGATGGGCTTGGTCGCGGTGCTGGCGCTGGCGCCAGCCCTGGCGGAGGCGAAGGCTCGAGCAGGGTCTGGCGGCAGCGCTGGCAGCCGTGGCGCCAGAACCACGGAAAGCGCTCCGGCTACCTCGGTGGCGCCAACGGCAGCGCCGGTGCAACGCTCTGCCACACCCGCCACGGCGTCCCCTGCGACGGCCGCGCGTCCTGGTGCCGCCGCCGCTCAGCCGTCTTGGGCGCAGCGCAACCCGTTTATGGCGGGAATGCTGGGCGGGCTGGTCGGTGCTGGGTTGATTGGCATGTTCATGGGCGCAGGCTTGTTTAGTGGCCTTGGCTCGCTGGCTGGGATCTTGGGCTTCCTGCTGCAAGCGGCGTTGATCGCGGGCTTGGTATTCCTGGTGATCCGGCTGTTCCGTCGGCGCTCGCCAGCCCAGCAACCCGCGATGGCCGCTGCCTACGCGGGTATGCCTCAGGGTCGTTCCGGGGCGACCGGTCCGCTCGCAGGTGTCCAGTTCCCAGGCGGGTTGGGCGGCGGTTCAGCTGCGCCAGCTGGTGGACGGGACGAGTTGGGCCTGCAGCCCGCCGACTTCGATGCGTTCGAAGAAGTGCTGGGCCGGGTGCAGATGGCCTGGAGCGCTGGCGACCGGGCGGCTTTGGCTCGGGTCACCACGCCAGAAATGGCAAGCTACTTCGGCGAGGAACTGGATCGCATGGCCGCTCTCGGTCACGTCAACCACATCGCCGACGGCAAGCTGATCAATGGCGACGTTGCGGAAGCATGGCGCGAGGGTGCGCGCGAGTATGCGACGGTCGCGATGCGGTGGTCAGCCCGCGACTGGACCGAGGATCGCATGGGTCGCGTGATCGAAGGCAATCGCGAGCAGGCAACCGAAACACTTGAGGTGTGGACCTTCCTGCGGGTGACCGGCGGCGCCTGGGTGCTGTCGGCTGTCCAACAAGTTGACTGAGTGATCCGCTGGCGCGGTGGAGGGGCTTGCCCTCCACCGCGCTTGAGGTGGGTTGTCAGGGCTGGCGGACGCTTGCTTCCAGTTCAGTTGTTGCGGTCTCAATCCGCTGTTCCAATTCGCCCATGAAGCGACGGCGGTCCAGTCCTGGCTCCAGCGCTGGCAGCACGGCGACGGTGATCGTGCCAGCGGTTTTGAGAAACGCGCGCCGTCCCCAAAACACGCCTGAATTCAACGCAATCGGCACAACGCGTGCGCCGGTTTCTTTCGCCAGGGCATAGATACCTGGGTGGTAGGGCGCTGTGCCGCCCGGCACGACACGCGTGCCTTGTGGGAAAATGACCACTGGTCTTCCCGCGTCCAAATGCGCCTTCGCAGCGCTGACCATGGCTTTCAACGCACTGGCCCCACCCGCACGGTCAACGGCGATATGTTCTGCCAGACGCGCATAACGGCCATAGAGAGGGATGCGAATCAACTCCTGCTTCAGCACGTAAACCGGCTCTTTCAGGCAGGCCAGGAAAACAATCGTGTCCCAGGCGGATTGGTGTTTGACCGCGAAGATCACGCCGCCGTCCGGCATCTCACCGGTGATCCGGTAATCCAGACCCACCACCCAGCGCGCCAGCCACAGCACGCCACGCGCCCATAGAGCCGTCAACCGGCGCACTGTCGTCGGTGGTGCTACCATCGCAGGCAGACAAACCAGCAGCATGGTGATGGTCCAGCCGAAGAAACCAACATTGAACAACGCGGCACGCACAACGATCACTTCGGCTCTCCTGTCACAAGATCGGCGATGGCGTGGCGGGTGCTCACCACCAGGCCCTTGGAGTATTCGACGGCAATCAGCGCCAAAGTGCCGGGCCAGCGCCACCAGTCACCGCGACGAAATCCTTCGGGAAACACGGGATGCGGCAGCACGTGCACGTCGGGTACCGCCCGGCGGACCTCCGCCATTGCGCGCGGCATGTGATAGTCGGCTGTGACCAGCCGCAGGGTGCGATAGCCGCCCGCCGCCATGTAGCCTGCAATCTCCGCGGCGTTGCCGATGGTATCCTCGGCCGCATGACCAAGAGTGATGCAGCACTCCACCAGAGTGGGGGCGAGCGGTTGGCCCAAGGTCAGGTCAGCCACGCGCACGCCACGCGGGACGCCAGAGATGAACAGGCGCGGCGCAGCCCCGGCCATCAGCAGCGCCACGCCTTCCGCGACACGGCGGGAGCCACCGGTCAGCACCACGATCACCTCAGCTGGTTGGGACAGGTCTGCGGCCTCGCGCGGCAGGGTTTGCGCAAAGCGCCAGAGGCCGGTCGTCCAGGCGATCAACACCACAAGCACCAAGGCCAGGCGTCCCAATCCTGGGAACAGCCGGGCGCGTGGCCTGCTGCGCCGGGTCTGCCTCACGGCAGCTGGCGGAGATAGGCGAGTGCGGCCAAGCGCGCGGCAGCAAAGCTAAGCACCGCGGCAATCGCCGGAACACTCGTCAACAACACCCAATCCACCCCGTCCATGTGCAGCATGGCAGGAAGGCCCGCCGACCCATCGGGCATCTGGGCCCCAATCGCCCACAGTGCTGCAGCAGCCAATCCCCAGCCACCCACGCCGCCGATGCCGGCCGCCAGAAGGGCATGGCGGGCGAACGCGTTGGCAATCGTGCCGTCGCGCGCACCAATCAGGTGCAGCACCTCGATCGCATCGCGATGGGCCGACATGCCGGAGCGGACCGCAAAGGCAACCGAGGCCACTGCAACAGCGCCGACCAGCGCCAGGATCGTGAGCGCCATCACCTCCAGCAGGCTTGCCGTCCGGCTGACACCATCGATCCACTGGCGGTGGTCATCGACCAGTGCACCAGGGGCGAGCGGGGTAAGGGCAGTCTGCAACGCCGACGCATCGAAGCGGCTGCGGTCAACGCCCAAGTCCACCAGACTTGGCAGGGCAAGCCCGGCTGCAGCCTCGCCCAGCCACGGGGCCAGCAGACGCTGGCTGTCCGCTGCAGCAAGTGCCTCGGCCCGCTGCACGCCTGGGTGGCGGGTGGCGAGAGCGACGACATCGGCAACCAGCCCAGGCTGCCGGGCAGGATCGGGGCTGGCCGGAATCTGGATCGTGGCGCTGCCGGTCAAACCGCCGCGCCACTGGGCGGCGGCTGAGCCCAAGACCAAAGCCGCCGCGAGTGCCAAGGTCGCCAGCAGCACCATCACCCCAACCACCCACGGCAGATAGCGGGCACTGGCGTCGCGGTCGAGCGGCAGGTCGACCCGCCGGGCTGGCCACCAGCGCATCAAGGCGCACTCCGGCTGAACAGCCGCCCCTCGGCGAGATGCAACACGGGGTGGCCCAAGCGTTCGATCATTTGCTCGTTGTGACTGGCGATCACGACCGTGGTGCCCAGACGGTGCAGCTCCTCAAACAAATGCAACAGGCGCAGGGCGGATGCGTCATCCAGATTGCCGGTTGGCTCATCAGCAACCAGCAGGTCCGGGCGGCCCACCACCGCGCGGGCAATCGCGACCCGCTGCTTCTGGCCGCCAGACAGCACAGCCGGGCGCGCCTCTAGATGGTCGCCAAGGCCCACCCAGGCCAGCAACTCACTGACATGGCTGCGGATATCGTCTTCCGGCATGCCCGCGATTCGCAAAGGCAGGGCGACGTTGTCGAGTGCGCTTAAGTGATCGAGCAGCCGGAAGTCCTGAAACACCACGCCAATCCTGCGGCGCAGGTCGGGCAAATCATCCCGTGGGCAGGTTGCGAGATCGCGATCAAACAGAGTGATCAAGCCGCGTGTCGGCTGTGCTGCGAGGTACAACAGCTTCAACAGCGTAGACTTACCCGCACCACTGGCACCGGTGAGGAAGTGGAAGGACCCAGCGGTGAGGCTGAAGCTGATGTCTCGCAAGACCTCAGGCCCGGAGCCATAGCGCATGCCGACATTGTCGAACCGGACCATCGGCGCGTCTTTTCGTTGATCCTCAAGGCGCGGTTGCGCAGGTGCTGTCTGCGCAATATGGCACGCAATCCGCTCTGGCGTCCAGCCGTTGTCGGCTCCAGATGGCCAATCGCGATATTTCTTTGTCTGGTAGCAAGGGTTTACTTGCCGGGGCGCTGATCCGACCGGTATAAGCGAATTCGGCACTGCGCTACTTGATTGGCTATGATCGTCACCTGTCCGAACTGCGCCTCGCGCTATCTGGTCGACCCGCAGGTGCTTGGCGCTGACGGACGTAAGGTCCGTTGTGCCAACTGCGGGCATGTCTGGCACCAGACGCCGCCTCCCGATATGGCGAAGCCAGTGGACCTGGCGCCGCCGGTGACGGAGCCACGGCCCTTGCCCGAAGGCTCCAACTTGCCCGCCATGCCGGAGGAGGACGCACCGCGTCGCCGCGGCACCATGATCGGCTGGCTGGTGTTCCTGGTGGTGGTGTTTGGCACTGCAGCCGGTCTGATCGTCGGGCGCCAGCAAGTTGTCGCCGCTTGGCCGCCTGCGGCGCGGCTCTACGGCTTGATCGGTCTGGATGATGTCAGTGTCGCCGGTGCCGGGCTGGAAATTCGTGATCCCGAATCACAACGGGTCGATGGCGTCGACTCGTCGGTGCTGGTGGTGCAGGCCACCATCGCCAACATCTCCAGTCGGCCGAGAGCAGTTCCGGAGATCCGTGTTGTAGCGCGCAACGCGCAACGGCAGGACTTGAAGGTGTGGACGTTCTCTTCCGGTATCCCGGCGCTGCTTCCCTCGGATCGTGCGTCCTTCCGGCGTGAGCTGGCCGACCCGCCAGAAGGTGCAGCCGAATTGGCCATCACCTTTGCCACCGAGTAACTGACCGCAGCGCTTGCGATCCCGAGGGTTCTGGTCGCGGCAAACTGCGACACGCTGTCGCTAGCGCGTCGTGTTTCTGCTGTCTTCGGTCGCCTAAGGCGTTTCGCCGCGGATGTGCGACTTTGCATCTCTATGACGCGCGTTCCAATGTGCCGCCGGGGCGGGAGCCAAGGGTGTCGACATGCCAGTCGAAAACGAGCGGAAGTACCTTCTGAAAGTTGAACACGGTCCCGTGACCGCTGCAGCGGAACGGTGTCGCAGCGTGCTTGGGGCTGGCACGCGGGTGGAGCAGTTGCAGCAAGGCTGGCTGGATGGCACCCGCGCTCGTGTGCGGCGGGTGGAGGCTGATCAAGCCTCGGTCCGTCATGTGTTCACTTGGAAGCGCATGACCGGTGGTCGCCCGATTGAAATTGAGCAGTCCATTGACCCTGAAGATTTCTCAGACCTCTTCGCCGAGGCGGAGGAGCGCCTGTCCAAGTGGCGGCTGACGCCGCTGCGGGGTGGCGACGAGGCTTGGTGTCTGGATTTGCTGCCGAACAGCGACGGCAGCGCTTGCCTCGCCATCGCTGAGGTGGAGATGCCGGAAGGACGGGACCACCCGCGCGTGCTGCCAAGCTGGCTGCGCTTTCGGTTGGTGCATAGCGTGCCGCGTGTCGGCGGCTGGACCAACCAGAACCTTGCGGCACCCGGTGCGATTGACCGCGCGATTGTGGCGACGCGCGGGTTGGAGCGGGTGTTTGAGCGCTTTCCGCAACTGCCCCATCCGTTGATGGCAGCCCTGTTCACCCGCCTGGGTGGACCGGCGACTGGCACGGATGACCAAGACCATGCTCTGGTGGATGCGTTGGTCGCCTGGATCACAGCCGACAGCAGCAACGCCGCCCGGGTTCGGGCCGCGGCAGTCGATGCTCTGCTGGGGGATCGACTGCAGGCAGCCAGCTAATCCGGGCGGTTACAACTTTAGCCGGTTGATCCCGGCGCGGTGATCATGGTCAGGTAACAGTGTTCCGTCGTCGGGGGCAAGATCACCGGGGTTGATGGGGCAGGAGAGGGCAGGCAAGCATGTTGGAAGACGCCGCTGGCGGCATGGAACGGCTGGAGGCTCAAGCATCTGAAGCCGCACGGCTGTTAAAGCTGCTAGCGAACGAGCGGCGCCTGCTGGTGCTGTGCTTCCTTGCGGGCGATGGCGAAATCTCCGTCGGCCCGCTGGCAGAACGGGTTGGCTTAAGCCAATCCGCCCTGTCCCAGCATCTGGCTCGGCTGCGTGCCGATGGCTTGGTGGCCACCCGCAAAACCGCTCAGACAGTGTTTTACCGGATCGCCGATCCCCGGGTTGGAGAGTTGCTGCGTGTCCTGAAGGACATTTACTGCAGCTAGGTCAGCCGGTCTGGTCAGTTGGACGGCGCCGACGGGGCAGTCGCCAACGCTTCCAACTCAGCCACGAGCTTACGCAAAGGGCTTTCTGGTGCGGCCCGTGCGGCCCCGCGTTTGGCGAGAGTGAGCGCGGTTTTGAGATCGCCCTGCTCGCGCAGCATTGAGACAAGGTTAATGATCGGCGGCTCGAACCCGACGCGCAGCCGTGCCGCATTCTCAAAGCAAGTCCGTGCCTCCTTGAAGTTGCCTCGGGCGCGTTCGACATTGCCCAGGTTGAAGTGGATTTCGGGCACGGAGTCGCTGATGGTCAGGGCTTGGCGATAGCGGGCCGCAGCCAAATCCAGGTTGCCGCCGATCTCTGCCACAATGCCCATCGCGAACTGCCCGAAGGGCACGGTTGGATTTGCCTTGGCGTACTGACCAAAGGCACGCTCCGCCGCCAGCAGGTCGCCCCGCTGCAGTGCTGCGTCGCCCTCTACGAGCAGCGGATCAAGGGTGTTCATGTGCTGTCTCCCTCCACAACGTCTTGGGCCTCAGGCGTCAAACGGAGTGTGCCCGTCGGCAAGCAGCCACTCCAGCACTGCGTTCAAGCGTTGGCGGCCAGCGGGCGTCGCTGTCAGGCGCTCCTGCTCCAGGGTGATGAATCCGCCCTCAACCAGGGCCGCCAATGTGCGTTCCTGAAACCAGGGCCGCACGGCGGGGCCCAGCTCGCGCTCGAATCGCGTGAATGGTATTCCCTCCGCCAAGCGCAACCCCATCATCACCAATTCTTCGCGCCGCGCTGCGCGGTCAATCTCGCTGACCTCGGCCATGCCATCCTGCCCGGCCTCGATCGCGGCGAGCCAGGTCTCGGGCGCCTTGTGCTGACGGGTTGCCATCTTCGTGTCGCCCCGGGTGATCCGACCATGTGCACCAGGCCCGACACCCAGAAAGTCGCCATAGCGCCAATAGACCAGATTATGTCGGCTTTCCTGCCCTGCGCGGGCGTGGTTGGAGATCTCATAGCCGGGCATGCCAGCGGCCATGAGGCGCTGTTGGGTTGCCTCCCACAACTCTCCGGCTGCATCGTCATCGGGGATGGTCAAGTCACCGCGGGCGGCCTGGGTTTCAAACTTGGTGCCTGCTTCAATGGTCAGCTGGTAGAGCGAGAGGTGACCGGCGGCCAGCACAAGCGCCTGATCCAACTCCTCCATCCAGGCGGCGACCGATTGACCGGGGCGCGCATAGATCAAGTCAAAGCTCACCCGTGGCACTGCGCTGTGCGCCAGGGCAATTGCGGCCTCAGCCTCAGCGCGGTCATGCTTGCGCCCAAGGAAGCGCAAAGCTTCTTCATCCAAGGCTTGAATACCAAGCGATAACCGATTGACCCCGGCTG
Organism: Alphaproteobacteria bacterium; assembly: GCA_004292755.1. Classification (GTDB taxonomy): domain Bacteria; phylum Pseudomonadota; class Alphaproteobacteria; order Elsterales; family Elsteraceae; genus RDXE01. The sequence continues at coordinate 185,044 of RDXE01000024.1, forward strand.
CGTGATAGCCTTTGAACCGTTCCGCTTCCGCTGAGGTTGGATTGGCCTCCAGCGTCACTTCCAGATCATCGGCACAGTCAAACCAATGGCGCGTGCGGGCGATCAGCGCATCCACAGTCTCGGCAGGCATCAAGGACGGCGTGCCGCCACCGAAGAAGATGCTGTCCAGCCGCCGCCCGGCGAGCGGGGCTGCGGCTCGGTCCAAGGCGGCCAGCAGGCCCCCGTGCCAGCGCTGATGCTCAATCCGCTCCCGAACATGGGAGTTGAAGTCGCAATAGGGGCATTTGGCGGCGCAGAACGGCCAGTGCAGATAGAGGCCGAACGGACGCCGCAGGTCGCTCATCGCTGAAACACCGCGGCGACCAATTGTCGGAACGCGTCCGCCCGATGGCTGATGGCGTGCTTCTCGGCTGGGGGCATTTCTCCACAGGTGCGGGTGTCGCCCAGGGGTTGGACCATGGGGTCATAGCCAAAGCCATTCTCGCCCCGCGGTGGCCAGACCAGGGTGCCCGGCATCGAGCCTTCAAACACCACTTCCGTGCCATCGGGCCAAACCAGTGCCAGGGCGCAGATGAACTTGGCGGAGCGATCAGTCTTGCCCGCCATGCGCGCTTCCACCGCTGCCATGGCGATGGAGAAGTCCTTGGTCGGTCCGGCCCAGCGGGCTGAGTAAATGCCCGGCTCGCCGCCAAGAGCCGTGACGGCGAGACCGCTGTCATCGGCCAGCGCGGGCAGGCCTGACCCAGCCGTCGCCGCTCGCGCCTTGAGCAGCGCATTGCCGATGAAGGTGGTCTCGGTCTCCTCTGGCTCCGGCAGGTTGAGACTGCCTGCCGACACGCAGGCAATGCCGAACGGGTCCAGCAACTCTTGTATTTCGCGCAGCTTGCCGGGGTTGTGGGTGGCAATCACCAAACGCTCGATCGGCGGATAGGCTCCCATGGCGCGTCCTCTGTTTCCCGTCGGTGTTAGGCGGCTGCGACGGCAGCCCGTTGCAGATCCACCAGCTGGGCAATCCCGGCGCGCGCCAGCGCCAGCAGCTGCAGGAACTGCTGGTCGGAGAATGGGGCGCCTTCGGCGGTGCCCTGCACCTCCACCAGCCCACCAGCCCCGGTGATGACGAAGTTGGCGTCGGCATCGGCCTTGCTGTCTTCGGCATAGTCGAGGTCAAGCACGGGCTGGCCTTGCCACAGCCCGCACGAGATTGCGGCCACTTCCGTGATGATCGGCGAGGTCGCAAGCGCACCGGTGCGCACCAAGTGGTTGCAGGCCAGCGCCAAGGCAACCCACGCGCCGGTGACCGAGGCTGTGCGTGTGCCACCATCGGCCTGGATCACATCGCAATCCAGTTTGATCTGACGTTCCCCCAGCGCTGACAAGTCGATTGCTGCGCGCAGTGCCCGACCAATCAGGCGCTGGATTTCCTGGGTGCGCCCGCTCTGCTTGCCCTTGGCCGCCTCGCGGTCGGTGCGGGTGTGGGTGGAGCGGGGGAGCATGCCGTACTCCGCCGTCACCCAGCCGCGCCCGCTGTTGCGCAGGAACGGCGGCACCCGCTCCTCGACAGAGGCGGTGCACAGCACATGGGTGTCGCCAAACATGACGAGGCACGACCCTTCTGCATGGCGGCTCGCGCCAGTCTTCAACGTGACAGCACGCAACTGATCCTGGTTGCGGCCCGACGGGCGCTGAATGGCGAGGGTCATGCGGGGCAATCCTTCAAGGATGACAAGGGGCGGTGAGAGGTAGCCTGCCGCGCCCACCAGCGCCAGCCACTTCCGCAGCGCGTTTAGCGCATCTGGCGGAGGTGACGATGGATTGTTGCTCCGCTATGGTACGCCCATGGCAGAGATCAGTGTATCCGCAACTCCGATGGTTGGCCACATCGTCCAAGTGGGACCGACTCGGCCTGGTGCTGGCGAACTGGGCCGGATCGCAACCGTGCCGGTGGAACTGCCCTTCGGGCGGGGTCGGGCGCTCTACTACCGCATCCTGGTGGAGAGCGAGACGCCGATTCCTGGCGCGCCGGTCAGCCGGGAGGAATTGGACCCGACGCGCGTCGGTTTTGACCCAACGGCCCTGCGCGACCCCTCTGACCCGCGCCAGCGGTCGCGCGACCTTCTGCCCGCCCGCGGGGGTGAAGCTGGGACACTGGCGCCTGAGACCGCCTCTGAGTTGTTCCGTCTGCGACTGGAAGAGGCGCTGGACCCAGCGCCGTCAACTGATCCAACCGATGCCACCAGTGCCGCCAACGGCACCACGCCGGTGTCGCAGGTGTTTGACCGTTTGATCGCCAGTGCCCGCAGCTTGTTCGGCTTTGCCCCGGATACCGCCGGGGTTAGCACACCGCCAGCCCGTGGTGCGCTGGTGGATCAGCGGGTCTAACCACTGCCTGGATCGGCGATGCAGCCCATGGTGTGCCAATAGCGCACGGATGGTGATTGACGCAGACCGGGTGCCAGCCTAGTGGTCTTGGGTGATGCGCTGCATGTCGGGTGGATCATTCCAGACGGCTTGCCCCGTCCGGCTTGACCCGCAAGGCATTGGTTTTGTGGACTGTTTGCCAAAGTGCTGGGGGATCCCGGCGCCTTCTTCAGACCCTGCGGCGCGTCATGACAGCGACCACCCAAAAAAAGCGTTCTGGCGCGATCCTGACGCCTGGACGCAATGGGATCGAGCCACTAGGTGACAGAGCATGATCCCGGAACTGAACGAGCGTAGCCGCGAAATCTTCCGCCATTTGGTGGAAGCGTTCATGGAGAGTGGGGAGCCGGTCGGCTCGCGCACGCTCTCGCGCCGCTTGTCGCAGCACCTGTCGCCCGCGACGATCCGCAACGTGATGGCAGACTTGGTCGATGCCGGCTTGCTGGAGCAGCCGCATACCTCTGCCGGGCGGGTACCAACGGATCGCGGCTTGCGGCTGTTTGTGGACGGCCTGCTGGAAATCGGTGCCTTGAGCGAGGGGGAGCGCAAGGCGATTGAAGCCGAGTGCGCGGCCTCCGGTCGATCCTTCGGGCAGATGCTGGAGGCTGCGACCTCTGCCCTGTCCGGCCTGACCGGCTGCGCGGGTGTCGTGATGGCGCCACGACTGGAATCCTCGCTAAAGCACATCGAATTTGTGCCACTGGCACCTGGGCGGGCACTGGTTGTGCTGGTGACCGAGAATGGGGAGGTGGAGAACCGGCTGGTGGAACTGCCACCCGGCATTCCCGCGGCCAGTTTGGTCAGTGCCGGTAACTTCCTCACCGCGCGCCTGTCGGGCCGGACACTTGCCGAGGCGCGCGCCGACGTGATGGTGGAGATTGCGCAGGAGCGTGCGGAAATCGATGCGCTGGCCAGCAAAGTTGTTGCCGCAGGCTTGGCAACCTGGACGACGGTTGGCGGCGAAGGCACGCTGATTGTGCGTGGTCAGTCAAACCTGCTGGACGACGTGACCGCCGTGGCCGACCTGGAGCGCATCCGTGCCTTGTTCCAGGCCCTGGAGGCGCGCGAAACCATGCTGCGACTTCTGGACGCCACTTCAACGGGCGAGGGAATCCGCATTTTCATCGGCGCCGAAAATCCGTTGTTCACCAATGCCGGTGCCTCGGTAATCATCGCGCCGTTCACCAACGCCCGCGAGCGGGTGGTGGGAGCGATTGGCGTGATCGGTCCAACGCGGTTGAACTACGCCCGGATCATTCCCATGGTCGACTACACCGCAAAGGTGATCGGCCGCTTGCTTCGCTAAACTGATCGAGGACCCTGATGACCGACACCCCTGAGGCGACTGCTGCTGCAACTGCCGCTGCTGCTGCCGGCTCCACTGCTCCTGACGCGACTGCACCTGAGGCTGCTGCAGTCGAGCGCATCGCTCAGTTGGAGGCCGAAGTGGCATCCATGAAGGACCAAGCCCTGCGCGCCCTGGCCGAGGCGGAGAACCTGCGCCGCCGGACCGAGCGGGAGAAGGAAGATGCGCAGAAGTACGCCATCGCCCGCTTCGCCAAAGATCTTCTGTCGGTTGCCGACAATCTGCGCCGAGCCATCGACGCAGCTCCCGCCGAAGGTACCGATGAGGCGACCCGCAATCTGGTCGATGGCGTGGCCGCCACCGAGCGCGAATTGACGGCGGTGTTCGAGCGCTTTGGCGTGCGCAAGGTGGACCCCGCGGCGGGGGACCGGTTTGATCCAAACCTGCACGAAGCTCTATTCGAGATGCCGTCGGACGCGCATCCCGGTGGGTCGGTGTTGCAGGTGGTGCGCGCAGGCTACACCATCCATGATCGTCTGCTGCGCGCGGCCCAGGTGGGGGTTGCCAAGGCGGGTGAGGCACCGGTGCAGCGTGTTGACACCACAGCCTAACGGCTGACTGTAACCCATTGATTGGAATAGGGTGACGCGTGGATAGCCTGATCGGTGTGAGCCGTCTGGACCATTTGGCCGACATTTCCCGCCAGATTTGGGAGATGAAGTATCGGTTGAAGCAACCGGATGGCACACCGATTGATGCCGACATTCCAGCAACATGGCGGCGGGTGGCTGCTGCTCTGGCGGACCCTGAACAGGACTCCGAGCGCTGGACGGCAGAGTTCTATCAGGCGCTGGACGGGTTTCGCTTCCTCCCCGCGGGGCGCATCCTGGCCGGGGCGGGAACCGACCGCACCGTCACCCTGTTCAATTGCTTCGTCATGGGCCGCATCCCTGACAGCATGGCGGGGATTTTTGAAAGCCTGAAAGAGGCTGCCCTCACCCTGCAGCAGGGTGGCGGGATCGGGTATGACTTCTCCACCTTGCGGCCCAAGGGCGCGTTGGTGCGTGGAGTTGGCGCTGATGCTTCGGGTCCGCTGTCCTTCATGGATGTGTGGGACAGCATGTGCCGCACCATCATGTCGGCAGGCGCGCGGCGTGGCGCGATGATGGCAACCATGCGCGCCGATCATCCTGACATCGAAGCCTTCGTTGACGCCAAGCGCGACCCAGGGCGACTGCGGAACTTCAACCTGTCAGTCCTGGTGCCCGACGCGTTTATGGCGGCTGTCGAGCAGGACGGACCCTGGGACCTTGTGTTTGACGGCGCAGTTTACCGCACGGTGCCTGCGCGGGCGCTGTGGGACCGGATCATGCAGGCCACCTACGATGTCGCCGAGCCGGGTGTGATCTTCATCGACAGGATCAATCAGCGCAACAATTTGTGGTATGTGGAACAAATCTACGCCACCAACCCATGCGGGGAGCAGCCGCTACCGCCCTATGGCGCGTGCCTGCTGGGGTCGATCAATCTGGCGGTGATGGTGCGACAGCCCTTCTCCGCTGACGCAGAGGTTAACCTGGCACTGATGCAGCGCACGGTCCGTCAGGCCGTGCGGATGATGGACAATGTGGTGGACGTCTCACGCTTTCCGCTGCCGCAGCAGCAGGCGGAGGCCAAGGCAAAGCGGCGCATTGGGCTTGGCATCACGGGCTTGGCTGATGCCTTGATCCAGTGCGGAGTGCGCTATGGCTCCGACGCGGCAGTGGCGCTGACCGAGCAGTGGATGCAGGCGTTCCGGTTCGCTGCCTACGAAGCCTCGATCGATCTCGCGGCCGAGAAAGGCCCGTTCCCGCTGTTTGATCGCGACCAGTATCTGGCTGGACCCACCATTCGCGAGCTCGAGCCGGAGCTGCGCGAAGGGATCCGTCGCTATGGTATCCGCAATGCGCTGGTCACCTCGATTGCGCCGACCGGTACGATTTCGTTGATGGCAGACAACATCTCCTCCGGGTTGGAGCCAGTGTTTGCCTTCAGTTACAACCGCACCGTGACTCAGCGCGATGGTTCGAAGAAAACCGAGGAAGTGAGCGATGCTGCCCTGCGCCTCTACCGGCGCCTGAACGGGAGAGACGCTCCCTTAACCGATGCGTTTGTCGACGCCCAGACCTTGAGCCCGGCTGACCATGTGCGCATGCAGGCCGTTGTGCAGCGCTACATCGACAGTTCGATCTCCAAAACCATCAACTGCCCGGCCGATCTGGCGTTTGAGGCGTTCAAGGATGTGTATCGGTCTGCCTATCAAGCGGGCTGCAAGGGGTGCACCACCTATCGCCCCAATGCCGTGACGGGATCGGTGTTGTCGCTCTCTCCGCCGCCGCCGCCAGGGGCGCCAGTTGTGGCAGCGCCACCGACCGACCTCACCACCCCACCACCGCCGCGCCCAGAGGCGCTGGAGGGGGCGACCTACAAGATCAAATGGCCCGACAGCGATCACGCTATCTACATCACCATCAATGACTTGGTGGTGGAGGGGAAGCGGCGACCCTTTGAAATCTTCATCAACTCCAAGAACATGGAGCACTACGCCTGGACCGTGGCGCTCACCCGCATGGTGTCAGCCGTGTTCCGCCGCGGTGGTGACGTCTCCTTCGTGTCTGAGGAACTGAAGGCCGTGTTCGACCCGCGCGGCGGCCAGTGGATGGCGGGCCGCTACGTACCATCGCTGCTGGCTGCGATTGGCGACGTGATCGAGCGCCATGTGCACCAATCAACAGCCCCCTCGGCCCCCAGCGCCAGCCTTCCCGACGGTGCCACCTTGCCCCCCGGCACCGCCCGCGCCTGTCCCAAATGCCACCAGCCCACTCTGATCCGTGCCGAAGGCTGCGACACCTGCCTCAGCTGCGGTTATGCCAAGTGTGGGTAGGTTCCATCAAGTTTGTAGCAAAGAATCGGTGCGCCTTCTTCAATTTTCTTGGTCACACCGTCGACAGTTTCATTGAAAGATTTTTTGGCTGTTATTTGGATTTTGGAAAATGTGTACTTTTCAAAGTGCTCTGCCTCATTCTTGATCTGACGGGTGACCACCACCTCGTCGGGGCGGGCGCTCGATTGGAGGCGGCAGGCTGAGACAAAGGCATCGCCTTGGTACTTGAGCGGTATCAGCTGATTCTGCTCCTCGTCCGGTTGTAGAAGAATCTCTCCTCGTGCAACACCGCAACGGGCATTTATTCCAGCACTTTTCAGTGTTTGCATGCCGTTGAACGCAAAGTCTAACGCGCACTCCATATGCCGGTTGGCGTGATTTGATGTTTCCGGCAGGCTGTTGGAATGATCCAGTGTTTCAGGAAAAATCTGGACGAACGAATCGCCTGCTGTGGATGGCGGAATGCAATCTGCGATGGCTGTTCCAACAGTTTTCCGTAGAATTTTCGCAAGCAACTGCATAAATTTCTGGCTTATTTCCCGACGACGCTGGAGATTCATTTTTGACCAAGAGACAATATCAAACGCTACTACTACACCACGTTGCTTTCCTAAATTCTGATTCTGCTGCTCACAATATGCCCTAACTTGATCTATCATGAAGTTCAATTGGGTCTGCAAATCTTTTTTCCCTTTGATTGCATCATTCAGCTTTTCAAACAAAGTCTTTGCTGTCGAACTCATGTCTTCAAATTGTGCAATTGGTATCTCTGCAGTCTCGGGTGTGGACGAGTCGGTGGCGGCTGTACTAGATGAGGACGGTGCTGCGGTCGAGGCATTGACGGCCTCAGACTTGACGGTGGAGGCACCCGCCGTTGACGAGTTGTCTGCGGAAGTCGGTCTGTCTGACGGTGCATGATCAATCTTAATCGTGTAAGTGGTGCTGGCCTGTTGTACATCAACCCCTTTGAGCGAAAACTGGTATTGTGGCTTCGTCTTATTCAACAATTCAATAACAGCCTCAACAGCAAGACTTGATAGGGCGTCTGCTTTCCCCTCCTTGTTCAGGGAAATCTCTGAGCGACTGTTCAGGCGCACATCAAGAGAAGCAGCACTGAAGGCCTCAAAGTCTTTTCCATCCCGTCCCACATAACAACCGGTTAATCTGATGTCCTTTATGTCCCAGTCCCTTGAATCGATGTTCCAGATTTTCGCAGAGTCCAGTCCGCTTCGTTCAAGTTTTGCTTTTCGAAGAGTTGCACCGCGGAGGTCTGCCTTCGAGAAGTTAGTCCCTGGAATGTTTGCCTCTTCGAAGTTAGCAAACACCAAACAAGACTCGCCAAAATCAAGCCCAGAGCCCGCGATTTTGGTAAAATTTCCGTCCCTGAAATCACACAAGCGAGCAGAGAGAACCGAGAAACGCGAATATGACATATCAAAGCCAATTGCACGGCAGTTTTCGAACGTGACATCTCCAAGCTGACAGTAAGACATTTTTGAGGAAGTGAGATTGCAGCCTTTGAACTTCAGTCTCTCAAAGCGGCAGAGCTGAAATTCAGCTTTCTCAAAACTGCTTGCGTTGAATGTTATATTCTGGAATAAGCATCTCTTGAACACGTAACCAGAAAAATTATTGGTGCTAGGCAAAAATTCCTGTCGAATACCAATGAAATCTTTATTCTTCAGAGTCTTCAGTGCTTGAGCCATGAAGGCGTTCCAAGACTCGGCGCTTGCCAGCGCCTTAATGATGGTATCTGACATTTAATTGATGCCCCGCCACGTTTGTGACCAAACTGTCAGATCGAAACAGCATTCAGTCAACACGAATTAATATACCTTTGAGATAAAATGTGCACACGAAAGGCGGTTAACGTGCACCCAGGGCGTAGTTTGGTCGCATCTGCCGCAAATACGCCAACCGGATCGCCGCCCGTCGGCGTGCGCGTTCGACGCTGGGGGTGCCGTCGGTCAGCCAGACTGCGTCTTGAAGGGCGGCGTGGATGCCAAAGCCGGACAGCGGGTCGTAGGCCATCGCGGCGTCGCCGATCGCGTGCCAACCATCGCCCTCGGTCGGGGAGGTGATGCTGCCCGTGGCGCTGTGAGGTGGCAGCAGGGTGATGGTGTCAGGAGGGGTGAGGTGCCGCGCAATCAGGCTGGTCGCGGCCAGCTTGGCGCTCCACTGGTGTGGCGCGCGCCACACGGTGGCGGCCGCTTTGGCGGGCAGGTGCAGGCCAGCGATCACATCGCCATCGGGCAGGCGTGCCGCATACCACCAGCAGCCGTCAGCGACGCGCTCTACCAGCGTTCGAGTGGTGGTCATCGCCGTGTCGGGTGACCAGCGAGCATAGAGAGCCACTTGATCATCATCGCGCACCACGCGCGCACCCAACCGGCGGGCGAGCCAGGCGCGGCGGCCGGTCGCGTCGATCAGGTGACCGGCTTCCAGCGTCTCTCCCGCGGTCACCTGCCAACCAGCACCCCTGCGGCTGACCTCCATGGTGCGAGCCCGCACCATCACGGCGCCAGCAGCACGGGCTGCTGCGCGCAGATCGGCGTCAAACCGCGAGCGGTCCAGGCGCCACGCCCGCCCATGGGGACTGGCGAAGAAGTCCGTCGGCACCACGCCGCGGTCGTCCCAGAGGGACAGTTGGCCCGGCACAGTCGTGTGCGGCGGGCCAAGCAATCGCCCGAGATCCAACTGGTGAAGCACCCTGGCACCACCCGGTGCCAGGGTCTCCCCCAGTTTAACCGCGCCATCCTCCACATCATCGATCATCACCACCCGTTGGCCAGCACGGGCCAGCCCTAAGGCAGCGACAGCACCGGCGGGCCCGGCACCCAGGATCGCGGTATCGAACATGGCGCGGGTCGTCGGTCTAGCTCCGCCCTTGGAAGCGCACGCGGCGGAACTCCGCCAGATGCGCCTCGTCCACGAAACCTGCGCGCTGGGCGGCGGTCAGGCTGGTGGACGGGGTTGCCTTCAACAGGGCGGCAGCGGCCGCTGCCATCTCGGTGAAGGGTGGCCCCAGGGTTTCGACAAAGATGACCGGTGGGAAGTCAGGATCATTCGCCGGTCCAGGGCGCTGCTCCACAATGCCCATGCCGCCGAAGTCAGCGATCATGCGCATCATCACCTCAGGTGCCGGTGCCAACATGATGTTGCGCAGCCAGTTCGGGCGGTGATTGAAGGCAGCGATCCGCTCCGCCCGCGGGCGGGTTTCGTCCATGACAATGGCGTAATCTTCAGCGGTCAGCACTTGGTTCGGCACCCGCGCCACCCAGAAGCTGGGTAGGTAGGGGTCATAGCTTGGGTCATAGCCTGACCGGCAGAACGCCGTGTCACCCTGCCAGGGCAGGGCCATCCAGCGGCTCAAGGTGCCGGGGCCTTGCCCTGACAAGGGGCCTCCAGCCGACAACGCAATCGTCTGATTGAGGTTGGGGCCATAGTCGCTGGTGACTTTGGCCGCACGGCGGATGCGGTAGGGTGCGGTGTACAGCGTGGCGTGGCGCATTGGCCAAGTCAGTTCACACCCCGGATGGAAGGCGTCGGCCAGGCAGAAATGGACTGCTGCGCGATCCAGCATGCCCGGCTGTTCGGCCAACGGCACCGCGGCCAAGGTGTGTGGCACCGTGGCCGCGGGGTCCCAGTCATTGACAAAGTCACCCTTCACCCAGCGCTGCAAAATCGCCTGTCGGACATTGGACAGGCCCAGATTGTTGTTGGGCGCGGTGTCGGAGAACGAGCCATAGGCGTCGCCATACAGCCACGGCCAGGGCCGGGTGTTGGCATCACCGGGTGGATGGGGACGGAAGCAGTTGAAGATGGTCCGCCGCAGTTCGTGATACGCCTCGCCGTCGGCCCCTGCGGTGGCAAGCTTGGCGATCAGGGCTGGGTTTTCAAAGTTGAACGGACCGCCTGCGCCGAACATCGCCGCAAACCCGGCATTGACCCACTGCAAGTTGGTAAGCCGTTGCAGCACGGGGTAGATGTCTTTGGTAAAGCTGACGGTTTCCGGCATGCCAATCCAGCCCGCCTCGGTGTACACATCCAGGAGCATATCGCCCATGGTGCGCCAGCCGATGATGTCCGGGCCATAGTTCGGCGGCGCCACCACCACCCACGCCCCTTCACACGGGATCGATTGTCCGTTGATGCGCACGCTGGCATCGACTGGGCCGTCGGCAATGTCGTCGTACCAGTCATCTGCATTGTTGAAACTGGTCGGCACATCGGGGTTGTAGACCGGCGCGCCGGAGGGGGAGGCAGACACCCCAAGCCCGCCCAGCACCAGCAAGCGGCCGGAATCGTCGGTTTGCGCTTCGCCCAGCGACACTGGCGTGGTTTTGAACTTGCCCTTGTCAAAGGCGTAGGCCGGGCCACTGGTGTTCACACCTGCGATGCTGACCGGACCCGCATCAATCGCCAGCTCGGCGCGGTCAGCGCCCTTCACATCGGGATTGCGCAGCGGCACGGTCATGGAGGCAGCTTCGGGAATATCGAGGGCTGCCTGGAACTGGTACCACTCCGCCTTGCGGTTGGCGACGTGGACAGTCCATTCGATGTCTGCACTTTGCGGAGTCAACTCGGCCACCACCTGGCCCGCGGCGTTGTAGCCATAGATGCGGAAGCGGGCGGCTTGGCGTTTCAGCGCGCCGCTCTCATCGCGGTAGGCACCAGGCGGCAAGGGCAGGGGCTGTTCCACCTCTGGCCCGATGTAGAACGCGGTCTTGGCGTCGCCCATGCGGGCGATGCCGATGCCGGGATGGATGCGTGCCCGCACGATCGTGCTGTCGATGCATGGCGGATTGCCAGCGTCGGGGCGCGGGGTCGCAGGCTCGCCATCGGGTACGCCGTTGATGTTGCGCCGATAGCTGGCCGAGGCCGCGTACACCACCTTGCGCGCCGCAGCGATTGAGCCCTGGGGCTCCAACTCCGGCGGCACGCGCCACATGTTGAACGACAGGTTCTCGCCATAGGTCGCTTGACCGCGCACGGTAACGTCCTGCTGCGGCAGGATCACGTCAGCGATGTGGATGGCAGGCGAGATGGACTCATCCCAACGCACCGTCGCTTGGTCCAGGGGTTCACTGTCCGGGTTGGTGCGCAGTTGGACGCAGAATTTGAACCGCACCTCCCCCTTGGCGAGGCGGCTGGCGAAATCAACCGCCAGATAGTCCGGATCATTCGGCTGGCTGGGCAGCGGATAGGCCTCGGCCGTCGGCTCCAGCTTGAACTTGCAGAACTGCCCAGCGCCGTAGGCGTAGGGCAGCACGCTCCAATAGTCGATGGTCAGTGCGCTGGGCACTGGCTTTGCCATCTCGTCCAGAATCTCTTTGGTTTTCGGGTGCGCGGCCAAGTAGGGATCGTAGTTGTGATTGATCACCCCGGCCTGTGTGAACGCGCACATGTCCTTCGCTGTGTCGACGAAGAACACGTCGAAGTTCTGCATCGTGAAGTCGACGGTGGTTTCACCAGCCGGACCAAACAGCTTCTCCCCGGGCACTCCGAACAGCTTGATGCCAATGCCGGTGGTGGTTTTCCAGTCGGTCAGTGTCGGCAGCGTGTCGGAGGCAAAGCGCGTCCAGGCATCATAGCGCGCACCGGCCACGAACGGCCCAACGCTGAGCGAGGCGGGCAAGTCATCGCGCACCACAAACTGCGCGCGCGCCACCCCGTGTGGCTTCAAGAACACAGGGCGCAGGACGGGGCACTGGCCTGCAGCGGCCCGTCCCTTCTGCACCATATCGACGAACATGGTGACCAGCGACCCAATCGGATCCGCGTCACACTCCACTGTTGGCGCCGCTTTATCGGCTGCGCCTGTCAGATGCTGCACCATCCCATCCCTCCCAAGAGCGGCGCGCTGCTACGCCCGCGGGTAGGGAGGGTCAACGGTTTTAATCCCGCACGGCAAGCGCCTCTGCGGCAGAAAGGGCGCACTAGAAGTAGTGACGGAGTTGCAGTGATGCGTGGTGGTGGGTTTGCCGACTGCCGGGCTTCAGTTGGTTGTTCGCCCGTCGTCGGCCGAGGCAGCCGCCAATCACGTCAGGCAGGCTGCACTGGATGCACCACCGACAATGGCCAGCCATTGTCAACACTCCGGGCCAACAACATCCCGGCGTTCGGTTCCTGAATGCCACGTCCGGCGCAATATCAGTCTCAGGCCACCTGCTCACACATCATAGTCAAGGCCAAGATCGCGGAACCGCACGCGGTCTTCGATCCAGTCGTCGCGCACGATGACATGGAGGAACAGGTGAACCTCGCGGCCTGTTTGCTCGGCGATGGCAGCGCGGGCAGCTTGGCTGATGGCTTTGATGCGCCGACCACCGGCACCGATGACGATTGGCTTCTGGCTGTCGCGTAGCACCGTGATGGTTTGGTCGATGCGGGCGGAGCCGTCGGGACGCTCCTCCCATCGATCGGTCTCGACGATGGCGCTGTAGGGCAGCTCGTCGTGGAGCTGCAGGAAAATCTGCTCGCGCGTCAATTCAGCGGCCAGCAGGCGCATCGGCATGTCGGCCAGCTGATCCTCGGGATAGTGCCAGGGGCCGGGGGCAACGTGGCTGGCAAGCGCGCGGCGCACATCGTCGACGCCAGAGCCAGTGAGTGCGCTGACCATGAAGGTGCGCTCAAAGCGTGCGGCCTCGTTCAAGCTGGCGGCAAGGCCCAGCAGGGTCTCGCGCTTGACCAGATCAACCTTGTTCAACACCAGCAGCTTCGGTCGTTCCAGACCGGCGACCCGATCCAGCAGAGCGCGGGCCTCGGCGTCGTTGGGGCGGCTGGCATCGAACAACAGGGCGACGGCGTCGGCGTCCCCAGCACCCGTCCACGCGGCCTGGACCATCGCCCGCTCCAGGCGACGCTTTGGACTTTGAAAGATGCCTGGCGTGTCGATCAACACAACTTGCGCCGAGCCTTCAACCACGATGCCCAGCACGCGGTTGCGCGTGGTTTGGACCTTGGGTGAGACAATCGACACATGGCTGCCCACCAGGGCATTCATCAGGGTTGATTTGCCCGCATTCGGCGCACCGATCAGGGCAACGAAGCCGCAGCGCGGGTCGGTGATCTCAGCAGTGGTGGCGGGTGCAGTTGTCGCGGATGGGGTGGTCATGCGCCGGCCTCCAGACAGGCAAGCAGAGCTGAGGCGGCTGCCTTCTCCGCTGATTGTTTTGAGACACCGTCGCCCGAGGCAACGCGATCCGCCACCTCGACTGCGACGGTGAATCGCCGTTGATGCGGCGGGCCTTCGGTGGCCGTCACCTTATAGACGGGCAGGGCGAGGCCGCGGGCCAGTGCCCATTCCTGCAACGAGGTTTTGGCGTCACGCGGGGCAGTTGGCGTTGCCTCCATCCGCTCCTGCCAATGGCGATGCACGAAGGCACGCGCGATATCCAAACCGCCATCGAGGTAGAGGGCGGCGATCACCGCCTCGACGGCATCGGCCAGCACGGCGGGCCGGTCGGTGTGCCGCGGCTCCCCCTTGGCGAAAATGATCGCTTGATCAATGCTCACCTCGCGGGCGATGTCCGCCAGGGTGGCGCGGTTGACCAAGGCGGCGTGCCGCCGGGCGATCAGGCCTTCCCGCTCCGTCGGGAACCGGCGGTACAGCATTTCCGCCACACACAGGCCTAACACCCGGTCGCCCAGAAACTCCAGTCGCTCATTGCCGCGATCACGGCCACGCGCTGTGGAGGCGTGCCGCAGCGCCTGAACCAACAGGGCCGGGTCGGCGAACCGGTGGTGCAGCCGGTCGGCCAGCGCCTCGGGCGTCACCGAACCCACTGCAGCAGACGGTCGTACCGTATTGCGCTGGGCCATCCCCAAATCTCCCACAGCGCGGCTGTGCCGTTGGTGGAGAAAAACAGTATCTCAGCCCGACCGACAAAGTTCTCAAACGGGACATAGCCAACGAGAGAGAGCACCCGACTATCCTGGGAGTTGTCGCGATTGTCGCCCATCATGAAGTAGTGGCCGGGCGGCACCACGAACTCAGGCGTGTTGTCGAGTGGGTCGGAATCCCGGAACTCGTGGATCAAGTGCTGGCGGCCACCGGGCAGAGTTTCGCGATATTCAACGGCGCGCACCTGCTGCCAGCCATCGGTGTAGCTGACCTCCCGCAAGCGCTCGCGCGGAACCTCGCGGCCATTGATGAACAGGCGACCGCCGCGCATCTGGATGCGCTCGCCCGGCAAGCCGATCACGCGCTTGATGTAGTCGGTTTTATTGTCCACCGGCAGCTTGAACACTGCGACGTCACCGCGTTGCGGCTCTGAGCCAGCGATGCGGCCTGAGAACAGTGGTGGGCTGAACGGCATGGAGTGTCGCGAATAGCCATAGGACCATTTCGAGACAAACAGATAATCCCCGACCAGCAGGGTCGGGATCATCGAGCCTGACGGAATGTTGAACGGCTCCACGGCGATGGTGCGAATGCCAACGGCAATCAGAACCGCCCAGCCAATGGTGCGAATGGTGTCCCAGAACCCGCCGGTGCGGGAGGAGGCGGTGTGCTCCGTCACGTCAGTCTCAATGCTTCTTGGCAGTGGCGGCGCACTTAGGCATGGGGTCCGCGGCCTGTCTAGTGGCTTGGCGTGCGCTGGGTCCGTCGTGCCTCACGCGCAAGGATGTACAACCCGCTGGCGACGATGATCACCGTGCCGACGCCGACCCAGACATCGGGCCAACTGCTCCAAATCAGCCAGCCATAGAAGATGGCGAAGGGCAGGGCGACGTACTGGAACGGCGCCACCGTGGCGATGGGTGCCAGGCGATAGGCCACAGTCATGAAGAACTGTCCAAATCCGCCGAGAATACCAATGGCGACCAGCAGGGCTGCTTGGAGGGCTGTTTCCGGCCAGCGGGCGGTGCCGATCATCGCGATGCCACACACCCCCGTGCACGTAATCGAAAACCACAAGACAATGGCCGCATTGCTCTCGGTGCGGGACAGCACGCGGATCGCGAGAATGGCGAAGGCCGAGCAGAGGACCGAGCCCAGCACCAACAGTGCCGAAGGGTTGAACACCCCAACACCGGGCCGCAGGATCACCAGCACGCCCAGGAATCCGACGACAATCGCAGCCCAGCGGTGGCGCCCGACCCGCTCCCCCAGGAAGGGGACGGACAGGGCGGTGACGACAAAGGGTTGGCTGAAGCCCAGCGCCACGGCATCGGCCAGCGGCATTCCGGCCAGGGCTTGAAAGAACAGCAGCATGGCCCCCATGCCGACAAGGCAGCGCCAGAGGTGCAGCCCTGGTCGGCGTGTTTTCAGCGTGTGCAGACCACCCGCGCGCACGACCAGCCACCACACGGCGGGCAGCGAGAAGGCACCACGGCAAAACCCGATCTGCCAGACCGAAAACCCGTTGCCGATCAACCACTTTACAATCGTGTCCATGGTTGCGAACAACGCGATGGAGGCCACCATCGCCAGAATGCCGCCCAAGGCAGTCATCCGCGCCGCCGCTGTTGTTCGCGGTGCAGGATGTAGAGACCGGCCGAGATCACAATGGCCGCGCCGATCCAGATGTTCAGGCCCGGCCAGTCACCAAACAACACAATGCCGATTCCCGCTGCCCACAGCAGGGCAATGTAATCGAACGGTGCCAGCAGCGATGCCTCGGCGCGACGAAAGGCATTGATCATCAGCAATTGTCCGCAGCCACCCAAAAGGCCGATCACCACCAGCAAGCCCCACACCCATCCCGACTGCGGGTTGACCCACAGCCAGGGCATGGCAAACCCAGTCGCGACGGCAGGCAGCAAGGCAGAGGAAAACGCCAGCGCCACGGCGGTCTCCTGGGCCGACAGGCGGCGCACCAGCACAAGACCCAGCGCATAGGTGAAGGCGCTGGCCAGCACAAGCAGGGCCGCCACGTCCACCCCCCCTTCGCCGGGGCGGGTCATCACCAGCACACCGGAGAACCCGACTGCCAGGGCCGCCCAGCGGTGCAGGCCAACCCGTTCCCCCAACAGCGGGATCGAAAGGATGGTGAGGAACAACGGGGCGGCAAAGGCAATCGCAATCGCGTCCGCCAGCGGCATCATACCGACGCCGGTGAAGAACAGCAGCATCGAGGCAAGGTTCAGTGCCGCCCGCAGCGCGTGCGCCCTGGTATTGATCGGGCGAAGGCTGGCAAGGCCGTTGCTTGCCATCGCTGCCATTGCCACCACTGGCAGGAGGCCGAACAGGCTGCGAAAGAATACCACCTGCACCGAGGTGAGACCGGTGTTGATTGCCAGCTTGACCAAGCCATCCATCACCGAGAACACGCCGACGGCTAGCACCATCAAGCCAATGCCGAGCATCGGCGAATCGAGTCGACCGGTGCTCATGCCGGGATCGCTTGAATGATCACGATGGCATGGGCGAGGGGTGGCTCGTCGGTCAGGGTCAGGTCAATCACCGCCCGGTGTCCGGGGGGAGTGATGCGGGCCAAGCGCTCTGCCGCGCCGCCCGTCAACACCAGGGAGGGTTTGCCGCCCGGCAGCGTGACCACCCCCATGTCGCGGTGAAACACGCCCTCGCGAAACCCGGTGCCCAGTGCCTTGGCGCACGCCTCTTTGGCAGCAAAGCGCTTCGCCAGCGTGGGGGCAGGGGTCGGGCGACGCAGCGCCTTTGCCCGCTCTGTTTGGGTGAACACGCGGGCGAGGAACCGGTCGCCAAAACGGTTTAACACCTTCTCAATGCGCGGAATGGCACAGAGGTCGGTTCCAAGGCCGATGATCATGCGGGTTGCTCCCCCAACTCGGGTGCTAGTGTTGTCTGCAGCGGGAGGGCGTGCCACTGGCTTTCTGCGCACGGGCGCCATGCGGCGCCATGCGGCTGGTCTGCGACCAGGAGCGGTCGGGTCAACCCCGTGCGCGGTCAACCGAGGTGATGGCTGGTGTGGCGCGCAGGGCGGCGATGATGTTGGTCAGATGGCGGACATCATCCACCTGAACATCAACCAAAATCTCAAAGAAATCCATTTGACGATTGGTAATCTTGAGATTTGAGATATTGCCACGGTTCTGACCGATCACCGTGCACAGCGACCCCATGGAACCCGGTTCGTTCTGCACCACCACCGACAGACGCCCAATCGGCTGGTCGCTGGCACCATGTTCGGTCCAGCCGACATCCAGCCATCGTTCCGGCGTATCGTGGAACTGTTCCAAGGTTGGGCAGTCAATCGTGTGGATGGTGACCCCCTTGCCAGTGGTGACAATGCCCACAATGCGGTCCCCCGGCAGCGGGTGGCAGCAGCGCGCGTAGTGGATTGCCATGCCGGGGATCAATCCGGAAATCGGGATCCGGTTCTTGTCCTTCTCCTGTTTTGCGCGGGCGCGGGCCAGCGGTACCACCACATCTGAGCCATCTCCAACCGGCGTTCGGTTGGTTGGGCGGGTGTGTGGGACGGCTTGGTGCAGCACTTCGCGCCCGGTGTAGAGCCCCTCGCCTACGCTGGCATACAGATCATCCAGCTTCTCGGACTTGAAAATCTTCAGGACCGGTTCCAAAGCCTTTTCTGCGAAGGCCACACCCTCCTGACGGAATGCCTTCTGCAAAATCTCGCGACCAAGGGTGATGTACTGGGTGCGCTGCTGCTGGCGCACGAACCGGCGGATCCTGGCCTTCACCTTGCCAGTGACGGCAATATCTTCCCACGCGGGGTTTGGAGTTTGGGTTTTGGAGGTCAGCACCTCCACTTGATCGCCATTCTGCAGAACTTGGCCGATCCGCGCGATCCGGCCATTGATCCGCGCCCCGACGCATTTGTCACCGATCTGACTGTGAACGGCATAGGCGAAGTCAATCACCGTTGCGCCACGGGGCAGGGCAATGACATCGCCTTTTGGGGTGAAGCAGAACACTTGATCCTGGAACATCGCCAACTTGGTGTGTTCCAGAAATTCTTCTGGACCAGCGGCATGCTCCAAAATGTCCAACAGCTCGCGCAGCCAGCGGTATTGGCGCCCATCGCGGGATTGGCTGCCTTGCTTGTACTGCCAGTGGGCCGCCACCCCCAGTTCCGCCACCTCGTCCATCTCGGTCGTGCGGATTTGCATCTCAATGCGCTGCCGCTGCGGGCCAATCACGCCAGTGTGAAGCGATCGGTAGCCGTTCGGCTTTGGTGTGGAGATGTAATCTTTGAACCGCCCGGGCACCACCGGGTAACTGGCATGAATGATTCCAAGGGTGCGGTAGCAATCCTCCACCGATGTCACTTGCACCCGGAACGCCATGATGTCGGACAATTGTTCGAACGCGACGTTCTTGCGCTGCATCTTGCGCCAGATGGAGAAGGCAGACTTCTGCCGCCCTGAGATGGACGCTGCTACGCCCTGCTCGGTCAGCACGGCTTCCAGCTCGCGCAGCACCCGTGGCACCACACCGCCGCCCTGCTCGCTCAGGAATGCCAGCCGCTTGATAATGCTCTCACGCGCTTCGGGGTGCAGCTCGGCAAAGGCAAGGTCTTCCAGCTCGTCCTTGATTTCATGGATGCCGATGCGCTCCGCCAAGGGCGCATAGATGTCCATGGTTTCTTTGGCGATGCGCGTGCGCTTGGTGGGATTGCTGATGAAGCGCAACGTGCGCATGTTGTGCAGCCGATCAGCCAGCTTGACCAACAGAACGCGGATGTCATCGGACATGGCAAGCACCAGCTTGCGGAAGTTCTCCGCCTGCTTGGTGTGGTCCGACTGCAGTTCAATCCGGCTGAGTTTGGTCACCCCATCGACCAACCGAGCCACTTCCTTGCCGAAGCGGCGGTCAATCTCTTCCAGGGTGGTGTCGGTGTCTTCAATCACATCATGCAGCAAGGCTGTCACGATGGTCGATACGTCCAGTCGCATCCCAGTCAGGATGCCAGCAACTTCAATGGGATGGGAGAAATAGGGGTCGCCATTGGCACGGGTCTGCGACCCATGCGCCTTCATGGCGAACACATAGGCCCGATTCAGCAGGTCTTCATCGGCACCCGGATCATAGGCTTTCACCCGTTCGACCAGTTCGTACTGACGGATCATCGGGGAGGGCCTCCGTCGTAGACGGTCAGCGGGTGCCGACTCTCATCCTTTAGTCCTCATCCACCATGGAGAGGTCCGCATCGGACGGCTCATCCTCGCTGTCCAGATCGCTGTCGTCATCGTCGGACAGCTCATCTTCCGCGTCGGCCACCAGATGCTCGCGGGCGAGTTCTTGCTCCACTGCGAAGGTCTCGACGATTTCGTCTTCGGGCTCGTCTGCCTCGCCAATCTTCTGCAAGCCCTTGATCAGCGCATTGCCCAGATGATCAATCGAGACGGTGTCTTCCGCGATCTCCCGCAGGGCCACCACTGGGTTCTTGTCGTTGTCGCGATCCACCGACAGCGGCGCCCCCGACGAAATGTCCCGCGCGCGCTGGGCAGCGTACAGCACCAGCTCAAACCGATTGGGGACCCTCTGAACGCAGTCTTCGACGGTTACGCGCGCCATTGAAACACCTTGAGTCAGGACACAGTCATCAGGGCATTGCCCCGGGTCAGCCAGTTATGCGCCACAGGCGTCGTCACCAGCTTGGTCAATCAGATTAGTCGCTGCACTCGCGTTCGGCAAGCGAGCGTGACGGTGACCAGCCAGGTGGCGTGATCGGATCAGCCGTTTGGTCGGCCGGCAGGGCCGCGATCAAGGCGCTAAGCGGCGTGCCGGTCACGGGATGCCGCCAGCCCGGCAGGATGTCTTGCAGCGGCAGCAGCACAAAGGCGCGCTCCGTCAGCCGTGGATGCGGCACAGTCATCGTATCGGTAGAGATCACCATGCGCCCATGACACACAAGATCGAGGTCGACGACGCGCGGCTCGTTGCGCGCTGACCGCACGCGCCCAAACTCCCGCTCCACTTGGTGAAGCAGGGCCAGCACCGCCTGGGGGTCGAGTGCGGTGTTGACGGCAACCACGCCATTGACGAACCAGGGTTGATCCGACACCGGTACCGGTGCCGTGCGCCACCAGCGTGAGCGGGCCGTGATGTCCAGCCCCAACGCCGCGAGGCGCGTGAGTGCTGCATCCAGGGTAGCTTCGGGTGGGCCGTAGGGTCCTGGCAGGTTGGCGCCAAGGGCGACAACCACAGCGCCTGCTTGCGTGTCTGGCTGTGCGCCCCTAGAGTTTGCCGACGCGGCACCGGGCCGCGGTTGCATATGGAGATCCATAGTCATGCTCTTCTACCAGTCTGAGCGCATCGGCTTGTTCGTAGATGGCCCAAATCTGTACAATTGTGCCAAGGCTCTTGGGTTCGACATCGACTACAAGCGCCTGCTGCGCCTGTTTTCCGAGAAGGCCCAGCTCGTCCGGGCTTACTACTACACCGCCCTGATGGACGACCAGGACTATTCACCCATCCGCCCGTTGGTTGATTGGCTGGACTACAACGGCTTCACGATGGTGACCAAGCCGATGAAGGAATACACCGATTCCTTTGGTCGGCGGAAGGTCAAGGGGAACATGGACATCGAGATCGCTGTCGACATGATGGACATGGCGCAGCACCTCGATCACATCGTGTTGTTCTCCGGCGATGGTGACTTCCGTCGGCTGGTCGAATCGGTGCAGAAGCGCGGTCGCCGGGTCTCCGTGGTCTCGACCATTCGCTTGCAGCCACCGTTGATTGCCGATGAACTGCGCCGTCAGGCCGATGTCTTCATCGACTTGGCCGATTTGATGCAGTACATCCAGCGCAATCCGCAGGAGCGCGAGGCGCGACTGCAGCAGCGCATGGAAGATCCGCGTTGGCAGAATCGCTTCGCCGAGCGCGGCCCGCCGACGGGCCCGGAGGAAGAGCGCTAGTCGTCCGTCCGTGTCCAACGGCTTTACGCCACCCAGCCGTGAGTGCGGCCTGTGCCCACGGCTGGTGGCGTTTCGCCACCATTGGCGGGAGCGGGAGGCGTCCTGGTGGAACGCTCCGGTCCCGCCGTTCGGAGCTGAGACCGCCAAGCTGTTGATCGTCGGCCTGGCCCCTGGTCTGCGCGGCGCCAACGCGACAGGGCGACCGTTCACGGGCGACTATGCTGGCGATACCCTTTACGCCGCCCTGCAGCGCCACGGCCTGGCGGTCGGCGACTATGCTGAACACGCGGGCGATGGTCTGCAGTTGGTCGACACTCGAATTACCAATGCCGTCCGGTGCGTTCCACCAGAGAATCGCCCGGAAACCGTTGAAATCAAACAGTGTCTGCCGTTTTTGAGTCAGGAACGAGCCGCCTTACCAAACTTGAAGGCGATCCTGGTTCTGGGTCTGATCGCGCACAAGGCGGTCCTGCAAGCCCTGGGGTTGCGCGCCTCGGCCGTGCCATTTCGCCATGGCGCAGAAGTAGCGGTTGGCGATCTCACGCTGCTCAGCAGCTACCATTGCTCGCGCTACAACACCAATACGGGCCGTCTGACGGAGGCGATGTTCGATGCGGTGATCGCCCGCTGCGCTGCTGTGATCCGCTGATCTCCCATGCGGATTTGGTAAGGGTCGCTGTCGTAAGAACCCGCTTGGATGGACGGACATCATCCAGAGGGGGGCCGCCATGGCCGAGAGCTTTGATCCAACCACTGCACCAACCCTGGCCGACATCCACGCCGCGGCAGAGCGTCTTGCCGGTGTGGCGGTCACCACGCCGGTTCTATCCTCGCCGGTGTTGGACGCCCGTCTGGGTGGGCGGTTGTTGGTCAAGGCGGAGCCGTTGCAGCGCACGGGATCGTTCAAGTTTCGGGGCGCCTACAACCGCATCGCCTTGATTCCAGAGGCAGACCGCGCCCGCGGTGTCGTTGCCTTCTCCTCTGGCAACCACGCCCAGGGGGTTGCGGCGGCGGCACAGATGTTCGGCATTCCGGCGGTGATCATCATGCCCGCCGACGCACCCCAGTTGAAGATTGCCAACACCCGGTCCTATGGCGCGGATGTCATCCTGTATGACCGGGCAACCGCCGATCCGTCTCAAACGCGCGAGGCGATCGGCGCCCGATTGGCAGCTGAGCGCGGCTTGACCCTGGTGCGGCCCTATGATGATGCCGGGGTGATCGCCGGGCAGGGCACCGTCGGGCTGGAACTGGCTGCGCAGGCACAGGCGATGGGCCTCACCATCGATGCCGTGGTGATCTGCTGCTCCGGTGGTGGTTTGGCGGCTGGGGTGGCGATGGCGGTCACAGCCAGCATGCCGATGGCGGAAGTCTGGACGGCCGAGCCCGTTGGGTTTGACGACATGGCCCGCTCTCTCGCGACGGGGGAGCGTGTGGCGAATGACCTGCGGTCAGGGTCCCTTCAGGACTCCCTGATGGCGGTGATGCCTGGCGAGATCACCTTTCCGCTGCTGACCGGTCGGCAAGCACGTGGCGCAGTCGTCAGCGATGCAGAGGCGCAGGCAGCCATGCGCGACGCCTTCTTCCACCTGAAGCTGGTGGTGGAACCGGGCGGGGCGGCAGCCTTGGCGGCGGCATTGTCAGGCAAAGTGCCAACCGCTGGACGAACCGTTGCGGTGATCGCCAGCGGTGGCAATGTTGACGTCGCGACCTACTGTGCGGCGATCGCGGGGTAGTCTGGATTGGTGGTGGCAGGGGCGGCCTGCTCGACGGCTGGCGTGATCCGGCGGTACTGCCCCTCCACATAGGCACCGGCTTCAATCGCCAGCACTTCGTGGTTGACGTCACCAATCATGCGCGCGGTCGCCGTCAGCGTGACCGAGCGAGCGCGGATCATGCCAGTCACGTGACCGCACACCCGCACCTGATCGGCCCGGATCTCGCCGCGCACCGTGGCGTGCTCGGCAATCACCAGCACCTGCACCTCGACATCGCCGAGGACCGTGCCGTCGACATGGACTTCGCCCGTCGACTGCAGATCACCCTTCACCGTCATATCGGCGGCGATGATCGATGGCACGCTGTTGCTGACCGGACGGACAGTGACAGGAGTGGAAACGGACATGGTAGCACCCGATGTTGCGGGCTTACCGGCGGTTTTGCGAAACATCGCTGATCACCCGAAGGAAGTTGGCAGGATTGTGGTTGCGCCCCTGGTAGAGCACTTCGTAGTGGAGGTGATGGCCAGTTGAGCGGCCCGTGTTGCCCAAGGTGCCGACGGCCTGACGCACGAGCACCCGATCCCCCACTTTGACGGCGATGCTGTCGAGGTGGGCATACCGCGTGCGAAAGCCTAAGCCGTGGTCCACCTCGACCATGCGACCATAGGCACCGTTCCAGTCAGCGACCGTCACCACACCAGCGGCCGTTGCGACCACCCGGCTGCCGCGTGCAGCTTGCAGGTCGATGCCTTCATGAAAGGCGGGGCGGCCATTGAACGGGTCGATCCGGTAGCCGAAATTGGACTGCACCGAGTAGCGGCCCTCCAACGGCAGGGCAACCGGAAGGGAGCGCATCAATTGGCGCATCCGTTCCAGCCGCTCAATCTCCGACAGAAGGTTTTGCGCCGTTGGCGGTGTCTCGCCATCACTGCGGGACGCCCAAGGCACGAATGGTCCGCCGCGGCCACCTGTGGTCCCCGCCGCCGGGGCTGGCGGTTGTTGGCGTTGGCGCTGGCCGGGCAACAGGCGGTTGAGGTCCAGCCCGGTGGCGCCGACGATGCGCTCAACATCTTGGATGGCACCGCGGGTCTGCTCGGTCAGCCGGGTCAATTCGCGTTGATGCTGCTGGGCCAACTGGTCGGCGCGGCGGGTGGCATCGGCCAGTCGCTCGGCCAACTGGTCCCGCTCCGCCTGGACTTGTCGACGAGCAGCTTGGGCGCCCTCAGCCTGACCGGTTGCCTGCACCAGTTGGCGTTCCAGATCGCGGGTGCGCTGGGTTGCCGTGGTGGCGTCGGCCTCCAGCTGCTGGACGCGCCGTTCCAGGGTTTGCTTCTCAGCGCTCACCCGGCGCTGAAGAGTGCGCAAAGCCTCGGACTGATCGTTGGACTGGGCGAGTTGCCGCTCCAGCTCGCGACCGCGCTGTACGGCTGCTGCAAGCTCGCTCTCAAGCTGATTCTGGCGCCGCTCCAACGACTGCCTCAGGGCCACGGTCCGCTGCCGCTCACTCTCAGCCGTGATGAGGCGGGACCGGGTGGCACCCAAATCGAAAATGATGGTGTCCTGCCGCTCGCTCATCTGCCCGAGCTGGCGTTCCATGGCTTGCAGCTGATCGCGCAGCCGCTGCTCGCGCTGCTCTGTCGTTGCGCGCTCACTCTCAGTTGATTCAAGGGTTTCGTTGACGTTCCTCAAGTGGTCCTGCAGCCGGGCATTCTCATCCAGCACCGAAACCAGCATGCCGCGATAGCCCTCCAGATCGCGGGTGATCGTTTGCATGCGCGCCTGCTGGCCGCTGACTTCTTCTGCAAGGTCCTGATAGGCGGAGCGACCAGCGTCCACGTCGGCCAGGGCGGTTTCCAGCTGGCGTCCGTTCCAAATCAACAATGCCGTCGTCACCAATGCCCAGACCGTGCCACCCAAGACCAGGGTCGCCAGCGATGCCTGCACAGTGGTCGAAACCCGAAAGCCGGAGATACGGTCACCTTGGCGCACCATGATCTGGCGATCAGGGAACCAGCGCACCATAGTTGCACGAAGACGGCTTAACAGAGGCACAAAGCACCCCCTCGGACTTTGATCGATGACCGCATCGCGTTCCTCCGTCCTGCCCGCGATTCCTGTGCCGGAACCATCGTTTTTGGTCTCGCCGTTCCCCCTTCGACGACGTGACCCGGCTTCGTATCTCGTTTGGCGTAGACAATCAACCGCAATGGGGTTGCAAATCCCTAAAACCTAGCGCATTCCGGCGCCGACACCGCCACCCCAGCGCCAGGAGACGGGCTGATGACCAACGCCGATTGGCGCGACCCACCACCGCCGGACCTTCCGGGACCATTGGCTTGGTGGTTCCGCCGCGGCATTGAGGTTCGCTGGGCCGTGACGTTTGGGTATGCCGGTTTGCTGATCGTTTTGGGCCTGACCATCGGCATGGGCCCGTTTGCCAGTGCCGTTGGCACAGTGGTGATGTTTGGGCTGATCGCTGTTGGTTGGTACGGTATGCTAGCCGCCCGGCGTCAGGCCTGGCGCACGCCGGAGATGGAGCAGGTCTGGCTGTCGCTGGCGTGGCTGTCCGGCGCGATGGCGACAACCCTGTTCGTGCTGATTGTGCTGGTGCCCGCCCTCATCGCCGGTGTTTTGTTGCTGTGGGCGCTCGTTGCCCTGCCACTATGGTTGTTCCGTCAATGAGTGCTGCCGCCATCGCCGCTGCCAATGAGGCATTCTACACGGCCTTCCGCGCTGGTGACCTTGAGACGATCACCGCCCTGTGGGCGGAACGCGCACCCGTCGTGTGCATCCATCCAGGCTGGGATGCGTTGATTGATCGGGCCGACATCATCGAAAGCTGGCGCGCTATCCTGGCCAATGGCGGCACCGACATCCGCTGTGTGCGACCGCGCATTCTCACCACGGGGGACCATGCCCTGGTGGTGTGTGAGGAGCATCTGCCCCAGGGCGTGCTGGTGGCAACCAACGGCTTTGTGCGCGAGGGTGGCGTGTGGCGCCTGTCCTTCCATCAAGCGAGCCCGCTGCAGCAACGCTTTGAGAGCGAGGATGCAGACGACCCCGGCGTGGTGATGCACTAACACAGACCGGCGCGGCTGGCGCCTTTGGTGCGGACGCCGCTGGGTTCGGCCTTGCGCCGGGCCTAGGCGATGGCTATAAGCGCCCGCTCTAACCTCACACGCGGGTGTGCGGGGGTGTGCCGTGCGCGCCCCAGTCCGGTGTCTTCCACAAGAAGACGAACCCGCGGCGGAACGAACCGGAGACAACAAACCATGGCTTCTGCCCTGCCAAACTTTTCCATGCGCCAGCTGCTCGAAGCTGGCGTCCACTTTGGCCACAACACCCGCCGGTGGAACCCGAAGATGGCCCCGTACATCTTCGGCGTGCGCAATGGCGTCCATATCATCGACCTCGGCCAGACGGTGCCGTTGCTGAATCGCGCCCTGGCAGCGATCCGCGACACGGTTGCAGGCGGCGGTCGCGTGCTCTTCGTCGGCACGAAGCGTCAGGCGCAGGAGCGGGTGGCGGAGGCGGCCCGTCGCTGTGGCCAGTACTATGTCAACCACCGCTGGTTGGGCGGCATGCTCACCAACTTCAAGACCATCTCGCAGTCGATCAAGCGCCTGCGGGAGATGGATGAATTGCTGAGCCAGGAAAAGACCGGCCTGACCAAGAAGGAAACCCTGGATCGCACCCGCGAGCGCGACAAGCTGGAGCGCGCTCTGGGCGGCATCAAGGACATGGGCGGCCTGCCGGACCTGATCGTGGTGATCGACACCAACAAGGAAGCCATCGCCGTTCAAGAAGCTGTTCGCCTGAACATCCCCGTGGTGGCGATTCTGGACAGCAACTCCGATCCCGATGGCGTGGCGTACCCGGTGCCGGGGAATGATGACGCGCTGCGGGCGATTGAAACCTACTGCGATTTGATCAGCCGCGCTGTGCTGTCGGGTCTGCAGCAGGAAGCAATTGCGTCGGGCGTGGACATTGGTGCGGCCGTTGAAGCGCCTGAAGAGGCGCTGCCGGTTGACGCTGCGGCGCCCGAGACTGTCGCCTGACAGCAATCAAGCCGTGCTATCCGGGCGGGGGCATTGATGCTCCCTCTCTGAGGCCTCTGTAACGGGAGACCTCAGAGCCCGGGGCCAGCGTCCCAAGGGCGGCCCATGACTGGCCGCCCTTTTGACATGAATTCCACATAGGCCTCATCGGCGGGCACGCCCAAGCGCGCGACCTGTGCCGGTGCGCCGAGGCAAGAGGATGTTTCCATGGCTGAGATCACTGCTGCCCTGGTGAAGGAACTGCGCGAGAAGTCTGGCGCAGGCATGATGGACTGCAAGAAGGCGCTCAACGAAACGGCGGGCGATCTGGAAGCGGCGATCGACTGGCTGCGCAAAAAGGGCTTGGCGGCCGCGGCCAAGAAGGCCGGTCGCGTTGCAGCCGAAGGGTTGGTTGGTGTTGCCGTCGACGGCACCCGCGGTGCCGTGGTTGAGATCAACGCCGAAACCGATTTCGTTGCGCGCAACGAGCAGTTCCAGGCGTTCGTCGCCAAGGCGGCCACCCTGGCGCTGGACGCTGGCGGCAGCATCGACGCCTTGAAGGCGGCCGCGTTCGGCGATGGCAAGTCGGTTGAAGAAACCCTAACTGCCCTGATCGCCACCATCGGCGAAAACATGAGCGCACGGCGCACGGCCCAGCTCTCGGTCACCAATGGCGTTGTGGCGGGCTACATCCACAATCAGCTGGTGCCGGGCCTTGGCAAGATCGGTGTGTTGGTGGCGCTGGAATCGACCGGCGATGCTGACAAGCTGACTGCTGCTGCCAAGCAGATCGCAATGCATGTGGCGGCCGCGAATCCGATTGCCCTGACCGTCGACACCGTGGACACGGCCGTGGTGGACCGCGAGCGCGCCGTGCTGCGCGAGCAGGCCGCCGCCTCGGGCAAGCCAGCCGAGATCATCGAAAAGATGCTCGAAGGCCGTCTGCGCAAGTTCTACGAGGAAGTGGTGCTGCTGGAGCAGGTGTTCGTTGTCGACGGCGAAACCCGCATCAAGGACGTGGTTGCCAAGCTGGGCAAAGAGATCGGCGCCCCCGTTGCACTGACCGGCTTCATCCGCTACGCCCTTGGCGAAGGCATTGAGAAGCAGGCGACCGACTTCGCAGCCGAGGTGGCTGCGCAGGCGGGTCTGAAGAAAGACTAAGCGGGACGGGGAGGGGTGGCGACCACCCCTCCCGCCGACCGACTGACACTTGCCCTGACAGAGGGGAGGGGATCTGTGGCCCAGGCACCAAAGCCAGACGTTGCAGACATCAAGCGGCGCATGGATGCCGCGTTGGATGCGTTCAAGAAAGAGTTGGCCGGTCTCCGCACCGGTCGTGCCTCCGCCAGCATGCTCGACCCCGTGACGGTCGAGGTGTATGGCGCGCGCATGCCGCTGAATCAGGTTGCCTCGGTCTCGGTGCCAGAGCCACGCCTGATCACGGTGACCGTGTGGGACAAGGCCAACGTCAAAGCGACGGAAAAGGCGATCCGCGAGGCTGGGCTTGGTCTCAACCCCGCAGCCGATGGCACCACCATCCGCGTGCCGCTGCCGGAGTTGAACCAGGAGCGGCGCAAGGAACTGTCCAAAGTTGCCCACAAGTATGCCGAACAGGCGCGTATCGCAGTGCGCAACATTCGACGTGATGGCATGGAGGCCTGCAAGAAGGCCGAAAAAGACAAGACCATCACCGAAGATGAACACAAAAAGATTGGTGAGCAGATTCAAACCGCGACCGACGATCATGTGAAAAAGATCGACGACGCGTTAGCGCAAAAAGACAAGGAAATCATGCAGGTCTGATATGGAGGCCGATCTCCCCTCAGCCAGGCTTGATGCCGCCGTGCTTCCTCGGCACGTTGCCATCATCATGGATGGCAACGGTCGCTGGGCACGCCAGCGCGGCCAGCCCCGCGTGTTTGGCCATCGCCGGGGTGCGGAGGCAGTGCGCCGCGCCGTCACAGCAGCTGCGGAGATCGGCATCGGCTATCTGACGTTGTTCGCCTTCTCCTCGGAAAACTGGCGTCGGCCGGCGGAAGAAGTGGGCGAACTGATGGGGTTGCTGCGCGTCTACCTGCGCAAGGAGATCGCAGAGCTGCATCGCAACGATGTGCGCCTGCGAGTGATCGGCAACCGTCAGAAACTACCCGCCGACGTGGTCTCGCTGATCGACGGCGCGGAGGCGCAGACCAAGGACAATACCGGGCTGACCTTCACCATAGCCTTGTCTTACGGTGCGCACGAAGAAATCACCGAGGCTGCCCGCGCCCTGGCGCTTGAGGTGGCTGCTGGGCGGTTATCTGCCGATGCGATCACCCCAGAGATGCTGGCTGGCAAGTTGTTCACGGCGTATATGCCGGACCCCGACTTGATCATCCGAACCTCGGGAGAGCAGCGTCTATCCAACTTCATGTTGTGGCAGGCTGCTTATGCCGAGTTCTTGTTCCTGGACATTCATTGGCCGGATTTCGACCGCTCTCACCTAGAACACGCGGTTGGCGAATTCCAACGGCGCGACCGACGCTATGGCGCCGTCGCAGGCTGAGGCGGTCGCTCCGGCCCCGGTCAAACGCGGTGCAAATCTGCGCCTGCGAGTGCTGTCGTCCATCGTGCTGGCACCGCTGGTGCTCGGGGCGATCTACGCGGGCAGTCCGTGGTTTGAAGCGATGGTTACCCTCGCCTCCGGCCTGCTGGCGCGGGAATGGGGGCGGATTGCGGATGGCGGTCGGCTCGGGCGCGCCTCTGGTGCGCTCGTCGCGGCTGTGATGGGGGTGGTGACGCTGGTGGGTGTCGGTGGCCCACCCTCTGCGGCGATCCTGTTGGCCGTGATGCTTACACCGCTATTGTTCTGGTGGGCAAAGCAGGCTGCGGGGTGTCAGGCACCGGGGTGGCATTCGGCTGGGCTGCTTGCCGTCGCTCTACCGTGCCTTGCCATGGATTGGTTGCGCGCCCATCCCGACCATGGTGCCGACACGATCTTCTGGATTGTGGGTGTGGTTTGGGCAACCGATACCGGTGCGTACATATTCGGGCGGTTGATTGGCGGGCCGAAGCTTGCCCCGCGCATCTCCCCCAACAAAACCTGGGCGGGCTTGTTGGGCGGGGCGCTGGCCGCTGGCTTGGTGGGTTTGGTGGCAGGCATGGTGCTGCAAGCACCATCGCTGGCAGTGGTCGCTCTGGTGTCAGCGGGGTTGGCAGTGGTGGCGCAGATGGGTGACCTTGGCGAATCCTATTTGAAGCGCCACTTCGGGGTGAAGGATTCCGGACGCTTGATCCCGGGCCATGGCGGCTTGCTGGATCGCATGGACGGGCTGCTGTCGGTCACCCCGACGGTGGCAGTGTTGATGTGGGCAACTGGGGGCCATCTGCCGCTGTGGGGGGCATAGTATGCGCAGCGTCTCCATTCTGGGGGCCACAGGATCGGTCGGGGCAAGCACACTCGATTTGATCGAGCGCGCGCCGGACCGGTTTCGCGTGGTCGCCGTCACAGCCCATCACTCGGTCGAGCGGCTGGCGGACATTGCCAAACGCACGCGGGCGGACGTGGCAGCCATTGCCGACCCGGCCGCACTGCCAGCCTTGCGCGTGGCCCTGGCAGGCACGCACGTGCGGTGCCTCGCCGGGCCAGAGGGCGTGGAGGAAGCAGCTGCCGTGCCCAGCGATCTGGTGATGGCGGCCATCGTGGGCGTTGCTGGTCTTGCCCCCACCTTGACCGCGATCCGGCGTGGCGCAACGGTCGCCTTCGCGTCAAAGGAATGCTTGGTGGCAGCTGGCGATTTGATGATGGCGGAGGTTGCCCGTCATGGCGCCACGCTGCTGCCAGTTGACAGTGAGCACAACGCCATCTTCCAGGTGCTGGAGGCCCACAACCGCAGCGCCATTGAGGCATTGATCCTGACGGCATCAGGTGGGCCATTTCGCACCTGGACGGTGGAGCAGATGGCTGTGGCGACACCCGCGGACGCCATTCGCCATCCCGTGTGGTCGATGGGCGCCAAAATCTCCGTCGATAGCGCCACCTTGATGAACAAGGGGCTGGAGGTGATTGAGGCGGCCCACTTGTTCCAGATGCCGGAGCCGCAGGTGCGGGTGTTGGTGCATCCGCAGTCGGTTGTGCATTCGATGGTCGCCTATACCGATGGCTCCGTGCTGGCGCAGCTTGGCACGCCCGACATGCGCATCCCCATTGCCCACGCACTGGCCTATCCTGACCGCATGCCAACACCGGCCGAGCGACTGTCGCTGGAGCGCATGGCCACGCTCACCTTCGAGCCGCCCGATGAGCAGCGCTTTCCTGCCCTGCGGCTCGCCCGGCAGGCGCTGATTGCCGGTGGTACCATGCCAGCGATCCTGAACGCCGCGAACGAAGTGGCGGTAGCCGCGTTCCTGGCTGGGCGGATTGGCTTTCTTGACATCGCAGCGCTGGTCGCTGAGACGATGGCCCAGGTTTCGCCACATCCACCCGTCGATCTAGCGGCAGTAGCGGCAGTTGATGACGCCGCACGGCGGGCGGCAGAACACTTGATACAGTGCCGGGGAGCGGCGGTCTAACGGGGCTAGAGGCGCGCAATGGAAATCATGGCTTGGATTGCCAACAATATCCCGATGTTCCTGCTGGTTTTGACCGTGCTGGTGTTTGTGCACGAGCTTGGTCACTATTTGGTGGCGCGCTGGGCCGGGGTGAAGGTGGAGGCATTTTCCATTGGCTTCGGGCCGGAGTTGTTTGGCTGGAACGACCGTCATGGCACCCGCTGGCGCATTTCCGCCCTGCCGCTGGGTGGCTACGTCAAGATGTACGGCGATGCTGACCCAGCCGGTGCCACGCAAACCGAGGCTGTGGCTGCCAACGCCCTGACGCCGGAGCAGCGGGCGGTTAGCTTTCACCACAAGAGCGTCGGCCGCCGCGCTGCTATTGTGGCCGCTGGGCCGGCTGCCAACTTCCTGTTCGCGATTGTGGTTCTGACTGGCCTCTACGCTCTGGTCGGCCAGCCCTACACCACACCAACGGTCAACACCGTGCGCCCTGGCAGTGCCGCTGAAGCCGCGGGCCTTCAGCCGGGCGATATCGTTCAAGCGATTGATGGCACGCGCATCCACCGGTTTGAGGAGATGCAGCGCATCATCTCGCTGCGCCCTGGTGAACGCCTGACCTTGAGTGTGGAGCGTGGGGGCCAGACCTTGAACGTGCCGGTGACCGTCGGCGTTGATGAGCTGACGGACCGGCGCGGCAATGTCCAGCGCATCGGTCGCCTGGGTGTCACCTCCACGCAAACGGCTGTGTTGCGCCACGACCCAGTGACAGCCACGTGGCAGGCGATGCGGGAAACCTGGTCGGTCACGGTCGGCACCATGGTTGGACTGGGACAGATGATCGCAGGCACACGATCCACCGATGAGATTGGTGGCGTGCTGCGCATCGCTGATATGTCGGGTCAGGTCAGTCGCGATGGTGCAGCGCAGGTTGTGTGGTTTTTGGCCCTGTTGTCGATCAACCTGGGTTTGATCAACCTGTTTCCGATTCCAGTGCTGGACGGCGGGCATTTGATGTTCTACGCCGCTGAGGCAATCCGTGGTAAGCCCCTGGGGCGCAGGGTGCAGGAGTGGGGCGCGATGGCTGGCTTGGCCGCCGTGCTGACGTTGTTTGTGTTTGCGACCTGGAACGACCTCGTGCATCTGCGCGTGGTTGCCTTCTTCCAGTCGTTGATCAGTTGACCTCGTGCCAAGGTTTGGCCCATCAGTGCGGCCGCGGCGCGACGAGGGAGTGTTGAGGACGCAATGGGTGCAGTGACGAACCTGTCTGGCCGCGCGTTGCTTGGCGTCTGCGTCTTCGCGCTTGGCTTGATCGCACCCGTGATTGCGGCTGCGCAGTCTCCGCGCGTGCCTCCGCCGCCGCCAGCGCGGGCAGGCGATCAGGGACCGGTGCAATCGGTCGCCGTGCCGCGGGCTCCCGCGCCAGAGACGCAGCCAGCCCGCGCGCCAGTGGCTCCGGGGCAGGAAATCCGTGCGATCCGCGTGGATGGCACCCTGCGCATCGATCCTGAGACGGTGTTGAGCTATCTGGCCGTGCGCGTTGGCGAGGGGTTTGACGGCGCCACCGTTGACCAGTCCCTCAAGGCACTGTTCGCCACGGGCTTGTTTGCGGACGTCGTGATGGCACGCGACGGCTCCACGCTGGTGGTCCGCGTGGTGGAAAACCCGATCATCAATCGCGTGGCGTTCGAAGGGAATCGTCGCATCGAAGATGATGTGCTGTCACGCGAAACCCAATTGAAGCCGCGCTCAGTCTATACCCGCACCCGCGTGCAAGGCGATGTCCGCCGGATTTTGGAGATTTACCGCCGCTCCGGTCGGTTTGCCGCCCAGGTTGAGCCAAAGCTGATCCAGTTGCCGCAGAACCGGGTAGATATCGTCTATGAGATCACTGAGGGGCCGCGCACGGGTATTGGCCGCATCAACTTCCTTGGCAACAAACAGTTCTCGGACCGGCGCCTGCGTGAAGTGATCCAGACGACGGAGAGTGCTTGGTACAAGTTCCTGGCGACCAATGACGCCTATGATCCCGACCGTTTGGCGTTTGATCGCGAGCAGCTCCGCCGCCACTACTTGCGCAACGGCTATGTCGATTTCCGGGTCCAGTCTGCGATTGCCGAACTCAATCCAGAACGCGATGCCTTCCTGCTGTCCTTCACAGTGGAGGAGGGCGAGCGCTACCGGGTTGGTGCGGTGGATCTGCGTTCTTCCATTCGCGAGATTGATCCAACAACACTGAAAGCCCTGATCCAGACCCGAGAGGGTGATTGGTACAGCAGCGATCTGATGGAAGCGACAATCCGCTCAATCAGCCAAGCTCTGGGCAATCTTGGGTACGCATTCGTTGAAGTCGAGCCTGTGGTCGACCGCAACCGCGAGAACCGAACCATCGGTCTGACCTACGAAATCCGGGAAGGCCCGAAGGTATTTGTGGAGCGGATCGAGATCACCGGCAATGTCCGCACCTTGGATAAGGTTGTGCGGCGTGAGATGCGCTTGTCCGAAGGCGACGCGTTCAACACAGCGCGGTTGCGTCGCTCTGAGCAACAGCTGCGTAATCTCCAGTTCTTCTCAAAGGTTGAGGTCCAAACCCAACCTGGCTCGCAGCCAGACCGCACCGTGATCAATGTGCAGGTGGAAGAAACCGGCACTGGCGAAGTGACTTTCGGCGCTGGCTTCTCCACCTCCGACGGTCCATTGGGAACAGTGGGTGTGCGTGAGCGCAATCTCCTCGGCCGTGGTCAGGAGTTGTCGGTGTCGGCGTTGATCTCTGGTAACCGCAACCAGTTCGACATCAGCTTCACGGAACCCTATTTCTTGGATCGCAACGTCGCGGCCGGTATTGATCTGTTCCGGATCGAGCGGGATTTGCGTGACCAAAGCTCCTACGATTATCGCACGACGGGGTTCCGCCCGCGTTTGGGCTACCAGATCACTGATCGGTGGCGGCAGGCATTGTCCTACACACTGCGGCAAGACGAAGTCACCAATATCCAAAGTGGCGCCTCCCGCTTTGTTCGCGAGAGTGCTGGAACCCGTGTGACCTCGGCGATCGGGACGGACTTTACCTATGATGCGCTGGATTCCCGCATCGACCCGACCGATGGCTACTTGTTCAGTGTCGGTGGCGATGTCGCTGGCCTCGGTGGTGACGCGCGCTACCTGCGCCTGCGCAGCCGGGCGGCGTGGTACTATCCCGTGGCAGAGGATTATGTGTTCTCCGTCCGAACGGATATTGGCTTTATCCGTTCGCTCAGCGGCGGGTCCGTTGCCCTCAACGATCGGTATTTTGTCGGTGGCGATCAGTTCCGCGGCTTTCGCAGCGGCGGCGCTGGTGCCCGTGACCGCGCAACCAGAGACGCACTGGGCAACGAGTCCTTTATCCTAGGAACACTGGAGCAGACCGTGCCGGTGCCGCTGTTGCCACGTGACTTTGGCATCACTGGGCGCTTCTTCGCCGAGGGCGGCTTGACCTATGGCTTGAGCGACAGCGACCCGCTTGTGCTTCAGAGCGATTCCTTTCGCGCCTCGATTGGGTTTGGTTTGTCCTGGCGCTCTCCGTTCGGGCTGCTCCGGCTCGACTTCCCGGTCCCAGTGCTGAAGGAATCCTTCGACCGCACTGAGAACTTCCGCATCGGTTTCGGAACTAGGTTCTAATCCTATGAACATGCGCATCTCTCTGCTCGCGGCGATGGCCGTGGCGGTTCTTGCTTCGGCCACGCCGGTTGAGGCGCAACAGCAGCAACGGCCGCCCGCGCCAGCGCAGACCCAGCAGCAGCAGCAGCTGCCGCCCTTACCGCCGGCGCAGCCGCCAGGGCCGCTGGCTCCTGCGTTCATCGGTGTGGTGAGCATGCTGCAAGTCCAGCAGCACTCCTCGGCATTCCGGGGTGTGCAGACGCAGTTGGAAGCCTTTGCGCGCACCATGCAGACGGAGCTGACCAACCGCGAAGGCCAGTTGCGCACCCAGGAGCAGGAGTTGCAGCGCCTGCAGCAATCGCTGCCCGCCCCGCAATTCGCGGAGCGTGTGCGCGCGTTCGAGCAGCAGGTGGCAGCGTTCCAGCGCAACGCTGCAGCGCGGCGCAATCAGATCGAAGAGGCTGGCGCCAATGCCCGGCGTCAGATCGACACCGCGCTGGCGGCCATCCTGCAGGAGATCGCGACTGCTCGCAGCTTGAACCTGGTTCTCAACCGGGAGAGTGCACTGTTGAGCGCCAACGATCTGGACATCACCTCAGAAGTGGTGGAGCGCCTCAATCAGCGCCTTGCTCG
Source organism: Alphaproteobacteria bacterium (assembly GCA_004292755.1). Lineage (GTDB taxonomy): Bacteria > Pseudomonadota > Alphaproteobacteria > Elsterales > Elsteraceae > RDXE01. Next base: position 221,059 of record RDXE01000024.1, read on the forward strand.
TGTCAACGTCACGCTGCCAGCCTTGCGGACGGGCAACTGACCATGGCTGACCCCAGGTTTTTTCCTGGTGCTGGTGCCTTCGCCCTGGGGGACCTAGCGGCAGCAGTGGATGGCACGCTGCCAGACCCCACCAGCGCCAGCCTGCGCATCAGCGATGTTGCGCCGTTGGAGCGCGCGGGCCCGTCTGACCTGAGCTATGTGGAAGACCGCAAATGGGCCGCGGCCCTCGCGGACAGCCGGTGTGGCGCGGTGCTGGTCCCCGCGGCACTGGCGAACACTGTGCCCGCCACGGCTGCTGCTGTCCTTGTGGCGCATCCGCAGCGCGCCTTCATCCGCATCGCGCGGCTGTTGCATCCGGACCCGGCACCGCGGGGCGTGCATCCAACCGCAGTGATCGATCCGACAGCCATCTTGGCGCCGGATGTTGAAGTTGGCGCCGGTGCAGTGATCGAAGCCGGTGTGGAGATTGGGTCAGGCAGCCGGATCGGAGCGCTTTGTCTGATCGGGCCGGGCGTGGTGATTGGTCAGAGTGCGCGCATCGCCAGCCACTGCACCATCACCCATGCGGTGATCGGCCATCGCGTGACGGTGAAGCCGGGCGCGCGCATCGGTCAGGCCGGGTTTGGATTTGCCGTCACGGACGCTGGATTTGAGCGGATTCCCCAACTGGGTCTGGTGCGCATCGGCGACGATGTGGAAATCGGCGCCAACACAACGATTGATCGCGGTGCCCTCGGCGACACGGTGATCGGCGTCGGCACCATGATCGATAACATGGTGCAGGTGGCACACAATGTCCGCATCGGCCATCACGCTGTGCTGGTCGCGCAGGTGGGCATCTCCGGATCGTGTGAGATCGGCGATCAGGTGATGCTGGGTGGTCAAGCGGGCTTGAGCGGCCATCTGAAAGTGGGTAAGGGTGCGCGCGTGGCAGCTCAGGCGGGCGTCATGCGCGATGTGCCGTCGGGCCAAGCAGTCGGCGGGGCACCGGCCGTGCCAATGCGCCAATGGCATCGCCAGACCGTCGCCCTTCGCAAACTGTCCGAGTCGTGAGGTCACCCCCGATGGAGCAGGAGACGACCGTCGCCGTGGAGGCAACCACTGCACCCGAGAGCGTGGAGATCGATGTCAACCGGGTGATGGAGATGATTCCCCATCGCTACCCGTTCTTGATGATCGATAAGGTGGTGGATGTGGTGGCGGACAAAACCGCCATCGGCATCAAGAACGTGACGATCAACGAACCCTTCTTCCAGGGCCACTTCCCCAAGCGCCCGGTGATGCCGGGGGTGCTGATCATTGAGGCAATGGCGCAAACCGCTGGGGTGCTCGTGGTTTACACGCTTGGCCCCTCCTCAGAAGGCAAGCTGGTTTACTTCATGTCGGTGGAAGAGGCGAAGTTTCGCCGTCCTGTCGTGCCGGGCGATACCGTTGAACTGCATGTCCGCAAGGAACGGCAACGGGGCTCGGTCTGGAAATTTTCCGCAGACGCTATCGTGCGTGGTACCAAAGTCGCCGAAGCCTCCTACACCGCGATGATCATCGACGAATGACCCAAATCCATCCCACTGCGATTATCGAGCCCGGTGCAGACCTTGGCGCTGATGTTACCATCGGCCCCTATTGCCACATCGGTTCCCATGTCCGCCTGGGCGACCGGGTGGCACTTGCCAGCCACGTGGTGGTGGCGGGGCGCACGACAATCGGCGCCGACAGCAAGGTCTACCCCTTTGCGTCCCTTGGCACGCCACCGCAGGCTTTGAAGTACAAGGATGAACCGTCGGAATTGGTGATCGGCACCAATTGCACCATCCGCGAGCATGTCACCATGAACCCCGGCACAGCGTTCGGGCGCATGCGCACCGATGTTGGTGACAATTGTTTCATCATGGTCGGCTGCCACGTCGCCCATGATTGCTCGGTTGGCAACAATGTCGTGATGGCAAACAACGCCACCCTCGGCGGTCATGTGGAGGTGGGCGACTTCGCCAATCTCGGCGGTCTTGCCGCAGTCCACCAGTGGGTGCGGATTGGGCGCTATGCCATGATCGGGGGCATGTCCGGGGTGGATAGCGATGTCATTCCCTACGGCACGGTGATGGGGGATCGTGCCCGCCTGTCCGGCCTGAACTTGATTGGGTTGAAGCGCCGTGGCTTCAGCCGCGAGGTCATTCACGCGCTGCGCACGGCCTACCGGGTGCTGTTCGCCCAGGAGGGCACGATGGCCGAGCGTTTGGAGGATGTGGCTGGGCTGTTCGCTGACAACGCACCCGTGATGGACATCGTTGCCTTCGTGCGCGCCGACAGTTCGCGGACCATCTGCCAACCCCAGGGCTAACACGGGTGGCGCCGCTCGGCCTGATCGCTGGGGCGGGCGCATTGCCGCGGCGCATTCTACAGGCGTTGGCTTACCAGAGCCGCCCGGCGTTCGTGGTCGCGTTGGAAGGGCAGTGTGACGCCGAAACGGTGCTGAGCGTGCCCCATGCATGGCATCGGCTGGGGGCGGCAGGGGCGATACTGGCCAGCCTGCGATCTGCAGGCGTTCAAGACTTGGTCATGGCTGGCAAGGTGGAGCGGCCATCCCTGCTCACCTTGGCCCCCGATGCCGTTGGGGTTGCCATGCTGGCGCGTATCGGCTGGCGTGCGCTGGGCGATGATGGCCTGTTGCGCGCTGTGACGGCTGAGTTGGAGGCCCAGGGATTTCGCGTCCTGTCCCCGGCAACGGTGCTGGCGGAATCGGTGGCACCCCTCGGGCGGTGGGGTCAACACGCCCCCGATGACTGGGCGCAGCGTGACCGGGATCGCGGCTTCGCTGTGGTTGCGGCATTGGGGGTGGCCGATGTCGGCCAGGCTGTGGTCGTTCAGCAAGGGCTGGTGCTGGCGGTTGAGGCAGCTGAGGGCACCGACGCCATGATCGCGCGGGCAGCATCACTGGCCCGGCCCGGTCCCCGCCCCGTGCTGATCAAAGCTGCCAAGCCGACCCAGGATATGCGTCTTGACCCGCCGGTGATCGGGCCACACACCATCGCCACCTGCAGCGCCGCTGGCTTCGCGGGCGTGGCCGTGGAGGCGGGCAGGGTGATGGTGGTTGATTTGCCCCAGGTGATTGGAGAGGCGGACCGGCTGGGCCTGTTCCTTGAAGGGGTCGCGTCGTGCGTGTCTTCCTGATCGCCGGTGAGCCCTCTGGCGATGTGCTGGGTGGGCGGCTGATCACAGCCCTGCGGCACCTTGTGCCCCACGTCACAGTCGATGGCGTCGGTGGGACGCAGATGGCGGACGCCGGTCTGGTCAGTCGATTTCCAATGGCGGAACTGTCGCTGATGGGTGTGGCCGAGGTGCTGCCGCACTTACCGCGCCTGATCCGTCGGATTGGCGAGACCGCCGTGGCCGTGCGCGAGACCCGGCCCGATGTGTTGGTCACCATTGATGCGCCTGCCTTCACCTTGCGGGTGGCGAAGCGATTGGCCGGCATCGGTGTGCCGCGGGTTCACTATGTGGCGCCGCAGGTATGGGCGTGGCGGGCCGGGCGGGCGAAGCATCTGGCAGACGCTGTCGATGCCCTTTTGTGCCTGTTGCCCTTTGAGCCGCCCTGGTTCACGCCCCATGGTCTTGACGCGCGGTTCGTCGGGCACCCCGTGGTGGAGGCTGGCATTGCTGCAGGCGATCCGCATCGTTTTCGCGCCCGCCACGGGCTTGGGGAGCGCCCGGTGCTGGTTGTTCTGCCGGGCAGCCGACGCGGCGAACTGCGCCGCCACTTGCCGGTGTTCAAGGCTACAGTCGCGGACATCCTGGCCGCTGCACCCGAGGTGCAGGTGGTGATCCCAACGCTGGCGCACCTGATGGGCGCGATCACGGCTGCAACGGCCGACTGGCCTGGTTCCCCCTTGGTGGTGAGTGGAGAGCAGGATAAGCACGACGCGTTTCGGGCGGCCGATGCAGCACTTGCGGCCTCGGGCACCGTGGCGCTGGAGTTGGCGCTCGCTGGTTGCCCCAGCGTGATCGCCTATCGGGTCAATCCGCTCACGGCCGCGCTGGCGCGGCGCCTATTGACCACGCGCTACGTCTCCCTGCCCAACATCATCGCGGATCGGGTGATCTATCCTGAGTGTCTGCAGGAGCGCTGCGCCCCAGGCCCACTGGTTGCCGAGCTGATGCCGCTGTTGCGGGAACCATCGGCCCGCAGGGCTCAACGGAGTGCCCTGGCAGAGGTGGCGACCGCCCTGGGTGACGGCGGAGAAGCCCCCAGTGTGCGCGCGGGCAAGGCCGTGCTCGATATCATCGCTGCCGGGTCCCTGATCCGCTAACTGCGGTTCACTCTGTGCTTGCTTAGGCTTAGCCGAGAGCGACCAGCAGGCCGATGGCGAGGGCAGCCGCCAACACCACAAGCCAGGACAGTTTCACCCGGCGGCGACCGCCGTGATTGTCGTTGGCGGCTTTCCAGCCGCCGGGCGGTCGGCGCGCACGCACGCGGACCACCGTGGCGGGGCGCCGAGGCACCCCGCCGGTCTTGGTTTCAGTCGAGGTGTCAGGCTCAGCCACGCCGGGTCAACGGCACGTAGTCGCGCCGTGGCGATCCGACATAGAGCTGACGCGGGCGACCGATCTTCTGATCGGGATCTTCGATCATTTCCTTCCACTGGCTGATCCAGCCGACGGTCCGCGCCACTGCGAACAGCACCGTGAACATTGCCGTCGGGAAGCCCATCGCGCGCAGAATGATGCCCGAGTAGAAATCAACATTCGGGTACAGCTTGCGTTGGACGAAGTAATCATCCTCCAGCGCAATCCGCTCCAGATCCATTGCCAGGTTCAGCAACTCGTCCTTTACGCCCAGCTCACCCAGCACTTCATGGCAGGTGCGACGCATGACAGAGGCGCGTGGGTCATAGTTCTTGTAGACCCGGTGACCGAAGCCCATCAGACGGAAGCTGTCGTCCTTATCCTTGGCGCGCTTGATGTACTCACCAATCCGATCCCGGCTGCCGATCTGGTGCAGCATGCCCAGCACGGCTTCATTGGCGCCGCCATGGGCCGGACCCCACAGCGAGGCAATGCCAGCCGCAATACAAGCGAACGGATTGGCACCCGAGGAGCCAGCCAACCGCACGGTCGAGGTGGAGGCGTTTTGCTCGTGATCCGCGTGCAGGATCAAGATGCGGTCCATCGCCTTCGACAACACTGGATTGTTCTTCCAGGGTTCACATGGCACAGCGAACAGCATCTGCAAGAAGTTCTCAGCATAGGCGAGATCATTACGCGGATACACGAACGGCTGGCCGATCGAATACTTGTAGGCCATTGCCGCGATGGTCGGCATTTTTGCGATCAAGCGGTGCGAGGCGATCATCCGTTGTTTCGGGTCACGGATGTCAGTGCTGTCGTGATAGAAGGCTGACAGCGCCCCCACGACGCCCGTCATCACCGCCATCGGGTGCGCGTCGCGCCGGAAGCCACGCAGGAAGTAGGAAATCTGCTCGTGCACCATCGTGTGGTAGGTGATGTTGCGCACGAACGTGTCTTTCTGCTCACGGTTCGGCAGATCGCCGTTCAGCAGCAGATAGCAAACTTCCATGAAATCCGATTGTTCGGCGAGATCGTCGATTGCGTAGCCGCGGTGCAGCAGCTCACCCTTGTCGCCGTCGATGTAGGTGATGGCGCTGTCGCACGAACCAGTGGCCATGAAGCCCGGATCGTAGGTGAAGTAACCGGTGGCGCCGTACAGCTTGCGGACGTCAATCACCTTCGGACCGATCGTGCCGCTCAGGACGGGCAGGTCAACCTTGTTGCCGGTCGCGTTGTCGATCAGGGTGACCGTCTGGGGAGTCTCTCCAGTCATGCGCGCCTCATCCTTTTGTGTTTGGCGTGGGGGGGTGGCCCAGGACGCGGGACCGCACGGACCTTAGGCCGGAGGCCACCTGGAAATCAATTTCCGCAAGCGCGAACAGACCAGGGTCTTATGATTCCAACCTGCGGCCTGATGTCCGCTGCGCGTCGAGGGCAAGGCTGCGGCCTAGCCAAGGGCATCGGCCAACCGCCCCAGCGCCTCGTCCCGACCAAGCACCGCCAGCACCTCAAACACGGGTGGCGAGACGGTGCTACCGGTCACAGCGGCCCGCAGTGGCTGCGCCGCATCGCCCAGCTTCACCCCCTCCGCCTCCGCCAAGGCGCGGATCGCGGCCTCCAGCGACGCTGCCTGCCAGTCGGTCACGGCATGGAGACATGCGACGATCGGTTGCAGAAGGCGGCGGTTCGGGCCAGCCATCACCGCGGTTGCCTTGGTGTCCAGTACGAGGGGGCGGGGTTTGACATAAAATGCAGCTGATTCAGCAAGTTCAACGACTGTCTTCGCACGTTGCTTTAACCCAGCCATACCAGCCAACAGCCGTGCCTGACCAGCCTCATCCACGGGGCCAAGCCGTTCGACCACCATAGCCACCAGCCGCTGATCGTCGGCGGCCCGCAGATAGTGGCCGTTGACATTGGCCAGTTTGGCGAAGTCCATCCGCGATGGGGAGCGACCAATCGTGTCGACATCGAACCAAGCGATCGCTTGCTCGGTCGAGATGATTTCCTCGTCACCATGGGACCAGCCGAGGCGCAGCAGATAGTTGCGCAAGGCTTCCGGCAGATAGCCCATGTCGCGGTAGGCATCGACCCCCAGCGCCCCATGGCGCTTGGAGAGTTTGGCGCCGTCCGGCCCATGAATCAGCGGGATGTGCCCGAACTGCGGCGGCTCCCAGCCGAACGCCCGGTAGAGTTGGGTCTGGCGGAAGGCATTGGTCAGGTGGTCGTCGCCGCGGATGACGTGGGTCACCCCCATGTCATGGTCATCCACCACCACCGACAGCATGTAGGTGGGCGTGCCATCGGCGCGCAGCAGCACCATGTCGTCCATCTGGGCATTGTCGACTGTGACATCGCCCTGCACCAAATCATGGACCACGGTTTGCCCCTCGGTCGGTGCCTTCAAGCGCACCACGTAGGGCCGATCCGGCCAGTCTGACGCCGGGCGATCCCGCCACCGGCCATCATAGCGCATCGGCTGCCCCTTGGCCTTTTGGTCGGCCCGCATGGCCTCCAACTCCTCAGGGGTTGCAAAGCAGCGATAGGCGTGGCCGGTCTCCAGCAGGCCGCGCGCCACGGCCGCGTGGTGGGGCGCGCGGGCGAATTGAAACACCGTCTCGCCATCCCAATCGAGGCCAAGCCAGCCGAGCCCGTCCAGGATCGCGTCGACGGCTTCGGGGGTGGAGCGTGCGCGGTCAGTATCCTCGATCCGCAGCAGGTACTTGCCGCCATGGTGTTTGGCGAACAGCCAGTTGAACAGCGCTGTGCGCGCGCCGCCGATGTGCAGATAGCCTGTGGGCGAGGGGGCGAACCGGGTGACAACAGTCATGGTGTGTCAACAATCTCTGGCCTGATGATGCTGCGCGGTCTCTAGCATGGGCTGTGCGGCTGCTGCGACTGGTAATCGCCAGCGATTCAGGGTTGGCTGGCAGCATGTCTGTGAGCCTTGCCTCACCGGTGCGTGTATCTGGTCCAGTCATCCTGCTGCGCAGGCTGGCTGGCTGGATTGGCGCTCGCGCTCAGAGCGAACGGCTGCGCTGGCCGCTCTGGCTGCCCGTCGGCATGGGGGCGGGCATCGCGTTTTACTTTCTGCTGCCGACTGAACCTGCGTGGTGGGTGGGTCCTGTTCTGGTGGCGGTGGCGCTGCTGCTGTGGGGGTTCGGTCAGCGCACAGACCTGAGGGCACCGGCCGCTTTGGCGCTGATGGCGGCGCTGGGCTTCGGTGCCGCCTGCTGGCAGACCGCAAGCCTGGAGGCGCCGCAACTCCAGCGGCGCCTGGGCTCAGTGATGGTGGAGGGCAGGGTGGTGGAGGCACCCGTGGCCGCCAATGGGCGCCGGGTGCTGATCGACCTTGTGCGGCTGGACGGAGTGGCGCCCGCCGACACGCCAGCGCGGGTGCGCGTCACCATTCGTCCGGCCCTGCTGCCGCGGGAGGGGATTGAGCCCGGCGCCAGCATCCGCGTGCGCGCCGGTTTGATGCCGCCGCCACCTGCCGCGACGCCCGATGGTACCGACTTCCGCCGCACGCTGTTCTTCCAGCGCATCGGCGCGGTTGGCTGGGCGCTTGCAGCACCTGAGCTCGGTCCGGCGCCGCTGGAGCTACCAGCCGAAATCCGCATCGCGCGGTTGCGGGCTGCGATGACCGAGCGGATTCTTGCCGCCCTGCCCGGTGAGACCGGCGCGTTGGCAGCTGCCTTGATCGCCGGGGATCGCGGAGCCCTGTCGGAACCGCTGAACCAAGCAATGCGCGACAGCGGGCTCGCGCACATTCTGTCGATCTCTGGCTTGCACATCGGGGTGGTGGCGGGGGCGGTGCTGCTGGTGCTGCGCGCGGGCTTTGCGCTTAGCCCCTGGCTGACCTTGCGGCTGCCAGTGCGCAAGATTGCCACCGCCGCAGCCCTTGTGGTCGCCCTGGCCTACTGCATTCTGGCGGGATGGAGTGCGCCGACCCAGCGCTCGCTGTTCATGGGGGCGCTTGCGCTTGCGGCAGTGTTGCTGGACCGCTTTGCGATCACGGCGCGCACCCTCGCAGCAGCGGCTGTGCTGGTGCTGATTGCCGATCCCGAGGCCCTGGTTGGCCCCAGCTTTCAGATGTCCTTTGCGGCTGTCGCTGCCTTGGTGGCTGGGGCGGAGCGATGGTCCGGCGGTATTGCGGCGTGGCGACGCGAGGCGGGACCAGGGGGCAAGATCGCGCTCTGGCTGGTGGTATTGGCGGCAACCTCTCTGCTGGCGACGCTTGGCACGGCACCCTTCTCGGCAGCGCATTTCCAGCGCGTGGCCCTCTATGGCTTGGTTGCCAACCTGCTGGCTGTGCCGCTGTCGTCCATCGCCTTGCCGCTGGGGCTGGTCGCTGTGGTGCTGATGCCATTTGGGTGGGAAGCTGTGGCCCTGGTGCCGATGGGGTGGACCTTGGACGCCACCATCTGGATCGCCCGCTGGACCGCTGACCTGCCCGGCGCCGTGATCATCACGCCACCGGTGCCTGCGGGCGCGCTGGTGTTCGCCAGCCTCGCCGTGGTGTGGACCTGCCTGTGGCAGGGGCGCTGGCGCTGGTTGGGGGCGGTGCCGATGCTGCTGGCCATCCTCTGGACCTGGGGGGCCCCTCAGCCTGACATTCTGATCGCGGACAATGGCCGCGGCGTCGCGATCCGGCAGAGCGACGGCACGCTGGTCATCCTGCCGGGCACCGATCGGTTGGTGGCGCAGATTTGGCGCGGACGCTCCCCCGACAGTCGCACCATCGACATCGCCACCCGCGACGACGCCACCCCGCGCTGCGACCGGCTGGGCTGCCGCCACCGGCTACACGGCCTGACCATCGCCGTCACCGTCGACGCCCGCGCCCTCCCGGCAGACTGCCGCGAGGCCGATGTGGTGATCGCCCTGGTGCCGACGCGAGGCCGTTGCCGTGATCGCCTAGTGCTGATCGACCGCTTCGACCTCTGGCGCAATGGCGCCCATGCCTTGTGGCTGACCCCGGACCCCAAAGTCACCAGCCACCGCGGCCGCAATGGCACCCGCCCCTGGAACCCCGAACCCCGCCCACGTCCCCGCCCCACAGCCGAGATTGGGGACGAGGTGGAGGAGGGGTGACTATCCGCGATGATTGCGTCTTCGTTCGCTGCTACACACCGAATCAACTTTAGGGCAGAGCAGGTTTTCTCTCAAACACCCCGTGTATCCCGCAGCCGATCCAGCGCCCCTTGCAGGATGTAGGCGGCGGCCAGTTTATCAACCAGCTCGGCGCGGCGTTTGCGGGTCATGTCCGCGTCGATCATCATGCGGGTGACGGCCGCGGTGGACAGGCGTTCGTCCCAGAACGCCATTGGCAGGGGCAGGACAGCGTCCAGGTTCTTCTGAAACTGGCGCACACCCTGGCAGCGTGGGCCTTCGGTGCCGTCGAGAGAGATTGGCAGGCCGATCACCAAGCCAACGATCTCGCGGCTGCGGATCACCTCCGCCAAGCGGACGGCATCATCGCGGAACTTGGTCCGGCGGATGGTGTCGACGGGTGTGGCCGAGACGCCCAACGCGTCGGCAATGGCGATGCCGATGGTTTTGGTGCCAACGTCCAGGCCGCCGAGGCGGCGGCCGCGGGTGGTGGCCGCAAGGTCGGCGAGATCGAGCAACGGCATCAGGCGCGCTTTCGCCCGCGTGGCTTGGCATCCGATGCGACAGTGGCGGGCGGCTTTGCAGCAGCGCCAGACCGGCTGAGATAGGGGGCGAGGTAGTGGCCGGTGTGGCTGGCTGGCGTGGCGGCTACGGTCTCTGGCGTGCCTTCGGCGACAATCTGGCCGCCACCGGAGCCGCCCTCGGGACCGAGGTCGATGATCCAGTCCGCGGTCTTGATCACCTCCAGATTGTGTTCGATCACCAGGACTGTGTTGCCTTGGTCGACAAGGGCTTGCAGCACCTCCAACAGCTTGCGGACATCCTCCCAATGCAGGCCGGTGGTTGGCTCATCCAGGATGTAGAGCGTGCGACCGGTGGAGCGGCGCGACAACTCCTTCGCCAGCTTCACCCGCTGCGCTTCGCCGCCCGACAAGGTGGTCGCCTGCTGGCCGATATGGACATAGTCGAGACCAACCCGCGCCAGTGTCTCCAGCTTGTCGCGCACTGCGGGCACGGCTTTGAACACCTCTGCCCCTTCTTCAACTGTCATCTCCAGAATATCGGCGATGCTCTTGTCGCGGAACTTGATTTCCAGGGTCTCGCGATTGTAGCGCTGGCCCTTGCAGGCATCACAGCGGACATAGACATCGGGCAGGAAGTGCATCTCGATCTTGATCACACCATCGCCCTGGCACACCTCGCACCGGCCCCCTTTGACGTTGAAGGAGAATCGCCCCGGCCCATAGCCGCGCGCTTTCGATTCCGGCAGTTGGGCGAACCAATCGCGGATCGGCGTGAAGGCGCCGGTGTAGGTTGCGGGGTTGGAGCGTGGGGTCCGGCCAATCGGTGACTGGTCGATGTCGACGATCTTGTCGATGTGCTCAATCCCATCGATGCGGGTGTGCGGTGCAGGCAGTTCCTTCGCCCCTGACAGCTTGCGCACCATCGCTTTGTACAGGGTTTCAATCACCAGAGTAGACTTGCCACCACCGGACACGCCGGTGACGCAGGTGAAAGTGCCCAGCGGGATGGAGACGGTGACGTCCGCCAGATTGTTGCCGCGTGCGCCAACAATCGTCAGCGCCTTGCCATTGCCGGGGCGGCGCTGCTTTGGCACCTCAATCTGCCGCATGCCAACCAGATACTGGCCAGTGATGCTGGCCGGGTTTGCCATCACTTCGGCAGGTGTTCCGGCTGCGACAACACTGCCTCCATGCACACCGGCGCCCGGACCCATGTCGACCAGATAGTCGGCTTGGCGGATTGCATCCTCATCATGCTCCACCACCACCACCGTGTTGCCGAGGTCGCGCAGGCGCTTCAGCGTCGCCAGCAGCCGGTCATTGTCGCGTTGGTGCAAGCCGATGGAGGGTTCGTCCAACACATACAGCACACCGGTCAGGCCGGAGCCAATCTGGGACGCCAGCCGGATGCGCTGGCTCTCGCCACCCGACAAGGTGCCAGATGCGCGGGACAGGGTGAGGTACTCCAGGCCGACATTGTTCAAGAAGCCCAGCCGCTCGTTGATTTCCTTCAAAATGCGCTGGGCGATCTCGCGTTGCTTGGCGCCAAGCTCATTGGTCAACGCAAGGAACCAGCGCCCGGCCTCCGCAATCGACATGCGCGTGACCTCGCCAATGTGCAGCCCCCCCACCTTGACCGATAGGGCCTCGGGCTTCAGGCGATGGCCGTGGCAGGCCTCGCAGGTGTGCTCGGCTTGGAAACGGCCCAACTCCTCCCGCACCCAGGCGCTTTCGGTTTCCTTCCACCGGCGCTCCAGATTGGGAATCACCCCCTCGAAGGGCTTCTGGGTCTCATAGCTGCGCAGGCCATCATTGTAGCGCATGGTGATGGTTTCGCCGCGCGTGCCAAAGAGCAGGGCTTGGCGGAACTCCTCCGGCAGTTTGGACCATGGCTTGGTCATCGACACCTTGTAGTGCCGTGTCAAACTATCCAGGGTTTGCGCATAGTATTGGGAGGATGAATTCGCCCAGGGGGCAATTGCCCCATCGGCAAGGCTAAGATCATGGTCCGGTACAACCAGCGCGGGGTCGAATTCCAACTTTACGCCAAGGCCATCACAGGCTGGGCACGCACCGAAAGGATTGTTGAAGGAGAACAGTCGGGGCTCAATCTCATCAATCGTGAAGCCAGAAACCGGGCAGGCGAACTTGGCCGAGAACGTCGTGCTCGACCCATCGGTGGCGTTTTCCGCAAACACCAAGCCATCGGCAAGGCTGAGCGCTGTCTCCAAACTATCGGCCAGCCGGGTTGCGATGTCGGGGCGTACCACCAGACGGTCGACCACCACTTCAATGTCGTGCTTCAGCTTCTTGTTGAGGGTGGGCACTTGATCAATGTCGTACAGCGTGCCGTCGACCTTGACGCGCTGAAAGCCGCGCTTTTGCAGCTCCTGCAAGTCCTTGCGGTACTCGCCCTTGCGGCCACGAATGATCGGCGCCAACAGCAAGAGCCGCGTGCCCTCTGGCATGGTCAGGATGCGGTCAACCATCTGGGAGACGGTTTGGCTCTCAATCGGTAAGCCTGTCGCGGGCGAATAGGGCACACCGATGCGGGCGAACAGCAGGCGCAAATAGTCGTAGATCTCCGTCACGGTGCCGACGGTGGAGCGCGGATTGCGCGAGGTGGTTTTTTGCTCGATGGAGATCGCAGGCGACAGCCCTTCAATCAAATCAACATCGGGCTTCTGCATCAGCTCCAGGAACTGCCGGGCATAGGCCGACAGGCTTTCGACATAGCGCCGCTGGCCCTCGGCATAGATGGTGTCGAACGCGAGAGAGGATTTGCCCGAGCCGCTGAGCCCCGTCAGCACGATCAGCTGGTCACGCGGCAGGTCAACATCGACATTCTTCAGATTGTGTTCCCGCGCGCCGCGGACCCGGATATGCGTGGTGGACATCGCCTGATTGCCTCTCGCAGCGCCAACCGACGCGCGCACTGTCTGCGCCGACCGGCGCGGGATCGATTTGCGCCAACCGGCGCGGGGAAGGGCGGAATATAGGGGCGCATCCCCCGATCGGCGACTCCTGCTCGACAAACCCAGGCGATAGAACGTATAAAGAACAAGCGCGGACGGGCGAGGGCAGCCTGCTCGTGCGAATCAAGGGTGGCATCGGCTGAAATCCAGGTATAGTCCGGCGCCCGCAACCCAGGAGGCGACGCCGATGGCTGGCGTGAACAAGGTGATTTTGCTTGGCAATCTCGGGCGTGACCCTGAGGTGCGCAGTACTCAAGACGGGCGCAAGATCGTCAATCTGCGCATCGCCACGTCGGACACTTGGCGCGACAAGGCCACGGGCGAGCGACGCGAGCGCACCGAATGGCATTCCGTCGTGATCTTCAACGACAACCTGGGCCGCATTGCCGAGCAGTACCTGCGCAAGGGCTCCAAGGTTTATGTCGAAGGTGCTCTGCAGACGCGCAAATGGACCGACCAAAGTGGTCAGGAGCGCTATACCACCGAAGTGGTGCTGCAACAGTACCGGGGTGAGTTGAGCCTGATCGATTCGCGCGGTGGCGGCGGCGGTGCCGATTACACCGGTGGTGATGATGAGTTCCAGGGCGGTGGCGACTATGGCCCCGGCCCCGGTGGTGCAGGAGGGGCAGGGCGCGGCAGTGGCGGCGATTATGGCTCCCCGCCGCCGCAGCGCGGGGCCAGCCGACCGCCCCGGCGCGACGACCTCGACGACGACATTCCCTTCTAGGCCGCAGTCGGCTCTACTGCTGGTCAGTGTTGCACCGCCCACATGGCATCCGTTCCGGGTGTCGGGTGGGTGCGCTGCTGTGTGACGCGCCTCCCGGAGACATTGCTTCGTGACCACCTCCCCGCCGGACGACCCGACCGACCTGCCCCCACCAGCTGCCGGTACCCCCGGTGCGCCAGGGGCCACTGATATCCAGCCGGTGACCATCGAAGAGGAGATGCGGCGCAGCTACCTCGATTACGCGATGAGTGTGATCGTGTCGCGCGCATTGCCGGACGTGCGCGATGGGTTGAAGCCCGTGCATCGCCGGATTCTGTTTTCGATGAAGGAACAGAACTTCGTCTGGAATCGGGCGACTGTGAAGTCAGCCCGCACCACCGGCGATGTGATGGCGAAGTATCACCCCCATGGCGACCAGGCGATTTATGACGCCATGGCGCGCATGGCACAGGATTTCTCCATGCGGGTGCCGCTGATCGATGGTCAGGGCAATTTCGGCTCCATGGATGGCGACCCGCCCGCGGCGCAGCGCTACACCGAAGCGCGGCTCGCCAAGGTGGCGGAGGCGCTGTTGGCTGATCTCGACAAGGAAACCGTCGATTTCCGCCCAAACTATGATGAGAAGGAGCAGGAGCCGACCGTTCTGCCGGCCGGCTTCCCAAATCTGCTGGTCAATGGAGCTGGTGGGATCGCCGTCGGCATGGCGACCAACATCCCCACCCACAATCTGGGCGAGGTGATCGACGCACTGCTGGCGATGATTGCCGACCCGGACGTCAGCGACGAACGGCTGATGGAAATGATCCCCGGTCCCGACTTCCCGACGGGTGGAGTGATTTTGGGCCGTACCGGCATTCGCGACGCTTACCGAACTGGACGCGGCTCCATCGTTCTGCGCGGGCGCCACACCATTGAGGAACTGCGCAAGGATCGCCAAGCGATTGTGTTCACCGAGGTACCCTTCCAAGTGAACAAATCCAAGATGCTGGAACGCATCGGTGAGTTGGTGAACGACAAGGTGATTGAGGGCGTCGCCGAAGTGCGCGACGAATCCAGCCGCGAAGGCGTGCGGGTGGTGATTGAGTTGAAGCGCGATGCGCTGCCCGAAATTGTTCTGAACCAACTGTTCCGCCACAGTCAGCTGCAAACATCGTTTGGCGTGAACATGCTGGCAATCCATCGCGGCCAACCCGTTCAGATGGGTCTGCGCGATATCTTGACGGCCTTCTTGGAGTTCCGGGAGGAGGTGATCAATCGCCGCACCCGGTTCTTGCTGCGCCGCGCGCGCGAGCGGGCACACATCTTGGTGGGGTTGTCAGTTGCGGTCGCCAATATTGACGATGTGGTGGCGCTGATTCGGTCCTCCCCCGATCCGACTGAAGCGCGGGAGCGCTTGCTGGCGCGGGAATGGCCGGCCGACAGCGTATTGCCCCTGGTTGCCCTGGTGGATGAGGGCGCTGGCGAGGAGGTCACGGGCATCTATCGGCTGTCGGACGCCCAGGCCCGCGCGATTCTGGACCTGCGCTTGCAACGACTGACGGGGTTGGAGCGCGACAAGATCGTTGAGGAGCTGGAAGGCATTGCCGTTGAGATCAAGGCCCTGATCCAGATCCTGGAGAGCCGTCCGCGTCGCCTGGAAGTGATGGCGGACGAGATGCGCGCGATCCGCGACGAGTTTGCTGATCCCCGCCGCACCTCCATCGAGATGGCGGAGTTTGAGCACGACATCGAGGATTTGATCCCACCGGCCGAGATGGTGGTGACGGTGTCGGATGCTGGCTACATCAAGCGTGTACCGTTGGACGCCTACCGCTCTCAGCGCCGCGGCGGCAAAGGCCGTTCGGGTATGGCGACACGGGATGAGGATTTTGTCCGCACGCTGTTCGTCGCCAACACCCATGCGCCAGTGCTCTTCTTCACCACCGCGGGCCGCGCGTTTCAGTTGAAAGTTTGGCGTCTGCCCGAAGGTGCCCCCAGCGCCCGTGGCAAGCCGATGATCAACCTGTTGCCCCTGGCTCAGGATGAGCGCATCGCAACGGTGATGCCCCTGCCGCTGGACCAGGATGCTCTGGCCGACTTGACCATCCTATTTGCCACCTCGCTGGGTGAGGTGCGGCGCAACTTGGTCAGCGACTTCCTCAACATCAAAGCCAACGGCAAGATTGCCATGAAGCTTGAAGATGAGGACGGCAAGTCGCTGGGATCCCTGATCGGCGTCGCGCTCTGCCATGCGGAGGAGGAGGACGTGCTGCTCGCCACCCGCATGGGTAAGGTGATCCGCTTCCCGGTCTCCGATGTCCGTGTGTTCACGGGCCGCACCTCCACCGGTGTCCGCGGTATCCGGTTGGCAGATGGCGATGAGTTGATCTCGCTGTCGGTGCTAAAGCGGGTGGATGTCTCGATCGAAGAGCGGGACGCCTACCTGCGCCGGGCGATTGCCCAGCGCCGCGCTGCCGACGAAGACCCTGAGGAGATGGAGGACGGTGCCGACACCTCCAGCGACGGGCTCACCGATGAGCGGTTCCGCGAGTTGGAAGCCTTGGAGCAGTTTGTCCTGACCGTCACTGACCGTGGCTTCGGCAAACGGACCTCGGCCTTCGAGTATCGGGTGATCGGGCGCGGCGGGCAGGGAGTGGCAGGCATTGACCTGACCCAGCGCAATGGCAGCGCTGTGGTGGCCTGTTTCCCGATTGGCGGCAATGATCAGGTGATGCTGGTTACCGATGGCGGCCAATTGATCCGGATTCCCGTCGATGACATCCGTATCGCCCGGCGCCAAACCCAGGGTGTGACTTTGTTCCGGGTTGACGACGGCGAACGCGTGGTCAGTGTCACCCGCATCGACGATGCCGGTGGCGATGCCGACGAGACAGACGGCGCCGATCCATCTGCCGACGATGCTGGGCCAGTGGTCTGATCGAGGAGCTTGGGAGCCCAGGCAGTTCGTGACTCAGACCACCACATCAATGCTTTGTGGATCAGCGCAGGCGCTTTCACCGCTGAAGCGCGATCCACAAAGCGGCAGAGAGGGAGAGGTGTTATGACCACGCGGCCACGGCTGGGGGTGTATCCCGGTACGTTCGACCCAATCACCTCCGGTCACACCGACATCATCCAACGCTCATGCCGGGTGGTCGATCACTTGATCGTCGGTGTGGCGCGCAACGCGGGCAAAGGCCCCCTGTTCACCTTGGACGAGCGGGTGGCCTTGGTTCGGGCCGATGTCGCGGCGATGCCCGAGGCCAAGCAGATTTCCGTCGTGCCGTTTTCGACTCTGTTGATCCAATTCGCAGCCGAGAACCAAGCATCGGTGATCATCCGCGGCCTGCGCGCCGTGTCGGACTTTGAGTATGAATTTCAGATGGCCGGGATGAACACCAAGCTGAACCCAGACATCGAAACCGTCTTCTTGATGGCGGCCGACGGGCAGCAGTTTGTGTCCAGCCGCTTTGTGAAAGAGATCGGTCGCCTGGGTGGCGACATCACGCGATTCGTCTCACCGCGGGTGTCAGCGGCCTTGGCCGAGAAGTTTAGCACCGAGGCGCACAGCGGCGCCGCTATTGGCGGTGCATTCGATTGATCGGGTCGGCAGGGTGATCAGCTGCGCAAAACAAGTAGCCGCACGGGGGCTTTGAAAATCGTTGTTCAGGGTAGCAAGCCGCTGCGGCGCCGGTGCGGTCTCACTGGCGCCGCGGGTGTCCTGAACTAGCTGTTGGTCGCCTTGTCGACCAGTGCGATCAGCTGGTCGGTCCGTTGGGTCAAGCTCGCGAGCACCGTGCCGATTTCAGCCGTTGCCTTGGCGGTTTGACCGGAGAGGTTCTTCACTTCGCCCGCAACCACGGCGAAGCCTTTGCCAGCCTCGCCCGCGCGGGCGGCCTCAATGGTCGCATTCAAGGCCAACAGGTTGGTTTGCTTGGCGACGCCATCGATTTGCTGGGCGACCTTGCCAACCTTGTCGATCTCACCGCGCAAACCCTCAAGCTCGGAACGGATAGCGGTCAACAGTGACGGCTGATCGGACATGATGGCGTTACCCTGCAAAAGAATTCTGGTGGCTTGAGAAGTGCCACAGCCTTGGCCGGTTGTCGATGCGCAGCCTTAAGACAAGCGCATATTCCGTCTTCCCATGCCAACCGGGCTTGACCACGAGCCGTCACTGCCTGCAAATGCCGCCGCGGGAGCGCTTAGCTCAGTCGGTAGAGCATCTGACTTTTAATCAGGGGGTCCCGGGTTCGAGCCCCGGAGCGCTCACCACTCCCGTCGGCGGACACGGGTCTTTCCAGTCCTGTCCCCAGATCGCGCTGCACCGTGCTGCTCTTTGCCCCATGTGGTGCCCGCTGCAGCGGGGCGGCGCCGGATTCGCCCCTGCAGCCGGCAGCCGCTGCGAGGTCAGCCCGCAACACAGGCGGTCTTCCACGATTTTCGTGTCGCGTTCGACAAATTGGCTCTGCCCATGGCACAGCATGCCGGTCCGCAGTCTTTGGCGGGCGGCTTTTTGAGGTGCAGGCAATGGCACACAATCCGTCTCTAGCTCCGATTCTCGACAAGGCTGTCGAGGGCAAGACCATCAAGGAAATCGTGGCGATGAGCCCCGAGGTGCTGGCAGGGGTGTCGAAGGCCGATGCCGACGCGCTGAAGGCAGCCTTCAACGTGAAGACCATCGAGGACCTGGCGACCAACAAGTACGTGCTGTGGGCCCAGGCGCTGACCACGTTGGCCAAGTACGAGAAGTAGTGGCAGGGGGAGCGGGCAGGGCCAAGCCAGGTCTTCCCCGCTCCAACCCAATTCGTTGCGCAGGCTCTGGTCTCGATACAGACGCCAGACAGCTTCTCCACAGACGCAGTACGGCTATGCGGGTTTGGCGCTGCTCAAACGACGGTTAGAAGCCTAGACCCTCCGCCTGACACAGGTTGGAGTTGTGGGCGATGATTGGGATCGTTGCGGCCTTTTTGGGCATGCTGCTGGGGATACCAGTGGTTGCACTGATTTGGTATGTCATGATGGGGATGTTTGACTAAGCGCGGTCCTGCCCAGCCGGTGATGGCGGGGGGTGGCCCACAAAAAGTGGGCATGGCTTTGTCAAATGACCAGAAAGCCTGCATCGGGCACTGGAAACCCAGCGACGAACCCGCTAGGCTCCTGGTCATCCGCTGACGGGACGAAGCCATGCCAATCACACCGTTTCAAGCTTTCCGTCTCGATAAGACTGAGTACGAGATCCTCCGGGTCGTCGAAAACAAGATCGACGAGTACCTGGAGAAGAACTACTTCCCAGGCATGACCGTGACGGTCACGTTGCCTGCCAAGCAGGTGACCGACCGCATCCTCCATTCGATCATGCAGCGGTACCAGGAGAGCGGCTGGACGATTGAGAAGAAGGGCGGCGGCGAAATGCTGACGCTGGACTTCATCCCCAACCGGCCAGACCTTGAATAGAGACCGGGGCGACGATGGCTGGAAAAGGCGGCAATGACTGGGTCACCAAGCGCGTGCCGTTCGGCGCGGGCCAGGAGATCTTCCGCGAAGGGCAACCCCCTCGGGATGCCTATTTGATTGAGCGCGGTCGCGTCGAGGTGTCTCGCGTGATCCAGGGCGAGAAGGTGGTCCTCGGCTACAAAGAAGTCGGCGATGTGCTGGGTGAGATGGCCCTGATCGACAATCAGCCCCGCATGGCGACGGCAACCGCCGTGGAGCCGACGGTGTGTGTGTTGATCACTGCATCCATGTTCCAGGAACACATGAATCGCGCGACGCCGCTGCTGCGCAAGCTGCTGGTAACGTTCACCAAGAATCTGCGTGATATGGCGGATCGTCAGCGCCCTCACTGACCATCCGTCCAAGCTCTTAGAAAGAGTGCTGACGCGGCGCACCTGCGCAAGTCAGATGGTTCCCTGTTAGGGTGCTAGTGCTAGGGTGCTAGCGTTGTGCCCAGCGCACCACACGTGCCGCTGGCCAAACCCACAGAATGCCAGCCACCACATAGAACACTGTCTGAATGGCGAGATGCATCCCCACCAGATGGGCGCCGATTTCAGCCACTGCAACGCAGTAAGCGATCAGGCCGCCAATCAGGATGAGGGCGCCGAGGGCCTTGCGCATCTGCTTTACTGGGTCGCCTCAACGCGTTGAAATCCACGTGATTCCATACACGCATCAACGGCCGCAGCGACGAGGCGGCGGCGGTCACTGGCCATGCGCTCCCGCTGGAACCCAAGGTCGCCACCTGGGCTGCCGAGGGTACCGCTGGCACCCGACGAGCGGTCAGCAAGGATTCGACCCTCGGTCGCGTAGCGGTCATCACCCGCCCGGGTTGCTTGGGCACGGCACGCTGCCAGCGCAGCCGATGTCGATTCCGGCGAGATCCCGGCCCGCATCCAACCACCAGGCGTGGAACAGCCAGCAACCACCAACAGGGCGACCATCAACGGCATCAGTTTCATGGACAGGGCGGTAGCACGGAGCGGCGGTCGGTGGCTAGCAGGCATTTGGCGCAGAGTGAGACACGGAAAAATTCTGTTGTTAGGCGCTGCTAGCCGGAATATCATCGGGCTATGAAACAGAACGCCGAACTTGATGGTGTTGACCGACGCCTGCTGGCGCTGCTGCAGGAGGATGGGCGCCGTCCCCAAGCGGAGTTGGGGGCTGCAGTGGGGTTGGCTGTGTCCAGCGTGAATGAGCGTATCCGTCGGCTAGAGCGCACGGGTGTGCTCCGCCCAACTGTCGCGGTGGATCCTGATGCTGTGGGCTTGCCGCTGCTTGCCTTCACCTTGGTGGCCCTGGCCTCGGAGGATCAGGAGCAACGTCTGCTCGCCGCGGTCGCCGCTCAGCCCCATGTGCTGGAGTGTCACCATGTTACGGGCGAATGGAACTACCTGCTGAAGATTCGCGCCGCTGGCACAGCCGATCTGGAACGAATCTTAACAGAGACAGTGAAGCGAGCGTCAGGAGCTCACCGCACCCTCACCACCATTGCCCTATCCTCGGCCAAGGAAACGGCGGCTTTGCCGCTGCACCCAAGAGAACAGCCATGATCGCCGACCCAATCATCAGCGCCGGTGTGGACGGTGTCGTCATCGGACTTGCGATTGCCGCACCGGTCGGTGCCATTGGC
>RDXE01000025.1 GCA_004292755.1 Alphaproteobacteria bacterium
CCCCCTCATCACGGAATTGAGCGGCATTCTCCAGCAGGGCTGCGCGCTCCACGTCATTCAGCGTGTCGAGGTGGGTGTTGGTTGCCGTGTTCAGCAACCGATAGACCGGTGTGGCATCAGCACTTGGCTGGTTTTGGGGGGCGACCACCAAGGTGTGAGGGAGTTGGTGGTCGCCGAACCGTGCACGACCACCCAAGAGTTCGTGTCAGCAGCTCCTGTGAAGGTCAACCGCTCGATGGCCACACCAGCGCGATTGCTGGGGGCAAGAACGGATGCGGTCGCACTCTGCACTTCCACCTGGACGTCCGTCGTCACCCCCGTCACAACCACCGACACGGTACCCTGCGCCATCATGTCACGCCTGCAGGGGCAGACGCTCCTGAACCGCAGCTGTGCGGATGGCCTTTTGGAGCTTCTCAAACGCCCGGACTTCGATCTGGCGCACGCGTTCGCGGCTTATGTTGTAGTGCTGCGACAGATCTTCCAGGGTGGTTGGCACGTCCTTCAAACGCCGCTCCACCAAGATATGGCGTTCCCGCTCGTTCAGATGCTTCAGTGCTTCGGCCAGAAGCTTGCGGCGTTTGCCCAGTTCTTCGCGGTCGGCCAGTTGGATTTCCTGGTTGTCGCGATCATCGACCAGCCAATCCTGCCATTCGCCCTCCCCATCCACACGGACCGGGGCGTTCAAACTGCTATCCGGGGCAGCAAGACGGCGGTTCATCGACACCACGTCCTGCTCAGGCACGTCCAGTTCCGTTGCGATCTTCTTCACCTGCTCCGGTGAAAGATCGCCTTCCTCAATCGCCTGCATTTGACCTTTCAGTTTGCGCAGGTTGAAGAACAGCTTCTTCTGCGCCGCCGTGGTGCCCATCTTCACCAGCGACCAGGAGTGTAGAATATATTCCTGGATTGCTGCGCGGATCCACCACATCGCGTAAGTGGCAAGGCGAAAGCCACGCTCGGGCTCAAATCGCTTGACCGCCTGCATCATGCCGACATTGCCCTCAGAGATCAGTTCTGAGATCGGCAAGCCATAACCGCGATAGCCCATGGCAATCTTGGCGACCAAGCGCAAATGCGACGTGACCAGCGTGTGGGCGGCTTCAACCTCCCCACGCTCCCGCCACGCCTTGGCGAGCATGTATTCCTCTTCCGCAGAGAGCATCGGGAATTTGCGGATCTCTTGCAGATACCGCGACAAATTCCCTTCGACACTGATCGCCGGCAGCGACGCACCAGCCATAGTTTGGTTCCTTTCCCCTCAGCCCATCCTCTTCACCCGAAAAGTCGGCATGATTGAGGCCTGTCTGTGGGAGGGAGATTAGGCGAGGTCGCGGCGAATTTCCAGTGCTGGCGGCACAACAAGACCCAAACCACTCAAAAGATCATCAAACTGACTTGGCGGCGGGCTGACGAAACGCAAGCGCATGCCAGTGGAAGGGTGGTCGAAGCCCAACTCCACGGCGTGCAGTGCCTGGCGGCCAAAGGCTTGGCCCGCGCGGTGAACGGGATGGCTGGTCCCCCGCCGCCGCCCATAGACAGGGTCGCCCACCAGCGGGTGGCCCAAGTGCGCCATGTGCACGCGGATCTGGTGGGTGCGCCCGGTCTCCAGTCGACACTCCACCAGCGCCACGTCGGCTGTTGTTGCCAGCACCCGGTAGTGGGTGACGGCCGCGCGCCCCGTCGCGACCACGGCCATCCGCTTGCGCTCCCGCGGGTCGCGACCAATCGGCTGGGCGACTGTGCCAGTGCGGGGTTGCGGCACCCCCCACACCAACGCCCGATAGGCGCGATCAATCGAGTGGCGGGCGAATTGCGCCGCCAGATGAGTCAAGGCGGGCTCGGTCTTGGCGGCGACCATCACGCCCGAGGTTTCCTTATCGAGGCGATGAACAATGCCGGGGCGCCGCTCGCCCCCAATGCCCAACAGCCCGTCCCCGCAATGGGCAATCAGCGCGTTGACCAGGGTGTGATCGGGATTGCCGGGTGCCGGATGCACCACCAGCCCAGCCGGCTTGTCGATGACAATAAGGGCGGCATCCTCATACAACACCTGCAGGTCCATGGCCTGCGCCACGGGCGTGGCTGGCACGGGTGTTGGAATCAACAGGCTGACCTGGTCGCCGGCTTTGATCTTGCGCCCCGGCTCTCGTACCGTGGCGCCGCCAACGGCCGCATGGCCAGCCTCCACCAGCGACTTCAGGCGCGAGCGGCTGACCTCGGGCTCGGCATCGGCCAACAAGGCCAGCAGAGCACGGTCCAAGCGCTCTGCGGCACCATCCCACACCCCCTGCCACAGCGTGCCGCTGGCATGGGGGTCCGCCGTCATCTGTTGAGGAGCCGCACCGGACATGACCGAGAAAGTGACGAACCCGATGGGCTTGCTCAAGTCAGTCGTCGCCATCCTGGGCGTGTTGATCCTGGTGATGATCGGATTGATCGTCTGGGCCGTGCTCCGCCGGGCTGAGCCGCCCACCATCGGTGGCACCATCACCTTGCCCGCGGGTGCCGAAATCCAGGACACCAGCCTCGCTGGAGACCGGCTGGTGCTGCGGATCAAACTGCCCGATGGCACGGAGCGGCTGGTGACGGTGGATGCCACCAGCGGCAAGCAGCTGGGCACCTTGAGCGTCGATCGGCGCTAGGCCGTCAGGCTGCCTGTCGGCGCACCTGCTCCAGCTGCTCGGCCACATCGTCAGCCAGGGCGCGGGCGACATCGGACAGCGCCTCCACGGCCCACAACATCTCGATCGAGCCCGCACAGGATTCGACAGAGCCGCGGCCGACCATGCCAATGGTGCTGGCCACCTGATCCATCTGCTGGGTCACCTCGGCAATGGCGCGGGCGATCTCTGAGGTAACCGCCCGCTGCTCCTCCACCGCTCCGGCGATCCCAGAGACCATGGCCTCAATCCCGCTGATCCCGACACCAATGCGCTCCATCACCTTCACGGCACCGGCAGTCTGGTCGCGGACTTCTTGAATCTGGCGGGCAATCTGCTCGGTCGCGCGGGCGGTCTGGCTGGCCAGCGCCTTCACCTCGCCAGCCACCACGGCAAAGCCCTTGCCAGCCTCTCCGGCCCGCGCCGCCTCAATCGAGGCATTCAGCGCCAGCAGGTTCGTCTGCTCGGCAATCTCCGCAATCACCAGCGCGACGTCGCCAATCTCTGACACTGCAGCCGACAAGCGCCCAAACTGGGACCCTGATTGATCAACTTCCTGCACCGCATGCTGGGCGGCACCGGCTGCCTGCTCCGACTGGCGTCCGATCTCGCTGATGGAGGCAGCCAACTCCTCCCCTGCAGCCGACAGATCGGAAACTCGCAACAAGGTTGTCTCCGCACTCTCCGCCACGGCGAGCGACCGGGAGGAGCCAGCCGTTTGCGCCTGGGCGGAGCGGTTGGAGATTGTTTCAATACGGTCCGCTGCGTCGCCCACGGCACCGATGATCCCGCGCAGCGAGTCCTCCAGGCCCGTTGCCACATCGCGCAGGGTCCGGCGGCGCACGCGATCCGTCTCCGCCGCTGCATTGCGCCGCTCCTGATCGGCGTAGGCGATGCGGGCGCGGGTGGCGCGCAGCAGAGCCGTCACCCGACGGAACTCGCGGGTTGGCTCACCGGGAATGCGGCGGGTTAAGTCGCCGGTGGCCATCGCCTCGCACACTGCCTCCAGCCGGGCCACGGGTAGCGCAACACCTCGCGCTGCGACCATCACCAAACAGCCCGCCAGCGCAGCGCCAATCAGGGCGACTGCCATCGCAGGCAGCGCGGTCGCCGCCAGCAGCAATCCCGGTAGCGCCAGCGCCAGCAGCATCCACAAGCGCCCGGTCAGGCTTTGCCACCACGCGTCAACCACCCCCCGCACGCCAGTGCGCTCAACCCGCCCCTCGGTGAGCCGAAGGCCACTGTTCGGCTTGCCCAGCCGGGCATAGATCGCCTTGGCCTCGGCAATCTGCGCGCGGGTCGGGCAAGACCGGATCGAGATGTAACCTGTGATTTTACCATCTTCAATCGCTGGTGTGGTGTTGGCATACACCCAGTAGAAGTCACCCGCCGCCGTGCGGTTCTTGACCAATCCCTCCCAGGGCTGGCCGCGCTTCAGTGTCGCCCACAGATCAGCAAAGGCCACCTGCGGCATATCGGGATGCCGGACAATGTTGTGCGGAGCGCCGATCAAATCTTCCCGCGAAAACCCCGCGATATCGACAAAGGCGTCATTCGCAAATGTGATCCGGCCACCGGTATCGGTTCCTGAAACCAGAATTGCGTCTTCCTCTAGACGGACTTCCATTTCAGTGACCGGCAGATTGGTTCTCATGATAGCGCCTTTCAACCCTTGATCGGTAAGCCGCCCCTTAACCGGACGCACCGATTACCTGCTGCGGTGCAGCCCCGCTGACTCGCCAGCAGCGTCGCCTGACTTTGGTTCAATGAAAAGTCCTGTGCTGTGCGGCACGGCGTCACGCAAGCACAACTTAAACTGATCCTTAGCGCCGCAGCAGCTGACGCGCAGCGAACCCAATCGCCAGCAGCATTTGAGGGGCGAGACAAAGCAAGGAGGCGCCGGGTTGCTCCGGGTCTGGCAGCGCCAGCAAGCGGGCATCAAATCCGCCAAGGGTGTCAAACAACCCAATCGCCAGGAAATAGACCAACGCCAGCGTCAACCACGCAAGCAATCCACCGCGACGCCCCGCAGCAGCCCCGCCCAGCAACAGGGCTGCATCGCGCAACAGCCACGCCAGCACCGACAGCATCATCACCAGGGAGCCCTGGATCACACCAATGGCGATAAAGCCCAGGATCACCAGGACACTGGTCAACATCCAGCCCGGCAGGTGACGCCATGAGCGGCGCCAATCCCCGCGCCGCAGCGGACCGATCCATTGGGTCGCCAGCCCGATGGTGCCAAGCCCAACCAGCACCGACAGCCCGAACCCCGCCCACAAGGCAACGGCGATGGCCAACAGGGTTGGCGGTAGCAGATCGCTGGTATCCGTCAGCCACAAGCGCAGAATGACCGCAAGGCTGAGCGTCGCTATCCCCCAGGCCAACGGGCTATCGGCGAAGCCAAACTGCCGCCGCATCGCCAGCACGGCAGCAGCAATCGCCCACAGGGCCGCACTGCCCACGGTCACCAGCCCCAATCCGGAGACGCTTCGGGGGGAGGCTGCCCCCTCCTCCCACACAATGCCGCTGCCAATCAGCACTGTGGCAAAGTAGCCACTGGCCGCCCCGGCCAGCCATGCGAGGCCCACCACCATTGCGCGCTGACCCGTCGCTGCCCCAGAGAGGGTGAGGCCAGTCCCAATCGCCAGCGCCACGCCATGGCCCGTAACGGCGCACAATACCGTCATCAGCGCCAAATGGGCCAAGGCAGCGATCGGCAGAGGCGACCAGATCGCGGCCAACACAAGGATCACGAGGCTCGCATACCAGGACATGATCGGCGCGCCGAGCAGCTTGCCCAGCGCGAGCGCAGTCGGTCCCCGCTTGGTCAAGCGTTGGGCGTCCCAGGTCCGGTGCAGCAGCTCCGCGGGCACGGCATCGGCCGCCGAGCGGGTGCCAAACAGATGGATCACCGCCAACGCGCTGCCAAGCCACACGGCCCACCCGGCTGAATCACTCCACGCCACCAGCGAGAGGGTGAGCACCACCCCAAGCACCGGCAAACCGATCACCAGTGAGCGGGAGGCGTGCAGCCACAAACAGCGCTGAATCTCAGCCCACATGGCGCACCGTGGGCAGGCTTGGCGCAGCAGAGGCGCCACTGGCGATACTGCGGCGATAGACGTCGGCCAGTCGCTCGGTCACGGGCTCAAAGTGACACACCGGCAGGCCGGCCTCGACCAGTTGGCGCAGCAATGTGGCCCGCTCGGTCGCTGCGCCTGCCGCCTCAATCAACACCTGACGTCCCTCATCGCGCACCACCACCACGCCCAACGCGCTGAGCCGGGGGGCCAACGGGGCTTGGTCGGCAACAGCGACGCGGATCACCTCGGGCACGGCGTGGGTTGGGGCGTCGACTTGAGCGACCAGCCGCCCATCCTCCAAAATCACCATGTCGGTGCAGTAGGCTTCCAACTCCGCCAGGATGTGGGAGGAGACCAGCAGGCTCATGCCCTCGGCATTCAAGCGCTTGAGCAGCCGCGCCAACTCATCGCGCGCGTCGGGGTCCAAGCCGGAGGCTGGCTCATCCAAAATCACCAGCGGTGGGCGGTGCAGGATCGCCAAAGCAATCGCCACCCGTTGGCTCCACCCGCGCGACAAGCTGCTGGCCCGATCATCCAGATGCTGAGACACGCCCAGCAAGGCCGCAATGTCCGGGATGGTGACGCGTGGCGCCAAGCCTTGCGCCAAGGCCTGATGGTGCAGCAACTGGCGCACGGTCAGACCCCGGTGCAGCCCAAAATCATCAGGAACAAAGCCAACCCGCTGCTGTACTGCGCGGGGGTTGGCGATGGCGTCCAAACCGCACACCATCAAGCGCCCCTCGTCCGGGGCAATCAGCCGGGCAAGGCAGCGCATCAAAGTGGTCTTGCCAGCCCCATTGGGGCCAACCAGGGCGGTGATCCGCCCCGGTGGGAGCGCAAGACTGATGCGGGAGAGCGCGTCGTGTCGACCGTAGCGGACAGTCAACTCCCCAACATCAATCAGCAGCGGGGATGCTCCCATCATTGGCTCAACCCCGCCCCGATCCTTGCTGGGACCACTTAGGTCCCGTCTGCGGTTAGAAGGTTAGGGCTACGACTTTGACCACTCCGTCCAGCGCCTTCAAGCCGGAAACGACGGACGCAGCGACGGGCTCGTCGGTCTCGGCCAACAAGATTGCCTCGCCCCCGGCTGCCGCGCGGCCCAGGTGGAAGTTGGCAATGTTGACACCGGCATCGCCCAGAGCTGCCCCAACCTTGCCAATCATGCCCGGCACGTCGCGGTTGCGCAGGTAGAGCATGTGCTTGCCGACGGAGGCTTCCAGCGACACGCCTTGGATCTCCACCACCCGCGGCTTGCTGTGTGCAATCAAGGTGCCCGAGATGGTCTTGGCGCCTTCGGCGCTTTCGACAGTCAGGCGCACCAGGGTTTGGTAGTCCGCTTCTTCGCCGCGCTTGGTCTCGGCCAACTTGATCCCGCGTTCCTTCGCGATCGCTGGGGCGGATACCATGTTGACGGCTTCCAGCGACGGTGCCAGCACGCCCGCCAGCATGGCCGCAGTGACCGGGCGGGTGTTGATGGTCGCCGCATCGCCCAGATACTCGATGGTGATCTGGGTCAGGGCTTCGGCAAACACCTGGCCCGCAAAGCGGCCCATCAGGCCCGCCAGTTCCAGGTAGGGCTTCAGCTTCGGAGCTTCTTCAGCCGTTACCGACGGCATGTTGACGGCGTTGGACACCGCACCCGTCAGCAGGAAGTCCGACATCTGCTCTGCGATCTGCAGCGCGACGTTCTCCTGCGCTTCGGTGGTGGAGGCACCGAGATGCGGGGTTGCAATCAAGGTCTCGCGCCCGAACAGCGCGTTCTCCTTGGCGGGCTCGACGGCGAACACGTCCAACGCCGCACCGGCGACGTGACCGCTGTCGAGCGCGGCCAACAGGTCTTCCTCGACGATCAAACCGCCGCGGGCACAATTGACGATGCGCACGCCCTTTTTGCAGGTGGCCAGCGCCTTGGCGTCGATCAAACCCTTGGTTTCCGGTGTCATCGGCGTGTGGATGGTGATGAAGTCCGCGCGCGGCAGCAGGTCCGCCAACTCCACCTTCTCCACACCCAAATCCACTGCCCGCTCGGCCGACAGGAACGGGTCATAGGCAATCACCTTCATCTTCAGGCCCTTGGCGCGATCGGCGACAATCGCGCCGATATTGCCGCAGCCGATGATGCCGAGGGTCTTGCCGGTCAACTCCACACCCATGAACCGGCTCTTTTCCCACTTGCCCGCCTGGGTGGAACGGTCGGCGGCTGGGATTTGGCGGGCCAGCGCCATCATCATGGCGATGGCGTGTTCGGCCGTGGTGATCGAATTGCCGAACGGCGTGTTCATCACCACGATGCCGCGCGCTGTGGCTGCGGGCACATCGACTGTGTCCACACCAATCCCGGCGCGACCAATCACCGTCAGCTTCGTGGCTGCCGCGATGATGTCCTTGGTCACTTTGGTGGCCGAGCGGACGGCCAAGCCGTCATACTCACCAATGATCTGGGCCAGATCGGCAGGCGCCAACCCGGTTTTCACATCCACCTCAACGCCGCGTGCCTTGAAGATGTCAACGGCACGGGGGGACAGGCTGTCGGCAATCAGAACCTTGGGCATGGGGCAGTCGTCCTCAAGCGGCAGCTTTGGTGGGAGACACAGTGGCAAACGCCCAGTCCAGCCAGGCAGTCAACGCCTCAATGTCCTTGGTTTCAACAGTGGCACCGGCCCAGATGCGCAGGCCCGGCGGGGCATCGCGATAAGCACCGATGTCGTAGGCAACGCCTTCTTTGTCCAACAGGTCGGCCAGCTTCTTGGCCACCTCGGCCTGACCCTCGGCTGGGAGGGCGGTCACGGCGGGGTCAACAATCGTCAAGCACACCGAGGTGCAGGAGCGGATATCGGCGTCGGCGGCGAGGAAATCCACCCATTCCGTGCGCGCGACCCATTGGGTTAGAGCCGCAAGATTGGCCTCGGAGCGACCAATCAGACCGGCAAGCCCGCCAACGCTCTCCGCCCAGGCCAGCGCATCGAGATAATCTTCGACGCACAACATCGAGGGGGTGTTGATGGTTTCCCCCTTGAAAATGCCGTCGATCAGCTTGCCGCCCTTGGCCAGGCGGAACACCTTCGGGATCGGCCAGGAGGGGGTGTAGCTTGCCAGCCGTTCCACGGCGCGGGGTGACAGAATCAGCATGCCATGGGCCGCTTCGCCCCCCAGCGCCTTCTGCCAGGAGAAGGTGGTGATGTCCAACTTGTCCCACGGCAAGTCCATCGCGAAGGCAGCCGAGGTGGCGTCGCAGAACGACAGACCTGCACGGTCAGCAGGGATCCAATCACCATTGGGAACGCGCACGCCAGAGGTGGTGCCGTTCCAGGTGAACACCACATCGCGCGACCAATCGACCTCAGACAAGTTCGGCAGTTGGCCATAGCCAGCCTTCAGGACGCGGACATCGCTGAGCTTCAGCTCGCCCGTGACATCGGCCGCCCAATCCTTGCCAAAGCTTTCCCACACCAGCATGTCGACGCCGCGGGCCCCCAGCATGGACCACATCGCCATCTCGATGGCGCCGGTGTCCGAGGCCGGAACGATGCCGATGCGATAGTCGGCAGGCACGCCCAGAACGCGGCGGGTTGCCTCAATCGCCTCCGCCAGCCGGGCCTTGCCGGGCTTGGAGCGGTGCGAGCGACCCAGCACCGCCTTCGACAGCGCGGACACCGACCAGCCCGGCCGCTTGGCACACGGACCAGAAGAGAAATTCGCGACCTCAGGTCGAACGCTCGGCATCATCGGGCGGCTCCTCATCGGGCAGCATCAAGTCAAGTCGGCGGATCGGGAGGACCCCGGCGCCGGGTGGGTGGCGAACCACAGCCGCCCGCAAGATCGTGGCGACAGGAACACCTTCGCACCTGCGAACAAGTGCGGGGACCGCAGCTAAATCCGGGTTTGGCGGTTGCGTCAACGCGCCGCCCTGTCGCGGGAGGCTGGGTTGCATCCCAGTCTGTGCTGGACACGCAAAGCGCCAAGCTTGTCATCCGTAGAAATTCGTCTAGCGTCGCGACCCGTGACCCACCCCGCCCTCCAAGACGGCGTGACCTTCGTCGTCAATGTCTTTCGCAAGGACGCCTATCAGCACTGGGTGCTGCCCGCCCTGGCGCACCAGCAAGGCAGCTTCGCGCGCGAGCTGATCTTTGTCGATGGCAGTGCCGATCAGGCCGGTCTGAGCGCCGCGCGCGCAGGCACGGCTGGCTGGAGCGGGTGGAGCGATATCCGCTTCCTGGCCCATGCTGACCGCGGGCCTGCCAATGCGGCCAATCTGGGGGCCGCCCTCGCCCGCCATCGCTGTCTCAGGTTCATCGATGGCGACGACATCATCGCCCCCGACAGCACCGCCACCTTGATGGCGATCCAAGCCGAGACTAAGGCCGGGTTCGTGATCAGCCCAACCCGCTATGTGCCAGACTTCGACACTCTGACACCCACGCCAATGACCGACGCCCACCGCGTGCCCAGCGATGGCTTGGCGGAGGTGATCCGACGCACGGTCTCCAACATGTCAGGCACCCTGTTCGACACCGCTGCGTTTCTTGCCGCGGGTGGCTGTGACGAGCGCATCTTCATCCATGATTTCAGCGCTGCCCTGCGCGTTGCCCGCACCCATCCTGTCGCGTTGGCGGACAGCATTGGCTGGTACGGGCTGTCTGGCGACCAGACGCGAATCATGACCGGCAGCAAGCACCAGTTGTTCCACGACTACAACGCCGTCCTCTGGCGCTTTCTAGCGGACCACCCCGACCTGCCCCGCCGCTACCAAACCCTCGCCTTCCGCCGCGCCGCAGGCCGCGCCTACAAATGGGCGCACCGCGAGGAGGGCGTGGTTGGCCCCTCGCGCTACCTCTATCTCTCCTTGCGTGCTCACGCGCCATGGGGGGCAAACTGCGCCGAGGGCATCCGCCAAACGCTGGCCGTGTTTTCCCGCACCCGACCCGTGCGCGTGCCGGGGGTGTGAGACAGCGCGGGAGAGTTCAGCTCACACCCGTTCGCAACGCAGCCGCGTCTGGCCCGGTTACGGCTGCACCCCGAAGATAAAGGAGGTCTCGTCCAGCGGTGCGGTGACACCGATGAGCTGCACTGTGACCGAGCCGAGGGTCACTTGCAGCCCGTTGCTCAACAGGCTTTGTTGCACACCGGCGAAGGTGCCGAACCCGAAGAACAGCCGTTCCGGGCCAACGGTGAAGTCCACAATCACGTCGGTATCAGCGATATCATCGGTGAAATCGAACCGATCGGTCCCATCGCCGCCCCAGAGCGCGTCGTTCCCAGCGCCACCCGTCAGGGTGTCGGACCCATCGCCGCCCAGCAGGCTGTCGGTGCCATCTCTGCCATACAGCATATCGTTGCCACCGCAGCCGAAGATCGTGTCGGCGCCATACGCCCCATTCAGCAGATCGGCGAACACGTCGGTGAGCAGCGTGTCGCCAATGATCAGGGCGCCGATTGTGCCAGTGCCGCCGACCACGGTGTCGTTGTCAGCACCGCCGAACACAACCTCGCCGCTACCCACCAGCTCAATCGTGTCTTGACCAGCACCGCCGACCAGCGTGTCGGCTTGGCCGCCGCCAATCAAGGTGTCGGACCCTGTGCCGCCGAACAGAATGTCGTTGCCAACACCGCCTTCCAGCTTGTTGGCGCCATTGCCGCCATCAATGGTGTCAGCCCCGCCGCCACCAACCAGGGAATCCCCGCCCTCACCACCAAACATCAGATCACCATCGACCGAGCCGACGATGGTGTGGGCGAAGGCGTTGGCAGCGCTGATCTCAACCGAAAAGTTGGGACTGTCAGTGATCACGATCCCAACCGTGGGATTCAGGCGCACATGCTCCACACTCACAAATGGGATGCTCGACAGATTGATCGCCGCTGACACGTCTTCCAGGTACACCGCGTCCAACCCGGCGCCGAGGTCAATTCCACCAGTAAACTGGCTGAGTTGCAGACTGGTCAGCGTCACCGCATCAGCGCCGCTAGACCCCACCAACTGTTCGAATCCAGAGACTGTCGACTGGTGGAACGCGTGCACCCCGGCTTCCAGCCGCAGTGTGTCGCTGTCACCATCGCCGTGATAGGCCTCATTGACTGCGGTATCGCCTGCCAACACCACGACGGTGTCATTGCCGTCGCCACCATAGATCGTGTCGACACCCAGACCACCCAGCAGGCTGTCGGCGCCAGCACCGCCGACCAGCGAATCATCAGCTGACGCGCCATTCAGCGTGTCGGCATTGGCGCTGCCGGTCAGGGTGTTGTTGGTGTTGTTCCCGGTGATTTGCACGGCACCGGTGCCGGTAAGACCGGCGGCCGTGACCTGGGATAGGCTGGTGTTGATGCCCCCCGTCGGCGCAGCCCCCGCTCCGTTCAGCGTGACGGTCGCGGCACCGCTTGCATCCAACACCACCGTCGACAGGGCCGTGACAGGACCGGCCAGCGCGAGCGATGGACTGGTGATGATGGCCGTTGGCGCGACAACGGCCCCCAATGCCAACCTGCCAGACCCATCAATGCTAAAGTCACCAAGGGGGATGGTGCCAGTTAGCGTAATTGTGGCGTCCGCCGATCCAGCTGTCCCATCGCTCAAGTAAACGCGGGTGTTTGTACCAAAGTGCTCGACTTGAGCACTATTCGCCGTCATTGACGTGCCATTACCTGACGCAACACTCAACAGGGTCACGCCCGTGAAGCTGATCACATCTCCTGCCGAGAAGTCTGTGATCACATCCCCATCCAGCTCCAAGGAGCCGACAAAGACATCGGCTCCGGCACCGCCGGTCATCGTGTCGGGATTACCGCCACCATTCAATGTATCGGCGCCAGCACCACCGGAAAGCACATCTAGTCCGTTCGCGCCAACCAAAGAATCCGCGCCGTCACCACCGGTCAACGTCTCAGTGCCTGTTGAGCCAACCAGCGTGCTGGCTGTCGAATAGCCAACCGGCAGCGTTATCAGCTTATTGGCACCAACGCTGAAGTAATCGATCGCAGTCAGCGTTTTGCCAGTGAAATCCAGGCTGTCGGCGATACTGAGCGAGTCCGCACCTGCACCACCAGTGATCGTTAGAAACCCAGCAAACTGCGTGTTGGAGATCGTGACATGCGACGCACCGGCCGACATATCCAAGCGTTCGACGCTGATCAGGGTGATCGCGCTGATGTTCGTGGACCCGCTGGTCACCACCACCAGTGTGTCGTCGTTGTTGCCACCATCAAACACGTCCGTCGCCGAGATCTCGGCTGGGACGACGCGGGCAACGTCCATGCCATCGCCACCAACGAGGCTGTCGCCCCCAGGGCCGCCCAGCAGCGTGTCATTGCCGGCGCCGCCAGACAGAGTGTCATCGCCGCCATTGCCCGACAGGCTGTCCGCGCCGATGCCACCGCTAAACAGGTCGTTCCCCGCCGATCCTTGGAGCAACAAGTTGCTCGCGTAGGAGGTCGGCAGCTTGAGACTGCTCCCAGCCGAAAACACAAAGGTTTCAATGCTGGAGATATCGAATGATGACCAGTCGAGCGAGACGGATGAGCCAAAAGACAGGCGATCAGCGTTTGCACTGCCCGTGATCGTCGCCAGTGTTGAACCAAAGAAGGCCGCATCAACCTCCACGGTAACCGGCCCATTCACCAACTCTAGGTGTTCAATCTCCTGAACAGTAACGCCTATGAACGAATAAATGCCCGAGGCGAACAGCTGAAGCTTGTCGCCACTGCTTCCCTCACCATCGTAAATCTCACCTGACTGCAAATCCCCTGGTGAGTTGATGCGCAGCAGATCGTCGCCACCGCCACCCTGAGCCGTATCCTGTCCAGTGCTGCTGAGGATCGTGTCGGCGCCGAAGCCACCCCGCATCGAGTCAGCGCCGGCGCCACCATCCAGCGTGTCGTCGTTGCCGTCGCCAAACAGCACGTCGTTGCCGTTGCCACCCTGCAGCGAGTCATTACCATCCGAGCCGTTTAGCGTGTCATCGCCATCGAGACCGTCCGCGGTGTCGCCAGAAACCGAGCCGTTGAACGTGTTTGCCCCGGCATCGGGCCCGGAGGTCCAGGATAACGTGCTGTGCCACCCAGCTGGGGCGAGCATCGCCACGGCATCCGCGCCCGCTGTTGCGCGATCAAGCTGCCAGCTGCCGCCCAGCGCCGCCGCTCCAAGCCGACTGGTCGCCGCCGCGACTTCAGCCCCGCTGAGGGCAGCGAGCAAGCCAACCAACTGGTTCCCCGCCACCCCGGCAGCCGCTTCGCAGGCAAGCAGTTGGATGGTGGCACCAGCCGCCATGTGGTGGCGCCAATCGGCCACCAGGCGGCTGTTGTCGAGTAGGCGGTCGGCATCTAGCCCTGTCCCGAGCGCCACCGCTCCCGGTCGCCCGTGACCAATCACCACCAGCGCCGTGACTGGGGCATGGGCAGCCAGCGCGGCAGACAGGCTGCGGATCGCACACGCGTCAGCGCCGACGGCGACAACGGCATCGGTGCCCGTCACGCCCGCAAGCAGACCGTCGTGATCGGCAACATCCTGACCGATCACCACCAACCGCTTGCCAACAGTGCTTTCCGCCATCATCTGCGCAACCCCAACGCGTGCCATTTGCTGCGTCATAAGGCATTATCCCAGCAAGTGTGTCTAGCTGAGGTATACTGTAGCATTTGGTGTAAGCCGTCTGACGTGACCGCAGCACCGCTGACACCAAGCGCGGATGCGGGCCGTGTCACCTCCGTCGTCCAGCGAGCGAAGACGAAGAGGCAGGGGTGCCAGTCGCCACCCTGCGGTTTGGAGACAGACGATGATGCGAGCCCCTGCGGTTGCTGTTCTGGCCTTGGTTCTGCTGTCGGCGCTTCCAGCGCGCGCCCAGGAGCCAGGCTTGGTGACGCATCCAAGCCCGCATGATGTGCGCGGGACAATCGACCGCTTCACCGCAGCGGTGCGCCAAGCGGGGTGGGTGGTGTTCACCGAGATCGACCATGCGGATGCCGCCCGCACGGTGGGCCTGCAGCTGAAGCCGCGGACCGTGGTGCTGTTCGGCAACCCGACGGCTGGTACGCCCGCGATGGCTGCAAGCCCAACGCTCGCCCTGGATCTGCCGCTCCGCGTGCTGGTCTGGCAAGACGAGACGGGCCGCACCCAGATCACCCGCAGCACCGCCGATGATCTGGCAGAGCGCGTGTTCGCCCGCCACGGTATCACCGTCCCTCCTCCTGGTCGGGTCGCCAATGAGGCTTTTCTCACTGAGTTGGTGGCGAAGGCGACCCAGTAAGCACCAGGAGGGCGCGTGGCAGCACCGGCTGTTGGTAGCAGGAGAGAGCGGCGATGACGGCCCCCGGCAGGGTCAGACAGGGTGGCGAGACAGCGGG
Source organism: Alphaproteobacteria bacterium (assembly GCA_004292755.1). Taxonomy (GTDB): domain Bacteria; phylum Pseudomonadota; class Alphaproteobacteria; order Elsterales; family Elsteraceae; genus RDXE01. The sequence continues at coordinate 15,089 of RDXE01000025.1, forward strand.
GTGGCAGCGGTTTGGTGCGCCATTGGCCGGGTCCCGTGGGCGGGGGCGCTGACCCTCGGGGGTCTCAGCTGTTCTCCGACCACGGAGACGCCAGCCCGCTTGGCTAGTGGATCTCAGGCTCCGGGATGGCGGTGCCATGGTGCAGGTCAACCCAGTCGCAGCCCTGGTCGGCCTGGGTGACTTGGTCGAGATACACCTTGCCATAGCCGCGCTCGTAATGGGCGGGGCGGGGCTGCCAATTGGCCCGGCGACGCGCCAGCTCGGCCTCCGGGACATCAAGGGACAGGCGCCGCTCGGCGACATTGAGGGTGATCGGGTCGCCATCCTGGACCAGAGCGATTGGTCCGCCGATTGCTGCCTCCGGCGCGACGTGCAGGATGCAGGCGCCGTAGCTGGTGCCACTCATGCGCGCGTCCGAGATGCGCACCATGTCCCGCACGCCCTGGCGCAACAGCTTCTGCGGAATCGGCAGCATGCCCCATTCCGGCATGCCTGGGCCCCCAGTTGGGCCGCCCCGCTTCAAGACCAGAACACTGTCCGCGGTCACTGGTAAGTCCGGATCATCGATCCGGCGCGCCATGTCGTTGTAGTCTTCAAATGCCACCGCCGGACCGGTGTGGGCGTGCAAGCGCGCCTCAGCTGCTGCGTGTTTGATCACGGCACCGTTGGGCGCCAGATTGCCGGTCAGGATGGCGAGGCCGCCATCGGGCTTCAGTGGATTGTCGCGCCGCCGGATCACGTCATCGTTCCAGATCGCCGCCCCTGCCAGGGTTTCCCCCAAGCTGACGCCTGCCACCGTGCGACAGTCCAGCGCCAGCAGGTCCTGAATCTCCGCCATCAGTGCGCGCAGGCCACCGGCGTAGAAGAAATCCTCCATCAGATAACTGCCGGAGGGGCGCAGGTTGCACAGCAGCGGCGTGCGCCGACTGATCGCATCAAACCGCTCCAAGGGCAGCTGAATGCCCGCCCGACCAGCCATCGCAACCAGATGGATGATCGCGTTGGTGCTGCCGGACAGCGCCATCAGCACGGTCACCGCATTGTCGAAACTGGCGGGCGTGAGGATGGTCGAGGGCTTTTGATCCTCCCACACCATCTCCACAATCCGCCGCCCGCAGGCGGTGGCAAGGCGCGGATGGGCGGAGTCCGAGGCGGGCACCGCCGCAGACCCCGGCAACGCCATGCCAACGGCTTCGGCAATTGCAGCCATGGTGGAGGCCGTCCCCATGGTCATGCAGGTGCCGAAGGAGCGGGCGATGCCGTCCTCCATCTCCCGCCAGGCCTGATCATCCAGCGCACCGGCGCGCTTTTCCGCCCAGTACTTCCAGACGTCCGAGCCTGAGCCCAGCGTGTTGCCGCGCCAATGACCGCGCAACATCGGTCCCGCTGGCAGAAAGATGCTGGGCAGATCCACGGAGGTGGCGCCCATCAGCATCGCAGGCACGGTCTTGTCGCAGCCGCCCAGCAGCACCAGACCATCGACTGGGTTGCTGCGGGCCAGTTCCTCCACCTCCATCGCCAGCAAGTTGCGATAGAGCATGGTGGAGGGCTTCATGAATGGCTCGCCCAGGCTCATGGCGGGCAATTCAACGGGAAAGCCACCCGCCTGCCAGACCCCGCGCTTCACCTCCTCCGCCCGGGTGCGAAAATGCGCATGGCAGGGATTGAGGTCGGACCAGGTGTTCAGGATGCCGATCACCGGCTTGCCGGCATAATCCTCCCGCGCGAACCCGCTTTGATGGGTGCGGGAGCGATGGCCGAATGAACGTAGGTCCTGCACGCCGAACCAGCGGTGGCTGCGCAACTCCTCGGGGCGCTTGCGAGTCATGGGCTGCTCCTCCTGGTCAACCGGCAAACCGGGGTTCGACCAACCCCGTCACCCCCAACCCGTCAATGCGGAACAGGCCGCCATCTTGAGCGGCCTCGGGCAGGTGATCATCGGGGCTGCGCAGGGTGGTGAGGTACAGGGTGTCGAGCGACTTGCCGCCAAACGCCACCATGGTCGGGCGCTTCACTGGCAGCGGCACCGTGCGATCCAACCGCCCGTCGGGGGTGAAGCGCATCAGGCTGCCCCCCCCGGTGCAGGTCATCCAATAGCAGCCATCGGCATCAACGGCGGCCCCATCGGGGCGGCCCGGCAGGTCGCGGGTGTCGATGAACACCCGGCGGGTGCCGAGCGTGCCGCTGGCAAGATCAAAATCAAACGCCCACACCGTGCGCACGGCCGTCCAGCTATCGGCGAAGTACAGCGTGCGATTGTCGGGCGAGAAGGCCAACCCGTTGGAGATCAAGGCCCCCTTCACCATGGGACGCGTGCTGCCGTCGGGGTCGAGCCGATGAAGGGCGCCTGTCGGGCGGTCGAGAATCGGGTCTGGCATCGAGCCACACCAGAACCGACCGGCGCGATCACAGCGCCCATCATTCAGGCGATGGTTCGGTCGGTCTGGTTCGGGATCAACAACCAGGGTCTTCTGTCCCGTCGTTGGATCAAAGGTGTAGAAGCCCGACTTGCAGGCCAGCAGCACGCCACCAGCCGCGCGCAGCGCGAAGGAACCCAACGGCTCGCCCACATCAAACGCCTGATTGACGCCCGTCGCAGGGTCGTAGCGGTTGAGGGTTTGACCATAGATGTTGGTCCACCACAGCACGCTTGCCTGCTCATCCCACACTGGCCCTTCAGCCACGCGCGCCTTGGCATCAACGATGCACGTGATCTCCACCATGGCGTCAGCCCTCCCCCGTTTGGCGTTGTTCCCGCTAGACAAGGACACGCAGCCGCACCCTGTCAAAGGCGGATGCTGCGTGGCCTCATGTTGCCGAACCAGACTGACTGACAACAGTCGACCCACGGTCACAAAGGGGCGGGCCACAGGCACGCAGTGCAGCACGCGGCCCCGCGATGCCGCTGAGCCCGCTGCTCGTGGTTGGACGTGGTCGCCTAAACCGGGGTGAAGAAGATCAGGTCCGTTTCAGCCAAGGGGGCGGTGACGCCGATCAGCTGGACCGTGACCGAGCCAAGGACAAGTTGAAGACCATTGCCGAGCACTGTCTGCTGCACGCTCGCGAAGGAGCCGAACCCAAAGGCCAGCCGCTCCGGGCCGACTGTGAAATCGACGATCACGTCGGTGCCGACACTGTCATAAGCGAACTCGAACCGGTCGTTGCCAGCATCGCCCCAAAGTGTGTCGTTGCCAGCACCGCCGGACAGCGTGTCGGAGCCATCGCCACCCAGAAGGATATCATTGGCATCGTGTCCGCTCAGCACATCGGCACCGCCACAGCCAAAGATCGTATCGGCACCGGCGGTGCCGTTCAGCAGATCGCCGAACGCGTCGGTCAGAACCGTATCGCCCACGATCACAGCACCCGTTGTGCCCGATCCGGCGACCACGGTGTCATTGTCGGCCCCGCCGAAGACCACCCCGCCGCCGCTGCCAAGTTCGATGGTGTCATTGCCACCGTCGCCCACCACCGTATCGGCCTGACCGCCGCCCACCAAGGTATCCGGACCAGCCCCACCGAACAGCAGATCGACGCCCGCGCCACCCTCCAGCTTGTCGGCACCATTGTCGCCAGCCAGGGTGTCGTCCCCGCCACCGCCAAGCAGAGACTCGCCGCCATACCCGCCCCCAATAAAATCACCATCCATCGAGCCGACGATGGTGTGCGCGAAGGTATTGCTGATGCTGATATCGACGCTGAAGTTGGGGGTCAGGTCAGGGTCAGGTCAACCGGCATCGGGGCCCGACGTCCACGACAGAACACCAACCCACTCCGCCTGTGTCGCTGGATCAAGGGGCGGATGGGCATCCGCGGCACCGACCACCACATCCAGCTGCCACACACCGCCCAAGCTGATGTGGCCGAGGGGATGGCTCGCCGCGGCCAGGGCCGCACCGCTGATGTTGGCCAGCAGATTGACCAGCTTGCGCCCGGACTCCCCTGTCCCTGCGGAACAGGCAAGCATCTGGATCGTAGCGCCAGGGTTCCAGTGATCGCGCCACCCTCGCATCGCACCGCTGCGGTCAAGCAGCACCGACGCATCAAGGCCTGTTCCCAGCGCGACCGCCCCTGGTCGGCCATGCGCGACCAGCACCAAGCGGTCAACTGGCCCATGGGCTTCTAAGGCGAGGGAGATCGTGCGGATCGGGCACGCATCAGTCGGAACGGGAACAATGGTTGTGCCAATACCAAACCCAGCAAGCAATCGATCAAGACCGACAACCCCATCGCCAACGGCGACAATCGCCTTGGGTGCCTTACCTGCGTTGGACATGTCTGCACCCAAATCGAAGATTTCTCCTCCTCCGACAGAGCACGAATGAGTGCCGGTGTCCAGGCATACCCCTCCACGCGGTGACTGAACTCACGTGACCGCGGGACGGCAAAACCCCGTTGGCTACCAGTGGTGCCCTCTGACTGCAAAGCGCTGTTCCAAGCCCTCGGCGGGGTCACGGCCAATGACGCCAGCCCCGACTCCGCGCAGGGCCGCTCAGCGCTTCAATGGTTTCAGCAGATAGCGCACAGTCTTGCCGCGGTCCGCCAGAGTGGCGGAGCCCACCTCGCTGAAGCCCAGGGCGCGGTGAAACGCATCCGAGCCAGGGTTCGGCGGGTCGCTGTTCACCTCGCACACCAAGATGTCTTGTGTCTGGCCGCGCGCCACCCGTGCAAGGTCGCCATAGAGCGCGCGGGCAAGACCACGACCCCGGGCAGCCGCTGCAGTCACCACCCGGTCAATGTAGACGAAGCGGGGGTAGCGCTCCCGAAACCACAAGAAGTTCGGACTGTCATAGGCCGCATCCTGATCAAAGGCGATCAGGAAGGCAGAAGCATCGGCCGTGCCACGCGCGTAGCAGGCGATATCGACCAGTTCGACGAGGCGCTCGGCCGTCAGTGGCGAGGTCTCCTCAGCAAACGCGTTGTTTAACGCCAGCACGCGATCCAGAACGGATGCGTCAAGCGGTTGGATCGCAGGATGATCAGGTGCCATATCGAATATACAAGAGCGCACCGCTGGCCGAGCGAATTGTCCCGTGCGGTTCGGTTTCCGGCGCCCAGTGGAAGTCGCCCGCGCCCATGGACAGCGCGCCAATGGTTAACGTTCCCGACACCACAAGGCAATGCTCCGGACGTGTGTGGCGGTGGGCTGGCAGCACGGCACCCGCTGCCAAGCGCAGCAGATAGGAATGCTCCCCCTCCGGAGTGCCCGTCAGCCACTTGCGATCAACGCCAGGGGCGACAGTCTCCCACGTGCCATCCTGCCAGCGCACCGTGGTGGTGCCACGGGTGCCGCGCGTCAACCCGTCCAGGGCGGCGTCAATGCGGTGCCACAGCTCTGGCGGTGGTGCGACTGGCGCAACAGTCGCGGCCAGCGGCCCCAGCCGCTCTTCCCAGGCCAGGATGGCCTGATCCAGGGTGGCATGCTGCAAGCGATCCCGCGCAATCGCGGCGCGCTCCTCAGGGGTGGCAAGGCCCAGCACATAGTCCTGTGCACGGGCTTCGACGTCCGGACCGTCCGGAGTGTCAGCGGTGTCGGTCATTGGTCGAGACACCCTTTTAGCCGAATCAATCCACGGCGCACCCAGGCCTTGGCGGTACCCAACGGTACCCCCAGCCGGTCGGCCAACTCCTCATGCGTGAGGCCATAGTGGAAGGCCAGCAGCACGGCGCGCCGGTGGGTTTCGGGCAGAGTTGCCAGACAGGTCTCCAAGTCGCGCCGAATGTCAGGGTCCGCATCGGGCGGGGCTGCTGGCTCGCCCGGCTCATCGGCCTCGGGTAAGGGCTGGTCGCCATGCCGCTGCTGTGCAACCCGATCGAGCGCAAGATTGCGGACAATCGTGCCAATCCAGGCCAGCGCGCTGCCGCGCCCGGCATCAAACTGGCCTGCGCGTTGCCAGATGCGCAGGAAGGTCTCCTGCACGGCATCCTCCGCAGCGTCGGACCGGCGCAGGATTGCCAAGGCGATGGCATAAACCCGTCCGCCCACCAACTCATACAGGGCGCGAAACGCGGCCCGATCCCCTTTCGCTACTGCGATCAACAGGCGGGCGGCATCATCATGAAGAAGAACCGGTTGTCCTTGGGCCATGGGCGATCGCCTAGCATAGGACACTATCCCAGTCACTGGGGACCAAGCCGTCTGGGGTCGCGTCATCGGAGAGACTGCAAGCATGCGACACCTCCTGTCGTGCCCGTTACGGCCCTGACAGACGGATGGATGCAGCCCTCAGGCGGATCGTCGTTGCCTCATACACCCAGGGATGGAGCCATCACCTGAGCGGAGTGATCGCTCAGGTGATGGCCTGCCTCGGCAGCTACGCCGCCAGCCGCTGCGGGTCCGCCAGCGCGCGGCGCACCTGCTCGGCCAAGGCTGCCAGCGATGGATCGTCGCGGTGGCGCGGGCCGTCGACCGGAACTGGCAGGTCCAGCGCCACACCCGCCGGGCTGCCCGCCAGCAGGATCACGCGGTCGGCCAGATAGACTGCCTCGTCCACATCATGGGTGACAAACAGCACCGTTGCGTCCGTGGCCGCGCGCAGCCGGTGCAACTCGTCCTGAAGGCCGCTGCGGGTGATGGCATCCAGGGCGCCGAAGGGTTCATCCATCAACAGCAGGCTGGGACGCACCGCCAGGGCCCGCGCGATGCCCACCCGCTGCTTCTGGCCGCCCGACAATTGATAGGGCCAGCGCCCGCCATGATCGGCGAGACCGACGAGGCTGAGCGCGGCCTCCGCCCGGGTGCGCCGTTCGGCTTTGGAGAGGCCCAACCCTTCCAACCCCAACTCGACATTGGCACGCACCCGCCGCCAGGGCAGCAGACGGGCATCTTGGAACACAAAGCCAATGCCACGCCCATCAGCACGGTCCACAGCGCCGTGGCTAACGCGGCCCTGGCGCGCCGGATGCAGCCCCGCGATCACGCGCAGCAGGGTCGACTTGCCAACCCCAGAGGCGCCGACAATGGCGACAAACTGGCCTGCCGCTATGTCGAGAGTGACATTCGCCAACACCGGCCGGCCATCGCCATAGCCGATCGCCAGCCGCTCAATGCCTATCGCTGCCATGCCAGCACCTTTGCCCGGAAGAGAGAGAACACGGCGTCGGTAACGCCGTAGAGCAGCGCCATGGTCAGCATGTAGACCACGACTGTTTCCGTCGCCAGCAGGCTCGCCGCCTGCATCATCCGCGCGCCGATACCGGGCACGCCAAACAACTCGGCTGCAACCACAGCCATCCACGCCTGGCCCAGCCCGGCCCGGAACCCCGCCATCACACCGGGAGCAGCCGCGGGCAGCACCACCGTCCACACCCGCGCGACAGCACTGCGCCGCCCAAAGGCAGAGGCAACTTCGATCAAATCCTTATCGACCGACTGCACCGCGCCCAGGGTGGCGAACAGGTTCAGCCAGAACACTGACACGGCGATGATGAAGGTCGCCGCAGCCGGTGTTGCGCCGAACCAGATGATCGCAAAGGGAACCCAGGCGAGGCCGGGAATTGGCCGCAACACCCGGATCACCCAGGAGGTCGCACGCTCAGCACCTGGTGCAAGGCCAAGCGCCAGCCCTGCCAGCACGCCCAAACCCGAGCCCAGCACCAACCCCGTGAGCCAATGGCCCAGGGAGCCGCGGATGGCGTCTTGCCAATAGCCACCCGCCAGTTCCTCCGCCCAGGCCTGGGGCAGGCTGGAGGGGGCGGGAACCAGAGTTGCGGGCACCCCTGTGGCCACCACCAGGGCTTCCCACAGCACGAACAACAGCAACAGGCCCGCCGGTGCCGTCCACGGCAGCGTTGGCCAAGTCCACCGGCGCGGCAGCGCGACGGGGGCCTCTGTCACCGCGGTCATGCCGCGCTCCGCTGCCAGGGGCCGTGGTCGAACAAATCGGCCATGGCGACGGTGTCCTTCAGCACGCCCAGGCGCTGTTGGTAGTCTTGCATTTCTGCGGTGGCGGCGACGATGGCAGCTGGGTCGGCGGCGAACTTGGTGAAGGGCGAGACCAGGGCCCGCTCAAACACCTGTTGCGGCACCAAACCACCCCCCAACCCGCGGTGAACGTGGCGCACCACGCTCTGCGGTTTGGTTGCCAGCACCTCCGTCGCACGGCGATGCAGATGCACGACTGCGTCAATGGCGGCACGCCGGGACGGATCGTGCGGGCGCACTGCTGCCAGCACCGAACCCGGTTGACCCGGCCAGATATCCTTGCCCGCCGCCGCCACCTGCACGGCCCGGTCGCGGTCACGCACGATGGTGATCATTGGCTCGCGCGCAGTCGAGGCATCGACGGTTCCCGCCAGCAGGGCTTGGTTGGAGGCATCAATGCTCATCGACACCAAGTCGACTGCCGCAGCGGGGACCTTGCTGCGCTCCTCCAACCACCAGCGCAGGGCGGTATGGGGAACGGAGCCCGGCGGCTGGGCGGCGATCTTTGGACGCCGTCCTTGCTCGCGCGTGAACCGGGCAATGGCGGCGCTGATGCTGCCCTCGGCGTTCAGCGCTGTCGCCAGCGGGCCGCGGGCCAACACGCCCAATTCCTCAATCGCGGCAGCTGCAACCACTGCCACGTCGATCCCAGCAGCACGCGAGACGATGACCGGGCCGATGCCCGCCAAGTAGAAATCCAACTGACCCGAGCTCAGCGCCTGGGCCATGGCCGGGCCACTATCAAACCGGATCAGCTTCAGATTGATCCCAGCCTCGCGCGCCCAGCCCTCCCCCTCAATCACAAAGGGTTGGGCGGAACCGAGCACTGGAATGTAGCCAAGGGTGACAGAGGCGGATTGTGCCCGCAGCACGGCGGGAGCGGCCAGGGGTGCGGCCAGTCCAGCAGCGAGCACATGACGACGCGACAGCGACATCGGGGATATCTCCCAATCAACAGGCGATCACCGTCCAGCGGCGATCTGGATTGAGATCAGGCATACGCCGCTCGGCCAGCGCAGGCAGGTGCAATTCCATTGTAGCGCGCGCAAAGACCATTGGCGGTCGACGGTTGCCTGCCTGCTCGCAACAGCTTATTCGACAGCGGCGCGAAGATACCGGCGCCGCGACCAGGGACCAGCGGACCCGGACACGCGCCAGGGGGGGACCCATGACCAGCGTGATCGACTGCCCGTGGCCAGATTTCGGTACGCCCGACCTGCCGCCCGCCTTCACCTTGGCCGAGGCTGACGCGCGCCTAGCTCAGCTGCGCGCCGCTGCTGCCAAGCGGGATTATGCCGCCCTGGTGATCTATGGCGACCGGGAGCATGCCGCCAATTTGCATTGGCTGACCGGGTTCGATCCGCGCTTCGAAGAAGCCGTGCTGGTGGTGACACCAGACGATGCGCTGCTGCTGGCTGGCAATGAGTGCTTGGCCTACACAGTCGTCTCGCCGTTGGTCACGGCGGGGCGGGTGCGGGTGGGGCATTGCGCCTCGCTCTCCCTGCCGTCGCAACCGCGAGGCACCCGCCGGTTGGCCGATTGGTTGGCCGACATCGTGCCTGCGGGTGCGTTGGTGGGGGCGCTGGGCTGGAAGTGGTTTGGCGCCGACGAAGTGGACGACCCCGCGACTGCGCTCGACCTGCCGGTATTCCTGGCCGACCCGCTGCGCGCCCGTGCCGGTCGGGTGGAAAATGCGACCGACTTGTTGATGCATCCCGGCTATGGGTTGCGCGCCCGCGTCGACGCAGCCGAGATCGCCCGGCTGGAGTTCGCCAATCACATGGCAGCCTCCGCTGTGCGGCGCATGGCCTATGGGTTTCGGGACGGCATGACCGACTTTGACGCTGTGGCCGCAGCGGCTCTGGGGGGGCTACCACTCGGCTGTCACATCACCTTTGCCACCGGCAGCCGTGCGGCGATCGGCCTGACCGGTCCAACCGGCGAACGCCTGCAGCGCGGCAGCCCGATCAGCTTCAACATCTGCCACTGGGGCTCTAACATCTGCCGTGCGGGCTGGGTGGCGGAGGGCGCTGCCGACTTGCCTGAGGCTGCGCGAGACTATGTCGACGCCTTCGTCGGCCCCTATCTGGAGGCGATGTCGGAGTGGTGCAGCCTGATGCGCCCTGGCGTCGCCGGTGGCGTGGTGTGGCAGGCAATGCGCGACGCCCTGCCCTTCGACACCTTCGGCGTGACCTTGAACCCCGGCCATCTGATCGGCCTGGATGAATGGATCAGCTCCCCCATCGCCGAGGGCTCAGACATTCCCCTCGCCTCAGGCATGGCGATGCAGATGGACGTGATCCCGGGCCACCCGGTGTGGGGCTCGACCCGCATGGAAGACGGCTATGTGATCGCGGACGAGGCGCTGCGCGACGCCCTCGCCCGCGACTACCCCGCCGTTGCCGCGCGCTGCGCTGCCCGCACCCAGTTCATGCGTGAAACGATTGGGATGGCGGTGCCGGACACCCTGCTGCCGCTCGCCGACACTTGCGGCATCATCGCACCCTTCCTGTTGGCACCCGAGCGGGTGGTGCGGCGGTAGCAGCAGCGCGCGATAGAGACCCCGCCAGCGCGCCCGGCGCTCACTGGCGGGGTGCCGTGCCGGTTTAGGCGGCGGTAGCGGCGTGCGTGTGAGGGAACAAGTTGGCAAGGGTTTCGGCGTCAAACTCGCGCTTCACCTGCACGGTCTCAGCCAAGGCGAGCGCACGCTGCGCGGCCGGGCGGGCCAGGATCGCCTCGTACCAGCGCTTGACGTTGGGAAAGGGAGAATGGCCCGCCTCGCCGGTGATGTAGGGCAGATAGTGCGCCCAGCCCCAGGCGGCAAAGTCGACGATGCTGATCTCGCTGCCCACCAGCCAGTCCCGCCCGGCCAGCCGTGCGTCGAGAATCTGATAGTGCCGCTCGATCTCCTTGCTGTAGCGGGTAACTGCATACTCCTTCGGCTCCGGCGCAACGCGCAGGAAGTGAATGGCTTGGCCGGAGAATGGGCCGATGCCACTGGCAACGAACATCAGCCATGACAGTGCCTCACCCCGCTCCACGGGATCCGTCGGCAAGAAGCGGCCCTGGGTCAGGGCGAGGTGCAGCAGGATGGCGTTGCTATCGAACACGGTGACAGCACCATCCACCAGTGCTGGAACCTTGCCGTTTGGATTGACGGCGCGGAAGGCGGGGGTGTGCTGCTCGCCGCGGAAGGTATCAACCGGCACCACCTGATACGGGGTGCCCAGTTCCTCCAGGGCCAACGCGACTTTCAAGGGGTTGGGAGTCGGGTGGTAATAGAATGTCAGCATGGGATCCTCCGTCAGACCCGACCCTGGGGGCCGGTCACGGCGGAGCATATTCGTATCTGTGTTAGTTACACAATAGCGGATCGGTCACGGATATCCCGGACGATGTCGGCAATCGTGACGCGCGCCAGTTCGGCTGCGAAAGCACGCTCAACGCGCGCCAGGGGGTCGGCAAGGGCGGCCAGGATGTGGCGCCCGATTGGGCAATCAACCGACGGCTCGCCGCGATGGGGCGGGAACAAGGTGGTGTCTTCAACGGCTTGGAACACAGACCAAAGCGTGATGCCGTCAGTTGGCTTTGCCAGCAGAAAGCCACCGCCCTGGCCCAACTGCGCCCGGACCAGTCCAGCGTCGCCAAGCTGCCCAAACAGGCGTCGAACCACTGCAGGATTGGTGTTGACGCTGGCCGCGATGGCATCCGACCGCACGGGCCGCCCCTCCAGCAAACCCAACGCGCACAACAGATGCACCGAAACGATGAACCGCGTGCTAGCCACACTCACGCTCCCCTTGTGATACTTTTATGGTAACACAAAGACAGCCCGGCGCCAATCCTACTGCGCACTCACCCGCACCACTGCATCCGGGCGGCGGGCCACCTCTGGCAGCAATTGGATGCCAAGACCGGGGGTGTTGGGGATGGTGACGGTGCCGTTGGTCACGATGGGCAGGGCACTTGCCACTTCCTGATACCAACCAGTGTAGAACGCGCGCACACTTTCTTGAATAAGGGCGTTGGGGGCCGCAAGGGATAAGTGGCAGGACGCCATGTAGACCACGGGACCCGTGCAATCATGGGGGGCTATGGGCACGCGATAGGCTTCGGCCATGCCTGCGATCTTCTTGGCTTCCGTGAGGCCGCCGCACCAGGACAGGTCCAGCATCACCACACCAGCTGCCCCGGACTCAAGATACTCGCGGAATGCCGCCGTGCCGTTCAGCGTTTCTGAGGCACAGACCCAGGCTTTGGAGTGGCGCGCGTAGTCAGCCAAGTCGCGCACGCTATCCAGGCGGAACGGGTCCTCATGCCAATAAGTGTGGTAGGGTGCCAGGGCTTCCGCCAATCGTTTCGCCATCGGAAGGCTCCACAGGGAGTGGAACTCGACCATAATGTCCATGCGGTCGCCCACGGCGCGGCGGATCTTCTCAAACGGTGCGAGCGCGGTGCGCAGCTCCTCAGCGGTGATGTCCCATCCGCCGGAGCGTTCGGCGGGAATGTCGAACGGCCAAATCTTCATGGCCGTGATGCCCTGCTCTAGCAAGGACAGCGCTAACTCATCAGCACGGGTGAGGAAGGCATCCAAATCTTCATAGGGGCCGGACGTCGCTCCGACATGCCAATTGGCGACCGACTGGGCGCGCGCATCCCGGATATACTTATAACCGGCACAGGTGTTGTAGACACGGATTTGCTCACGGGTGCGGCCACCCAGCAGATCAACGACCGGACGGTTGACCGCCTGACCCAACAAGTCCCACAGCGCCAGATCCACAGCCGAGTTGCCGCGGGTTTCCACACCGGTGCCGCGCCAACCAAGATAGCCTTGCAGATCACGCGCAATCGCCTCGATCTGGCTGGGATCGCGGCCCAGCAGCTTCGGCGCCACCGTCTCGTGCAGATAGGCCTCAACAGCCTTCGGCCCCATGAAGGTTTCGCCCAGACCAATCAGGCCTTCGTCGGTGTGCAGCCGCACCCACAAGAGATTGGCGAATTCTTCCAGCCGCAGCGTTTCCAGACGCGTGATCTTCATTGGCCCCTCCCCCACACGCAGCACGCCCCTGTACAGTCACGCGGCCTTGTCGCCGCCCGGCCATACAGGGGCGTGTGTCACCGATCAGACTAGTTGGCGCGCAACTTGGCCAATTCCGCCTGCATACGATCCACGGTTTCCTTGCCGATGGTGGCGGCATGCCGCTCATAGACCGGCTTCACAGCCTCGCGAATCCGGGCAGCTTCTTGCGGGGAGACTTCGTTGATTTGCATGCCGCGCTGCCGCAGGCTGGCAAGCGACCGCTCGGACAGCTCGCGGCTCACCCGGCGCTGCTCATCGCGGCCCTGGATTGCGCACTCGGTCAGGATGGTCTGCTCCTGCGCCGACAATTGATCCCACAGACGCTTGGAATAAAGCACCAGGAACGGCGTGTAGGCGTGCTTGGTGACGGACAGGAAGCGCTGCACCTCATAGAACTTCGAGGTGTCGATGGTCACAAAGGGGTTCTCCTGACCATCAATAGCGCGCGTCTCCAGCGCGGTGAACACTTCCTGGAACGCCATCGGAACAGCGTTGGAGCCAACGGCGCGGAACGTGTCCAGGAAGATGTTGTTCTGCATCACGCGCACGCGGATGCCCTGGAAATCTTCCAGCCGGGTCACCGGGCGGCGGCTGTTGGTCAGATTCCGGAAGCCGTTTTCCCAATAGGCCAGGTTGACTAGGCCAACAGCCGGCAGCTTATCAGCGATGTACTTGCCATACTCGCCGTCAAGGATGCGATCCGCCTCACGCTCATTGGCGAACAGGAACGGCAAATCAAACACGCCAAGGTCAGGCAGAATGCCAACCAACGGCGAGGAGGAGGTGATCACCATCTCCTGCGTGCCGGAGCGCAACGCCTGTGTGGCCTGCAAGTCACCACCCAGGGCACCGCCCCAGAATGCCTGCAGCTTCAAGCGCCCACCGGAGCGCTCCGCCATGCACTGGGTCATCTTGGTGACGCCATTGCCGACGGGATGGTCCTGGTTGACACCGTTCGAGACCCGGATCGTGCGATCCTGGATTTGCGCCGTTGCGGGCAGTGCGAGCGTGACCGCCGCAACAGCCGCCATCAGTGTGGTCGATAGTTTCAGCATTTTCCCCTCCCTTGTTGAGCCCTTATCTCAGGCCCATGAAGTACCGGTACGGCACCGTCACCAATTCCGGCACGAAGATCAGCAGCAGCATGACGGCGGTTTGTGCGAGGAGGAACGGCATAACCCCCCGGATCACCGCTGTCATGGGCACCCGCGCCACCCCACAGACGACATTGAGCACAATGCCGACCGGAGGTGTCAGCAACCCTATCGCGTTGTTCATGATGAACAACACCCCGAAATACACGGGATCAATCCCCGCCTGACGGATGATCGGCATCAGCACCGGTGTCAGGATCAACACCGTTGGGGCAAAGTCCAGCGCTGTGCCAACCACCAGAACCACCAGCATAATCACCAGTAGCAGCAAGGTTTTGTTGTCCATCAGCGGCTGCAACACGGCCGACAATTCGCCAGGGATATTGGCTTGAGTGATCAGCCAACTGGAGATCTGCGCGGCTGACACCAGAAACATGATGATCGCGGTCATCTTGGCGGCGGCCAAGAACACGCCATACAGCATCGACAGTTTCAGTTCGCGATAGACGAACAAGCCCACCAGCAGGGCATAGACCGCCGCGACCACAGCAGCTTCGGTGGGGGTCGCCCACCCAAATCGGATCGATCCCAAAACGAAGACCGGCATGGCAAGCGCCCAGATGCCATCCAAGAAGGCGCTACCGCGTTGGCTCCAGGTTTGTTTCGGAATCGTCTGGAAGGTGGAGCGTCGTGCCACCCACCACCACGCCGCCACCAGCGATAGGCCCATCAACAGCCCAGGCACGATGCCAGCCACAAACAGACGCGGGATCGACACATTGGCCGCCACGCCAAAGATGACGAAGCCGATGGATGGCGGGATCACCGGTGCGATGACGCCACCGGCTGCAATCAGGCCTGCCGAGGTGGGCACACTATAGCCCGCTTGGCGCATCATCGGGATCAGCACCGCCGCCAGGGCCGCAGTATCGGCTGCTGCCGACCCGGACAGGGACGCCATGATCACAGCAGCGATGATCGCCACATAGCCCAGCCCGCCATGTCGGTGACCCAGAAAGGCAATGGCAAAGTTGACGATGCGGCGGGACAGGCCACCGGCATTCATCAACTCCCCCGCCAACAAGAAGAACGGAATGGCCAGCAGCACAAAGCTGTCTGCGCCGTCCAAAATCTTCTGCGCGACGATCTGGCTGTCATAAATGCCCAGGAACGCCATCAAGGCAATGCCGCACACCATCAAGGTGAATGCCACCGGCATGCCGATCGCCATAGCCCCGCAAAGGGAGGCGAGGAAGACCAGAACCGTCATGCTATTCCAACCCCCGCCGGACGTGCTGCTGGTCTTCTGACGCGAATTCACCGGCGAAGATCGCCAGTTCTTGCTCGCTGATCCGTCCCAGGGCGGCGCGCACCAACCGCTCGGCCACCATCACGCCGATCCCGAGAGAGGTGAAGTACCCGACCCCAAACACCCACAGCATGTTGAGACCGGTGACGGGGGCAACATTGGTGCTGTTGATTGCTGCTTGCTCCCACGTCCCCCAAAAGAACACGGCACAGCAAAACAACACCAACGCATCGGACAACACCATGCAAACAAACCGTCCACGGGTGCCAAAGCGGGCTACCAACGCATCAACGCCCAGGTGCGCGTGTTCTCGCATCGCCACCACGGCACCAATGAAGGTGAGCCAGACGAAGCAATAGCGCGCCAGTTCCTCCGACACATCAATGCCGGAATTGACAGTCCAACGCAGCACGACATTGCCAAACACCATCGCCAGCATTGCGACCAGCAATGCGACGATGATGCCCTCCAACAGCTTGAAAAAGCCGTCGATCAGCGGCTTGGTCATGGCAGCCCCCCCTTCAAGAAGTCGTCCGTCTCGAGGTCGGAGGTGATGTCCTCCTCCGCCGCGGTGATGAGGGAGCGCAACCGCACCTCGGCCGCGGCACCATCCCGATCCGCGATGGCATCGCGCACCTCACGGTGAAAGGGCAGTGAGGATGCGGCACTGGCCCGGCTCTTCACCGATTGGCGGAAGGAGACTCGCAGCACCGTGTCAACCACGGGCAGCATGCCAAGCACGAAGGGATTGCCGGTTGCCCGCAAGATGCCTTCGTGGAACGCCAGATCGGCTTCCAGATACCCCGTACCAGAGCCACCATCGGCGACCGCGCGGGTCATGCCGTCGAGAGCGGCGTCCAACTCAGCCAGATCGCGCTCAGACCGCCGCTCGGCCGCCAGCCGAGCCGCGCCTGGTTCCAGCAGCAGGCGCAAATCGATGATGTCGCGGACAAACTCAGCCGTCACGCCGCCGGCGAGCTGCCAGCGGATCACGTCGCTGTCGAATTGTTGCCAATCAGCGACGGGGCGCACCCGCGTGCCAACCCGTGGCCCGGTGACCAGCAATCCTTTGGCGACCAGTGTCTTCACAGCCTCGCGCACGACCGTGCGGCTGACCCCAAGCTCCGCACAGATTTCCGGTTCTGTCGGAAATCCTGCCGAGGCCGGGTATCGTCCCCCCATGATCCACGCTGCGAGCGTGTCGACAACGTCACCTTGGCGGCGCGTCGTTCTCTTCATTGGAACAAAGGGTCAATGATATGACGATTGGCGTCAAGCCCTCTTGTCGCATGCCGCGCACGCAGGTACGGCTCCTAGCGTGGCGGCAACCCCGCAAGGCGCACAGTCTCGGTCGTCAGAATGCGCCCGCACTGGCGCTGCACCACGGATCGGCCATTCTCCGTCAGGGTCGGCATAACAGCCCACAGCACAGCAATCTGGTCGATCGCATTGAGCCCGATGCGGGCCAGTTCCTCGGCTGCCTGATCGCACACGGCATCGGGGATCCGGTTGCCATTTGCCGCCAGGAGCCCCCGTGTGCGCTGGTTGTTGCCCAGGAAGTCCCGCACGGTGACCGGCTGCCCTTTGTCGCTTGTGATCGCTTTGGCCATCACAGTGGAGGGCATGAGCGTCCAGAAACTCTGCAGTGCGCGCGGGCTCGGCGCCGTGTTGCGACCAGGCTCCGCCGTTGTCGGCGGACAGGCCTCATCTTGATCCTCACCAGCCTTCGCAACGGCTGGCTGGCGGTAGACCAAGTCATTGGTGAACAAGGATCGAAACGGCGCTTCCAGCTCCGCATTCCAACTGACCTCGGCCTGTCCAACCCCCGATGCAGTGACTGTTTTGATGGCAAACCGCAACCCGCTGCGTTGGGAGAAGTAACCCAAGGCCACCTCATCGAAATGGATGCTCACCTTGTGGTCGCGCGACAGTTGCCGCGATAAGTAGCTATCAATGTTCGACGAGCCGGATTCAGCCAAACCGGCCAGTCGCGCCAATCCAGACGTCGGGCCAGCGATCACTGGAACGATCGTGTTGAGAATGCTTGAAACAAGTGAGCCGACGCTACTGGTGACATCTCGCTCAGAAGAAATTCGCAAGGTTAGACCAATCTTGCTATCATTATTGATTGGAATGATGATGCTAGAGAAATTAGAACTCACTAATTCTTGCGACGTCACCCTACCATCGCGGGCAATCTGAAGCCGCAAGATATCCCCTGCATTGATCACCCGACCTTCATGGCTGAGCGTGAGGGAGACGACGAAGCTGCTTTCCTCTTCCGTGACCAGCGACTTGAGATAGGAAACGAAGGCCGAGTCGACGCCGACGCGACCAAATCGAATGGTGCCAGCGCGCAGGGTCAAGCGACCATAGGTATCGGCCAACTCACTTTGGGAAATGGAGCCCGCACACAAGGGCTGCATGACCAGCAGTGCTGACTCCCCAACGGGTACCGCTGCAAATCCCTCACTGCTTTGCTGCTGCGTTTGGGCAGCGGTGGGCGGCGGACTGTCCCGCAACGGAACACTGGTACAGCCCACCACAGCCAACATCGCCGCAAGCGCACCCAAGGTTTGTGTCCGCATGGCCCCGCCCTCCTATTTCAAAAGCGTAGCATTCGCGCATTTGTGAAAAAACGAGACTGTTGGGAAAACATGTTTCTTTTAAAGATTGTATGTCCGCCCGACACAGATCGACGGCCTGCTCTGCACATAGTCGCTGCCCTGGTGACCCTAGCCTGCGAAGGGTGTATGCCGGTCCCATCGTCCGCCGGAACTGGCTGCCATGACCATCATCCTTGCCATCGATCGCCTCTTGCACCGCTATGACCACCGCTACCGGCGGAAAACTGCAGTGATCCTGCTGCTGGCAGCAATCATGACGGTGCTGGTTGTGCTGCGCCCCCTGCCGATCAAGTTTCTGATCGAACAACCAGTTCCCGGCACTTGGTTGGGGGACCTGAAGCAATCGCTTGGCGAGCCAACCACGCTGCTGCTGGCGTTTGGCGGAATGCTGGTGCTGCTGGAGGTGCTGATCCTTGGCTTCCGCATCGCCAATGAGTTGCTGTCGACGTGGCTGTCGGAGTTCTACATCCGCCGCTTTCGCGCCGATGTTGCCAGCAACTTGATCCAGGGCCCCTACGAGGCGGTCACCAAGATCGGCGTTGGTAAGGTGTTGGCCGCCATTGTTGGCGACGTGGAGGTCATTCAACGCCTAATCAAGGATGTGGTCGTCCAAGCTCTGCTTGCGGCGTTCCAACTGGTCTTGATGATTTCCATTGTGTTCCTGCTGCAGCCAACCCTGGCAATCATTCTGATTGTTGAGATTCTGCTGCTGGCGATCCTGATTCAAGTTTATGCAAATTGGCGCAAGCACGCTTTTTTGCGGCAAATGGAAAATCAGGCCCAGTATCTCGGCTGGGTATCCAATCTGTATCAGCAAAACCTCGATCTGCGCTTTTCGCAAAGTCGGCATTTGTTTCTGGCACGGACCATTGGCTGGGCACGGCGCATGCATGGTCTGGCCTTGATCCTGTGGAACCGACAAACCGCCTACTTTGCTTTTGTTGAGTTTTTCGTTGGCATCGCCTCGGCCGTCTGTCTGGTTTACTTGTTCTTACAGTCTGGCAGCGAAGGACGCCCGTTGGGTGATCTGTTGGTATTCTTGTACTACACAGTGCTGGTGTTTCCCTGCCTGTCCAAAGTGGGGGAAGCCGTACCCCTGCTGACCGATGCGCAAAATGCCTACAACCGCTTGGTCCCCCTGCTGGGCATCAAGGACTTGAAGGATCGCCAGTCCGGTCGCTATCCGCAGTTTGGCGAGATTGAGTTCCGCAATGTTGGCTTCCAGGGTGAACAGGGCGAATGGATCATGCGCGGGATATCCCTCACCATCCGCCCAGGCGACCATGTTGCGATCTCGGGCGATAGTGGGGCGGGCAAATCCACGCTGCTGGGCATGTTGTTGGGGCTGGTCAAACCCGCTGAGGGCGAGGTGTTGATCAACGGCGTGCCGATCGATCACCTAACGCTGGCAGATCGCAAACGGTTCTTCACCTTCCAACGCTCCCTCGCGCCATACTTCCAGGGGACGTTGGGGGAGAATATTGCTCTCGGGCGGGCGTGGTCTCCGGACGAGGTGCTGCCACGGGCTCGGTTGGCGGCGCGGGTCGCCGGGTCCGAGTTGGGCCTCGAGCAGCCGATCGATGATCGCGGCGCCCCCTTCAGCCAGGGCGAGCGGCAACGGATCGCCATTGCCCGCTGCTTCCTGGCCGCAACACCAGCGCTGATTCTCGACGAAGCCCTGAACTCGCTGGATGAGGAGAGCGAGCATGCCATCCTCGGCGCCTTGTTTGAGGCGTGGCGCGGGCGCACGATGATTGTGATTTCGCACCGCCGCAGAGTGGCGGAAACCGCTCCGCTGCTGATCGACTTGAAGCGCGGCAAGGGCATCACGATAACCGAGCGTCCGCGCCCATCCCCCTTTGGTCCGGAACGCGCTGGTGAGGGTCCACAATGATCCGTTGGCTGTTGTTGTTGGTTTTTGTGGCATTTGGCGGCCTCAGCCCGCTGCAGGCCCAAACGCCGCCCGTTGCTCCCGACACGCGGGAGTTGGAACGAGTGCTAGCCCTGCTGGAAGACGAAGGCCAGCGCACCGCCTTTGCCCAACAGCTGCGGGCGGTGCTGGAGGCGGCGCGTGCAACGGGCCCGGCCACACCAGAGCCGCCGACACCGGTGGGCCTGCTGGGCGGAATGCTGGCCTCCCTCACTGACACCCTCGGCGCCATCAGCGAGGGGTTGAGCGGAGCAACTGCAGCCGTCAGCAACGTCCCCGGTCTGTGGGCTTGGGTGGAGCAGCAGGTGCGCGACCCCAACCGGGCAGCGTGGTGGGCCACGCTGGCCTGGAAGCTGACCGCTATCTTGATCGCCGGATGGATCGGCGACCGATCGGTCAAGCTCGCGTTGCGGCCGCTGCTGCTGCGGTTGGCGGGCGTGACGCCAAGCGGCACCGCGGTTCGCCTGGGGTTGGTCGCGGTGCGCATGGTGATTGGCCTCGCCCGCGTCGCTGGATTTGCGGCCGGCAGCTATCTGACCATCGCAGTGGTGGAGCCATCGCTGACCACGCGACTGGTCGCACTGGCGCTGGTCAATGGCGCGCTGATCGTCCACACCGTAGTGGTTCTGTTGGATGCCGTGTTGCAGCCACGGGTTGCCCGGCTGCGACTGGTCAGGCTGGATGATCACGCAGCCGCATACCTCTACGTTTGGCTGCGGCGACTTGCGTCAATTGCCATCTACGGCGCCTTCTTGATCCAGGCCGCCCAGCTGCTAGGCCTGGGCATCGCAAGCTTCCTGGTGCTGCAACGTTTGCTTGGGCTGACCATCGCCGTGATGTTGGCGATGTTGGTGCTGCAAAACCGGGCCGTCGTCGCCACCTGGATCAAAGGGGCAACAGCTTGGCCCGAGAGGACGAAGCCGCCACGGGTCCGCCTCGCCGCCCACCGGTTGGCAGAGTTCTGGCACATCATCACCCTTGGCTACATCGCTGTGCTGTTTGTGATCTGGGCGACGGGGGTTCCCGGTGGATTCCTCTATGTGTTGAGGGTCACGGTGCTCACCGGTGTGGTGTTTGCAGCGGCGACTGCCGCCACCAACGCCATCAATTGGGTGATTGAGCGTGGCTTTTCTGTTGGCCAGGACCTGCATGAGCGTCTGCCCGACTTGCAATCGCGCGCCAACCGCTATCTGCCGCTGTTGAAAGTGGCGCTGCGCGGTTTCCTGTGGGTGATTGCAGGCATCGTGCTGCTGCAGGTGTGGGGCGTGTCCAGCTTCGCCTGGCTTGGGTCGCCGACAGGGCGGCGCGTGGTGGGCAGTGTTGTCACCATTTCGCTGGTGATCGGCGTCGCTCTGGCCGCATGGGAGGTGATCTCGGCCACCATTGAGCGCTTCTTGACCGAAGTGGATGCCGAGGGGCGCCCGATCCCCCGCTCTGGCCGGTTGCGCACGTTGTTGCCGCTGCTGCGCAACGCCGCTCTGGTTGTGCTGGTGGTGGTCTCAACACTGATCGTCTTGTCGGAGTTGGGCGTCAACATCGCCCCACTGCTGGCCGGTGCTGGCGTGATCGGCCTTGCCATCGGCTTTGGCGCCCAAACCCTGGTGCGTGATGTCATCACCGGATTGTTCATTCTGTTTGAGGATACAATCCGCGTGGGCGATGTGGTCACCGCCGCAGGGAAATCTGGCACAGTGGAGGCGATCAACATCCGCGGCATCCGCCTGCGCGACGCTGCTGGTAATTTGATCTCCATTCCCTTCGGCTCGGTTGGTGATGTTACCAACATGACCCGGGACTTCGCCTATGCCAGCTTCGACATTCCAATCGAAATCGGGCGCGACCTTGAAACTGCACGGGCCACCCTCGCCAGTATCGACGCTGACCTGCGCCAGGACCCCGTGATCTCCGCTTGGCTGCTGGGACCGCTGGAGGTGCTGGGGATCGAACGATTCGATGGTGGGTTGTTCTTCCTGCGCGCCCGGATCAAAACCGTGCCGGGCAAGCAGTGGAGTGTGGCACGCGAGGTCAATCTGCGGCTGCAAGCAGGCTTTATTGACAAGGGCGTGTGGGTGCCCGCGGTGCCGCCGGTCGGCTCTCTGCCTGCCCCGACCGGCACCGCGGACTAGAGGAAGCTACTTCAAACTGACCAACGCGCGGCCCGCGCGGGTGATGCTGGCCGCGCGCAGGTTGGGGTTGACCTGCTGCAGCTCAATCCAGCCAGCGGCACGACACTCCTCCAACGTGCGGCCCAGCACCGTTCCCGTTAAATCCCGTGTGATCCCGATGTCGCCAGACAGCACGATCAGTTCCAACAGCAGCTTCTGCTGCGGCAAGGCAGACGACGGCATGATGGTGAGTGAGCCCCCTGCTTTTGTGGCGGGTAGTTTACAACGGTAGCGATCCTCGGCAATCGTGCAGACGACGCCGTACAGCATCGCCGGGGAACCGCCATGGGCCGCATCAGCACTGTCAGCCGCCGTCGCCTTGTTCAAACCGCCGCCTTAGGCGCGGTCACAGCCGCCGTCCCGTTGCGCTACGGGCGCAGCCAGGCGCGTCCCAGTTTGAAGCTGGGGGTGCTGCTGCCACGCACTGGCATCCTGGCCTCGCAGGGCACCCAGTGTGTGCGCGGCTATGAACTGGCGGTGGCCATTGCCGCCGAGCAGGGGGTGACGCTGGAGATCATGCTGGCGGACACCGAATCGAACGTCGACACTGCCCGCGCGCGGGCTGAGCGTTTGGTTGGCGAGGGTGCCCAGATGCTGTCTGGCGCGTTCGATAGCGGCCAGACCCTGGCGATTGCCCAAGTGGCGGAGCAGCGCTCGATTCCCTTCGTGATCAATATCGCCGCTGCGCCACAGATCACCGATCAGGGTTTCAAATATGTGTTCCGCAACTTCCCCAAGGCCGGGGCGCTGATCACGAACGGCCTGACCTTGATGAAGGATCTGTTCGCGGCAACCAACACCACGCCGCGCACGGCTGTGTTGATGCACTCCAACGACACCTTCGGCTTGGCGCAGAAGCAGGCGATTGACGCTCTGTTCCCGCGCCTGTCCATGCCCTTCACCTTTGCCGACAGCATTTCCTACGACCCGCGTGCGCGCGACTTGTCGGTCGAGGTGTCAAAGGCGCGCGCCGCCCGCCCGGATCTGATGGTGGTGGTGACCCGCGCCAATGACGCGATCCTGATCGTGCGCGAGATGGTGCGGCAGCGCTTCGACGTGATGGGCTTGGTCTCCCCCGGTAGCCCTGGCATGTATGACAGCCAGTTCGTCTCCA
Source organism: Alphaproteobacteria bacterium (assembly GCA_004292755.1). Taxonomy (GTDB): domain Bacteria; phylum Pseudomonadota; class Alphaproteobacteria; order Elsterales; family Elsteraceae; genus RDXE01. The sequence goes on from RDXE01000025.1 coordinate 38,335, forward strand.
CCCTGGGCCGGTTTGCGGAGTTCGCGATCTCCAACGTGCCCTGGGTCAATCCAAACACAGCCCTTGCCAAGCAAGTGGCCGCAGCCTTCGCCCAGCGCTACCCGCAAGAAAACTACGACGGCAACCTGTTCAACATGGCGTTCAGCCTGCAGGCAGCGCTGGTCGGCGTGGATGCCGTGCGACGGGCAGGCTCTACCGCCGGGCCAGCCCTTGCCGAAGCGCTGCGGGCGACCCGGATTGAAAACCACATGATGATCGGCGGCCCGATCACCTTCGACGCAACTGGTCAGAACGACGCCATCCCCTCGGCTGCCATCCAAGTGCGCGAGGGGCGCCAGCGCGTGATCCTGCCGGCTGCTGCTGCCGATGCCCAACCGGTGTTCCCGGTCCCGGGTTGGACCCAGCGGGGGTAATGGCCCTGGACCTCACAAGCTTCTGGTTGGCCATCAGCAATGGGGAGTTGATGGCCAACACCCTGGTCAAGGGCACCTTGACGGGTCTGGTGTACGGGCTGATGGCGCTTGGCCTGTCGGTCATCTTTGGCGTTGTGCGGGTCGTCAACTTCGCCCATGGCGAGATGATGGTGGTTGGCATGTACGGCGCTTGGCTGTTGGCGGTCCATGCTGGCCTCGACCCGCTGTTGGCGATGCCGGTGATGGCCGCCTTGCTGTTCGCGGGCGGCTATCTTTTGCAGCGCGGGTTGATCAACCGGTTTGTCACCCGCCCCGAGCATGTCCAGTTCCTGCTGCTGGTCGCCGTCGCCATGATCCTGGCCAACACGGCACTGATGCTGTTTGGCCCCGATGCGCGCACAGTGCAGGTGGACTATGCCTTCGACAGCATCCTGGTCGGCCCGTTGATCCTGGACTTGATCCGGATCTACGCGGCGGGCTTCGCCATTCTGTTAACCCTGCTGCTGTTCGCGTTTTTCCGCTTCACCCTCACCGGCAAGGCAATCCGCGCTGCGGCTGATAATCTGCTGGGCGCCCAGGTGATCGGCCTGGATCACCAACGCTTGTACGCGTTGACCTTCGGAATTGGTGCGGCAGCGGTTGGCGCCGGTGGCTGCCTGATGCTGTTGCTGATCGACGCCACTCCGATGATTGCGTCCGACTTCACCATCCTGGGCTTCATCATCGTGATCCTGGGCGGTCTCGGCAGCCTGATGGGTGCGTTGGTCGGGGGCATTCTGATCGGTGTCTCTGAGGCGTTGGCCGGCACGCTGATTGAACCGTCGATGAAGTCGATGGTCTCGTTCGGCCTGTTGATCCTGGTGCTGCTGATCCGCCCGCAGGGCTTGTTCGGGCGGCGCGGATGATGGCGCTGCGCGGTCTGAGGGATCGAATGATTGCCGCGCGCGCCATGGGCGGTGCGCTTCTCCTCGCCGGGCTGGCCGCCCCGTGGCTGGCCTCGGAGTATGTGCTGTCGGTGCTGATCGTCAGCCTGTGGTTCGCCTATGTCGGCCAAGCCTGGAACATCATGATGGGCTTTGCTGGCCAATTGTCGCTGGGCCACGCGATGTATGTCGGCCTGGGTGCCTACGCGGCGGCGGGCTTGTTCGTGTTCACCGGGATCGGACCCTGGCTGGGTGCCCCCCTGGCGGTGATTGTTGCCGTGATCGCGGGTGCTGGGATCGGCTGGCTGGGCTTCCGCTTCCAGGTGAAGGGGGTCTATTTCGCCCTGCTGACGATTGCGTTTGCTGAATTCACCCGCATCCTGTTCGACCACATCACGGTGCTGGGCGGCTCCGGCGGCTTGTTTCTCCCCGTCGGCCAACGCAGCGGGGTGGACCTGATCAACCTGCGCGGTGGGCCGGTGATGTTCTACTATGTCATCTTTGTGATGACGGTTGCCATCACGGCCCTGTCCTGGGCCTTGCTGCGCACGCGCCTGGGCTATCAGTGGCAAGCCATCCGTGAGGATGCCGAAGCAGCGGAGGCTGTGGGGGTGCCGGTCTTTCGCACCAAGCTGCTGGCCGTGATGCTGTCGGCTGGGCTCACTGCCCTCGGCGGCGTGTTTTTTGCCTTCTATTACAACACCTTGTTTCCTGAGCAGATTTTTGCGAAGTCCCGCTCGATTGAAATGATCCTCGCGCCGATCATCGGTGGCATGGGAACGGTCCTGGGCCCCCTCGTCGGCGCGCTGCTGCTGACGCCGTTGGGCGAGTTGACCATGGCGGTGATCGCGGGTCTGGGCGTCACCAATGCTGGTGTTCGCCAGGTGGTGTTCGGCGTTCTGTTGATCCTGGTGTTGTGGTTCCTGCCTCAGGGCGTCTGGCCGTGGCTGACCCAACGCTGGGCCAAGGGGCGACGGCAATGACCGATCTGCTGGTGGTCGATGGCGTCAGTCGCTCGTTCCGGGGCCTGCGCGCTGTGTCAGAGGTTGGTTTCACAGTCCCAGAAGGCGGCATTGTTGGGCTGATCGGGCCAAATGGGGCTGGCAAGACCACCTGCTTCAACTTGATCGCAGGCGTGTTGCGTCCAGACCAGGGGGATATCCGCTTTGCTGGGCGCTCCCTGATTGGGCTGCGCCCCGATCAGATCGCCGCTGCTGGCATTGGCCGCACCTTTCAAATCGTGCGCCCGTTCCCGGAGTTGACGGTCCGCCAGAATGTCACGGTGGGGGCACTGCTGCGCCACCGCCGCGTGGCGGACGCCGAGGCGGCCGCAGATGCTGTGCTGTCCCGCCTGGAGCTTGCCACCAAGGCCGATCGCCATGCAGGCAGCCTCACTCTGCCCGACCGCAAACGGCTGGAGGTGGCGCGCGCCCTTGCCACCAATCCGCGCCTGCTGCTGCTGGACGAAGTGATGGCGGGTCTGCGCCCGACAGAAATTGATGCCATGGTCGCCATCCTGGTTGACCTGAACCGCACCACCGGGCTGACGATCTTGCTGATCGAACACGTAATGCGCGCGGTGATGGCACTGTGCCAGCACATTGTGGTGCTGCACCACGGCGAGTTGATCGCTGCGGGCCCGCCTGCAGCAATCCAGTCTAACCCGACCGTGATTGGCTCCTATCTCGGTGAGGAGGCGCTTGGCTGATGCTGGAGGTGGAGGCACTCAGCCTGTTCTATGGCGACATGCAGGCACTGGATCAGGTGAGCCTGACAGTGCCGGAGCGTCAGATCACGGCGATTGTCGGCGCCAATGGTGCTGGCAAAACCTCGCTGATCCGCGCGATTGCTGGCATCCACCGCCCCTCCAGTGGTCGTGTGCGCTATGCCGGGCAAGACATCACGGGGTGGCCGAGCCATCGGACAGTCAATCTCGGTATCGGGCAGGTGGCTGAGGGCCGCCAGTTGTTCCCAACCTTGACAGTGCGCGAAAATCTTGAACTTGGGGCAGCCGTACCGCGCGCACGCCAAGCGGCCCGCCGCACCCTGGACGACGTGCTGGCCCTATTCCCCCGCCTAGCCGAACGCCAGACCCAATTGGCTGGCACCTTGTCTGGTGGTGAACAGCAGATGGTTGCAATCGGGCGCTGCCTGATGGGCCAACCCGACCTGATCATGTTTGACGAGCCCTCTCTCGGCCTCGCCCCGGCTGTGGTTCAGGACGTGTTTCGCATCATCCGCGACCTTGCCGCCCGTGGCCTGACATTGGTGCTGGTGGAACAAAACGTCCGCGCCTCCCTCACCCTCGCCCATCAGGCCTATGTGCTGGAAACCGGACGAATCGTGCTGCACGGCACTGGTGCGGACCTCTTGGCCGATGACGGTGTGCGCCGGGCTTATCTGGGTGGCTGAAGGAGCGAAAGTGTCCGCGAAGGCTTGGCTTCGAACCTCGGCTTGCACACTTTGAGTCAGCACCAAAATCAGCATTGTATAGATGAATAGTGCATTAGAAACCACGCATGCGGCTCGATAGCACAGGACCGGGCGCCGCAGGGTACCAGCGTACCGCTTATGTCACCGTTGCAAGGCCAAACCGCCTGGGAGGTGACCAATGGCTCCGTTCGACAATCGCTTGACCGCCAGCGCGAGCACGACAGTTGACGACCCCATCCTTGAGTTTTTGGACGCGCTTACTGTCGGACGGTTTGACCAGCAGCTTGTCGATGACGGGACTGACCTCGCCCAGGCAGTCATTCGCTTGGGCGAGAGCTTGCGCCGCCGGGCTCTGGCAGGACTGGACCATGCGGTCAGCACCAGCATGGCGATCACCCGCGGGGCCACGCTCACCGCGGAGCTGCTGGTGCCGATTGAGCGTACCGCCCACCAAGCCCAATCCATGGCCGCAGCGGTGGAGGAGATGGTAACCGCTGTGCGCCAGATCGACACCCTCGCCAGCACCTCCAGTGGCGCGGCAGAGGCAGCACAAACCAGTGTCGGTGCTGGTGTGGTCCGCATCGGCGAAGCCGTGACGGCGTTCAACCACCTAGCCACACTGGTAGAGGAAGCTGCGGTTGATGTCCGCTCCCTCGGTGCGGCATCGGCAGAGATCGGTGGCATCCTCGGCTCGATTGAGCGGATTTCCAGCCAGACCCGTCTGCTGGCACTGAATGCCACCATTGAGGCGGCGCGCGCTGGCGAGGCGGGGCGCGGCTTTGCCGTGGTTGCCAGTGAGGTGAAGCAACTGGCGCAGCAGACCGCCGACGCCACCGATGACATCCGCCGCCGCATTGACGTGCTGCAAAGCCAGGTACACTCGATCGCTGCGGTCATGGATCGCAGCCGTGTTGTAGCCACCAACGGGCACAGCATCATCGACACCTTGGGCCGGACTATCGACGAAATCGGTCGCGAGATTCACGGCGTCAGCGAGCATATGGGTGAGATCGCGTCCCTGTTGCGGGAGGAGTCGCAGGCTGCCGACCAGATCGCCAGCGGCGTTGCCAGTGTGGCTGCCATGGCCGATGAGAATGTTGGCGCAATCCGGTCCTTGGCCGATGCCTGCGCCGCCGCTGAACAGGCCATCGACGTCCAGTTGAAGGATGCAGCGGAGATTGAATTCCCCGGCAAGATCATCCGCCTGGCCAAAGCCGACCATGTGATCTGGAAGCGGAAACTCGTCGCCATGGCTGTTGGCGCCGAGTCGCTCAACCCGGACGAGTTGGCCGACCATCACTGCTGCCGTCTTGGCAAGTGGTACTATGGCCCGGCCTCGGAGCCTTGGCGGGGCCTCGCTGCGTTCAAGGCGCTGGAGGCTCCGCACGCTCGGGTCCACACAGCGGGCATCGCCGCCGCGCGCCATTTCGCGGCACACCGCCTGACAGAGGGCTTGGCTGAGCTTTCCAACGTCGAAGCTGCGTCCCAGGACGTGCTGCTACACCTCGGCACCCTCGGGCGATCTGACTGATCCCAGGCACGGGTGGCGACCGGCTGTCACGCCTCCTGCCGTTGCCTATCCGGTCGCTGCTCATTCAACACGGCGATCAGGGTGCCTGGATCGATGGGTTTGGTCAGGTACCCATCGAACCCGGCGTGCAGAGCCATCTCACGCGCGTCGGCTGTGGCGTCGGCCGACAAGACGTAGGAGCGTACCCCCGTCACCAAGGTCGCCTCGCGGGCAAGGCGGAGCAGTTCCACGCCCGTCATGTCCGGCAGCAAGGGGGCAGTGATCAACACCTCGGGGCGGTGGGAGGCAAGGGCCACCAGCGCCTCCCCCCCAAAGCGGGCAGACACGACAGTCAGGCCGGGGGTCTGCTCGGCCATGGCTTGCATCAACGACGCGTGGGCCGGAGCCGGGTCAACATAGACCACTGTCAGCGGCTGGCTGAGCGCGATCGGCCCACGGCCCCGGTCGCGCGTTGGATCGGCGGACTGCGGTGAAGGCTGGAGGGCGGCTGCACGAGGGAATTCAACCCAGACCGTTGTTCCCTCGCCAGGGTCGCTCTCCAGCCCGATCTGGCCGCCCATCAGGTCAACCAACTGGCGGGACAGCGCCAGACCAACGCCGGTGCCCTCAATCGGCCCGGTATCCTGGCCAAGACGGTTGAAGGGCTGGAACAACTCAGCCATGCGGTCAGGCGGGATCCCGATGCCTGTGTCGCGCACCGTGATGCGGACGCGCTCTTCGGCCACCTCGCTCACCTTGATCTCGATACTCCCGGCGGGTCGATTGTACTTCACCGCATTGGTCAGCAGGTTGAGCATGACCTGACGCAAGCGCCCCTCATCCGCGCGAATTGGCGGTACGTCAGAGGGCAGCTCAATGGCAAGGCGCAGTCCAGCGCGGTGGACGAGGTCCGCCACGGCACCGCGCAGGCTGGGCAGGAAGCGCTGCAACTCCACGCCTCCCATGCGCAGGCGGACCATCCCCGCCTCCAGCTTGGCAAGGTCGAGGATGTCGTCCACCAGCAGGGTCAAATCAGCCGCAGCGTGACGGATATGCTCCACCCATTCCGCCTCCCGCGCGGAGGTTTGCGGCTGGCGCGCCAGCAAATCGGCAAAGCCATTGACGATGTTCAAAGGGGTGCGCAGCTCATGGCTGACCCCAGCGATGAAGGCGCTCTTGGCGCGATTGGCGCTGTCGGCCGCCATGCGCGCAGTCAACAACAGCACCATCATCCGCTCCATCACCATCAGCAGGATGGCGAAAAAGAGCGCGGTGCGGACTGTTGCCACCATCAACAAGGCCTGGGGGTGCACGAACGGGCTGTTCGGACCATACAGCAGATACGGCGGATGGCCGGGGTCACGCACGCCAATCGCGATCGACGGCACGGCCAAGCCCACCAACACGGCTGTGGTGGTGAAGAACATCACAGCGCACACCACGTCAGTCGCGCGACGCTCCCCCGCTGGACGGCGCAGCAGGACAACGCCAGAGATGATCAGAAGGGCAAACACCAACGCCGGGGTGAGCACCAACCGCGGCCACACAAAACCCAGGATCGGGTCGGCCATCACCGACAGCAAGGCAATCGCGGCCATGATCAACAGCGTGCGCCAGGGCACCACTCGTCCAACAAAGGCAAACACGCCTGCTGCCGTCAGCACGAAGGATGCAACCAACACTGCCGCGCCAACAGCGATCACCGGCGCCACCAGCAAGTCCGGCCAGGTGGCGGTCACTCCAGCCAGACTGACCGACAACGCATGGCAAGCAGCGCCTGCCAGCCACAAGCGCGGTCCGGGTACCATCGGCACCAACCGCCACAAGGCCAGCAAAGCCGCCACCACGATCCAGGCCAGCACGGTGCTGAGCGCGCTCAACACTCCGTAGCTGAGGGCGATGGTCAGCACGGGTTAACTGCCGCGCCGCGTCATCAAACTGGTCAGGCGCGCCGTCATCACGGTTTCATCGCGCTGATTGCGCACGTCAAACGCCCAGGTCACGGCGCCGCGGTCTGGCTTCGAGCGACTGGGCACCATGCGGTGCACCGTGACGATGGTGCGAATGGTGTCGCCTGCGTGCACGGGGCGCAGCCAGCGCAGATCCTCCATACCCGGTCCACCAAGAGACGCTGCCCGCAGCACGCCAGACTGCATGAACAGCCGGAACGACAGGGCAAGGGTGTGGAACCCGGACGCGATCAAGCCGCCGAAGATCGACTCCGTGCGCGCGGCTTCGGTGTCGATGTGGAACGGCTGAGGATCGAACTTAAGAGCGAAATCAATGATTTCCGCCTCGGTCAAGGTGGCGCCAACAGTCCGCCAACTCATCCCCTCGCACAGGTCATCAAAATATAACCCCTCCAACACCATCGACGGCGGGGCTGAGGGCGCCACAGGTTCAGTCACTGACCAGTCTCCGTTCCGGGAGAGGCCCGGCAGACGCAAGAGCCTACCGAGGCCGGGCGGAGGCTGCAACCAGGGTTGCAGGGGGCTATAATGCCAGCGCGCGCACGCGATCCGGATGCTCGAACGCGCTCGCCATCCGATCGACCTCCGATGGACGAACCTCGAGCGACGCCGCCACTGATCGCCAAGAATTGGTTGCTTCGGCAACACGCTTAATGATCAGCCGCGCCTCCGATAAACCGAGATCAAAATACTCGGATGCTTCTTCTAGCAAATCGACCGAACAATCGGCACTGTCAACTGTAATGTTTGTGCTAAGAATTCTGGGCTTCAAGTCGGTCGGCGTCGGGTTAATGTCATACAGGGGCGACAGGCTCCAACCGTTCTTGCTTAGCCGCAGGAATGCGTGATTCCGTAAATGATCGTCGACATTTGAAATCATCACAAAAAATGCAATTCTTTCATACAGTTTTTTTGCATCTCGCTTCGCGTGAGCGCTGTGATGTGATAATGTGTCAACCAACTCAGGATAGCTGCTTGTAACGCCATCTTTCAGGCGCATCATAGCCATTGCTGTCAGAAAAGGAATTCGTGCTGCGCCGTTACGATCAAAGCGATGAGATAATAGTACCTTCTTTTCATTGACGTGAACCAAACGATGCACTGGCACCTCAATGCCACATTGTGCGGCCAGCCGCATCGAAATCTCTTCCCATGTCTCCAGGCTGTAGTCGTCCGTCTCTTTTGGGAATTTCGCGATTGATAACTGCCCATGATGATCTCTAACTGATGCTTTAGGGCGTGCGCCGCCAAGCGACGAACCCGGCGCCAGCACCAAACGTAAGTCGTCCTCGGTGTCGACATCACGCAGAATACGCTGCGTACTATCCAATAGCTTACCAAGATCGATCAGAGGCGGAATTCTGTCGCCACCAGTTGTCTCAAAGTCTTCACTGCCAACTCTCTGGAATCGCACTGCACCCAGCCTCGCTTCGTCTGCGACACCGAGCACATAGTCGCTTTCCAGAAGCGTCCTAGGTGCGCGCCCCTGGCGCTTTGCGTCTTTGCGTTCTTTGCGTTGCATGAGCTTGCGGCCCCAAGTGTCGGGAGCGCTGTCACCTAACGCTCCAAACAGGGGCTCGTCCGCTCCCGGATGGAACACACCTTTTGTCGTTGGTAGAGCGGGCTCTAGTGAAAACCGGTTGGGATCTGCCAGCCAGGCGTGGGTGTACTCAAAACTGACGGTCTCAGAGTTGCGCGCTGGAGACACACGGACAAGGCCGACTTGGACCGTCCGTCCATCCAGGTCCAGATGAACTTCAACCTCACCCATTGCTCGACGCCATTGGTGCCCGAGGCAGCCGCACGCGCTGCGGCAAGTCTTGGCTGGACAAGGTTTGGCCGACTGTATCGACACTGATGTCGGCAGCCATCGCCAATCCGTCCAGCAACCCGAGCGACAGGAGCACAGCACCATAAAGGCCGATGCTCACGCCGGTGTCACCAGCTTCAATTTTCTGCAACGTGGCGCGGGAGGTGAAAGCGCGCTCTGCCAAGATTGCCATAGGCAGTTTGCGCCGACGCCGCGCATCCCGGATGTCGGCTCCGAGCTTCCGCAGAGCGCGGCGAACGGCGACTGACGGACGGTGGGGAGTTGGCATGGGATTGATATCTTCCTAAGACCGAATCGACTATAAGGTATAAGGATATTTACAAAACAGCAGAAAATTCGACCAGATTGAAAACTCGATGAATTGATACAAGCGCTTTTTCCCCTAACGAATGCGATTAAAAAATTAATGAATGGGAGTATCAAAAAAACAATTCAAATCAGATGAACCATCAATGGAAGCACCCCCGCCAAGCATGTCCCGCACCCAAACCCGCCTCACGCCGCCACGGCACCCTCCACGCCAATCAGCGCGGTTTTGACCTCTCCACCCCAGCGATAGCCGCCAAACGCGCCGGTGCGGCGGATCACCCGATGGCAGGGGATCAAGTAGGCGATCGGATTGGCGCCGACGGCGTTGCCCACGGCGCGGGCAGCCCCTGGCTGGCCGATGGCGCGCGCCACCATGTCGTAGGACACCAAGGCTCCGGGCGGGATGCGGACCAGCGCCTGCCACACCTGAACCTGAAAGGGCGAGCCGAGGGCATGCACCGCCACGGGTTCCGCGTCGCGCGTACCAGGCGCGAACAGGCGCGCGGCGGTGGCGGCGATGACAGCCCCGTCCTCCACAAGCTGCGCAGCAGCGAAGGGGCGGGTCAGGCTGGCAAGAGCGGCCTCCACCCCCTCCTCCCCTGGAAACCCAAGAGCTGCGATGCCGCGCGGAGACACCACCAAGAGGCAAGGACCATAGGGCGAGTCCGCTAGACCCCACTGCAGGGTCAGGCCTGCACCGCGGGCGCGATACTCCCCAGGTGTGACCGCAGCAAAGCGCACAAACGCATCGTGCAGCCGACTGGGACTCGACACGCCAGCCTCCAGCGCCGCGTCCAGCACCGTCGCCCCGTCTTGCAGGGCAGCCTTGGCGCGCTCCACCGACAGGCTGCGCAAGAAGCCAGTCGGGCTGATCCCAGCCAGCCGCGTGAACAGTCGCTGGCAGTAAAAGGGGGACAGGCCCGCCGCTTCGGCGACGGCGGCGAGGTCGGGTCGCTCGTCCTCCGCGGTGGCGATGTGGCGGATGGCGCGCGCGATGGCTTGATGGCCCGTGGGGGAGATCAGGTGCGTCATGGCGGTATCCTGGCGCCCGCCCCGCGTTGCCACCACCCGGATCTTGCGGGCTTTGCACGCCTCCCCTGCGCGGCAATCTGCTTGGCTGGCGCCATGTCACACAAGTCATTGGATGCCACCGCCATCCTGCTGATGCTGGTGCTATGCGCCAGCTGGGGCGCGCAGCAAATCGCCGTCAAACTTGCCCTGCCTGAGATGGCACCGGTCGCGCAGGCGGCGTTTCGCTCAGCCGTGGCGCTCGGCCTCGTCGGTGTCTGGACGCTGCTGCGCGGGCGTCAACCTCCCCTGATTCCAGCAGCGATCGTGCCGGGCATCTGGGCCGGGTTGCTGTTTGCAGCCGAGTTCGCGCTGCTCTACATCGCGCTGGGCCTGACCGATGCCGCTCGGGTGGTGGTGTTCTTGTACACGGCACCGTTCTGGGTGGCGCTCGGCTCGCTCCTGGTGATGCGCAGTGACCGGCTGCCCGCATCGCGCTGGGCTGGCATCGCCTTGGCTTTCGCCGGTGTTGTGCTGGCGATTGGTCCTGCGGAGACCAACACCAGCCCAACCGCTTGGATCGGTGACCTGTTGGCGCTGGCTGCTGGGGCGCTGTGGGGCGGCAACACCCTGGTGGTCAAGGCCACTCCGCTGGCGCGCGAATCAACTGAACGCGTCGTGCTCTACCAACTCCTGGTTTCGGCGCTCGCGATGGGGGCTGTGTCCCTGGCACTTGGCGAACATTGGAGCCTGCCGACCAGCCTGCCGGCTGTGCTCTCGGTGGCCTATCAGTGCGTGTGGGTGGCAACCGTCACTCTGCTCGGCTGGTTTGGCTTGGTGGCGCGCTACTCCGCCACCCGCCTGTCGGTGTTTACCTTTCTGACCCCGCTGATCGGCGCGGGTCTCGGCTGGGCACTGCTGGGGGAGAGCCTTTCGCCCCTGTTCCTCGCCGCGCTGGGGCTGGTGGCGGCGGGGATTGTGCTGGTCAGCTGGCCCAGCTCCGCCGCCCCCCAGCGATCACGCCTAGGCGCTGGCTAACTCTGCCAGGGCAATCGCGACACGGCGGTTGCGCTTGCCCTTGTTCTCGATCTTCTCCACCACCAACGGGCCGATTTCCCCGGTGTGACGCACATGGGTGCCGCCGCAGGGCTGCAAATCAACGCCGGGAATCTCCAGCAGACGCAGCCGACCCGTCCCTCGCGGCGGCTGCACCGACATAGTGCGCACCAGATCCGGCTTGGCATCCAGTTCGGCTTCATCCACCCAGCGCGGCGTAACCGGATGGTCGGCTGCGATCAGTGCGTTGACGCCTGCTTCGATTGCTGCCTTGTCCAGAGTCGTCTCGCCGACATCGAAATCAAGCCGACCGCGCCCCGCACCAATCTGACCGCCAGTCACACCGGCAGGAACCACGGCGCACAGGAGGTGCAGCGCAGTGTGGATGCGCATGTGCAGATGGCGGCGCTGCCAATCAATCCGCGCCGTCACGGCGTCGCCAACCACTGGGGTGGGGCTGCCCTCGGCCAAGACATGGACGATCCCTTCGGCACCCTTGCGGGTGTCGGTGACCGTCAAGGCCACCCCCGAGGCCAGCACCAGCACGCCACTGTCGCCGGGCTGCCCACCGCCCATGGGGTAGAACACCGTGCGGTCCAGCACCACGCTGCCTGCGTCAACAGCCACCACCTGGGCCGCGCATTCCGTTGCGTAGGCGTCTTGGCGAAACACTTCCTCGGTCATGTAGTCCCCCCTGCTGTTGCGACGGCAGCCGCAACCTCGTCCACGGTGCGCTGAACCAGCGCCGCGTCATCCCCTTCCACCATCACCCGGATCACCGGTTCGGTGCCTGATTTGCGAATCAACAACCGGCCAACACCAGCCAATTCAGCCTCGGCAGCCGTGATGGCGGCTTGCACGGACGCCGCGGCCATGGGATCGGCGCCAGCGCTGTAGCGCACATTCTTCAAGCGCTGCGGCACCGGCTCAAACACCCGCGCAATCTCGGAGGCGCGGCGGCCCTCCTCCACCAACACGGCAAGGAACTGCAGAGCAGCGATCAAACCATCGCCCGTGGTGGCATGGTCCGCCAGGATGATGTGGCCGGATTGCTCGCCACCCACATTGAAGCCACCGGCGCGCATGGCTTCGACGACATGGCGGTCACCAACGCGGGTGCGATGCAGGCTGAGGCCGCGCGCATGCAGCCAACGCTCCAAGCCCAGATTGGACATCACGGTGGCAACCAAACCGCCGCCGCGCAAGCTACCTGCCGCAGCAGCGGCCCCAGCGATCAGCCCCATGATCTGATCGCCATCGACGATCGCACCGGTCTCATCCACCAGGATGATGCGGTCGGCATCACCATCAACCGCTACACCCAGATCAGCCCCCTCCGCCTGCACGCGGGCGGCCAGGGCTTGGGGGGCAGTGGCGCCGCTGTCGCGGTTGATGTTGAAGCCATCGGGCGCCACGCCCATGGCCACCACATCGGCCCCCAGCTCGTAGAACACTGCTGGCGCCACCTTGTAGGCAGCCCCATGGGCAGCATCGACCACGATCTTCAAGCCATCCAGACGCAAGCGGCGCGGGAAGCTGGCTTTGACGAATTCGAGGTAGCGGCCCTGCGCATCATCCAGTCGCCGTGCCCGCCCGAGGTCAGCAGCGGCGGCCAAGGGAATCGGCTGGTCGGAGCGGACCAGCGCCGAAATCTCTGCCTCCAGTCCATCGGACAGCTTGTAGCCATCAGCGCCGAATAGCTTGATGCCATTGTCCTCAAATGGATTGTGGGAGGCGGACAGCACCACCCCCAGATCGGCCCGCAAGGAGCGGGTGAGCATCGCCACGCCCGGTGTCGGCAGCGGCCCCAGCAGCACAACATCCACCCCGACGGAAACCAAGCCCGCTGTCAGCGCTGGCTCCAACATATACCCAGACAGCCGCGTGTCCTTGCCGATCAACGCCAGCGGCCGCCCCCCATCCCGCGGCAGCCGCGTGCCGACCGCTTGAGCAACGCGCAACGCTGTGGAGGCCGTCATTGGTTCAGTGTTGGCGCGGCCACGAATGCCGTCGGTGCCAAACAGGCTCATGAAGATCACTCGGTTGAAACAGACCTGGGGCGCAGACTACTCCCTGCCTGCCAAGGCGTCAGCCCTCAAAGCCCATGGTCACTGCCTGTTGCACGGCGAGGGCTTGGCGCGTCTCTGCCACATCATGCACGCGCAGCAGCTGTGCACCGCGGGCCACGGCTGCCAGACCAGCGGCCAGACTGCCTGGAATCCGGCGGATCGGCGGCACCGCGGTCCCCGTCACAGTCTGGATGAAACTTTTGCGCGACACGCCCACCAGGATCGGCAAATCCAAGCCGTGCAGCAGGCCCAAATGGCGGATCAGGTCCAGATTGTGCGCAGCAGTCTTGCCAAACCCGATGCCTGGGTCGATGACCAGATTGCGGCGGTCAATGCCCGCAGCCACGGCTGCGGCGACCCGCGCATCCAGCGCCGACGCGACGTCCAGCACCACATGGTCATAGGTCGGATTGTCCTGCATGGTGCGCGGATCGCCGCGCATATGCATCAGCACGGCTGGCACCTCCAAGCTCGCGACTGTGGTCACGGCTTCGGGGCCGGTCAATCCAGCTACGTCATTGATGATCTTGGCTCCCGTGGCGACGGCCGCCCGCATGGTGGCAGCATTGCGGGTGTCGATGGAAACGATCAGCCCAGCCTCCGCCAGGGCCCTGACCACTGGCAGGACGCGGGCTTGCTCCGCCTCTGGGTCCAGCGGGTCAGCACCGGGGCGGGTCGACTCCCCACCCACATCGATGATGTCGGCCCCGGCTGCGGCCAAGTTGCGACCGTGATTGATCGCGGCCACTGGGTCGAACCATTGCCCGCCATCAGAAAAGCTGTCGGGCGTGACATTGACCACACCCATGATCCGCGGTCGATCCAACGGCAGGCCCGCCAGGGGCGGGCGCGGGCGTGCTAGGGCATCCAGCTCCTGGGGGTGAATCTCGCCAACGGGCTGTAAATCGGCGGGCTCGCCGCGGCGGTGCCAGAGCACAGCGGTGAAAGCAAGCGGACCGCCCGCCAGCGGTACGGCACGGCCCTGAGCAATGGCACGCCGGGCGGCCTCGCCACCAACAATGCCAACTGGCTCAGGAAACGCCATTGCCGCCGCGCCGTGGAAACGACGCGGCGGCTGGGTGGATGGTTGCATCCGGGTGATACCCTACCCTCTCGAACCGGCGATCAGTCCCCCATGCCCGGCTTGGGCTGCGGGAACAAACCATCGCCGACATTGGGTACAGTGGAGCGGCGGCCACCCGTGGGGGCTTGCGGCTTCTGGTCGGTGTTGTCGGTGTCGCGATGGATCGCTTCGCCGCGCAACAGGGCCTTCACCTCATCGCCCGACAGGGTTTCGTACTCCAGCAGACCCTTGGCGACCGTGTGCAGGTCATCCAGCTTCTCGGTCAAGATCCGCCGGGCCTCGCCCTCCGCCTCGTCAATGATGCGGCGGATTTCTTCGTCGATGATCCGAGCCGTGGCGTCCGAGACGTTCTTGCGCTGAGTCACCGAGTGGCCGAGGAACACTTCCTCTTCGTTCTCGGAATAGCGCAGTCGGCCCAGCTTTTCGGACATGCCCCACTCGGTCACCATGCGGCGGGCCAGATTGGTGGCCTGGCGAATGTCATCCGACGCACCCGTGGTCACCTTCTCGGCGCCGAAGATGATCTCCTCGGCGATGCGCCCGCCGAACATCATCGCCAACCGCGCTTCGATTTCCTGCTTGGAGTAACCGTAGCGATCCTTCTCTGGCAGGGACATAGTGACGCCCAAGGCCCGCCCGCGCGGAATGATCGTCACTTTGTGCAGCGGGTCAGAGCCTTCCATGTTGATGGTGACCAGAGCGTGGCCAGCCTCGTGATAGGCCGTCAGCTCCTTTTCCTTCTCGCTCATCACCATGGAGCGACGCTCGGCACCCATCAGCACCTTGTCCTTGGCGGCTTCGAAGTCATACATGCCAACCACGCGCTTGCCACGACGGGCGGCCAGCAGGGCTGCTTCGTTCACCAAGTTGGCAAGGTCGGCACCGGAGAAGCCGGGCGTGCCACGGGCGATCACCCGGGCGTCAACATCCGGCGCCAACGGCACCTTGCGCATGTGCACCTTCAGAATCTTCTCGCGCCCGCCAACATCTGGATTGGCGACCACCACCTGCCGGTCAAATCGACCGGGCCGCAGCAGTGCTGGGTCCAGAACGTCTGGGCGGTTGGTGGCAGCGATCAGGATCACGCCATCATTCGCCTCAAACCCGTCCATTTCGACCAGCAACTGGTTCAGGGTCTGCTCGCGCTCGTCATTGCCACCGCCAAGGCCAGCACCGCGGTGACGACCGACGGCGTCGATTTCGTCGATGAAGATGATGCAGGGCGCGTTCTTCTTGCCTTGCTCAAACATATCGCGGACGCGGCTGGCACCCACGCCAACGAACATCTCAACGAAATCCGAGCCCGAGATGGTGAAGAACGGCACGTTGGCCTCACCGGCAATGGCACGCGCCAGCAGCGTCTTGCCCGTGCCCGGCGGACCCACCAGCAAACAGCCTTTCGGAATCTTGCCGCCCAAACGCTGGAACTTCTGCGGGTCCTTCAGGAATTCCACAATCTCTTGCAGTTCCACCTTGGCTTCGTCGATGCCTGCGACATCGTCGAAGGTCACACGGCCAACCTTTTCCGTCAGCAACCGCGCGCGGCTTTTGCCAAAGCCCATCGCCTTGCCGCCGCCACCTTGGATCTGACGCATGAAGAATATCCACACGCCAATCATCAGCAGCATCGGGAACCAGGAGATCAGCACGCCGAGGATGGAGTTCATGCCATCATCCATCGGCTGCGCAGCGATGCGGACGTTGCGTTCCCGCAGGCGCTGCACCAAGCCCGGATCATGCGGGGCATAGGTGGCGAAGTTGCTGCCATCCGTGTATCGACCGCTGATATTCGGGCCAGAGATCACCACCTCGGTAACCCGGTCCGACTCCACGGCAGTCAAAAACTCGGAGAACGCCAGTTGCCGGGCGCTACCCCGACCACCCGTATCGCGGAACACCTGAAACAGGGCCGCAAGCAGCAGCAAGATGATCACCCAGACTGCGATATTCTTGCCGAAATTGTTCACGTCACGACACCCCAGTCCAGGCAACAGTACCATCGACCCGATCACCGCCGGACATCGGCGAGCGGGACCGGCCCCCCTTCCGGCCGTGGGTCCCAGACATCCGGGACCAACGGCTGACGCGGCTCCGGCAAAAGGTCCAGGGCCGTGATGCTATCGACGCCTGGGCCTTCCCGACAATAGGACAGGTGGGTGCCAAACCGCGACCCGTCAACCCCACAAACGACAGGGATACTGGAGGTGACCCAGGATGGTACCCCGCGGCCAAGCTGTTGCATCTCTTTATAGTTCGAAGCGTAGTGCGGCGCTGCAGCCAGCCACAGACGGCGCTTGGTTGCCACAGAGGCGTCAAGACGCCATCGATGATCCCACGCCCCTGCGTCAATCGGTATCGGCGGGGGCAGGCCGCGCACCTCCCGACCAATCACCGCCCAGGGGCCGTCAGCCTCAATCCGACAGCCATGCAGGGTGTGCCGAACCCGCGCCGCCGCTCCGCAAAGGGCATGGGCCAAGTCCGTCAACGCAGCCAGCCGAGGGCGCACCGACCGGCCCGAGACCGTGCGCAGGCACGCCGCCAGCGCCGCCAGACGCACCTCCGTCATCAGCCCTGGCAAACGGCGGCGGTCCAACCAGATGGCCCCAGCGGGGTGCGGCTCCACCATCCGGGCAAGCGCCATTGCCACCTGCTGGTCCACCACCCGTGCCGCCTGCTGGAGCCGCGCAGCTGTGTCGGCCAACCCCGTCTCCTGACCCGCCAACAGGGCGCGGACCTGGCTGCGGCGAAACCGCGGGTCGCTGTTGGAGGGGTCAGCCACCGTGACCAAGCCCGCCGCGCGTGCCGTCGCCTCCAACCTCTGCTTCGGCCAGTCGAGCAGGGGGCGCACCACTCGGCCAAAACTGTGCCACACCACAGGCGCCATCCCGCCCAAGCCACTGAGGCCAGAGCCGCGCAGCAGCCGGTCCACCACAGTCTCGGCCTGATCATCACGGTGATGTGCCAGCAGAAGGTGCAGCACACCCTGTCGGCGGCACCATTCGCCCAACAGCTGATAGCGCAGGCTTCGGGCGGCCGCCTGCACCCCCTGGATAGGAGGAGGCCCCGTACGGGTGAGCAGCACTGCCCGGATCGACTGCGCCGCAAGCGCGCGTACCGTTGCAACTGCTTCAACAGTCGAGGTTGCCCGCAGGCGGTGGTCCACCACCAGGGCCGTCAGCCGCCCGTCGCGTTGGCGGACCCACGGGGCGAGAGCCCAGGCAAGCGCCATGGAATCCGGACCACCCGACACAGCGACCGCTACATCGGGCTGCGGCTCCCACCCACCAATGCGGTCCAGCACGGCTGCAACATCGTGCGCCAACCCGAGGTCAGGCGCGTCCATGGCGGTGTGGTATGGGCTCAGCGACAGCCGAGCCGCTGACGCTCGTCATTGGCGCGGCGACGGAGCGTGGCAAGCGCCGTCGGATACTCGCTTTGGAACCGACCAAGGGCAGCACAGGCATCATCGCGCCGGTTCAGCGCTGCCAGCGACATGCCCAGCTTCAACAGATTGTCTGGTGCTTTTGAGTTCTGCGGGTAGCGCTGATACCCGACCAAGAACTGGCGTGCCGCTTCTTCGAATTGATTGCGGACATAAAAGGTCTCACCCAGCCAGTACTGAGCATTGCCCGCCAACTGGTGCTGAGGATGGGTGGTGACGAACTGCCGCAGAGCTGCCTCCGCTTGGGGATACTGCGCGCGAGTCAACAAGTCGAAGGCAAATTCATACTGATCTTGCGGCGTGCCTTGCGGCAGGGAGGCCGTAGCCGCCGGTGCCTGTCCTGGGCGCTGCCCCTGCTGCGCTGCTGGGGGAGTTAAGGGTGCGGAGGCTTGTCCCTGACCGGGCGGACGCAGCTGCTGGGGCTGCGGTGGCGCCGCCGCTTGAGCCTGACTTGCAGGTGGCACCCCAGCCTGCCCAGGTCGAGCGGCGGCCGCCGGTGCTCCGGTGCCGCGCTTCTCCAACTCCTCCAAGCGGAATTCGATGTCGGATGTCATACGCTCCAGCCGGGCGTTGATCCGTCCCATCTGGAAGTTCAATTCCTCAATCTGGCCGGTCAGGCGACGGATATCGTCTTCGATCTGCTGCACCCGCCCGTTCAGCGCAATCCCGCCCTCCCCAAAGGTAGCAGGGGCGCCAGCAGCGGGAGCGCGACCCTGAAACACCTGCTGCTGCAGGGTCCGCACCTCGGTCTCCAACCGCTGAAGGCGGTCGGTCATGGCGCGGGTATCCTGGGCCAGCACTGACGGCGCAGCCAGCACCGTGAGGGCGACAGCCACCACAGCCAGCCGTGATGACATCCAAGGCAGTGTTGCGATCATCCAGCACCTCCGCATGGTCACCAAGTCAGTCTAGCTGAGAAGCAGGGCGAAAGCATGGCTGTCGCCCTACGCCGAGAACAGAAACGCCAAAAACAGAAACGCCGACCCCAGGGTCTGGGGTCGGCGCGTCCCGTGCGACACCTCCGCGTGATGCGGAGGCGACGACTTATTGCAGCACCGTGACGGCGCGACGGTTCTGAGCCCAAGCGGCTTCGTTCGAGCCAACCACCGCCGGACGCTCCTTACCGAAGGATGTGGTGGTGATGCGTGCGGCCGGAACGCCCAGCTGGGCCATGAAATCGCGCACGGCGTTGGCACGACGCTCGCCGAGGGCGAGGTTGTATTCACGCGTGCCGCGCTCGTCGGCGTGACCTTCGATCATGATGCGCGCTTGCGGGAAGCGACCGATCACAGTGGCCTGACGGCGCAGAGTGGCCTGAGCGTCAGCCGACAGAGCGAAGCGATCAAACGCGAAGAACACGCGGTCGCCAGCTTCAGCAGCGAGCACTTCCTGCGGCGACCGGGTGACCGACGGAGGAGTCTGGGTGGTCGTGCCGGTGCCGGTGGTTTGAGTGGTGGAGGCCGGCTCGGAGGCGCACGCCGCCAGGAGAGTGGCAGCAGCGATGGCGGTGAGCAGCTTCAGGCGCATGTTCTTCAGACCCCTTGAGGACGGGATAGTCGTTAACTTTGAGTATCGCACGGAAGGAGCGACGTGGTTTGTGATCTGAGGTGCCTCACCAAAGTTAAGTCACCGAAGAAGCACTTAAGCCGCCGAAACCGCTCCGGGCGCAACGGCGCGGACCATAATGGGCGGCCCTTAGGGAATCAAGGGGCTCCACGCAGGATCGGAGGCATCTTCTGGTGTTGGCACTTCGCGCAGATTGGCGCCGCTGATGTTCACCTGCATCAAACGGCTGCGCTGGTTGCCACGACCATCGCTAGGGCTTTGACGGAAAAACATAATCACCCGCCCATTGGGTGACCAAGTGGGTCCTTCGTCCAAGAAACTCTCGGACAAGATCCGCTCCCCTGTGCCATCCGGTCGCATCACCCCAACCCCGAACTGACCGCCGCGCTGCACAGTGAAGGCAATCAAATCACCCCGCGGTGACCAGACTGGCGTCGAGTAGCGGCCTTGCCCGAAGCTGATTCGCGTCGGATTGCTGCCATCTGCCCCCATCACATACAGATGCGGTGCGCCACCGCGGTCGGAATTGAATACGATTCGGCGCCCGTCGGGGGCATAGCTGGGTGAGGTGTCGATGTTACGGCCCTGGGTCAACTGCACCCGCCGACGGGAGCGCAGATCGAGTTCGTAAATCGTCGTTGCCCCGCCTTCGGCCAGTGACATCACCACCCGGTTACCATCGGGGGAAAAGCGCGGTGCAAAGCTCATCCCGCTGAAATCACCCAGCAATTCCTGCTGTCCGGTGTCCAGATTGGTGATGTACACCCGCGGCCGGTTGTTGAAATAGCTCATATAGGTGATGTCACGGGTTACTGGGCTGAACCGCGGCGTCAACATGATGTCGCGCGTCTGTGGCAGCAAGAAGCGCAGATTGGCGCCATCTTGATCCATGATCGCCAAGCGCTTGCGGCGAGCGTTGGTTGGCCCGGACTCGGAGATGAACACAATCTCCGTGTCAAAGTGACCATCCTCTCCTGTCACGCGCTTCCAGATCAAATCCGACACCTTGTGGGCGATTCGCCGCCAGGACGACGGGTGGGCTGCCAGGATTTGCCCCTCAATCGACTGCTCGCCGAACACGTCCCAAAGGCGAAACTCCACGCGCAAGCGGCCATCGGCCTGCACACCAGCGCCACCCGTGACCAGGGCTTGCGCATTGATCGCGCGCCAATCGGAGTAGCGCGGCTGCACCCCAACGGCGTCAGGCTGCTGAATCCAAGCCCCCCGCTCAATCGGGCGGAACAGACCGGAGCGCTCCAGATCAGCGGCCACCACTTGGGCAATGTCGCGACCATAGCGCTGCCCATCATTGCCCTGGGGCACGAAATCCAGCACCGCGATCGGCATGGGTTGCGGATTGGCCCGCGTGATGTCGATCTGCAATTGCGCCAGGGCCGGGCTAAGGGGCGCTACCACTGCAGCACCAGCCGTTGTCGCAGCCAAGCCAACCAGCAGTTGACGCCGCGACGGCTCGACCGTCAGGTGATTCCGCGTGGGCGAAGGACGACCAAGCGCGGACGCGGCAGTACGGGGCATCGGCAGGTGCAACATCAGTCTCTCCGCTGCGGCGGCATCCCATGTCCGCCTGGGTGGAACTGGCAGGCTGTGTGACGCAGCGCAACCGTTCCGGTCAAGGGTGCGCGCGGATGATGGCAACTTCATGAACCATCCGGGCGCTATCGCACGTCACGAGGGTCAAAGGTCAAGAACAAGGTGCGCCAATGTTCGTACGGCGCCCGCGGCACTGGAACGGTGCTGCACCGCGGATTGAACGCGGCCCGCCGTGCGGTTTCCACAAAAGAGCGATAGCGCGGCTCGCGCGCCATTCGCGCCTCGTCCTCGGGATGCACGGTGGCGCGGGTCACCCTGCCCTCCCGCGTGACATCCAGCGCCAGCCGCACGCGATAGTTCGTCCCCTGCATCGCCCCGGCATCGAGGTTCCAGCAGGGATAGATGTGCCCTGAGATGGCATCCCGCTCCGCTCCGCTGACGGCAGCGTCGGCAGCCGCGATTTGCGACTGGGTCACCGCGGCCCACGGATTGTCACTCACGACAGGACCGGCGGGCGGGCTGGCGGGGGCCGGACGTGCCTGCTGTGCAGGCGGCGCCGGTGGCGATGCCGGTCGCTGCGGCTGAGGCGGCAGATTCGTCGCCTGCTGCATCCGTTGCAGGAAGTCATCACGCGGCGGTGGCGGCGGCGCGGGTGGGCGCGCCTGCGGCGGCGGCGGCGGGGCCGGTGGCGGCGGAGGTGGTGGCGGCGGAGGTGGCGGTGGCGGAGGTGGCGGAGGTGCAGGAGGCGGCGGCACCGGCCGCGGCGGTGGCGGCGGTGGCGGCGGCGGTGGGGGTGGTGGCGGTGGCGGGGGCGGCGGTGGCGGCGCAGGCCGAGGCTGCGGCAGCGGGACTGGCGGCGGCGGAGGGGGCGGCGGCGGTGGCGCAGGCGGAGGCGGCACCGGCACCGGAGGTGGCGGTGGTGGCGGTGGCGGTGGCGGCGGCGCAGGCGGAGGCGGCGGGCTTGGCGGCGGCGGCGGGCTTGGCGGCGGCGGGGGGCTCGGCGGGGGTGGCGTTGGCGTCTGCGCCTGCTGCTGCGCAGAGGGCGGTGGCCCGGCACGACCCGCCGGGGCAGCCGTCACGATTTCAATCTCCAGGGTCGGCTCAAGCTTCTGGGGCGGGCGCACGAACGTCGGCAGGCCAAAATACAAGAAGGCCAGCACAACAATGTGCAGCATGCCAGACAGCAGCGTGGGCAGACGCTCCATCATCGGATCAACGCGTCCGTTGCGCCGGGGCTGGCGCTGGCGAGGCTGGACGGCCCTCTGGCAACTCCGCGATCAAGGACACTTTCTGGATGCCCGACGCGGCCAACAGACCCATCACTTCCATGATCCGGCCATAGGCAATCACGCGATCGCCGCGCACAAACACCGTTTGATCCGGCTTTTCAGCCAGCACGGCGCGCAAGCGCGGCACCACTTGGTCCATCCGCAACTCGGTCTCCTGCAGGAAGATCCGCCCTTGCTGATCGATCGAGACCGTCAGCGGCTCCACCTGCTGGTTGATCGAGGCTGCTTGTGTCTTTGGCAGATCAACCGGCACCCCAACGGTGAGCAGAGGCGCGGCAACCATGAACACGATCAACAGCACCAACATCACGTCGATAAACGGCGTCATGTTGATTTCGGCCATGGGCGTGTAGCGCTGTCGCCCACGCCCGCCTTGTTTGAGGGACGCACCCATCGCTAGGCCCCACCGCGCGCATCAAGCTGACGAGACAGAATGGCCGAGAATTCAGCGGCAAAGTTCTCCAGCCGCGCCGCATAGCGCGCAAAATCATTGGCCAGCTTGTTGTAGGCAACGACGGCCGGGATTGCGGCCACCAGACCAATCGCAGTGGCAAACAACGCCTCCGCAATACCAGGCGCGACAACAGCCAGCGAGGTGTTCTTCTCGTTCGCGATCGAGATGAAGCTGTTCATGATGCCCCACACCGTTCCGAACAGGCCGACGAACGGGGCAACCGAGCCAATGGAGGCCAGCACGCCCAGCTGCTTTTCCAGCCGCTCCATCTCCCGCTGGAGGGTGACACCCATCACCCGGTCAACGCGCTGCTGCAGGCCCGCCTTGATCGCCGCGGGGTTGGGCAGGTTCTGGGTGGACCGGCGCCATTCACGCATTGCAGCCGAAAACACCGCACTCATCGGATCGGGTGGGCGCGAGCCGATGCGGTCGAACAGCTCCTCCAGGCTCTGGCCCGACCAGAACGTGTCCTCAAAGGCGTCGGCAGCCGCTTGCGCGCGCTTCAGGCGGAGCACCTTGTCAAACACAATCGCCCAGCACCACACAGAGGCTCCAAGCAAGCCCAGCATCACCGCCTTGACGACAAAGTCAGCCTTCAAGAACAGGCCCATCATCGAAAGATCGTGTTCCATCCTTGTCCTAGTCCCGGCTGTCGGCCGCGTGAGCGGCATCGGAGTGGGGGGGAAGCATCATCTTGTCGGTCAGGGCCGCACGCACGTCAGCGGGCAACCGCATCGCTTTGAAGCTGGCGTCGATGCACACGGCTTTGAGGGTGATGACCACCAAAACCTCCCGCGCGCCATCTACACTTTGGCGCGCGCCACCATCACGCAGGTCATCCCCAGCTGCGGCTGTTGTCGGCGGCTCGCGAACGATCGTCTGGCGTGCTTCCAGCGAGGCACCGCCCACCGTCAGCGCTTCAGTCAGCACCACCAGCCGGTCGTCCAGCAGGGCTGGGCGCTGGAAATCCATCACGCAGTGGCGAATCGCGTAGGCGACGCCGCCTGGGCGACCGAAGGGGGGGTAGTCCACGCCCAGGCAGCGCATGCACTCCGTCCGCGCTTCTTCGGCGAACACGAGGTAGTTGGAGTGGTAAACCACGCCAGCCGCATCCGTGTCGGCATAGTAGACCCGGCGCGGCCAGACATGGACGCGGCCTTCCATCCAGCCATGCTCGTAGCGCCGCTCAGGCATCCTCGTCCCCCAAACGTCCCAACAGGTCGAGTTGACGATCCAGATCGCGCGGCGGCGATTGCCCGATCGCGCGCCATCCGGACACGGACAACATGCGCCCGCGCGGCGTGCGTTGCACCAAGCCCAGTTGCATCAAGAACGGCTCGATCACGTCTTCCAACATATCCCGCTGCTCGGATAGGGCGGCCGCCAGCGTGTCCACACCAACTGGCCCGCCGCCATAATCCGCGGCGATCCGGGCCAAATAGCGGCGATCCATGGTGTCTAGGCCCTGGGCATCCACATCCAGGCGCAGCAAGGCGGCGTCGGCCGCGGCGGCATCCACGGGCCGCCCCGACGCACTGGCGAAATCGCGCACCCGGCGCAGCAAGCGCCCGGCCACCCGCGGCGTGCCGCGCGCACGCTTGGCAATCTCCAGCGCGCCATCGGGCGTGAGGTCCAGGTTCAACAGCCGCGCTTGACGCTGGACGATGCCCTGCAACTCGCTTGCTGAATAAAAATTCAGCCGCATCGGAATGCCGAAACGCTCCCGCAGCGGGGTGGTCAACAAGCCGGAGCGAGTGGTGGCGCCCACCAGCGTGAAGGGTGGCAGATCAATGCGAATCGAGCGCGCCGCTGGCCCCTCACCGATGATCAGATCAAGCTGAAAATCCTCCATCGCGGGATACAGGATTTCCTCCACCGCTGGGTTCAGCCGGTGGATCTCATCGATGAACAGCACATCGCGGGCCTCAAGGTTGGTCAGCAGTGCGGCGAGATCGCCTGCCTTGGCGATCACCGGGCCCGAAGTTGCCCGAAAGCCGACGCCCAACTCCCGCGCCACGATCTGCGCCAGGGTCGTCTTGCCCAGCCCTGGCGGACCGTGGAACAGCACGTGATCCAGTGCCTCCCCGCGTCCACGGGCGGCCTCAACAAACACAGCCAGATTGGCGCGCAAATCGGGCTGGCCGACAAAATCACCCAGCCGTGCTGGCCGCAACGCGGCCTCGCCCCCTTCGGCGACGGAGGGATCGACCAGGCGGGTCGGCTGCGAGGCCATGCCAGTCACCGGCCAAGATCCTTCAACGCCGCGCGAATCACGGCATTCAAGGCAGCCCCCTCACCCAGGCTGTGATGTGCCTTGGCAACAGCGGCATAGGCCTCGGTGCGTCCGATGCCCAGATTGACCAGCGCAGAGACAGCATCGTCATCGACAGAGGCGACTGGGGCGACGGTCTGCGCGGTGGCCCGTGCGGCGGCTCCCAGTGCCAAGGTACCGGCCTTGTCCTTCAGCTCTGCTACCAGACGCTGGGCCAGCTTCAAGCCGACGCCATCGGCGCGTTGCACCGCTGCCCGGTCTCCCGCGGCAATCGCGCGCGCCAATTGATCGGGCGCCAGCACCGACAGGATGTTGAGGGCAACCTTGGCACCCACCCCCTGCACCGTCTGCATCAGGCGAAACCACGCCCGCTCCGCCTCGCTGGCAAAGCCGTAAAGGGCGATGCGGTCTTCGCGCACATGGGTGTCGACAAACAGGCTGGCTGGTTGACCCGCGGCCAGCGTCGCCAGCGTGCGGCTGGAGCAGAACACCAGATAGCCAACGCCACCGACATCAATGACTGCGCTGTCCACCTCGATCTGTTCGGCAATGCCGGCCAACTTGGCGATCATGGGGCAGACCCTGCCAGCACCCGTGCGCGGGCCATGACGGCCGTCGCCCGCCCGGTGTGGGCGTGGCAGATGGCGATGGCAAGGGCGTCGGTTGCGTCCGCTTTCTCCACCCGCACGCCGGGCAACAGGCGGTGAACCATCATCGCCACTTGATCCTTCTCCGCGGCACCAGTGCCAACCACGGCTTTCTTCACCGTGGCGTTGTTGTACTCGGCAACTGTCAGGCCCATGCGAGCGGGAGCCAGCAGGGCGATGCCGCGGGCTTGCCCCAGCTTCAGGGTGCTGTCTGGGTTCTTGTTGACGAAGGTTTCTTCCACGGCGGCTTCTGTCGGCTGAAACCGGACGATCACGTCTTCCAAACGGGCGTAAAGCTCGGCCAGACGCTCAGCCAAGCTGCGATCGGTGGTGGAGGTGATCACACCAGAAGCCACCCAGCCTAGGCGCATGCCCTGAACATCGACGATCCCCCAGCCGGTGCGACGCAAACCAGGGTCCAGCCCAAGGATGCGGCGCGTTGTGGACGTCAGGGGATCGCCGGGCAAGGCTGTCATGCCACCAGCCGCGCCAGCACCTCGTCGGAAACCTCATAGTTCCCGAACACAGTCTGCACGTCGTCGTGGTCGTCCAGCACCTCCAGCAGCTTGAACAGTTTTTCGGCTGCTTCGCCATCGACCGGCGTCGTAACGCGCGGACGCCAGGACAGGCGGGCGCTTTCTGGATCGCCAAACTTGGCCTCCAGCGCCTCGCGCACGGTGTTCAACTCATCGGGCGCGCACTGAACCTCATGGGTTTCAGCGCTGGATTCCACATTGTCGGCCCCCGCCTCCAATGCCGCTTCAAACATTTGATCGGCGCTAGCCTTCACAGCGGGATAAATCACTTGCCCAATCCGATCGAACTGGAACGACACGGAGTTGGTTTCGCCCAGCGCGCACCCTGCCTTGGTGAAAGCCGCACGGACATCGGCTGCTGTGCGATTGCGATTGTCGGTTAGGGTTTCGACAATCAAGGCAACACCACCAGGGCCATAGCCCTCGTAGCGAACCTCTTCATAGTCGGCCCCGTCGCCAGCCCCCTGGCCGCGCTTGATCGCGCGTTCAATGGTGTCCTTCGGCATGTTCTCAGCCCGCGCCGCCAACACAGCAGCCCGAAGGCGCGGGTTGGCGTTGATGTCGGGCGACCCTGTGCGCGACGACACTGTGATCTCTCGGATCAGCTTGGTGAACACCTTGTTCCGCTTGGCATCCTGTTTGCCTTTGCGGTGCATGATGTTCTTGAATTGTGAATGACCGGCCATGGCATCCCGAATCGACGAAGGGGGCAGATCGAAGCCTCGACGCCCCCGGTAACCACGAGTGAGCCGGACATAGCCAACCGATCAGCCCTTCGTCCAGCATCTCAGGTAACCCGTTGGCAGCCCTTGAGGGATGCAACGTCGACGGCCCCGGTGCACCAGCGCGCCCGTGCGTGATTCGCTGCGCCGGACAACCGACAATCTGCCTAGTTTTCAGCTACGGCGATTGCCCGCTTGCGTGTGGCACTGGCAGCCTCCGGTGTCCTTCATCAAAGCGGACCCACGATCATGACGCGCTTCCGTTGGACCCTGCTTGTCGCTGGGTGTGTGAGTATTGCGACCCCTCTCGCCGCCCAGGCCCCTGCCACACCGTCTCCCTACGCCGCCTTCACCCAAACGGCGACGGTGCCGTTTGTGAATGGCGCGCGGAACTTTGCCTTCGATTTGTCGGTGGCGGTCACAGTGAACGGTCATCGCCTGACGGTGCCAGTCGACACCGGCTCCACGGGCATGGCGGTGTCGGCCAGCGTCATTCCGGGCTATGACCCGAATTCCGAAGCCGCCAAGCAGTTTCCCGTGGGATGGGAGTTCTTGTCGAGCAGCAAGCGGCTGTGGGTTGGCCGCTGGGTTCCCGTCACCGTGCAGTTCCTGGACACGGCTGGGGCGCCGGTGGCTGAAGCGAAAGTGCCAGTCCTCGCGGTGTCGCAGGCGGGTATTTGTACCAGCTATGTCGAGGCAAGCTCCGGCCCCAACTGCCCAGGCCAAACCCTGCCGCCTGCTCCCAGCACCATCGGCTACATGGGCGTTGGCTTTGGGCGCGAGCAGGATGGTCAAAGCCAGGGCACGCCAAACCACAATGCCCTGCTGAACATCACCCAAGTCGGCGGCCAACCCGTTGATGCAGCACGCTTCCGCCTGGGCTATGTGGTGTCCTCGGCAGGCATTGGCATTGGACTGACCGCGGCCAACACCGCAGGCTTCCGGGGTGTGCAACTCCAGCTTCGGGTGGCACCACCGAACACTGTGCAAGACAAGCGTGACTGGCAGCAGGCGCCTGTGTGCATCGGCATCAACACCCTGCCCTGCCAGATGGGCGCCTTCCTTGGCGATTCCGGTGTTGCCTCAATGTATATCGATTCAACTCAATCGCTGGCGAACTACACGGAACAGCAGAAGGACGCAAACAATCAAAACCTGTCGGTGCCAGTTCTGAAGCCAGGTAACTCGGTGACGATTCAGTTCGGGCCTCAAGCAGCACCTGTTGCCTGGTATCGCTTTACGGTGGGCCAGCAGGATCAACCCATGGCGCCACCCCAAGTGATCGCCCTGTCGCCCCGCTCGGCGAACTTCGTCAACAGCGGTCGCCACGTGTTCCGCGGCTTTGAGGTGATGTTTGACGCGATTGGCGGCGTCTATGGCCTGAAGTGGACGGGTCAGGTGCCAGCCGCACAAGGCGGCATGGGGGCAGCACCACGCTGATGTCCAGACGGGTTCTACCCCCGGCCTGAGCGCGACGCGGTGACGACAGGTGTCATCGGCAGCTGCACCGCCGCCAACCCAGCCGCAGACATGCCAGTGCCCGTACCCGCGACGCAGAACGCACCGATCGGAAGCAGCAGGAAGGCTTGTGCCTAGGTGGGTGGCAACACTCCACCTTGGCGGAAGGGTTCGATGCTGAGCGCCAGCCCGGTGCGCGGATCATGGGTGATCACCGCCCCGGCCAACGTCACGGGGCCAGCGGCAGGCTCCTGCCGGGCTGAGATGACCCGCTGGATCAGCCGCTCCAGTGCGATGTTGGTGCGCATGCCGATCACGCTGTCATAGTCACCACACATGCCCGCATCAGTCTGATAGGCAGTACCATTGGCGAGCAGATGGGCATCGGCTGTGGGGATATGGGTGTGGGTCCCGATCACAGCGGTCACCCGCCCATCAAGATAGTGGCCGAGGGCCATCTTCTCGGAGGTGGCTTCGGCGTGGATGTCGACCAGGATGCCGGCCACGCCTGACCCCAACCGCGCGCCATCATCCAGGCGATAGGGGGCAAGAGCAGCGTCGGCTGTCCGGAACGGACAGTCCAGCGGCTCCATGAACAATCGACCCATTAGGGAGAGGACCACCAGCTGCTGCCCACTGGCCAGGGTCAGCACCGTGAGGCCCTGCCCGGGTGCGCCTGGGGGATAGTTGGCGGGACGCACGATGCGCGGCTCACGCTCCAAGTAGGGCCAGAGGACCCGCTGCGCAAAGCCATGATTGCCAAGGGTCAGGGCGTCCGCGCCCGCGTCGAACAAGGCCCGCGCAATGTCTGGCGTCAGGCCAGAGCCACCGGCCGCGTTCTCCGCGTTGATGACCACCCAATCAAGCCGCAAGCGGGTGCGGAGGCCGGGCAAAGCCGCAACCACGGCCTCCCGGCCAGCCCGTCCCACAACATCGCCCAGGAACAACCCGCGCAGCGGGCCACTCATGACGCGCGCGTCACAAGACGATCCTCTGTCACCACAAGATCGAGCACGATATCCCGCGCATCACCGGGAACCAGCGGGACCTGCTGGGTGGCAAAACCGATCCCAATCGCCAGCAGCGGGCGGATCCGGCGAAGCGCGGGCACGGTGCGATCATAATAGCCACCCCCCTGGCCGAGGCGGCGCAAGCGCTCGTCAAAGGCGATCAACGGCACCAGCAGAACATCCGGCAGGGCAAGTGCCCCCCCCAAGGGCACCCGTGCGCCATTGCCCGGCACCAGCGGCTCCCCCGGACGCCAAGTGTGGAACTCCAATGGCTGATCGCGCTCCACCACCACGGGCAGGCATAAGGGGTGGCCGCGCGCGGCCAACCGCGCCAGGGCAAGCGATGGATCCAACTCCGAGCCAGCGGCCGCATAGCCCGCGACCATGGCCCCCGCCGGCAGATCAAGCCCGCCCAGGCGATCGGCAATCGCCGCAGCAGCCGCGGCCCGCACCTCCAGCGGCAGCGCCTTGCGACGGGTGCGCGTTTGGGAACGCAGGGCTGACTTCGCTGCAACCAACCAAGGGTTCATCACGGCACCGCGAAAACCGCGTGAGAGTGCAGCCGCCTTGGCCGTTGGCGTAGTCCATCCTCTGTGGCCTGCCAAGCAGGTGGGTGCCATGTGCCACGGCCACGACCGCGACAGGGACAGCTCCCGAGAGAATGGGTATAGCCCCAGGGATGCGAAGAGCCTGACGCACCAGGCAGCTGCCCTACACACCTAGGCTGGAACGGCACCCGGTGCAAGGGCCGGGTCATGCACGATGGGTTGGCGTCAACGCACGCGCGCCCGGCAGGCATTGGCAAGCGTCGGCAAATCGCGCCAAACACAGCGCGCCTCGCGGGTGACGCTGCCGAACACCTCGATCTCGGCTGGGTCTTCGAGGGTACAGCCAAGCGACTGATAAAATCGCAGTGCTGGGGCATTGTCCGTGAACACCCACAAAAACATGCTCCGGTGGCCAGCGGCGATCAGCCGCTCCACCATCCGCCCCAGCAGCAAGGGTCCAAGGCCGCGACCGCGCAGGTTCGGGCGAACATGCAGATTGTCGATCAGGGCGTCACAGCGACCTGCAGAATCCAGATAGGCCGCACAAAACCCAGCGGGGTCCGGGTCTTCGGCAATCAGGATTTGGCGCCAATCGGCAGAGGACAGTCGCTCGCGCCAGTGAGCCAAGCGCTCTGCATCGGCCTCATGATCCAGGAACTGGTCGCGGAAAATGCCACGATAGGCAGCCCGCCAACTGTCCGCGTGGAGGCGCGCCAGCAGGGCAGCGTCGGCGTCTGTTGCATCACGAAGCTGGACGCCCATGGTCACCCCACCCGCACGCCCAGCGCTTGCTGGCGGCGCTGTTCGCTGTCCAGCGAGTCTTTCAGTTGCGGAGAGAGGTACAGCTCCAGCGCGCGCACGGCACGGCTCAGCACCGCGTTGATCACCAAATAGATGCCGCCGGACACGATAAACAGCTCAATCGGGCGGAAGGTTTCAGCGATGATCACGCGGGCAATGCCTGTGATCTCCAGCAATGTGATGGTGGAGGCCAGCGACGACGCCTTGATCATCAAAATGATCTCATTGCCATAAGCAGGCAGCGCCTGCCGGAAAGCCACTGGGAACAAGATGCGGCGGAACAACAACAGGCCACTCATGCCACAGGCCCGCGCTGCCTCCACCTGCCCCCAGGGGACGGAGCGGATACCCCCCTTGATGATCTCAGCGGTGTAGGCCCCCGTATTCAGCATCAGCGCCAGCACAGCACAGGCAAAGGGTTCGCGCAAAAACGGCCACAGGAAGGAGGCGCGCACCGCCTGAAACTGCCCAAGCCCGTAGTAGATCAAGAATATCTGCACCAAGAGCGGCGTGGAGCGAAACACATAGACATAGCCATCGGCTGGCAGTGACAGCCACCGCCGCCCAGACAAGCTGGCAAGCGCAATCACCGTTGCCAGCACAAAGCCAAGGCCTAGGGCCAGGAAGGTCAATTGGAACGTCATGCCAGCGCCCGCGAGCACCTTCGGCAGACTGTCCCACATCAAGGCAAAATCCATCGCCTCAAGCCCTCCGCACGCCGCGGTTGGCCCAGCGATCCGCCAAGCCAAACAACCGGTTAGAGCCAGTGGTGAGCACCAGATAGGCGATCGCCGCGACGGCATAGAAGGTGAATGGCTGGCGGGTTGAGCCCGCCGCCACACTGGCCTGCCGCATGATCTCCACCAGCCCCACAACGGAGATCAGCGAGGTTTCCTTCAGCGTCACCTGCCAGACATTGCCCAAGCCCGGCAGCGCATAGCGCGCCACTTGCGGCACCAGGATGCGCCGAAAGCGCAGCGCCGTCGGCATGCCGCAGGCCTTTGCCGCCTCAATCTGCCCCCTCGGCACCGCCTGAACCGCACCACGGATCACTTCCCCCGCGAACGCTGCGGACACAAAGCCAATGGCAATGGTGCCGATCATGAACGGCGAGAGTTCCAGATAGCCGTGATAGCCAAACAGACCCGCCGCCCATTGCAACGCCTGGCTGGAGCCAAAGAACAACAAGTAGATGATCAACAAATCGGGAATCGCCCGCAGCACCGTGGTGTAGGTTTCGCCCACTGCACGCAGCGGGCGCGCGCGGGCCAACCGCAACGCCGCGATGGCGGAGCCCAGCACCGTTCCCAACAAGAACGCCGCCGTGGCGACTGTCAGGGTCATCAGCGCGGCGCGGACCATTTCGTCGCCCCAGCCGCGGTCACCCCAACTCAACAGCTCCATGCGGCCTCCCAAACACAAGACGAGCCAGGGACCGTGGTCCCCGGCTCATGCTGTCGGTGATTAGTTGATCGAGATGTCGAAGCCGAACCACTGCATGGACAGGCGGCGGATCACGCCCGTCTCATTGGCCCAGGTGATCGCCTGATCGAACATCGCCTTCAGGTCGGCATCATCCTTGCGCAGGCCAACGCCCACGCCAGCGCCGAAGGTGCCGCCAGAGAAGCCGGGGCCGAACATGGCGATGTTGTCGCCCTTGTCCGACAGCGCCTTCAGGTTGGCCCCGGAGCCGAACACCGCATCGACTCGGCCGGCATTGAGGTCCAGCACCATGTTTTCCATGGTGTCGTAGGTGCGCACCCGCACAACGTTCTTCAGATGCTCATCCAGGAAGTTGGAGTGGATGGTCTGGGTTTGAACACCGACCGTCATGCCGCTGATCGCCTTGCGCAGCTCTTCGAGAGCCGTGTTCATCGGCGGGGTCAACGCATCCATGCGGATGCGCTCCACATTGCCCGGCGTCTGCCAGGAGGCCAGGCGATGCTGCCGCTGCACGGCAAGGCGGGCGGGCGACGAGCCATAGGGGATCGAGAAGTTGATGACTTCCAGGCGACGGGCGGTGATGGACATGCCCGCCATGATCGCGTCGTAGCGGCGTGCCTGCAGGGCCGGGATGATGCCGTCCCACGCCTGGGCCACAATCTCGCAACGCACCTGCATGCGCTGACAGAGTTGGTTGGCCAGATCAACTTCAAAGCCGATCAACTTGCCGGAGGCATCGGTTGCATTCCACGGCGGGAAAGCGCCTTCGGAGGCGATGCGGATGGTGCGCTGTTGGGCATCAGCCCCCGGCGCCAACAACAGAGCCGCGGCGGCAAGCGCCGTGGCGAGCAGCTTTTTCATGATGGATCCCCTCTCCTAACCACGCGTTACAGTTGGCTGGCAATAAAGGCGCGCGCCCGCTCCGAGCGTGCATTGCCAAAAACCTGCTCAGGAGGGCCCTCTTCCTCGACCAGACCCTGATGCAGGAAAATCACCTTGTTGGAGACTTCGCGGGCAAAGCCCATCTCGTGGGTCACCACCAGCATGGTGCGCCCTTCCTCGGCCAATGCACGCATCACCCGCAGCACCTCGCCCACCAGTTCAGGGTCGAGCGAGGACGTGGGTTCGTCGAACAACAGCACCTGTGGCTGCATCGCCAGAGCCCGGGCAATCGCCGCGCGCTGCTGTTGGCCACCGGACAGATGGTTTGGGTAGGCGTGACGCTTATCAACAATGCCAACCTTTGCCAGCAGGGCCTCTGCCTCTGCAATCACTTCGGCCTTAGGGCGCTTTTGCACATGCACGGGTGCTTCAATCACATTCTCCAACACAGTCATGTGGGTCCAAAGATTGAAGCTTTGGAACACCATGCCCAGCTGGGTGCGGATGCGGTCCACCTGCTTTTGGTCCGCAGGCACCGGCGAGCCGTCGCGCCGCTTGGTCATGGCGATGGTCTCGCCCGATACCCGAACCTCCCCCCCATCGGGGGTTTCCAGCAGGTTGATACAGCGCAGCATGGTTGATTTGCCGGAACCGGATG
The DNA here is from genome assembly GCA_004292755.1 of Alphaproteobacteria bacterium. Classification (GTDB taxonomy): domain Bacteria; phylum Pseudomonadota; class Alphaproteobacteria; order Elsterales; family Elsteraceae; genus RDXE01. The sequence goes on from RDXE01000025.1 coordinate 72,220, forward strand.
AGCCGATCACCGAAATCACATCGCCGACATTGGCTTGGAACGTGATGCCCTTCAGCACCTCCAACGCGCCAAACCGTTTCACCAGACCGCGCACGTCCAGTGCTGGTTGCACCGTGCCCATGGATAGTCGTTTCCTCAGTCTCCCGAAGGACAATCGGTAGACAGCGGCGCGGGCGGGTGCAAGCCCCTTTTGCGGCGACAAACGAGGCCGAGGCACCCGCCTCGGTCCGCGACGACACCGATTCCACTTGCGGAGCAACGCAACCTCAGGCACCTGCACGCCGCATGGAAACCGACATCACAGACCCGTTGACCGCCCGCCGTCAGGCCGCTCTCGACCGCCTGGCCGTCCAGGAACGTGCCCTTGTGCAAGGGGCGATGATCCGGTTCAGGGCCATGCTGGCCTCCGGCTTACTGGTCTTGTTGGGTTGGGTTTGGGTGGGCGCCAATGGCCTCTCTACCCTCTGGTTAGCCCTGCCGTGGACCGTGTTTGCCGCCTCGGCTGCATGGTTGGTCCAGAAGTGGGGTGCAGATCGGGAGGTCATGCGCAAGGCGTTGGCAGCCGAGGGGGGTATCATCACCGAGGCTGAGTGGGACGCTGACCGCCGCGTGCGCTGGCAAACCTATTTCGCTGAGCGCAGAGCCAAGAAGTGGGCCTGGATGCGGCCACGTCAGTAGAACGCCCTGTCCCACCAATCCTCTGACCCGCTGCTATCGATCCTGGGGCGTGCATCCAAACAGCAAGCCGCACCGTTCCAAGGCTGATGCCAACCAACAGGGGTTGGCCGATCCGAGAGGACGCGATGCGACTACCATCCTTTGCCAGCAGGCTTGCTGGCGGAATGCTGCTGGCTGCCAGCATGTTCGGCGCGGCCACGGCGCAGACCGCGCCAGCAGCGACGGAGCCAGGGAGCGGCTTTTCCAACAAGCTGTTGCTAACCGGCGGGGTCACCAACATCGAGGGGGCTGCCGGCGGAGGACTAACACCCTGGGCCGTGATCGGGGGCTATGGTACGCGCGACGAAGTGGGCGGCGGCGCGTTCGTCACCGGCATCCGCTTCACCGACTACACCTTTACCAGCGCCGGGGCGAGCATCGGACTGTTCAACCGAGTGGAGCTATCGGTCGCCCGCCAAACCTTCGACACCCGCCGGGTTGGTCAAGCGCTGGGCCTTGGCAGCGGCTTCAAGTTTCACCAAACCGTGTTGGGCGCGAAGGTGCGGTTGTTCGGCGATGCTGTCCTTGACCAGGATAGCTGGCTGCCACAAGTCGCCATTGGGGCCTTCTACAAAAACAATGACCGGGATCAGCTGGTCCGTGCGATCGGCGCCAAACGCGACTCGGACATGGAATACTATGTTTCGGCGACCAAACTGTTCTTGTTTGAAAGCTTGCTGATCAATGCTACGCTGCGCCTAACTCGAGCCAACCAGTTTGGTATTCTTGGGTTCGGCGGTGGCAAGAATGATGATTATCAACTGATGCCCGAAGCCTCCCTCGCCTACTTGCTGCGCAAGGATTTGGCGATTGGAGCTGAGTATCGGCGCCGCCCGAACAATCTTGGCATCGCCAAAGAAGAAGACGCCTACGACGTGTTTCTGGCCTATCAGCCTTGGAAACACACCTCAATCACACTGGCCTATGTGGATCTTGGCAATGTTGTGATTAAGGACAATCAGCGCGGTGTCTATCTTTCACTACACGTTGGCTTCTAACAGCGCTGCAGCAATCCTAAGTCCACACAGGAGGATGTGATGACCCTACGGATGGTGTTTCTCGCTGCCCTGCTGCTAGCCCCGGTGCCCAGCTTGGCGCAAGCCCCAACCGCTCAACCAACCGAGCGCTACGCCAAAGTCGACGACCCCGCGGTGCTGGAGTCATTTGGCGGCGTCGAGGGGTTGCGGCGGTTTATGGAGCTGTTTGAAGCCGAACTGGCGGTTCATCCGCAAACCAAACCGTTCTTTGGCGGGCGCGACAACACGCGCGTGAAGCAGCAGCTGGTCGACCAATTCTGCGACATTCTCGGCGGCGGCTGCATCTATCGCGGCCAAACGATGCGCGACAGCCACCGCGGCATGGGAGTGTCGATGGCGGCATTCAATGGTCTGGTCGAAGCATTCCAACGCGCCGCTGACCGTCACGGTGTACCATTTCGCTATCAAAACAAACTTTTGGCCGCACTGGCCCCGCTGTATCGCGACATCGTCACCCGCTAACCCTGCCCTTCCGGTCCACCCGTCACCCGACCGCGGCGCATAGGCTTGAGCCCCGCGGCGGGTGCGGGATTGCACATCGAAGGCTTGCATGCCATAAGCGCGCGCTTCCTGGTTTTGGACCTGCCGCGTGACCGACGCCTCGCCTTCGAGCACTCCCCCACTGATTTACGTGTTGAACGGGCCGAACCTCAACCTGTTGGGGCTGCGCGAGCCGCAGATTTACGGCCACGTCACCCTTGCTGATGTTGAGGCGCTCTGCCATCAGCGGGCTCTTGGGTTGGGTGTCGCGGTTTCGTTTCGGCAAAGCAACCATGAAGGCGTGCTGGTTGACTGGATCCATGAGGCCCGCACCGAAGCCGCTGGCATCGTCTTGAATGCTGGCGCCTACACCCACACCTCCATCGCGATCATGGATGCCTTGCGGGGCACCGGTGTGCCCGCGATTGAGGTTCACCTGTCCAACGTCTTCCAGCGCGAAGCATTCCGGCATCACTCATATCCTGCTCTGGCTTGTGTCGGCGTGATCGCCGGTCTTGGGCCGATGGGCTATGAGCTGGCGCTCGAAGCGCTGGCCGGCCGGTTGAAGCGGAGTTGATCCGATGCCGAAATTCTCTCTCGATGCCGCTCTTGTTCGTCAGCTTGCTGGGCTGCTGGATGAAACCGGCCTGACCGAGATCGAGTATGCCACCAGCGATGTGCGGGTCCGCGTGGTGCGCCAGGGCGTGCCTATCAGCGTCACCGCCCCTCTGGCCCCGCCACCCAATGCTGGTGCCCCCGCCGCCACCCCGGCGGAGCAGGCGGCCAGCAACCCAGACACTGTCACCTCCCCCATGGTCGGCACGGCGTATCTGTCGCCGGAGCCCGGCGCGCGCCCGTTCGTCAACATTGGCGACACGGTCCGCCAGGGCCAAACGCTGCTGATCATCGAAGCAATGAAGGTGATGAACCCGCTGCCCGCCCCAAAATCCGGCGTCGTGCGGCAGATTTTTGTGCGTGACGGCCAGCCGGTCGAGTTCGGTGAACCCCTGATCTGCGTCGAGTAAGGGGAACCCAGGAATGTTTGAGAAAATCCTGATTGCCAATCGCGGCGAGATCGCCCTGCGCATCCACCGCGCCTGCCGGGAGCTGGGCATCCAGACTGTTGCCGTCCACTCCACGGCCGATGCCGATGCCATGCATGTGCGCCTCGCTGATGAAAGCGTGTGCATTGGGCCACCGGCGCCGCGCCAGAGCTACCTCAACATTCCTGCCATTCTCTCGGCCGCGACCATCACAGGCGTTGACGCCATCCACCCCGGCGTCGGCTTTCTGGCCGAAAACGCCGATTTCGCCGAGATGGTGCAGGAGCACGGCTTCACCTGGATTGGCCCGGAGCCAGAACATATCCGCGTGATGGGCGACAAGATCGCCGCCAAGCGCAAAGTGATCGAACTGGGCCTGCCAACAGTGCCGGGCTCCGACGGGCCCGTTGGACCGGACGATGATGTGGCGGCCCTTGCGGCATCCCTGGGCTATCCCGTGCTGGTCAAGGCAGCCGGCGGTGGTGGTGGTAAGGGCATGAAGGTGGCCCACGGGCCGGAGGATCTGGATCAGGCGCTGTCGCTGGCACGCTCAGAGGCCAAAGCGTTCTTTGGCAACGACATGGTCTATCTGGAGAAATTCCTCGGCAAGCCCCGGCACATCGAATTGCAAATTCTCGGTGATGGTCAAGGCGGGGTGATCCACCTGGGCGAGCGCGATTGCTCCTTGCAACGCCGCCACCAGAAGCTGCTGGAGGAGGCCCCCTCCCCGGCGCTCAACGCCGAAGAGCGCGCTGCGATTGGTGCCAGAGCTTTGGAGGCCATGCGCACCCTCGGCTACCGCAGTGCCGGGACGTTGGAGTTCTTGTACGAGGACGGGCACTTCTACTTCATCGAGATGAACACCCGCCTGCAGGTGGAGCATCCGGTGTCGGAGTGGATCACCGGCATCGATCTGGTGCGCGAGCAGATTCGCATCGCCGCGGGCGGTCGCCTTGGGTTCGGGCAGGAGGATGTGCGCTTCCAGGGCCACGCGATTGAGGTGCGCATCAATGCCGAGCACCCGGAAACCTTCGTGCCGTCGCCGGGTCGAATCTCTGACTACCACGCCCCTGGCGGCCCTGGGGTGCGCGTCGACAGCCACCTCTATCAGGGGTATCGCATCCCGCCGACCTACGACAGCCTTGTCTCCAAGCTGATTGTCTACGGTGCGACCCGCAATGAGTGCCTGATGCGGCTGCGCCGGGCCTTAGAGGAGTATGTGATCGGCGGCATCGAGACCACGATCCCGCTCCATCGAAAGTTGATACAGGCGCCGGATTTTCTTAACGGCGACTATGATATTCATTGGCTGGAACGGTTCGTCGCAGGGGACCGAGCGGCTTAGATCGCTTGGGGGAGAAGACAGACGCTGGTCTTCGCGCTAAGTCGGTCAGGCGATGAGCCGTCTTACCCCAGACCTGCTGCTGAACGCCTACGCCGTCGGGATTTTCCCGATGGCGGAGCATCGCGACGACTCCGAGATCTTCTGGGTGAACCCCGAACGCCGCGGCATCTTGCCGCTGGATGGGTTTCATGTCCCCCGCTCGCTGGCCAAGGTGCTGCGACAAGAACGGTTCGTCGTCACCGTCGACACCGCCTTTGATGCCGTGGTTGCTGCCTGTGCAGAGGCAACCGAGGAGCGCCCGGAAAGCTGGATCAATGACGAGATCCGCACGCTCTACGGCGCGCTGTTCCGTATGGGCCGTGCCCATTCGATTGAAAGCTGGGTCGATGGACAGTTGGTCGGCGGGCTCTACGGTGTGGCGTTGGGCGGGGCGTTTTTCGGCGAGAGCATGTTCAGTCGGGTGACCGATGCCTCCAAGATCGCGCTGTGCCATCTGGTTGCGCGGTTGCGCCGCGGGCATTTCCAGCTGCTGGACACCCAGTTTGTGACTGCCCACCTCGCCCGCTTTGGGGCAACCGAGATCCCCCGCGAATCCTATTTGCGGCGGTTGGGGGTGGCGCTGCGCATCCCGGCCCGCCTCCCGCGCGAGATGTCGGCAGCGGACGTACTGAGCGCCCTCGCCATTGGCTTGCCGGGGGCGGAGGTGAGTTCGCCTGCATCCGATCCCCGCTCCGCCCAGTAACAAGCAGCATCCAAACCTTGTGAGGGTGTCTGATGCTGCGTCATGTCTCGATCCCCGCAACCAATCCAGCTGTTGTGGCAGATGTTCTGGCTCACCTGATGGGGGGTGAGGCCCTGCCCTTCGTACCATTGCCGGGCGCCTGGGTCGCCTTCGCGGCTGGCGAGGATGGCACCACGGTGGAGGTCTATCCTGCGACCACCTGCATGGTGCCGGGTGCGCTGGATGTTGCCTTTGAACAGACCACCCCACGCACGCCAGCCGCACCCGCCGTCCATCTTGCTATCGAAACAGTTCTCGACACGAGGGCGGTGACCCAACTTGCCACCCAACATGGCTGGCTGGTGCGCGAGGCGCAGCGCGGCCCATTCTTCTCGGTGATTGAGGTCTGGTTGGAAAACAGCTTGATGGTGGAGGTGATGACGCGCGCGATGGTGGCTGACTACCTCTCAGTCATGACGGCCGAGCGCTGGCGCACCCTGGTTATGGCCGGTCCACCACCGGCATGAGCGGAACGGCGGCTCTGATCGCGCTGGATCAGCGCCGACAGTCCAGCAGGGTGACGTCATAGACCGGGTGTTCCAGGCTATTCAGCGCCGGGCTGGCCTGGAACATCCATCCGGAGAACACCTGTGCCGGCTCCCGACCCGGTGGTTGATCGAGGATCTGGACGAAGGCCGAGGCATCCGGTGGTTCATCCGGTGGGCGTTGATTGCAGGCCCGCACCGCGATTTCCAGCGTTCCGAACCGCGCAGTCTGGCCAATCGTCACTTCCAGGCGCGAAACGCGGGCGGTCACCTTGTCCAGCGCTTGCAAGATCGCGCCATTAACCGGCCCAGTGGCGGGGGCAACCGGCCTCGCGGCGGGTGGGGCCGGACGGGTCTGCGCCAAGGCGGTGCTGACATTTACACCGGCCACGATGGAGGCGACCAGCAGCCAACCGACCCTGAGGGCCAGGGGATTAGCGCGGCGCACTGCCGCCAGCCGCCCCTTGCGCGCCAGAGAAGATCGCCCGACCGATCAAATCCATCAAATCAACTGGTGGCGTGACCCGAGTGACACGGCCGCCAGGGGTGATGGTCTTGTCATCGGCACCGGGCACCAGCTTCAGATAGCGCCCCCCCAGCAACCCATCGGAGCCGACCTCGACAACGGAGTCGATCGGTAAGCGCACGGTGTTGGGCACCGAAAAGGTGATCTCCGCCAAAAAGGTCTGCGGGTCGAGGGCAACACCGGTGACGGTGCCCACTTTGATGCCAGACAGGCGAACATCGGTGCCGACGGTCAAGCCACCGGCCGTCTCAAAGCGCGCGCTCAAGGGATAGCTGTCGCCACGGCCGCCAAACCCAGTGGAGGCCACCGCGAACCAAGCAAAGCCAGCCGCGACCATCAGCACGGCGCCGCCAACCAGTGTTTCCAAGACACCGCGTGACATGGCTTAGGCCTGCGTCCGCGATCCGGCGTCGGGTGACCACGCCTCATAGTCGCCCGTGGCGCGCGCACGGGTGCCACCGCGCAACTGGTGCCCTGGGGGGCGATAGGCTGCAACCGTCGCGGTCAGGTTCGGCTGGTGCGGCTTCTCCCAGGCGTGGGGCTTGTGCGGCTCGCTCGGCAGCTTTTCGTCCAACTTGTGCAGCCAAGCATGCCACTGCGGCGGCACGCGGGTGGCCTCGGCCTCGCCCTTGTAGATCACCCAGCGGCGCTGACGACGCCAATCGGCGAAGGTCCCACGCTCCTGGTAATAGACGTTGCCCTGGTCATCCTCGCCGACGCGTTCGCCCTTGAACCGGGTGAAGAGCATGGTGCCGAAAGTCATCGCATATCCTGTCGCACGAAGAGCCCGCCCGCACGTCTGCGGAGGCGTGGGTTGCGCGGACTATGGCATTCGCTCTGCCCCCTCGTCCAGAGCGCTTAGGCGCGTCAGTTCATCCACAGGAATTTCGACTAGCGCCGTCAAACATCCTTGAGCGGCGCTAGCCCTTGGGTCATCATGCCGACAGGCCACAATATCTAGACCCAGGGGGACAAGATGCGGATCGAGCGGCGCTTCACTGAGGCCGGAACCTCACCCTATGCCGGTATCGGCTTCCGAAGTGCTGCGAGCGAAATCCGCAACCCCGATGGCTCGGTGGTGTTCCGCCTGGAGGATATCCAGGTTCCGTCCGAGTGGTCTCAGGTCGCGTGCGATGTCTTGGCGCAGAAGTACTTTCGCAAGGCTGGTGTGCCCGCGGCGTTGAAGCCAGTGATCGAATCAGAGGTTCCGGCGTGGCTCGCCCGCCGGGAAGCCGACGTCGACGCACTGGCCGCCCTGCCCGCGTCAGAGCGGTTGATTGGCGAAACCGATGCCCGCCAAGTGTTCGACCGGCTGGCCGGGACCTGGACCTATTGGGGTTGGAAGGGCGGCTATTTCGATCAAGAGGCCGACGCCCAGGCCTTCTATGACGAGCTGCGCTACATGCTGGCCCGGCAGATGGTGGCCCCAAATTCCCCGCAGTGGTTCAACACCGGCCTGCACTGGGCCTATGGCATTGATGGCCCGGCGCAGGGCCACTTCTACGTCGATTTCCGCACGGGCGAACTGACCGCCTCCACCACGGCCTATGAGCATCCCCAACCGCATGCCTGCTTCATTCAGGGTGTGGACGACGACTTGGTCAATGATGGCGGCATCATGGACCTGTGGGTGCGCGAGGCGCGGCTGTTCAAGTACGGCTCGGGTACGGGCTCAAACTTCTCGCGCCTGCGCGGCGATGGGGAGCGACTGTCGGGCGGTGGCAAGTCCTCTGGCTTGATGAGTTTCTTGAAGATTGGCGACCGGGCTGCGGGGGCGATCAAGTCCGGCGGCACCACCCGGCGTGCCGCCAAGATGGTGGTGGTGGATGTGGACCACCCGGACATCGAAGATTTCATCCGCTGGAAGGTAACCGAGGAGCAGAAGGTCGCCGCCCTGGTCGCGGGCTCCCGACAGGCGAAAAAGCACCAGGACGCCGTGATGAAGGCGATCTGGACCGACAGCATCGCCGAGGGCGATGAAGCGCGCTTTGATCCCAAGCGCAATCCGGCGCTGGCCGCAGCAATTCGGGCAGCGCGCAAGTCTGACGTGCCCGAAAACTACGTTCAGCGGGTGATTCAGTACGCCCGTCAAGGCAATCGCACGGCTGAAACCTTCAAGACCTACGACACCGATTGGGACGGCGACGCCTATCTGTCGGTCTCCGGCCAGAACTCCAACAATTCCGTGCGGGTGACCAACGGCTTCCTTGATGCCGTGGCGCAGGATGGCGATTGGCAGTTGATCCGGCGCACCGATGGCAAAGTGGCGCGCACCTTGAAGGCCGCCCAGTTGTGGAACGAGATCGGTTATGCCGCCTGGGCCTGTGCGGACCCCGGCATTCAGTTCGACACCACGGTGAATGAGTGGCACACCTGCCCGCAGTCCGGCCGGATCAATGCCTCCAATCCGTGCTCCGAATACATGTTCTTGGATGATACGGCGTGCAATCTCGCCTCAATCAACTTGATCCAGTTCCGCAACACCGATGGCAGCTTCGACGTCGCCGGGTTTGAGCACACCACCCGACTGTGGACCATCGTCCTCGAAATCTCGGTGTTGATGGCGCAGTTTCCGTCCAAGCGGATCGCCGAACTGTCCTACCGGTTCCGCACCCTCGGCCTTGGCTATGCCAACATCGGCGGGCTGTTGATGGCCTCCGGCTTGTCCTATGACAGCGACCGGGGGCGCGCACTGTGCGGCGCCATCACGGCCGTGATGACCGGTGCCTCCTACGCCACCTCGGCCGAGATGGCAGAAGAGCTGGGCGCCTTCCCTGGCTATGCCGAGAACCGTGCGGACATGCTGCGCGTGATCCGCAACCATCGCCGCGCCGCCCACGGCTTGCGCGATGGCTATGAGGGGCTGTCGATCCGTCCCGTGCCGCTGGATCATGCCAACTGCCCGGACGCTGCCTTGTCGGCTGCTGCCAAGCGGGTGTGGGACGAGGCGATGGCCCGTGGCGAGGCCCATGGCTTCCGCAATGCGCAAGCCACGGTGATCGCGCCCACTGGCACCATCGGACTGGTGATGGACTGCGACACCACGGGCATCGAGCCTGACTTTGCGCTGGTGAAGTTCAAGAAGCTGGCGGGCGGCGGCTACTTCAAGATCATCAACCGGATGGTGCCGCAGGCGCTGGCAACGCTGGGCTACAGTGCTGCTGAAATCGACCGGATCACCAAGTATGCCGTCGGTCACGGCACCCTTCGGGGCTCTCCGGCCCTCGGCCATGCAGCCCTCGCCGCCTGTGGCTTTGATGCCGCCACGCTGGAACGGCTGGAGGCAGGCCTTGGCTCCGCCTTCGATATCAAGTTCGCCTTCAACAAGTACTCGCTCGGCGAAGAGTTTTTGGTTGAGACCCTAGGCGTGCCGCGGGAGAAGTTGGACGACTACAGCTTCGATCTGTTGGGCTTCCTTGGCTTCTCCAAGGCTGAGATCGAAGCCGCCAACACGTATTGCTGTGGTGCGATGACTCTGGAAGGCGCGCCCGGCCTCAAGGACGAACACTTGTCGGTGTTCGACTGCGCCAACCCATGCGGCCGCATTGGCAAGCGCTTCCTGTCGGTCGACAGCCACATCCGCATGATGGCTGCCGCCCAGCCGTTCATCTCTGGTGCCATCTCCAAGACCATCAACATGCCGAACGACGCGACGGTGGAGTCGTGCAAGGAAGCCTACCTGTTGTCCTGGCGCTTGGGTGTGAAGGCCAATGCGCTCTACCGCGACGGCTCCAAGCTGTCGCAGCCGCTGTCGGCCCAATTGCTGGCCGACGATGCGGAGGAGGCCGAGGCCGTCGCAGAAGCCGTGGCACAAGCCCCAACTGCCGCGGCTGCCGCCCTGGTGACAGAGCGGCTGGTGGAGCGGGTGATCGAGCGTAGCCTGCCGCCCAGCCGCTCCAAGCTGCCCCATCGCCGCAAGGGGTACACCCAGAAGGCAGTGGTTGGTGGTCACAAGGTGTATCTGCGTACGGGCGAATATGAAGATGGCCGCCTGGGCGAAATCTTCATCGACATGCACAAAGAGGGAGCGGCCTTCCGCTCGCTGATGAACAATTTCGCCATCGCCGTTTCCATCGGCCTGCAATATGGCGTGCCGCTGGATGAATTCGTGGAGGCGTTCACCTTCACCCGGTTTGAGCCCTCGGGCATGGTGGAAGGCAATGATGCCATCAAAATGGCATCGTCAATCATCGACTACATCTTCCGGGAGCTGGCGATCAGCTATCTCGGTCGCGATGACTTGGCTCATGTCAGCCTGGACGACACCGCGCCGGACACCATCGGTCGCGGCATTGCCGAGGGCCAGCAGGTGCACGAAGCCGTCGCCGTCGCGCAGGAGGCGTTAAAGAAAGTGGCCTCCACGGGTTTCATCCGCTCGCGTCTGACCGTCCATCAGGGTGGGCTGACGGGTGGGGCCACTCAGGCAACCGCCTATCTGGCGACGGGAACCGATGGACCGGGCGGCTATGGCGCTGCGCTGGTAGCTGGTGCGACTGCCGATGCCCCTTCCCGCGCAGACCGCATCCGCGAGGCGCGTCTGAAGGGCTATGAAGGCGATGCCTGCGGGGAGTGCGGTAACTTCACGCTGGTGCGAAACGGCACCTGCTTGAAGTGCGACACCTGCGGCTCGACGTCTGGCTGCAGCTGACTTCGGTTTGATGACCGTTTGATCCAACCCCCGGCCGTCCCAGGCCGGGGGTTTTCTGTTGCGGCGCACAAGCGCTTCCCACCGCGCCTGATCGCCCGCTACTATCGGTTTATGGTTCGCGCCCCCACCGATCGGGTCATCCTTTCGCTCGCGGCACTCGGCGCGATGCTGATCCTGTCTGGCATCATTTTGGTCAGCGCGTTCCTGTATCGCGACTATCACCGCCGGATTGAGATTGCGTTGTCCGAGGCCTCAATCCTCACACGCGGGTTGGAACAGCACGCGATCCGCACCTTGCAGGTGATCGACCTGCACTTGCGCGCCGTGGAGGATTACGTCGTTGCCAATCGGCTTGATCTCGACGACACCAGCTTGATTGAGAAGGCGCGCAGCCGGTTGGCGCTAACGCCGCAAATGACAGCGCTGCTGGTGATCCGACCCGACGGCATCGGCATTGCCATCACTCCACAAACCGTCGTGGGTCCTGCCGAGTATGGCGACCGCGACTACGTCTCGGTGCATCGACGCTCAAGCGGGGTTCCTGCCTTTATCGGCACACCCGTGGTGGGGCGGGCAACCGGCGAGCGCTCCATCCCGCTGTCTCGCCCGATCACCCGCCCGGACGGCACTGTTCTGGGTGTTGTCGCTGCTGGCGTGTTCGCGAGTTACTTTGAACAGTTCTATGACGCGCTCGGCCTGCAGGACGACCAGCGCATTGGTCTCTACCGCTCGGACGGCAGCAGTCTGGTGCAACACCCTTTCCCCGTGAGCGATCGGGACCGTGCTGCCTGGATTGCCAACACGCTGGGGGCCCGTGGCAAGGCCGACGGCTTGGCCATCGCCGACACACCCGACGCACCCGGCGGGGATGGCCGGATTCTCGCCGCCAAATGGCTGCCCGGCTACGATGTATTCGTTGCGATTGAAGGCGAGCGGGACCGCGTGCTGGCGCGGTGGCGGGAGTTGGTGCTGGTTCTGGCCGGCGGCGGATTGTTTGCCTTCATCGCCATCATCTCGTTCCTGCTGGTCGCCATCCGCGGCCAGTTGCGCACTCGTGCAGCACTCGAAGCGACGGAGGAAGCGCGACGGATGTTAACGGCGGTCGTCGACGCGATTCCCCACGTGATCACCACGCGGGACACCAGTGGACGCTACCGGCTGTTCAATCGCTTTGCCCGCGAAGTCCGCGGCATCACCGAATCCCCCATCGGCCGTCGGCCGGAGGAGGTGCTGCCGCCAGAAATGGCGCTGCGCATCAACACCCAGACCCGTACCATCCTGACCAGCGGGCAGCCCATCCTCAATCAAGCGCAGCGCTTTCCCGATGACCGCGGGCGCCTGCGCGACTGGTTGGTCTCGGTCATCCCCCTGCGCGATCCCGATGGCGTGATTGAAGCAATTCTGACCGTGATGCTTGAGGTAACCGACGTCGTCCGGATTGAGCAGGATTTGCGCGACGCGCTGGCGCGTGCCGAGGCCACCAATGCCGCGCGCTCCCGGTTCCTCGCGACGGTCAGTCACGAGCTGCGCACACCACTGAACGCCATCATCGGGTTTGCCGAACTGATTGAACGCTTTGGTGTCGATGCCGGACCGGACCGTCTGCGCGACTACGCCGTGGATATCCGCGACAGTGGTGAACATCTGCTGCGTCTGATCGGCGATATCCTGGACCTCAGCCGAATCGAGGCTGACAAGCTTGATCTGCAAGTGGCGCCGATCGATGTGGCGGGCCTGTTGCGCCGCTCCCTCCGATTGGTGCAGGGCACCGCAGACAAGCGCGGCGTGGAGGTACAGTTGGACATAACGGGCAGCCTGCCCCCGATTCGAGGCGACGAGCTGCGGCTGCGCCAGGCGGTGGTCAACCTGCTCTCCAATGCCATCCTCTACAATCGACCCGATGGCAAAGTGGCACTGAAGGCCATAGCCATGGGCGACCGGGTGCGCATCACCATCGCTGATACTGGTGTCGGCATGCGCCCGGAAGACATTCCGCGCGCCCTCACGCCCTTCGAGCGGTTGGGCACCGTGGTGAATGTTCATGGCACTGGACTTGGCCTGCCGCTGGCGGAGCGGCTGGTCCAACTCCATGGTGGTCAGTTGCAGCTAACCTCGACCCCAGGGCGCGGCACAACGGTGACAGTCACCCTGGCTTCGGAGCCGCCGAAGTTCCGCGGCAGCACCGATATGTTCACCCCCGGCTAGTCGGCTGAACGCAGGGTTGGGCGTCAACACCTCAAGCGCCGTCTATACCGACGCAAGCCACAGCACATCGCGGATGCTGGTGGCACCAGTTGCCAGCATCGCCAACCGATCAACCCCCAAGGCAATGCCTGCCGCCGGTGGCATGTGGGCTAAGGCCTGCAAGAAATCTTCATCGATCGGGTACGCCCGACCATAGAGTTCCTGCGCCAGTGCCCGATCTGCCTCGAACCGGCGGCGCTGCTCGGCGACATCCGTCAATTCGCCGAAGGCATTGGCGAGTTCCAGGCCTGCGACATAAAGCTCGAACCGATCCGCGAGGCGGGCATCGCTGGGGTCGGGCCGCGCCAATGCCGCCATGGAAATGGGATACCCCGTCAGCACGGTGGGATGGGGGTGGCCCAGCTGGGCCTCAACCCGATTGAGGAAGATGCGGAAGAACACATCCTCCCAGCGATCATCGGCGGCGGCCTCGATCCCGATGGTCTGGGCTGCTGCAGCAAGGGTACGCCAATCCTCAAGTCCCGGCGTGCCCGCTGGCAGTGGCAACGCCATCCCAGCATACCGCTGAACCGCCTCAGCCACGCTAAGCCGCGCCATGGCGCTGGGATCAGCCGACTGGCCCTGCCAGGACAAGGCCGTTGCGCCGGTCGCCTCCACTGCGGCTTGCAGCAGGGCGTGACAATCCGCCATCAGGTCCTCGGTCGTGCCATGGGCGCGATACCACTCCAGCATGGTGAATTCGGGGCTGTGGGTGTCCGACGCCTCGCCATTGCGGAACACGCGGGCGAACTGAAAAATCCGCGGCTCGCCCGCGGCCAGCAGCTTTTTCATCGCGAATTCGGGGCTGGTGTGCAGATGGCGCTCGGCTTGGCGACCCTCGGGCCAGACGCGCAGGCACGAAAACGCATGAAGGTGCGGCTCCAGCCCAGGCGAGACCTGCAAGGCCGGGGTTTCCACTTCGACAAACCCGCGGTCGGCAAACACCCGGCGTATCGCCTTAATCATCGCCCCGCGCTGGATCAGAAACGGGCGGCGGCGGGCGAAGTCGCCTGGGTCCCACACTGGTCTCACAAGGCGCCGGGGCTCAGACATGGCGGGCATCTCCTGGTGTGTCGTTGCACAGGCGCGAAGCTTTCTGTACGGTCCCGCGGCTTTGAAAGCACCCTTCTCCGGCCACCCCCATCCAACGGTTCCTCCATGAAGATCAACGCCAATGAACTGCGCCAGGGCAACGTCCTGGAGCATAAGGGCAAGCTCTACAGCGTCATCAAGGCGCAACACGTCAGCCCCGGCAAGGGTGGCGCGTTCGTGAGTTGCGTGCTGCGCGACGTGATCGGCGGCAACAAGCTTGATGAAAAGTTTCGCTCTGGCGAAACAGTTGAGCGGGTTCGGATCGACGAAGTCGATTACCAGTTCCTGTTTGCCGACGACACCACGGTCACCTTCATGGACGAGGCCACCTACGAACAGCTGGCGGTTGACCGCGAGGTGCTGGGCGATCAAGCCGCCTATCTGGTGGAAGGGATGAAGGTCATCCTCTCGGTCTATGAAGGGCGCTGTGTCGGCGCTGAACTGCCGCCCACCGTGGTGCTGGAAGTGACGGAGACTGACCCCGTGGTGAAGGGGCAGACGGCCGCCAACTCCTACAAGCCAGCCACTCTGTCCAACGGCGTGCGCACCCAGGTTCCGCCCTTCATCGAAGCTGGCGAGAAGCTGGTGATTCGCACCGAAGACGGTAGCTACGTCGAGCGATTCAAGGGCTGATCGAATGCGCGTTACCAGCAAGTCTGCGTTGATCAATGTGATGGCGCGGGCAGCCGAAAAGGCTGGCCGCGGCCTCATCCGCGATTTTGGCGAAGTCGAGCATCTGCAGGTCAGCCGCAAGGGGCCTGCCGACTTTGTCAGTCAGGCAGACTTGCGCGCCGAACGCATGCTGCGCGAGGAGTTGGCGAAGGTTCGCCCCGACTTCGGGTTCCTGATGGAAGAATCAGGCGAAAGCCCTGGGCGCGGATCGGAGCGCTGGATCGTCGACCCGCTGGACGGCACCACCAACTTCCTGCACGGCATCCCCCACTGGGCAGTGTCGATCGCTGCGGAGCGGGATGGCGAGATCATTGCCGGGGTGGTGTATGACGCCGCCAAGGACGAATTGTTTTGGGCGGAGCGTGGGGGCGGTGCGTTCGTCAATGACCGGCGCCTGCGCGTCGCAGCCCGCCGGGATCTTCCCTCCACCCTGATCGGCACTGGGATTCCCTTCCTAGGGGTGGGGGACCACCCGAAGTACCTAGCCTCCCTCGCGCGGGTGATGGCACAAACCGCGGGGGTGCGGCGCAATGGCGCAGCTGCGCTGGATCTTTGCTGGGTCGCCGCGGGGCGGTTCGATGGCTTCTGGGAATATGGGTTGAAGCCTTGGGATGTGGCGGCCGGCATGCTGATCGTGCGCGAGGCTGGCGGCTTCGTGACCGAGATCGGGGGCGGTGCGAATCCGGTGTTCGGGGGCTCGGTTATCGCTGCCAACGACCACCTGATGAAGCCGCTCACCGCTCTGATCCTCGGCACCTAACCGCCTGTTGGTGAATCGCTCGCCAGCGCGCTGTTGGACTGGTTGATCCGGCGGGGCCAAGCCGCTAGGGTCCGCCGCGATGCTGAAGGGTTTTGTTCATGCCGGCTTTGCCGGTGGTCTGGTTGCTGCCGCGCTGATCAGCGCCGCGGTGACACCGGCTGTTGCTCAGACACCACCGCTCGGCCAGCGTGCGGGCGTGATGGTTGATCCGGGCGCTCTACCCGCCGATACGCCCCTTGCCCGGCGCCTGACTCCCTCCTTGCCGCCGCCGGGTGTAGCAACAAGCCCAGCGTTGCGTCAGGGATGGACGCGCCCACCGGGCGGTCTTGGTGGTCCGCAAGTGGCTGGAGGCGGGGTGGACTTCCTGCGCAGTGGCCCACAGGCGGCCCCTGGGGGCATGCCGCAATCGCAGTTCCTGGCAGCGCGCCCGCAAGGCGAGCCGACTGCGCTGGCTCCAGCAACCTCCTCGGCGGCGGGGCTTGGCGTGCCGAGTGCCAGTACCGCCCCAGTGTCAGCGCCGCGCGCCGATGGCGGGATGGTGGCGCTTGCCCCGTCTGCTGCGGCGGGGGCAGGCCCGGTGGCCCCGCCACCGGCCAGTCAGCCTGACACCAGTGATCTGCCGCCGGGCTTGATCCGGCAAAGCTTCCCCCGTCCCGTGTCTGGCGAGCCACCGCCGATGCCGCCGCGCCGCGGATTGGAGGTTCCCTCCGGTCAGCGCACCCTGCCCCCCCCATCCTCCGAACCGCCGCCGCTGCCGCCTTTGCCGGCCGCACCGGCACCGTTGGCGGTGGCCCAGGCGCCCGCTGCCATCGCACCACCGCAACCAGCGCGGGGCGGTGTGCTAGACCTGCCACCCTTGCCGCCGATGCCGTCAGCGATGCCGCAAAGTGCAGTGCCAGCACCGCGTCCGGCTGGCCCACCTGCAGCAGCGGCCCCGGCGCCTGCTGCTGCACCGCCCGCGCCTGCTGCTGCACCGCCCGCGCCGCGTCCCGCGCCCCAAGCGGCAGCGCCAGCCCCGCAGCCAGCCCCCGCACCGGCTCCTCCGCGTCCAGCGCCACCGCAAGCCGCAGCACCCCGTCCGGCACCGCCGCCGCCGGTGGTGGCATCGCTGCCGTCCCAGCGGCTGGGCGGTGGCGAAGTGGTGCGCTTGCCGTTCGCCGCGCAAGACACCAGCGTCTCCCCGGCAGCACAACGTGTGCTGGCCCCGGTGATCGAGCGAATGCGGGCCGACCCCGACCTGCGCGTGATCGTGCGCGGCTTCGCAGCCGCCCAACCGGATCAGCCCGCGATGGCCCGTCGGCTCGGCCTGTCCCGTGCGATGGAGGTGCGCAACGCGTTCGCAGCCGCTGGCATCGCAGCCCAGCGCGCTGTCGTTCAGGCTCCCCCTCCAGTGGAGGGCGATTCCCAGCCAGACCGGGTTGAGATCGAGTTGCCCTGATCCAGCCACAGAGGGCTGACAGCGTCTTTAGCCTTCTGTGCGTCTGACCTGAGGAGACACCGGCGATGGTCATGGCCTCTTCGCAGCCAAGCACAGTCCGCATGACTGGCACCGGTCGGTTCCTCGGTCGGGTGGCTTTGTTCCTTGCGGCTGTGATCGCCGGTGTGGTGGTCAGCCATGGGCTGCTGCTCCAGGCGTTTGAGGCCAATCCTTCGCTCAACGGCATGATCCTTGCGGTCATGCTGCTGGGTGTGGGCTTTATCATTCGCCAGATGCTGGTGCTGAACCCGGAGGTGCGCTGGGTTGAAGCATTCCAGCGCGGCCAGCCGCCGCCATCGGGGTCGGTACGGCTGCTGGCGCCCATGGTCAGCATGATCGGCAATCGCCAGGGGCGGCTGGCCTTGTCGCCAACATCCATGCGCTCGCTGCTGGATTCGATTGGCGCCCGGCTGGATGAAGCGCGCGACATCGCCCGCTACTTGATCGGTTTGCTGATTTTGCTGGGCTTGCTCGGCACCTTCTTCGGGCTGATGCAAACTGTTGGGTCGGTTGGCGATGTTGTCGGGCGGTTGACCATGGGGGGTGGCGACACCACCGCCGCCTTCGAGGATTTGAAGCAGGGCCTGGCAACCCCGCTCTCGGCGATGGGCACGGCATTTTCCTCCTCCCTGTTCGGATTGGCGGGGTCGCTGATCCTTGGCTTCCTCGACTTGCAAGCGGGGCAAGCCCAGAATCGCTTCTATAACGAGTTGGAAGAGTATCTCTCCAGCCAGACCCGGCTTGGCTCGGCCGGACCAGTCGGCGATGGCGAGGCGTCGGTGCCTGCCTACATCCAGGCCTTGCTGGAGCAAACAGCTGACAGCTTGGAGTCGCTCACCCGCACTATGGGCCGCGGGGAAGAAGGCCGGGCGCAAACCAACCAGAACCTGAACCAACTGGTCGACCGGCTGGCGCAGTTGAGCGAGTTGATGCGCGGCCAAGCGCAGATGCTGGAGCGGCTGGGCGACGCGCAACTGGACATTCGCCCGACCCTGCAGCGGCTGGGGGAGCATCTGTCCCGCAGCAATGCTGGACTGGATGATGGGCTGCGCACCCATTTGCGGAGCATTGATCTAACGCTCCAGCGTTTGGTGGAAGATCAGGCACGTGGACGCCAAGAGGTGGTCAGTGAGGTACGGGCTGAAATCCGGCTGCTGACCAAGACCATCGTGTCCATATCGGATCAACAGGACACCTGATCTATGCCGCGCGCCAGTCGCCGTCGGGGTGATGTCGAATTCTGGCCGGGATTTGTGGACGCGCTGGCAACGCTTCTGATCGTCATCATCTTTCTTGTGCTGGTGTTTGTGCTGGCGCAATTCTTTTTGACACAAGCGATCACCCGCAAGGACGAAACGCTGGACCGCCTGACGGCACAGATCAGCCAACTGGGCGATCTGTTGGCGTTGGAACGCCAAAGCGTCGCCGACCTGCGCCTGCAACTGGGTGAAACCCAGGCGGAGGTGTCACAGGCCCGCCAACAGCGCGAGGCGCAGAACCGCCAGATCGCCCTGCTGACGCTGGAACGCGACGGCCTTGCCACACGGCTGGGTGAGGCGGAGCGGCGCGGCGGCGACTTGCAGTCGCGCCTCGATCTTGCGTTGCGCGCACAAGACAGCGCGGAACGGCAGCTGGCCGACGCCGCCCGGGCGACCGACGCCGACCAAGCGCGCATCCGCGCCTTGCTGGCTGAGCGGGAACAGGTCCAGCGGGATATCGCGGCGCTGCGCACGGTGCGCGCCGATTTGGAACGCGAGGTTGCGAAGCTGGCGGGTGACGTCCGCGCTCGCGATGCCAGCTTGGCTGAGCGGGATCAACGGTTGGCTGAGCGGGATCAACGCCTGACGGAGGCCGCGCAAGCCCGCGCGGACTTGGAGCAACGTCTGGCCAGCCAGGCAGGCACCCTGGATGCGACCACCAGAGATCTTGGCGCCGTGCGCGACCGAGCGGCTGCGCTGGAAGCGCGGCTCGCGACCGAGGTGGAGCGCACGCTTCTGGCGCAACGGCAAATCGCCGAGCGGGAGGTGCGGCTGGAGGAATTGCTTGCTGCCAGCGGTGCGCTCACGCGCGATCTCACGGCCGCCCAGCGACTGAGCGAGGCCCAGCGCGATGAAATCGCCCTTCTGGCCCGCCAGTTGGATGAGGTGCGCGCGCAGTTGGTGCGTCTGAACGCAGCGCTGGAGCAGGCCGAGGCCGAGGCGCGCGACAAGGGTGTGCAAATCATCAATCTGGGGCAACGCCTCAATGCCGCCCTCGCCGGGCGGGTGGAGGAATTGGCCCGCTATCGCTCGGAGTTCTTTGGGCGGTTGCGCCAGTTGCTGGGGGACCGCGACGATGTCCGCGTGGTGGGTGATCGGTTCGTGTTCCAATCCGAAGTGTTGTTCCCCACTGGCTCCGCCGAATTGCGCGGCGAGGGGCGCGAGCAGGTGCTGCGGCTGGCGGCCACTATCCGAGAGTTGATCGACGTGATGCCAACCGACCTGCCATGGATTCTCCGCGTCGACGGTCACACTGACCGCGCCCCTATTCGCTCGGGTCAGTTCCGCTCCAACTGGGAATTGTCGGCTGCGCGGGCAATCACTGTGGTGCGCACGCTGATCGAACAGGGTATCCCGCCCGATCGTGTGGCCGCTGCTGGGTTTGGCGAGTTCCAGCCGCTGGGACCCGACGATGATCCCGACGCGCGCGCGCGCAACCGCCGCATCGAACTGAAGCTGACGGAACGCTGAGATGGCACGCGTGACACTCAGCGTCCCCCCCTTGGTCGCGCGCTTGCTGGTGGCACGCTCCGGCGGCCCACCACCACCGCCACCGCGCGCGGAGGATCGCGACGAGCCCGATGCCGACCGCCCCAGTGGTTGGCGCTATGGAATCTGGCTGGGGTTGGTTGCCCTGTGCTTGGCGCTTTACCTGCCGGGCCTGTTCTCCCTACCGCCAATTGATCGTGATGAAAGCCGGTTCGCACAGGCGACCCGGCAGATGATCGAAACCGGGGACTTTGTTGAAATTCGCTTCCAGGACGAGGCGCGCAACAAGAAACCAGTCGGCATCCACTGGGCGCAAGCGGCCAGTGCTGCGGTGTTCGGCGGCAGCGAGGCACCGATCTGGGCCTATCGCCTGCCCTCGGTGATTGGGGCGACAGCCGCTGTCCTGCTGCTGTTCGCCGGGGCACGCCGCGTCACCAGTGACCAGACCGCGGCCATGGCCGCATCCGTGTTCGCAGCCTCCATCGGGTTGGTGCTGGAAGCGCACATGGCGAAAACCGACGCCGCGTTAACTGCCGTGACCTTGGCGGCGCAACTGGCGTTGGCCCGCTGCTGGATGGGCACAGCCGACCGACGGGTCGCCTGGGTGTTCTGGGTTGCCCAGGGCCTTGGCATTTTGATCAAGGGGCCGATCACGCCCATGATCAGCCTGCTGACGGTGCTGGCCCTGGGCCTGACCAGTCGGCGCTGGCGCTGGTTGGGCGCGCTGCGCCCGGCAACCGGGGTCCCTATCGCGCTAGCCCTGGTGCTGCCCTGGATGATCGCAATCTGGGTGGCAACCGATGGACAGTTTTTCCGCGATGCCATTGGCAACGACCTTGCGCCAAAGATCGCAGGCGGCGGGCAGCCGGTCCACAGCGGTCCACCGGGCTATCACCTGTTGTGGGTGATGGCAGGCCTGTTCCCGGGATCCCTGCTACTGGTGCCAGCCCTGGTGATGGCATGGCGGCTGCGACACGAGCCATTGGTCTGGTTCTTGATCGCCTGGGTGGTGCCCAGCTGGATTGTGTTTGAGTTGGCACCCAACAAGCTGCCGCACTATGTGCTGCCACTCTACCCTGCCCTTGCCCTGCTGATCGCACGGGTGGCAGTGGATGTGCCGGAGGCGTTGGGGCGCCTGAGCACCCGCATCGGCATCGGCGTGTGGGCGCTGGTGGCGCTGGTGTTCGCAGCCGCGATGGTGGCGCTGCCGCTGCATGTTGACGACACATTCGATTGGGTGTCTGCGATTGGCGTCGGCGCTGCGGTTGCAGGTGTGGTGATGGTTGTGATGCGCGTCCGCCGCGGTGAGGCGATCGGTGCGCTGACCACTGCGATTGGGCTGGGCGTGCTGCTGGTGTCGCTGGCCCTGCAAGTGGTGCTGCCGCGCGTGGACGGGTTCTGGGTCAGCCGATCAATCGAGGCGATGCTGAGCCGCAATCAGGTTGACCGGGTTGCTGCCTCCGGCGGGTTTACCGAGCCAAGTCTGGTGTTCCTCACCCAAACCGACATTCGGCTGGGTGATGGCGAGCAAGCCGCCCAGGCGTTGATCACCGATCCCAGTGCCCGCGTGCTGGTGGAAAGCCGCCACATCGACCGCTTCACCAACCGCTTGTTGGCGGCTGGGCTCGAAGCGCGGTTGATCGATCAAATCCAAGGGTTCAACTACAGCCAGGGCCGCCGCGTCAGCGTTGCGCTGTTCGAGCGGTTGGACCGGCGCTTGCCCTGAGCCCGCGCGCCGGGCACTGTCTGGCGCCGGAGGAAGGCCTGACGAGGACCACATGATGGCAGACACAATGCATACCAAGGTGTTGATCATTGGCTCAGGTCCGGCCGGCTACACGGCCGCGATCTATGCGGCGCGTGCCAATCTGGCGCCGGTGCTGGTGGCGGGTCTGCAACCTGGTGGCCAGTTGACGATCACCTCCGATGTCGAGAACTACCCGGGCTTTGCTGAGGCGGTGCAGGGTCCCTGGCTGATGGAACAGTTCCGCGCTCAGGCGGAGCATGTCGGCACCACCTTGGTGGATGACCTGATCACCGCCGTCGACTTCACGCGCCAGCCGTTTCACTGCACGGGCGACAGTGGCCGCATCTACACCGCCGACAGCGTGATCATTTGCACCGGCGCCCAGGCGCGCTGGCTTGGCTTACCGTCGGAGCAGCAGTTCCGCGGCTTCGGCGTTTCCGCCTGTGCAACCTGCGACGGGTTTTTCTATCGCGGCAAAACCGTCGCAGTGGTTGGCGGCGGCAACACCGCCGTGGAAGAGGCGCTCTATCTGACCAATCACGCCAGCAAGGTGACGCTGATCCATCGTCGCGACAGCCTTCGCGCCGAGCGGGTGATGCAGCAGCGCCTGTTCTCCCACCCGAAGGTGGAGGTGATCTGGAACCACACCGTCGCCGACGTCCTGGGGGCGGAGGGCAGCGGGGTGACAGGCCTTCGCCTCGCCCACACACAAACCGGTGCCACGCGGGACCTCGCGGTGGATGGGTTGTTTGTTGCCATCGGGCATGATCCAGCCACGACGGTGTTCAAAGGCGCCGTCGCGATGGATTCCGAAGGTTACATCCTGACCGCGCCTGATTCGACGGCAACCTCGGTTCCAGGCGTGTTCGCTGCGGGCGACGTGAAGGACAAAGTCTTCCGTCAGGCTGTTACGGCAGCCGGAATGGGGTGCATGGCGGCGCTGGAAGCCGATAAATTTCTGGCTCACCTCGAATCTCGTTTGGCAGCAGCCGAATAACGCCGATAGTGGGCGGGGCGCCGCGGGTGGGCCTTGCCCCACGAGGGGGCAGTTGGTGTAACCCTAGTGCGCACCAGGGCTTTTGAAACCCTGGGAAAGTGGGCCGGGGGGAGTTGGGATGGATTGGGACAAATTGCGGGTGTTCCTGGCGGTCGCTGAGGCCGGCAGCTTTACCCATGCGGGCGAAACGCTGAACCTGTCCCAGTCGGCAGTGTCACGGCAAATCTCAGGCCTGGAAGAGAGCCTGAACGTTCCGTTGTTTCATCGCCACGCGCGCGGTCTGATCTTGACCGAGCAGGGCGAGCTGCTGTTTCGCACTGCAAAGGAAATCTTCTCCAAGCTCGCCATGACCGAGGCGATGCTGAACGAGACGAAGGACCGGCCGAAGGGGCCGCTGAAGGTGACCACGACAGTCGCCTTTGGCTCCATGTGGCTAACCCCACGCCTTCATGAGTTCCTGGACCTTTATCCCGAAATCCGCCTGACCTTGCTGGTGGATGATCAGGAGTTGGATCTGTCAATGCGTGAAGCCGACGTGGCGATCCGCATGACGCCACCCAAGCAGGCAGACTTGATCCAGCGTCACCTCGTGACCTTCCATTTCCACCTCTACGCCTCGCCGACCTATCTGAAGAAGTTCGGCACACCGAAGACGATGGACGATCTGAAAAACCATCGGCTGATCACCTATGGCACGGATATCCATCCGCCGTTCCCCGACGCCAACTGGGTGATCCGGGCCGGTGGCGTCGACTTGGCGCACAAGTCAGTTTTCTGCGTGAACAGCTTCTTCGGTATTTTGCGCGCCGTGCAAACCGGTGCTGGCATCGCTGCCCTGCCAGATTACATGGCGCGTGAAGACGCCAGTCTGGTTCGCCTGCTGCCCGAGATCGAAGCGCCAGCCGTGCCTGCCTACTTCGTCTACCCAGAAGAGCTGCGCCATTCCAAGCGCATCGCTGTGTTGCGTGAATTCCTGCTGCGCAAGGTTGCCGAGCAAGAGTTTTAGCGCCGATTGGTGGACCAGCCCGTGCGGTAGCCAGCAGACGACAAGTCTGGCCGCAGATAATGTTTCACCGCTAGAAACGCGTTTCACAGCGATGAAACGCGTTTCGGTCAACCACTGCGGTGGAACGTCGCGCTGCTGCTGGGTCTCATCGCGGTGCCTCGCTGCGACGTTTGGATGCGCCGCACAAAACCGTAGACGGTACCAGCAGACTGTTTCTGCACGGTTTCCGAGTGGCCAAGAGAGTCAATCGATTCATGCACTTGGCGCATAACCCATCCGTTGGATCAGGCATGGTCTGAAACATCAGACGGCGTATCCTTGCTCTCATGAAGTCGCTGCAGCGCAGGGCTTCTCCGGGCTCCCCGCCCGGGAGGATCTGATCAGATCCTCACCTCCCAGACGTGAAGCCTCCCTGTACACTCCGACCGGGCCCTCGTGGCCCGGTTCTTTCGTGTGGAACCCCAATGGCGCGGCGGCTCACGCACACACTTCTTTGGGGGCTGGTGGCTGCCCTGGCCCTCGCGGTGCTCGTCGGGCCAGGACGGCCTGCCTTGATCGCGTTGCTGGCAGGCGATCTTCCGGCCTTGCGTGCGGCCGTGGCGGAGGCTGGGCTGTGGGCGCCCCTGATCAGCGCCATCCTGATGATCGTACAAGGTGTGCTGGCACCCCTGCCCGCGTTCTTGATCACCCTCGCCAATGCGGCACTGTTCGGCTGGCTGTGGGGGGCGCTGTTGAGTTGGACCTCCGCCCTGCTGGCAGCGTGGTTGTGCTTTGCCATCGCGCGCTGGCTGGGACGCCCTGGAGTGGAACGGTTCGTCCCACCCCAGGCGCTAGCCGCCACGGACCGATTTTTCGCCCGCTTTGGCACCCAGGCCGTCCTGGTCGCGCGCCTACTGCCCGTGGTGCCGTTCGATGCAATCAGCTATGGCGCGGGGCTGACGCCAATGTCCACCGCGCGCTTTCTGATCGCCACGGGCATCGGGCAAGCGCCAGCGACGCTGATTTATTCCTACGCGGGCGAGCGGGTTGGCTCCGCAGGTCCGATCCTGCTCGCGGCCGCGGGTGTGGTGGCGCTGGTCGCAGTGATCTGGGTCTGGCGCCGCCGCCCGCCTACATAAACAGCCGTTCCGAGGCAGGCAGGCCGCGATACAGCCCAGCGACCCACTCGCCATAGCCATTGTAGACCTGGGTCGGCACCCGCTCATCATTGCCCAACAAGCGCTCGCTCGCCTGGCTCCATCTGGGGTGCGGCACCTCCGGGTTGACGTTGGCCCAGAAGCCATATTCCGACGGCCCCGACACCTCCCAGAAGGTTTTGGGCCGCTGGTCAGTAAAGGTGAACCGGACAATCGACTTGATGGACTTGAAGCCATACTTCCACGGAGTCACCAGCCGCAGCGGCGCGCCCATCTGCTTGACGATGGACTTGCCATAGGCGCCCGTTGCGATGAAGGCGAGTTCGTTGGTCGCCTCCTCGATGGTCAAACCTTCGATATAGGGCCAGGGATACCAGAACTGGCGCTGACCCGGCGCTTCCTCCGGTCGCTGGAAGGTCTCCATCCGCACATATTTGGCGCTGCTGAGCGGCTTGGCCAGGGCCACCAGTGCGGCCAGCGGATAGCCGGAAAACGGCACCGTCATTGCCCAGGCCTCGACGCAGCGGAAGCGATAGACCCGCTCCTCCCGGGGTAAGCGGCGCTCCAGATCGGCCGCATCCAGTGTCATTGGTGTTTCCACCATGCCATCCAGGCGCACCTGCCAGGGCTGCGTGGTCAAACGCTGAGCCGCCCGGCTGATCTGCTTATGGGAGCCGAACTCGTAGAAATTGTTGTAGGTGGTGGCCACTTCCTCAGCCGTCACCGCGCGCCCGGCTTCGGCGAAGCGCTCGGCGCGCGGGAATGGGTGCACCACCTGGTCACCGGTCTGCGCCGGGCCGATGGGGGCAAGAGCGACCGCAGGCTGCCCGCGCCGCTGCGCAAGGGCAGGAACGGACAGGGAGGGCGCCGCCACAGCAGCCAGACCGCCTGCCGTCAACAGCCGACGGCGGTCCCAGAAAAGAGCCTCAGGGGTGGCCTGAGCCTCTGGCACTTCCCATCCGCGACGACGCACAACCTTCATGCCTTCCCCCATCCCCCGGCGCCAAGCCAAGCCGCAGCCGACCTGGAGCCAGTTGCTATGATACGGCTCATTCGCATCACACTGGGACGAAGTTATGGCACCTCTCAGCTTAATCCACCAGCGACGCGCAGAACCGCTGAATGCGGGTGCAGGCTTCGGTCAGCGCATCGGTGGAGGTGGCGTAGGAGATACGGAAATACGGGCTCAAGCCAAAGGCAGTGCCCTGCACGGCCGCGACACCCTCAGCCTCCAGCAACTCGGTCACAAAATCGCTGTCAGTGGCGATCACCTTGCCTGCCGGGGTTCGCTTGCCAATCACGCCTGCGCAGGACGGATAAACGTAGAAGGCACCATTTGGCACCAGACAGTGCAGGCCCTTCGCCTCGTTCAGCATCGCCACCACAACATCGCGCCGCTGCTGGAAAATGGTGTTGCGCTCGCCCAGGAAACTAAGGTCACCCGTCAACGCCGCCACGGCCGCAGCCTGACTGACCGATGATGGGTTGGACGTGGACTGGGACTGCAGCTTCGCAATGGCCTTGATCAGCGACGCCGGACCACCGGCATAGCCAATGCGCCAGCCCGTCATCGAATAGGCCTTAGACACGCCATTGCAGGTGAGCGTGCGATCGAACAGCCTCGGCTCCACCTGTGCGATGGTCTTAAAGCGCCAATCGTCATAGGCCAGATGCTCGTACATATCGTCGGTCATCACCCACACCTGCGGGTGCTGCAACAGCACATCGGCCAGCGCGCGCAATTCCGCCTCGGTATAGCCAGCCCCGGTCGGGTTGGACGGCGAGTTCAAGATCAGCCACTTGGTCTTGGGCGTGATCGCCTGGGCCAGCGCCTCGGCCGTCAGCTTGAAACCGGCATTGGCACCACAGGCGACGGTCACCGGCGTGCCTTCGGCCAAGTTTACCATGTCGGGATAGCTGACCCAATAGGGGGCCGGGATGATCACCTCGTCGCCAGGGTTCAAGGTGGCCATCAGCGCGTTGTACAGCACCTGCTTACCACCAGTGCCGACCGTGATTTGATCGCGGGTGTAGGTCAGGCCGTTTTCCCGTTGGAACTTCTGAATAATCGCATCCTTCAGCGCCGGTGTGCCGTCGACATCGGTGTAGCGGGTGTCGCCCGCGTCAATCGCCGCCTTGGCCGCTGCACAGATGTGCGCTGGTGTATCGAAGTCAGGCTCTCCAGCGCCCAAGCCGATGACATCACGCCCGGCCGCCTTCAACGCCCGCGCCTTGGAGGTGACGGCGATGGTGGGAGAGGGTTGGATGCGGTCAAGCCGGTCGGCAAGGAAGGCCATGGCAGAAGTCCTACAGGGGAGATCAAAGGCCGAAGACGCTAGCCTTCGATCCCCCCTGGAGACAAGCCACACGCGCGGCTGAGTTCCTATGCCGCGGCTGCAATCCCCGGCTCCAGCACGGCAACACTGTCAAGGGTGACGGCAATCGCGTGCACCACTGCTGCGATGCGGACAACCGCTTGTACCATCTCGCGGCTGGCACCCTTCTTCAGAACCTCGTGCTCATGCGCCTCCAGACACATGCCACAGCCAACCACAGCTGCGACGGCGATTGACCACAATTCAAAGTCAACGGTGTCGGCGCCGTGACTGGCCATACCCTGCATGCGCAAACGGGCAGGCATGGTTGCATAGTCTGGCACGCTCGGCTTCATCAGGTGGACGAAGCGATAGTAGATGGTGTTCATCGCCATCAGGCTGGCAGCCGTGCGCGCTGCTGCCCGGTTTGCCGCATCCAACGGTGCTGCGCCGTCAAGGGCGGCCACCAGATCCGCGTTCCGGGCAGCAATCGCTGCCGCCAAAGCCGCACCCCACGCCTGAGTTGGCGTGAGGCCCGGCGTGGTGAGCACCGTGCCGAGGTTCAGGCGCAGGTCCTTTGCCGTCTCGGGCAGGCGCGCCTTGATGTCGTCCAGGTTCATCGTCCCCTCCCCCGTTACGCCGCCTTCAACACATCATCGCCCTTCTGCCAATTGCAGGGGCAGAGGTCGTCCGTTTGCAGAGCGTCCAGCACCCGCAGCACTTCTTGCGGGTTGCGGCCGACCGACAGGTCATTGACGGCGACGAAGCGGATAACCCCTTCGGGATCAACGATGAACGTGGCGCGGAGCGGCACCCCCTCGGCCCGATCCAGCACGCCGCATGCCGTCGACAGCTCGCGCTTCAAATCGGCGAGCCAGGGGAAGCGGACGTTGGTTAAATCCTCATGGTGGCGGCGCCAGGCGGCGTGAACGAACTCGCTGTCGGTGGACACTCCCAGCAACTGGGCATCACGGTCGCGAAACTCGCCCTCAATCTTGTCGAAGCCAACGATTTCGGTCGGACAGACGAAGGTGAAGTCCTTCGGCCAGAAAAACACCACCAACCACTTGCCGCTGTAGCTGGCATTGGTGACGGGCTGAAACGCCGTCTTTGGGTCAGCCGAAGTGACAGCGGTGAGGGAGAAGTCAGGGAAACGGTCGCCAACGGTCAGCATCATCAGGTCTCCAGTCCAATGCGAATTGGAATGCTTCCAACTCCTGGCGCGAGGTATCGCGCAGCCGCCGTGTCCCGTCAAGATGCTTTTTGGAATTATTCCACTAAAGGCCACCACTGGGTAAGCCGACGACCATGTCGCCGTGGCGCACCGAGCCGCGCTCCAGGTCAACCACCATCAAATCCTCGCCAATCAGGATCGGCCCGTTGAAATCCTGGCGCACCTCCGCCAGCAAGGCTGCACGGTCGAACCGGGTGGGAACGAAGTGGTTCAACACCAGCAGGCCCACGGCAGCTGCTGTCGCGATCCGGCCAACCTCGTGCGACAGGGTGTGATAGCCCGCCACGGCTTCCAGCCCTTCAGCCGTGCGCACACCGGGGATAAGTGGCATCTCACGATGGATGAAGCATTCATGCAGCAGCAGATCGGCCCCGCGGGCGGCGGCGATCAGCGCCTCGCACCACGCCGTGTCACCAGACAGAACGAGGCGCTTGCCCGCATGGGCAACAACATAGCCGAAGGCGTGTTCAATCGGCTGATGCGCGACAGGCACAGCCGTTACCGACACGCCATCCCGGCTCCACACCTCGCCCGGGCCAATTTCGGTTACCTGGACCGCCAAGGCAGCCGTGGAGGGACGCCGCTCATGGGCGATGCGCTGCGCCAACTCTGGCTGCCACAGCGCCATCATTCGGTCGACATAGGCTTGGGTGCCGGGCGGCCCGAACACCAACTGCGGGGTCTGGCGGCCCTGATGCCAACTGGACAGCACGAGCTGAAACAAGTCGACGATGTGGTCAGAGTGCAGATGGGTCAAAAACAGCGCGGTGATCTGCGCGCCAGAGCTGCCCGCGGCGACCAACCGTTGGGTGACACCAGAGCCGCAGTCAAACAGCAGCGACTGGCCACCCGTGCGCACCAGCGAGGCTGGGCCATGGCGGTGAGGGTCAACCTGAGGACAGCCTGTCCCCAACAGCACCAATTGCATCGTATCCTCCCCTGGTATCGCTCGCCACTCTGCCAGCGTGGCTTTGGCGGTGGCGTGTGCCTGACCTTTCCTGATGCGTCACCCGCTGTCCATTGGGCTTGCACCCCTGATGTCAGAGGGGCGAGGCATCGGTCCCGACCGCGTCGCAGCCGGATGGCGGGACCGCGCGCCTGGCACCTGTCGGTCGGGGATTGACGCCCCGCCCTGACCCCCTAGCCTCAAGCTCACTCGTTGAGGGAGACCATCGCCCATGTCGCTCGCCGACCATCCGCTGGGGGGAACCCGCCCGCCGCGTCTGCCAACGCCCACGGGCGGCAGCCGCCTTGAGGTGGTGTCTGACTTCCAACCAGCCGGCGATCAGCCCGCTGCGATTCGCGACTTGGTGACTGGATTGCAGCACGGCGAGAAGGATCAGGTGCTGCTGGGGGTGACGGGCTCTGGCAAAACCTTCACCATCGCCCATGTCCTGGCGGAGTTGCAGCGGCCGACCTTGATTCTGGCCCCAAACAAAACCCTGGCAGCGCAGCTCTATGGCGAGATGAAGAGCTTCTTTCCGAACAATGCTGTCGAATACTTTGTGAGCTATTACGATTACTATCAACCAGAAGCCTATGTTCCGCGCACTGATACTTACATCGAGAAAGAATCCTCGATCAATGAGCAGATTGACCGCATGCGCCACTCCGCCACCCGCGCGCTGCTGGAGCGGCGTGATGTCATCATCGTCGCGTCGGTCTCGTGCATCTACGGCATTGGTTCGGTTGAAACCTACTCAGCAATGGTGATCGATCTGGCAGTGGGTCAGACCATTGATCAGCGTCAGGTGCTCCGCCAATTGGTGGAGCTTCAGTACAAGCGCAATGACATTGGCTTCCAGCGTGGCAGCTTCCGCGTGCGCGGCGATACGCTTGAAATCTTCCCCGCCCACTTGGAAGACCGCGCCTGGCGCTTGTCCTTGTTTGGTGATGAGATCGAGGCTATCCAGGAATTCGATCCTCTGACGGGCGAGAAGACCGACGCCCTGAGCAGTGTGCGGGTCTATGCCAACAGCCACTATGTCACTCCGCGTCCAACCCTGCTGCAGGCGATCCAGCAAATCCGTGTGGAGCTGAAGCAGCGGCTGGAGGATTTGACCGCCAGCGGCAAGCTGCTGGAAGCCCAGCGTCTGGAACAACGCACCCAATTTGATCTGGAAATGCTGGAGACCACTGGCTCCTGTGCCGGGATTGAAAACTATTCCCGGTATCTTTCAGGTCGAGCACCGGGAGAGCCGCCGCCGACACTGTTTGAATTCTTGCCCGAAAACGCGCTGCTGGTGGTTGATGAAAGCCACGTCACGGTGCCGCAGGTGGGCGGCATGTACAAAGGTGACTTTGCCCGCAAATCCACTCTGTCCGAATTTGGCTTCCGCCTACCCTCGTGCATGGACAACCGTCCACTGAAGTTTGAGGAATGGGACGCCATGCGCCCGGACACTGTGTTTGTCTCCGCCACTCCTGGCCCGTGGGAGTTGGAGCGCACCGGCGGGGTGTTCGTTGAGCAGATCGTGCGGCCCACCGGCTTGATCGACCCCGTGTGCTTGATCCGGCCAACGGAACACCAGGTGGATGACTTGATCGCAGAGTGCAAAACCTGCGCGAGCAAGGGGCAGCGCGTGCTGGTCACCACATTGACCAAGAAAATGGCCGAGGCGCTGACCGAGTATCTGGGCGAGGCGGGCTTGAAGGTGCGCTATGTCCACTCCGACGTGGAAACCCTAGAGCGTATTGAGATCATACGTGACCTGCGGCTGGGTGTGTTCGACGTGCTGGTGGGCATCAACCTGCTGCGCGAGGGGCTGGACATTCCGGAGTGCGCGCTGGTGGCGGTGCTGGATGCCGACAAGGAGGGTTACCTGCGCAGTCGCACCTCGCTGATCCAGACCATTGGCCGCGCGGCGCGCAATGTTGAGGGTCGCGCCCTGCTCTATGCGGATCGGATGACGGACAGCCTAAAGGCCGCGATTGAGGAAACCAATCGCCGCCGGGAGAAGCAGCAAGCCTACAATGCAGCCAACGGTATCACGCCGGAGAGCGTGAAGAAGCAAATCGCCGATATCTTGATGTCCGTCTATGAGCGCGGCGACCGCATTGAAGTGGATGCCGAAGTTGGCGAAGAGTTTGTTGGCAAGGACCTAAAGACCGTCATCGCCGACTTGGAAAAGCGCATGCGCGCAGCGGCAGCCGATCTGGAATTCGAAGAAGCCGCGCGCCTGCGCGACGAGATCAAGCGGCTGGAGGCCCAGGATCTTGGCGTGCCAACCAGCGCGACACGCCGCCCGCCGCCGGAGCGGCGGGAGGAGCGCCGCCGTGGTCGCCCGAAGTCCGATGCGGAACGCGCCGTCGCCCGCGGCGCCGCCAAGGCGGCGCGCCGACGCAGCTAGTGCAGGCACCGGCTGGAACTTAGGTACCTGTCAACCGTTGCGGATCAGCGTCTCGATCAACTCGCGCTCCACCCGTGCTGCGTCCGGGTTGGCAACTTGGCAGGTGCCAGCAGCATCATGACCACCACCGCCATAGCTGAGCATCAAGTCACCAACCCGCGTTTTGCAGGTGCGATTTGTGATGGAGTGGCCGACGGCAAACACGGTGTTTTGCTTATGCAATCCCCACAGCCGATGCACGGAGACATTGCATTCTGGATACAAGGCGTAGATTAGGAAACGGTTGGCGGGTACCAGTTCTTCTTCGCCAGTCGTGTCCAGGAACGCGACATTCTGGTGCACGGTGCAGATGCGGCGCAACTGATGCTCGGCACGCTCGGCATTTTCCAAGTAGAACAGCACGCGCTCTTGCACGTCCGGAATTGCCAGGATTTCCTGAATGGAGGGATTGCGACAATGGACGATCAAATCCATCATCAGATCATAGTTGGATATCCGGAAGTGCTTGTATCGGCCTAAGCCAGTGCGCGGGTCCATGATGAAATTCAGCAGCGTCCATCCCTCGGGCGCTAGAATGTCCTCGATGGTGTATTGCGCGCTATCGGCTTGGTCCACCGCCTGCATCATCTCTTCCGAGACATCGGCGAAGCGCTGGCGACCACCGAAATGGTTCCACACCACCCGTGCAGCCGACGGAGCCAGCGGGTCCAGAATCAAGTTTGGCTTCGCCCCGGTGAGCCGGGTTTCCTCGGACGCGTGGTGGTCAAAGCAGAGATAGGCCGAGGGCTGGTACGGCAGATTGGTGACGATGTCTCGACCAGAAACTGCGATTTTCCCGTCCTGCATATCTTTCGGATGGACGAAGCTGATATCGTCAATGAGCCCGAGATCGCGCAACAAGACGGCGCATACCAGTCCATCGAAATCAGAGCGCGTCACCAGCCGATACTTGTCACCCATCTCTCGCCCATCCGCTGCAAGGTCGCGCTGAGTGTAGCCACCCGCGGCGCGGCAAGCGAGAGGCTTCCTGCACACCGCCGGTGCAATTGGCTGATTAGTCATGCATCAACCTCTTGTCGCGCTGCAAGACGCGCCTAGCTTGCCACGCCATGACGCCTCTGCCCCCTCCGACACGTCCCGCAGCCTTGGTCACTGGTGGCGCCCAGCGCATCGGTCAGGCGCTGGTGCACGCGCTCGTCGCCCGCGGCCACCCGGTTGCAATCCACTTCCATCGCTCCCAGCAGCCAGCGAGGGAGCTCGCAACTGCAATCACTGCGGCAGGTGGCCGGGCCATTGCTCTGCCAGCAGACTTGGGCGTGGAGGCTGAGGTCGCAGCCCTGATCCCAGAGGCGTCGGCCACGCTCGGCCCGATTGGCGTGCTGGTCAACAATGCCTCCAGCTTTGAGCGGGATGATGCGCTGACCGTGACGCGCGCCAGCTGGGACTTGCATCTAGAGGCCAATCTGCGGGCCCCCTTTGTGCTGATGCAGGCGATGGCGGCTGCCCTGCCAGACCCGCAAACCGGTGTGATCATCAATTTGATCGATCAACGGGTCTGGGCGCTGACACCGCATTTCATCAGCTACACAGTCTCTAAAACCGGGTTGTGGACGCTGACCCAAACCATGGCGTTGGCGTTGGCACCGCGCATTCGAGTCGCCGCGATTGGACCGGGCCCGACGCTGGCGAACACCCGCCAAGACCCGGCTGCGTTTGCCCGTCAAGCCGCCGGTGTGCCGCTGGGGCAGCCCACGGGAGTGTCCGAGATTGCAGCCGCCATGGGCTTCATTCTCGACACCCCCTCCTTCACCGGTCAGATGCTGGCACTGGATGGCGGCCAGCATCTGGGCTATGCGTTCCCGCCGCCTGGCACCCCGGTAGACGAATGACCCTACGCTTATTGGTTCGCGACGTGGCGGTTGAGGCCGAGATTGGCGTCAACCCTGAGGAGCTGTTTGGCCCACAAACCCTGCTGATCTCTCTTGAGGTGACAGTGGTTCCCCCGGCCGACCCCTCGCGCGACGACTTGTCCTGCGTTGTCGATTACGCCCGCTGCCTTACCTATCTGCACGAGGAAGCGGGGCGGCAGCGCTTGCGTCTGCTGGAGACATTGGCCCACCGTATTGCGGTGCGGTGTTTTGATGATCTTCGCGTAGAAAGTGTTCGCGTGATCATCACCAAGCCAAGCTTGCTGCCGGGGACTGCGGCAGTTGGCGTCGACTGGCATTTTCTTCGAGACATAGTGTCCCACTGAGGCGCACTGGCGCAGGCTGAGGGCGCTGACGGCGTTAATCAATTCTGATTATGCACAGGCGGGTGACATACCGCAGTCATCCCTGTCAACCCCCCCACGGGCATAGCAGACTGTGTAGCAGCGATGACGAACTGGTCGCAGCTCGCCAAAAATTCCTTTGAAATCAACGCAGTAGATTTTTTGCATAAAAAACGGGCAACGGGGTGGGAAGGCCGGGATTCTGCGGCGCATCATGGGTTGCCCGCTTGGTTGTCCACGGGGTTATCCACAGAAAGCGGGGACAGTTTTGGGACGTCTGACATTGTGTCTGGAACTTGACAATGCCAGCACCAGTTGTTCATCCGAGATGCTTGACGGACGTGCGTCGCTGTCCCACTTGCTGCCCGCTATGACCGACGACACCCGCTTGTCCAGCCCGCTGGACCCACCCTCCGTCGAACCGGGAGAGGGCGAGCAGACCAGCGCCCGGCGCCTGACTGGCGCCAATCTGGCGCGGGGCGTTGCAGTGATCCAGGCCGTGGTTGATACCCTGCCCGCCTCACCCGGCGTCTACCGGATGCTGGCAGGCGATGGCAGCGCGCTCTATGTCGGCAAGGCCCGCAGCCTGAAGGCACGGGTGGTCAACTACACCCGTGTCCAGGCCCTGCCCAATCGCTTGAAGCGCATGGTCGCCGAAACCATCACGATGGAGATCGTGACCACCCACACCGAGGTGGAGGCGCTGCTGTTGGAAGCCAATTTGATCAAGACGCTGGAGCCGCGCTACAATGTGCTGCTGCGCGATGACAAATCCTTCCCCCATATTCTGCTGACTGGCGACCACGCGTTTGCCCGCATCACCAAACATCGTGGCGCCCGCAACCGCCCTGGCGACTATTACGGCCCCTTCGCCAGCGCCAATGCCGTCAACAAAACCATTGTCGCCTTGCAACGTGCATTCTTGTTGCGCAATTGCTCCGATCAAATCTTCAGCAGCCGCACCCGTCCCTGCCTGCAATATCAAATCAAACGCTGTGCTGCACCGTGCGTTGGGCGTATCTCGGAAGACGAGTATGGCGCCCTGGTCGCTGATGCGCGCCGGTTCCTGGCGGGGCGCAGTCGAGATGTGCAGGATCGCCTTGTCAGCCAAATGCAAGAAGCGGCCGAGCACCTGGAATTTGAACGAGCCGCCAGGCTGCGCGACCGCATCCGCGCCCTCACCTTCGTCCAAACCCACCAAGAGGTGAATGTTGACTTTGTGGAGGATGCCGACGTGATCGCCATCCACCAAGCGGGTGGCTCGTCCTCCGTCCAGGTGTTCTTTTTCCGCGGTGGCTCCAACTATGGCACCCGATGCTATGCGCCCCGCCATGACCGCGACTTGGGTCCGGCCGCGGTGCTCGCCTCTTTTCTGGGTCAGTTCTACGACGGCAAACAAATCCCGCCGCTGATCCTGCTGTCCGAAGCCCCCGATGAGCTGGAGTTGCTGGGCGAGGCGCTCAGCCTGCGGGCAGGTCGCAAGGTCAGCTTGGTGGTGCCACAACGCGGCACCAAACGCAGTCTGGTTGAGAATGCGCTGACCAACGCGCGCGAGGCCCATGGCCGCCGCCTCGCCGAAGCCTCGGCCCAGCGGACCTTGCTGGAGGGTCTGGCCGAGCGCCTGGGCCTGGAGGACACCCCAGAGCGGGTGGAGGTGTATGACAACAGCCACATTCAGGGCACCAACGCCGTTGGCGCGATGATCGTCGCTGGACCCGAGGGGCTGATGAAGGGCCAGTACCGCACCTTCAAAATCCGCAACACTGCAGTGGCTGGTGATGATTATGGCATGATGCGCGAAGTCCTCACCCGTCGGCTATCCCGATTGATGGAGGAAGACCCAGATGGTGAAAAGGGCACCAAGCCCGATTTGCTGCTGATCGACGGTGGTCAAGGCCAACTGGGCGTCGCTGTAGAGGTTCTGAAGTCCCTCGACATCACAGATATTCCCGTAGCAGCGATTGCCAAGGGACCAGATCGCGATGCCGGGCGCGAACGCTTTTTCTTGCCTGACCGGGAGCCGTTTCAACTGCCGCCCAATGATCCCGTACTGTATTTCTTGCAGCGCTTGCGCGACGAGGCTCACCGTTTTGCGATCGGCACCCACCGGGCACGGCGCACCAAGGCCCTTGGCCGCTCGGAACTGGATGAGATCGCTGGCATTGGGTCTGCGCGCAAAAAGGCCTTGCTGCAGCATTTTGGGTCCGCACGGGCAGTGGCCCGGGCGGGATTGGAGGATCTGGCTGCGGTTCCGGGCATTAATCGAACTGTCGCCCAAAAAATCTATGATCACTTCCACCCAGGCGGCTAAACTGTCGACCACCCTAAGGGCCGCTGCGCTGCTGCCCTGCCCCCTCTCGTGCCGGATGCGATGACTCTTGCCAATTGGTTGACCCTGTCCCGGATCGCCGCGATCCCGCTGCTGGTGACGTTGCTGTACGTCCCCGGCCCCGTTGGCGCGTGGACAGCCTGTGCCGTGTTTTGCCTGGCAGGCTTTACTGATTGGCTGGACGGTCACCTTGCGCGCACCCGCAATCAGGGCTCCGACTTCGGTCGGATGATGGACCCGATTGCGGACAAGCTACTGGTCGCCTCGGCGCTGCTGGTCATGGTTGCCACCGGCAAGATTGAAGACTGGGCCGTGCTGGCCGCCCTGGTGATCCTGTGCCGCGAAATCCTGGTCTCTGGCTTGCGTGAGTATCTGGCTGGTTTGAAGGTGGGTTTGCCGGTCTCCCGCTTGGCGAAGTGGAAGACAGGCTTACAGATGGTCTCCATCGGGGTGCTGATTGTTGGAGCCGATGGCCCGGCGTGGCTGCCGGTTCTGTGGATTGGAGAGATTGGTCTGTGGGGTGCAGCGATTTTGACCTTGTGGACGGGGTGGGACTATCTGCGCGCTGGCATCGGCCATGCTGACACCACGGGTCGCCCCGCCTCACTGCCGGAGGGGAGATGATCCGCATCTTGTATTTCGCGTGGTTGAAGGCCCGAATCGGACGGGCCGAGGAAACCTTGACCCCAGTGCCGCCCACCGTCGGTGCCCTGATCGCCACCCTGGCAGCGCGCAGCGGTGGCTACGCCGATGCCTTCAGTCGGCCTGAGGCGATTCGCTGCGCCGTCAATCAGGAGTTTGCCGAGCCTGACCAGCCGCTGGCGGCGGGCGACGAAGTCGCGCTGTTCCCGCCGGTCACGGGAGGCTGAGATGGCCGTACGTGTGCAGGAGGCGCCGTTCGATGTCGGCGCCGAGTATGCCCGCTTCGCAGCAGGCGGCGGCAGCCATGGCGTCGGTGCGATTGCCATGTTCGTCGGCACAGTGCGCAGTGTAGACGACCAGCCAAGCGTGAATGCGCTGACACTGGAGCATTATCCCGGCATGACTGAGCGCATGCTGGAACGCATTGAGCAGGATGCCCGCAGTCGCTGGCCGCTGGCAGACGCACTGATCATTCACCGCTACGGGCGTATGCTGCCGGGCGAAGGCATTGTCCTGGTCCTTACTGCCTCAGCCCACCGCGCGGCGGCCTTGGACGCCTGTGCCTTTCTGATGGATTACTTGAAGACCAAAGCGCCTTTCTGGAAGCTGGAGGAGACCGCTGCCGGGGCCACCTGGGTGGATGCGCGCGACAGTGACGACGCCGCCTTGACCCGCTGGACTGCTTGATCCCCGACCCCTCACGCCCCGCGACAACCGAACACAGCCGCATTGGCCGTGCCGGGGACTAGTGTCCCGACCGTCCGTCCCTACGCGGCAGGCTCTATCATGACCGGCTTTGTAACCGCTGGCGCCAAGGCGCTGGCGATGTTGTGTCTCACCATCGTCCTTGCACTGCCTGCTCAGGCGCAAACGGTGCTGGTGCTGAATTCCAACGATGACTCACTCAGCGTGCTCAGCTTGAGCGAGCGGCGGGAAATCGAACGGCGACGGATTGGGCGGGGCCCCCATCACCTCACCCGCCATCCCGGCACGGGGGAGGTGATCGTCGGCAACACCACCGGCAATGAGCTGGTGTTCCTGGATGGCGCCACGGGCAAGGAGTTGCGCCGCATGGCCAACATCCCAGACCCCTACCAGATCGGTTTCAGCCCCGATGGCAAGTGGATGGTGTTGACCTGCAACCGCCTGCACTGGGTGGACATCTACGACGCTGCCACATTGCAGCGGGTGGCGCGGGTGCCGGCCCGCTCAATCCCGTCGCACATCGCGTTTGACCGCGCCTCCAGCCAAACCTTCATCACCTTGCAGGACACCAATCTGGTGATGGCCGTCGACCTTGCCAGCCACACTGTGCTGTGGCAGACGCGGGTTGGAGCCGCGCCTGCGGGGATTGTGATGACCCCCGATGACCGCCACCTGCTGGTCGGCAATATGGGAGGCGAGACCGTCAGCGTGATCGACTGGCGCACGGGACGGGTGACCCAGGAGATTCGCACCGGCAAGGGCGCGCACAATCTTTTCCTCACGCCCGAAGGCGATGAGGTGCTGGTAACCAACCGGGTGGCTGGCACCATCACGCGGCTGGACTGGCGGACCTTGCAGGTGATCGGAGACATTCGCGCGTCTGGCTGGCCCGATGATGTTGAATTCTCCCCCGATCGCACGCAGCTTTGGGTGACCAGCCGGGTTGCCAAGCGGGTTCAAGTGATTGACCGCCACAGCCAAGCCGTTGTTGGCGAGATTTCGGTGGGCCGCTCCCCTCATGGCATCTACATCCATCAACCCTGACCGTGTTGTCCCGGCGCTCACACGCCGAACCGTACTGGGCAGTGGGCTTGGCATTCTGTCCTGCCCGGCGCTCGCCCAGATGCCGCAGCGCAGCTGCCGGGGGGACATCTGGCTGACCATCGACACAGGGTCGATGGCAGCAGCCGATGAGATCGCG
Source organism: Alphaproteobacteria bacterium (assembly GCA_004292755.1). GTDB lineage: Bacteria > Pseudomonadota > Alphaproteobacteria > Elsterales > Elsteraceae > RDXE01. The sequence continues at coordinate 111,208 of RDXE01000025.1, forward strand.
ACGCTGCTGCAGCGCTACTCCATCCGCGCCAGCTTCTTTCTGGCCAATGAGCGGACGATCACCAGCGACCGGTCGCTGGAAGGGCGTTGGTGGGACTACTGGCGTGCCCGTGCAGCCGAGGGGCATGCCTTTGCCAGCCACACTTGGCGGCACTGGTACCTGCGTGCTGATCGACAAGATGGGCGCATCGACTACATTGCCTGGGGCGGAGGGCAGCGCGAGGCACTGGACCGTGCGGCGTTCCTGGCCGAGTTGGAGCGCCCAGCCGAGCGGTTCGCCGCCGAGACAGGCAGCCGCATGGTGCGGCTGTGGCGGGCACCAGGAGGGCGCACCACGCCGCGGGCGCTGGCATGGGCGGAGAGTGCGGGCTGGCGTCACATCGGCTGGACCCCCGCTGGGTTCCTGGGCGATGAATTGGACAGTGATCGCTTTCCCAACAGCCAGTTGCTGGCACAAGCGCTGCGCCGCATCGGGCCCGGTGACATTCTCGTGATGCACACCGGCATCTGGGACCGGAAGGACCCATTCATCAAAGTGTTTGAGCCATTGTTGCAGGGTTTGCTGCACCGTGGCTTGTGTTTCCGCGCCCTGAATGAGGCTGTGCCGTGATCTCCACTGTGTTCACATCGGTCGGTGAAGCCTGGGCTGATGCGCTGGCACGCATCTGGGATGCGCTTCTGCTGCCCGCCCTCTACTCCCTCGGGCTGATGGCGTTTTCCGAAGACCTGTTCGCGGTGTTCGAAGCGTCCATGCTGGGCGTGGTGGAGGTTGGCATCCTGGTCATTCTGCTGCGCCCACTGGAAGCGCTGATCCCCGCCGAGCGCTGGCAGGGGCGACGGGCTGTGCGTGTGGATATTCTCTACACCATCCTGGCGCGGGTGGGGATCATCCCGCTGGCGTTCTTTTTCATTCTTTCGCCGATTGAATTGGAGATTGAAGCGCTGCTCGTGGCCAATGGCTGGATCCGGCCAACACTGGAACAGTTGCTGCCGTTCCTTGGCATCTCCTCAGTCTGGGCGTTCGTTGCCTATTTGATTGTGTTTGATTTTGGGGAGTACTGGCGCCACCGGCTGCAGCATCAGTTCCGCTGGTGGTGGGGTTTGCACAGCCTGCACCATTCTCAACGCCACTTGTCGTTCTGGTCAGACAACCGCAACCACTTGATTGACGATATCATCGGCGCGTTCTGGGTTGCGGGTGTCGCCACTTTGGTTGGTACCCCGCCAGAGCACTTTATTCTGGCCCTGATGGCAGCGCGCTTCATCGAGTCCCTCAGCCACGCGAACATCCGGTGGAGCTTTGGCCGGGTTGGTCAGTATCTGTTGGTCAGCCCGCGCTTTCACCGCCAGCATCACGCCCTCGATTATGAGGGAGAGCCATTCCGGATGTATGACCGGAACTTTGCTGTGCTGTTCCCGATCTGGGATATCCTGTTCCGCACGGCCTATTTCGGGCCGGAGTATCCAGCCACCGGCGTGCGGGACCCAATGGTTGACCGCGACAATCGGCTGGGTTGGTGGGGACAGCAAGTGCTTGGCATCCGCCGGATGCTGGGCCTGACCAGCCGCCACTCCACCCACCCGGCGGAGTAGCCGCGGCTGGCGTCAGTGTCGGCGTGACGGGGGGTTGGGGTGGCTGAGTTGAGTGTGTCAACGCGCATTTGGCGCGTGTTTCTGCCGTTTTCTGCTGGGTACCTGCTGTCCTATCTCTATCGCACGGTCAACACCGTCACGGGTCCGCTGTTCGCAGGAGAACTGGGCTTGGATACGGTGGCGCTGGGCAATCTCACTGCCGCCTACTTCGCCACCTTTGCCGCCATCCAAATTCCGCTGGGCTTGGCACTGGATCGCTACGGTCCCCGCCGGTGTGAGGCGACGCTGCTGGTGATTGCCGCCGGTGGTGCAGCCGTGTTCGCGCTCGCCCCCGATGGTGGGTGGTTGACCATCGGGCGCGCACTCATCGGTGCGGGGGTGGCGGCCTGCTTGATGGCAGCGTTCAAAGCCAATGTGGAGACATGGCCCGCTGGCCGCCTGCCGCTCGCCAATGGCTTGCTGCTGGCGTTCGGGGGATTGGGGGCGGCGTTGGGCACGGTGCCAGCTCAAGTGCTGGCCGATTGGGTTGGCTGGCGCGGTGTGTTCTGGGTGCTGGCCGCCGTGACCCTGCTGGTTGGCTGCTGGCAATGGCTGGCCGTGCCAGAGCGGGCACGCGGACCTGCCCAGCCGCTGCGGGCGGAGATGGCAGTGCTGCGCCAGATCCTCACCTCCCGGTCGTTCTGGGCCGTGGCCCCCGTCACTGCTGCCACCCATGGCTGCCTGCTGGCCTATCAAAGCCTGTGGGCGGGGCCGTGGCTGGTGGATGTCGCTGGGCTGACGCGCGGCGATGCCGCGGTGGTGCTGTTCTGGATGTCGATTGCGATCATCCCTGGCTATGCGCTGGGCGGCATGGCAACCGACGCTCTGATCCGCCGTGGGGTGAGCATTGAGCGGCTGTTTCCGCTGGCCTGCATTGTCTTCTCAGCCGTGCATCTGCCGCTGATCCTGGGCTGGACTGGGGCAGTGACGCTGTTGTGGTTCGCCTATGTGTTCCTGGGCGTGCAGACCATTCTGGGCTATCCGCTGTTGACCCAGCGCTTTCCAGCCAGCGCGGCTGGGCGGGTCAACACGGCCCTCAACATGGTGGTGTTTGGCACTGGCTTCGCCGTGCAGAGCCTGGCTGGCGTTGGACTACAAGCAGCACCGGACCGTGTCGCCGGTCACGCCGTCGTGCTAACCGTGCTGGTGACACTCCAACTTGCCACCCTGATCGCGTTCTTCGTGCTGAACCGCCGCGGCCAGCGCGATTAGTACGGGCGGGTCGCCACCGTGGTGACCCCTCGACCCAGCAGAGCCGCTTCGAGGAACGTGGCCGCCTGATCATGGGCGCGAACGAGGTCACTGCCGCGGAAACTATGACCAGCACCCCGGAACGTGGTCATTTGCACGGGAGCACCGGCCTGTTGCATCGCCGTGTAAAGACGCTGAACCCGCTGGAACGGCACGATCCGGTCATTGGTACCATGCAGCAGCAGCGTCGGCGGCATGGCGGCCAAGCTGCGATCTTCCGGATTGTTGCCCGGCATGGCGCCCACGAAGCTGACAGCCGCCAGGATGCTGCGATCCCGCGATGCGATGTCGAGTGTATGGAAACCACCCAGCGACAAACCGAACAGACCGATCCGGTTGCCATCCACATGGGGCTGGCGGCGAATGAAGCTGAGGGCGTCGGTCAACACCCGGTCACGGCTGGCATGCAACCCGGGGCTGGCGAAATTCGTCCGTGCCGGGCGCTGCGCCGGAGCCGCTCGCGCGCTGGTCTGGCGCGTGTTTGCCTGCCGCGCCGTTGGCTGGCGGTTATTGGTGGCCGCCGGGCGCACGTTCGGGGCGGGGGCGGCCAGACCATCGAAATAACGCACGACATAGGCATTGATGCCGCGGTCCGCGAGATCGCGCGCCAGCGGGTACAGCAGCGTACCGTCGCCCAGACCGGATGCGCCGTGCAGAATCATCACCGCGGGCCCGCGACCGCCGCCATGGGCGCGAAACTCATCCACCCGGACAGACCGGCCATTGGACTCAAAGCTGCGCAGACTTTGCGCGGCAGCAGACCCAAGCGAAACTGCGAAACAGACGGCGGCGAGAGCAATCCGAGAGACGACTTTCAAGCTGACCGTCCGCATTCCGCCATCCTCCGTCCACATGCCCCCGTCGCTCTGCGGTCATAGCCGTGACGGCGATCACATGGCAACAGGAAAACGTCTGAGCCCACCAACATTCGTGCGATCCTGCACATCTCCGGACGATCAGTCCGGGGCCGGGTCCAATCAAACAGAATGGAACCGATCCAGGTGCGGCAGTGGATATCAAACAATCCCTCGGCTGATCGTCCAATCGACCCGTGTCCGCGCACCTGATCTTGACGATGCTGGTGGGTGCCGCACGAAGACTGGCAGATCAGCAACAGTGTGACAAATTTGCACCTTCTTGCCACCCCCTGCGGCACGACACCCACCTTGACCACCCGTGCCGCCATCCTGTCTGGTGACCGCGACCAAGGGACCTTCGAGCGATCATGACCGCCGCCAAAGCTGGACACACCCAACTGTTCTTGCGCGAAGAGGACCTGCGACAGGCGATTGAACTGCTGTTCTTCGCCTACCGGGACTTCACGGCTGAGCCCGATCGCATCCTTGATGCTTACGGCTTTGGCCGCGCGCATCACCGGGTGATCTATTTCGTTGGCCGCCACCCCGGCATGACTGTGTCGGCGTTGCTGGCGATCTTGAAGATCACCAAGCAATCGCTGGCGCGCGTCTTGAGCCAACTGGTCGCCGAGGGCTACATCCTGCAACGCCCCGGCCAAAGCGACCGCCGCCAACGCTTGCTAGAACTGACCGACAAAGGCCGCGATCTGGAACGTCTGTTGACCGACTGCCAAAAACGCCTGATCGCCGACGCCTACCGCAACGCGGGTGCCCAAGCGGTTGAAGGCTTCCGCACGGTCATGACCGGCCTGGTCAGCGCCCACGACCGCGACCGCTTCAAGCGCCCGGAGCCGAAGTAGCAGCGTAGCGCGGGTGCTGGAGCGACTGCGCCAGCCAGAGGCCTCGCCATTTGAGTTGAATGTCTCAGCGACACTGCTAACTTGCGCCATGTATCCTGATTGACAGATATCTGCAGACCCGAATACATTAAGAGTGTGACTGTCCAACGCCATCAGGATAGTTGGGGTTGTCCCGCCTGCGGGATGGGTCACGGTCCAGGTCGTTGGTGATAACAGCGGTTTGGGGACAATCGGTTCACGGTGTCGTGAGGTCAGGTCAATGAGTCTGCGTATCCGATCGACCGATCAACAGGGTGGCGCCCGATCTCCAATCAAGTCTATGACGTTACCAAAGCAGTTATCGAATCTCTGTCGAATGACTTTCCGATGCCAAGCCTTGCTCCTCTACCGGATGGAATTGTCTCACTAGATTGGGCCAAGACGGAAACAGCATCCTTCTCAGTTCGCATCAGTGCTGACGGGCGGATCGACTATGCTTGGCTTGATGGCATCAAGTCCGGTTCTGGCAAATCCACCGTGGACGGTGTGACGCTGCCGAAATGGTTGCTTGGCAATATCAGAGACTTCCTGCGCTAACCCCATGCTGCCATCCGGATTGCCAGTCACTGTCGATGACGGGGAACCTCTTGCGCGCTTTTGCTATCAAAGCGGGCATTTTGCTAAGGATAAACCGCATTACACAGCATTGATGCCTCATAACGGAAGCACCTCAGTCTTCCGCGTCGACGGCATGACTGCAGAAGAGCGAGAGAGCTTAGCGCGCCAGTATCCCCGACCAAACTCGCCAGCCAAAGGCGATGCGTTGTTTACGGCAGGAGCCGGTCGAGCATTGGAACGATCCCTTGATGCGGACGATACGCCACCGCGTCACGCCCATGGTATCGGGTGGCCGGAAGAGAAAAACGACATCATGCTGCGCGCCACGCAATTGGCTGCCGCCGCCACCGTCGTTCGGTTCTGACCCGCTCGAAATAGCGCCCGCCCCAGCGCTCGGCTACACTCAGCGTATGGACAGTGCAGCGCCCTCCCCCGCCCCTGCTGATTTGCCGCATGTGCTGGTCGTCGATGATGATGATCGGCTGCGCGGCCTCCTGCGGCGGTATCTGTCGGACCAAGGGTTTGTCGTCTCCGAGGCGGGGGATGGGGCTGAGGCATTGGCGCTGCTGGAGGCGGTGGCAGTCGACCTCGTGGTGATGGATGTCATGATGCCCGGCGTCTCTGGGTTTGAGGCCACGCGCGCGATCCGGCAACGCTCCCAAGTGCCGATCCTGTTGTTGACGGCGATGACGGAAGTGGAGCAGCGCATCGAGGGGCTGGAGAGCGGTGCTGATGACTATCTCGGCAAGCCGTTTGAGCCGCGCGAACTGGTGCTGCGCCTGCGCCGGATTCTGGAGCGGGCAACCCCCATTCCACCGGCACCGGGCCTGCGCTTTGGCACCAAGCTGTTTGATCCCGTGCGCCAGCGCCTGCGCCAGGGCGAGGAGGAGGTGCGGCTGACCAGTGCCGAGGCACAGCTGCTGGTGTTTTTCGCCAGTCGCGCAGGCCAGCCAGTCGCCCGCGATGATCTGATCGAGGCAGGGTTTGGCGGGCAGGAACGCGCGATTGATGTCGCCGTCACCCGCCTGCGCCGCAAGCTGGAGCCGGACCCAAAAGCGCCACGCTATTTACAAACAGTGCGCGGCGTGGGCTATGTCCTGCAGCCGGACTGACCCGTCCGATGATCGGTGGAGTTGAGAGGCAGCCATGCTGCTGTGGCTGAAACGCTTCCTGCCGAAGTCCCTGTTCGGGCGCACCTTGCTGATCCTGGTGTCGCCGCTGGTGCTGTTGCAGGCGATTGCCGCTTACGTGTTCTTTGAAACCCACTGGGACACGCTGGCCCGGCGTTTGTCAGCCTCGGTCGCGGGTGATGTCGCCATGGTGGCAGAGTTGAGCGAGCGCTCCTTCGATGCAGCGGGGCGCGAGGCGTTTTTGGACACGGCGCTGCGCAACACTGGCATTCGCTTTGGCTTTGTCGATGGCGCGATCCTGCCGAACACACCGGACCGGGGCGATGATGGTTCTACCCTCGCAGCCCTGTTGATCGCGGGGCTGGAGGAACGGGTCCAGCGCCCCTTCACCATCGACAATGGGGCCGATGACCGCCACGTGCTCATCGGGGTGCAACTCGCACAAGGCGTGTTGACTGCCACTGTCTCCCGCAAGCGCCTGTTCAGCACCACCACCTATGTGTTTCTGCTGTGGATGGTGGGTTCCTCCCTCATTCTGGTCGCGATTGCAGCTGCTTTCATGCGCAATCAGGTGCGCCCAATCCGGCGACTGGCGGCCGCGGCCGAGGCATTCGGCAAGGGGCGCGACACGCCCGGCTTCAAGATCGAGGGCGCGACGGAGGTGCGCCGGGCAGCGCTGGAGTTCCTGCGCATGCGGGAGCGCATCACCCGCGCAGTCACCCAGCGCACCGAGATGCTGGCCGGGGTCAGCCATGATCTGCGCACCCCGCTCACCCGCATGAAGCTGGCCCTCGCGTTCCTGCCCGAAAGCCCGGAGACCGCCGAACTCCAGTCCGACATTGCAGAGATGGAGCGCATGGTCGATGGCTATCTCGCCTTTGCCCGCGGCGAGGGAACCGAGCCCACCGTTGCAACGGACCTCAAAGGCTTGATTGAGGATGTGGTCACCAATGCCCGGCGGGCGGGGGCGGATGTTAGCCTGACGCTCGCCACTCTCCCTTCCCTCAGCATCAAACCGATGGCGTTGAAACGCGGCCTCGACAACTTGATCGGCAATGCGGCGCGGTACGGCAGCCACATCGCCGTGGCCGCCCGCCAGGATCAAACAGCGATTGAGATCACTGTGGACGACAATGGCCCTGGCATTCCCCGTGCCCAACGCGAGGATGTGTTCAAGCCGTTCTATCGCCTGGACAAGTCGCGCAATGCCGCAACCGGCGGCGTCGGCTTGGGCCTCACCATCGCGCGCGATGTGGTGCGCAGCCATGGCGGCGAGGTGATGCTGGCCGACAGCCCGCTGGGTGGCTTGCGCGCCACCATTCGCCTGCCGGTTTAGCGACAATGCAGCCCAAACGGGGCAGCCCAAACGGGGCAGCCCAAACGGGGCAGCCCAAACGGGCGCTGCGGCTCAGCCTGACGGGGCCGTGTTGATGGTCACCTCGGACAGCTCGGTGCCAAGCAGGCCACGCGCTGCCTGGGCGCCGGGGCTACCCGCTGGTGCGTTCCAACTTGCCAGCAATCGCCTCAATGCGATGGGCAATTGCCTCAATCGCCGCGGTGCCCTTGGCCTCTGTCGCAAGGTCGGCACGGGGCTGGCGCAGTTCGGTGAGTTCGGCTGCGAGCATCAAGCCAGCCAACACCAACAACTGTCCCTCACCCGGCTGACCATAGGCTTTCACGAACATCTGAACCCGGCGGTCCAGCTCAGCAGCCGAGGCCTCGACCAACGGTTCCTGGCCCGCGTCGCAGGTAACCGGGTAGCTGCGGCCGTTGACGGTGACGGTCACGGTCGGCATCGGCACCTCAGCTTTGCAGAAGGCCGCGCAAGCGACCGATGGTTTGATCGACCCGCTGGGCCGCCTGGGTGTTCAACTGCGCCAAGGCCGCGCGGCTATCTTCGGCATCGCGGACGGCTTGGGTCAGGGCTGCCTGCTCGGTCCGCGCGCTCGCCAATTCGGCGTTCAGTTTTGCGCGTTCCGACTCGGCAGTCGCCAGTTGAAGGGACAGCCTGCGACGATCTGCCTCCGAAATCTCCAACTGCTCGGCCAGCTTGCGGCGCGCTTCGGCGTCACCGGGCGAGGCACCAGCGCTGCGCAGGGCCGTCAACTCGCCGCGCACAGTGGCAAGGTCACGCCGCAACACCTCAACCTCGGCCAGCAGGGCCGCACGCTCGGTGCCAAATGCACCGGCCGCCTCGCGATGGTCCGCGGCCATCGCTTCTAGAGCTGCGCGATGCTCAGCCGCCGCGGCGTCGGCTGCTTCCAGGCGGCGAACCAACGCGTCGCGTTCAGCCGCACGCTCGGCCGCTTCGGCTGTGCGGGCTTCAGCCAGCGCCGCACCAGTGGCCCGTGCTTCGGCCAGATGCACTTCGGCTGAGCGGGCGTCGGCGAGATCGGCCTCTGCCTCCTTCAGCTTCAAGGTCAGGCGTTGCTGGGCGGCTTCAGCCGCGGCCAGGGCGGAGCGCAGGCCATCCCGCTCAGTGGCGAGGGCTTCCAGACGGTCCGCGAGAGCACCTTCCATCTTGAGGAGGGCGGCATCCAGGCGGGCGCAGGCGGCGTCAAGTGAACTCATGGTTAACGCAATAGTACCGCGCGCGGGTGTGCCGACACAACAGTTGACGGGCCGCAGGGCTGGTCTCAAATTCCCGCCGCTTTGGGGGTCCCTCCGTCGTGACGGGATGCCTCGCCAAACCCGGTGACCTGTGGCCCCATACCGTGTGGCGACAGGGTTGGTTACGACCCGGACCTGGTACCGCAGCACGCCCGTTCCACCCACGCCCAATCAACAGGGACCAGCGCATGTCCAGTACCGTTGCCCACGCCGACCTTGCGAATGCCATCCGCGCGCTCGCGATGGATGCCGTGGAACACGCAAAATCCGGTCATCCTGGCATGCCGATGGGCATGGCCGATGTCGCAACGGTGCTGTTCCGCGAGGTCTTGCGGTTTGACCCGGCCCATCCAGACTGGCCTGACCGTGATCGCTTCGTGCTCTCGGCCGGTCACGGCTCGATGCTGCTGTACGCGGTGCTGCATTTGACCGGCCATCGCGACATGACGATGGACCAGATCAAGGCGTTCCGCCAGCTGGGCTCCATCACCGCGGGCCACCCGGAATACGGCCACGCAGGCGGGGTGGAGACGACAACCGGTCCCCTCGGCCAAGGGCTCGCCACGGCTGTTGGGATGGCAATCGCAGAACGCGCCCTGAACCAAAGCTTTGGCGACAGCCTTGTTGATCACCGCACCTATGTGATCGCAGGTGATGGCTGCCTGATGGAAGGCATCAGCCAGGAAGCGATCAGTCTGGCTGGGCATTTGAAGCTCAACCGCTTGATCGTGCTTTGGGACGACAACGCGATTTCGATTGATGGCCCGGTCTCGATGTCCTCCTCCGAGGATCAGATCGCGCGCTTCCAGGCAGCGGGCTGGGCGACCACTGCGATTGACGGCCATGATCCGGAGGCCATTCGCGCGGCGCTGGCCTGGGCGCAGGAGCAATCGCTACCCTCACTCATCGCCTGCCGCACGGTGATTGCCCGCGGTGCGCCGAAGAAGGCTGGCACCTCCGCGTCCCACGGCTCGCCACTGGGTGCGGAGGAGATTGCCGGAACGCGCGCCGCGATTGGCTGGCCCCACCCGCCGTTCGAGATTCCAGAGCCGATTCTGTCTGCGTGGCGGCAAGCGGAGGCCCGCGGCCAATCCCTCTACGACGCCTGGATCGCGCGCTATGACGCGGCACCAGCCGAAACCACGGTCGAGTTCAACCGCCGCTTATCTGGCGAGTTGCCGGAAGGATTTGCCGCCACAATTCGCGAAATCAAGCAGTCCTTCTCCACCAGCTCACCGAAGATCGCAACCCGCCAATCCTCCGGCATGGTGCTGGACGCGCTGGTACCCGCGGTGCCGGAGTTGCTGGGCGGCTCAGCAGACTTGACTGGCTCCAACAACACCAAGGCGAAGGGGGTGGACCTGTTGACGGCTGCCAACCCCGGCGGTCGTTACCTGCATTATGGCATCCGCGAGCATGGCATGGCCGCGGCGATGAATGGCATGGCGCTGCACGGCGGTGTGATTCCCTTCGGCGGCACCTTCCTGGTGTTCACCGACTATTGTCGGCCCGCCATTCGCCTGTCGGCCCTGATGGCGCAGCGGGTCGTCTATGTGATGACCCACGATTCGATTGGTCTCGGTGAGGATGGTCCGACCCACCAACCGGTCGAACACTTGGCCGCACTCCGCGCCATTCCGGGTCTGGCCGTGTTCCGGCCCGGTGACGCCGTGGAAGTGGCTGAGTGCTGGGCGCTGGCGCTGACCCGCCGGGGCCCATCGGTCCTGGCACTGACCCGCCAAGCCTTGCCGACGCTGCGCACGGTCCACACCGATGGCAACCACTCGGCCCGCGGCGGCTATGTGCTGCACGAGGTGGAAGCCCGCGACATCACCCTGTTGGCGACGGGTTCTGAACTGCATCTGGCACTGGAGGCCGCGCGTCTGTTGGCGGTCGATGGCATCCAGGCGGCTGTCGTCTCCCTGCCCTCATGGGAATACTTCGCGGAGCAGGATCGCAGCTATCGCGAAGCCGTGCTGGGCGCCGCCCCACGGCTTGCCATCGAAGCCGCATTGCCCTTTGGCTGGACCCGGTTCGTTGGTCAGGAAAGCGATGTCGTCGGCATGACCGGCTTTGGCGCGTCTGCTCCGGCGGAAGACCTGTACCGTCACTTCGGCATCACGGCGGACGCGCTGGCAGCCAAGGCCCGCGCCAAGCTGGGCCGCTGATCCAGTCCCCTTTTTGGTTCTTTGTCCCTTGATCTCCCCACAGAAACGTTCCCGGAGGAAACTGCCATGACCGTGCGTGTCGCCATCAACGGGTTCGGCCGGATCGGTCGCCTCGTCGCCCGCGCCCTGTTCGAGAGCGGGCGCAGCGACATCACCCTGGTTGGCATCAACGACCTTGGTCCTGCTGCCGCCAACGCCCATCTGATCAAGCATGACAGTGTCCACGGGCAGTTCCCGGGTGCCGTCAGCGCCGGTGAGGACTGGATTGACCTTGGCACCGGCAAGATCAAAGTAACTGCTGAGCGCGATCCGGCCAAGCTGCCCTGGGGCGAGTTGGGCGTGGACATTGCGTTTGAGTGCACGGGCATCTTCACCAAGCGCGAGTCCGCGGCCAAGCATTTGGAGGCCGGTGCCAAGCGCGTGCTGGTCTCCGCTCCTGCAGACGGAGTTGACTTGACGGTGGTGTATGGCGTGAACCATCAGGCCCTGACGGCTGAGCACACGGTGGTCTCCAATGCCTCCTGCACCACCAACTGCTTGGCGCCGGTGGCCCAGGTGCTGCACCAGACGGTGGGCATTCAGCACGGCTTCATGACCACGATCCACGCGTACACAGGCGATCAGTCCACCGTCGACACCCTGCACAAGGATCTGCGACGCGCCCGGGCTGCGGCCTTGTCGATGATCCCGACCTCCACTGGTGCCGCCCGAGCCGTCGGGTTGGTGCTGCCGGAGTTGAAGGGCAAACTGGATGGCACGGCGATCCGGGTGCCAACCCCCAACGTCTCCCTCATCGATCTCACCTTCACCGCAGGTCGGGCCACCACGGCGGCCGAGATCAACGCCGCGATCACCGAAGCGGCCAATGGTCGCCTGAAGGGCGTGCTGGATGTGACGTCGGCGGAGTTGGTGTCCAGCGACTTCAACCACAACCCGGCCTCCTCCACCTTCGACCTGACCCAGACCCAGGTGATCGAGGGCAGCTTTGTGCGCGTGCTGTCCTGGTATGACAATGAGTGGGGCTTTTCCAACCGCATGCTCGACACCGCAGCGGCCATGGCAAAGTTGATCTGACCCCATGGCGCGGCGGGAGGGACGGACAGGATTGCCCACCCTGCCGCCTGCGGTGACGGTGCATCACTTGGCCCATGCTGTGGCGGCACTCACCGCCGCAGCCCGCCTGGACCAACAGATCGCGCTGATGTCAGCTGTTGCAGCCGGGTCCTTCACGGGGCCCGGCTTTTTTGCAGCTGTCATTCGGGACGCGCGTGCTGCCGTGCCGGAGGGGCGCGCTCTCGCCATGTTGGATTGTCAAGGCGCACCTGGGCGGGCGATGGCAGCCGTGCATCAACGGGCCGCGGACGTGATCATCTACACCGGCAGCCATGAGACTTTGTTGAAGCTGGCGGGCATCGCGATGGAGCACGGCATCACCATGCTGGACCATCGCCCGCCCAGTCTGGACTTGGCCAGCGTTGCCGATCCCGAGGCAGCCACCCACGACTGGCTGCTGCGGCGCTGAGGCCCCTGGCTGCGGCCTGTCTCACGGACATCGGCATCTGGTACCAGCAGCCCTAGGTTGCTAGACTTCCTCTATTGGCAACAAGGTGGGTGGGGGACGCAAGCAATGGATCACACTCCGTCACGGCGGGCCGTGGTTGGTGGCTTGGCGGCAGTGTCGCTGGCCGGGTGCGAGCACAATGCTGTTCTCGGTCGCAGTCAGTTAATGCTGATCAGCGATGAAGAACTAGCCCAGGCAGGCCAGCAAACCTGGGGCCAGATTCGGCGCCAATATCGCCGCTCCGACAACGCCCAAATGCAGCGCCAGATTGATCGCATCGGCGACCGCGTGGTCGGCACCACTGAGATGACCAACTTGAACTGGGAGTTTGAGGTGTTCGAGGGGCCGCCCAACGCCTTTGTGCTGCCCGGCGGTAAGGTTGGTTACTTCACCGGCATGCAATCGCTGGCCGACAATGATGCCAAAGTCGCCAACATCCTCGGCCATGAATGTGGCCATGTGGCTGCGCGCCATGGGGCGGAGCGGATGAGCCAGCATCTGGCTGCTTCGCTGGTGGTGGGGGTGGCCAGTGCATTCATCGCCGGTGCTGCTTCCAACCGGCGCCAAGCCTCGCTGCTGGCGGGGTTGCTGGGGGCGGGCGTTACCTATGGCGTGTTGATGCCCTACTCGCGCCAGCATGAGTTCGAAGCAGACGCGCTGGGCCTGCGCTACATGGCGGGCGCTGGCTACGACCCGCGCGAGGCACCCCGCTTCTGGCAGGCCATGGAAGCTGAAAGCCAACGCCGCGGCTCGCCGCCGGAGTTCCTTTCAACCCACCCAAGCGACGCCGCGCGCATCGCCGCCCTCAATGAACGGCTGCCGGAGGCCGAGGCGCTGTTTCAACGCAGCCGCCGGGTTGGGTAGAACCTAAATCATCAAGCATTGATTGGAACGGCGTCCAGCCTGCTACGACAGGAGGCTGGTTCGACTCGGAGGTATGAGTGTGGGGACGTTCAATTTTACCGCCGGGCCGGATGCTTTCTCGTCCAGCCAGGGCGCCTATGATGACTATAAAGCCAACCCTTTGACCACTCTAACGAGTGCCGATACTGTTTGGGCCAGTGCTGGCGACCTGAACAGCGCGCGCGACGCACTGTATCTGTTTCCAGCCGCCAACGGCACGATGGCCGCCTTTACCGGTGCAGCGTTCCCGAACATGCGCGGCATCGAGATCATGCTGTGGAACAATGGCTTCGACGGCACGCTGACCCTCGACAACGCGTTTGTCGCGGCCAACCACTATGGCGACGGGCGCCTTGCCATGGTGTTGGAACCGACGGTGGCAACCGGGCTCAACACCCATGTCGATGCCTCCGCAGTGACCCGCTGGCAAGGGGTCGTGATCACTGGGTCAAATTCCGCCAACTCGCTGATCGGCTCTCAAGGCAACGATGTCATTGATGCGGCGTGGGGTGGGGATGACACCGTCGCCGGGAATGGCGGCGATGACTACGTCATCACCAAAGAAGCCAACCTAACCAATGCCGACATCATCAGCGGTGGCAGCGGCCTTGATACCTTTGAACTGTGGGACACCAACGGCTGGAGCTACACGACGGGCGCTGGAATCCTTGCCAATGTCACGGGGTTTGAGCGGTTCGGCTTCGGCGTGCGCGACCTCTACGCCAGCCCGAGTTACGCACCAGTCGGCTATAGCCAGGGAACCGGAACCTATCGCGAGTTGATTGTCACCGATGCCTATGTCGGCACCCTGGCCAACAGTCGCTTGGAAATCCAGATTGGCAGTCAGGCAGCAATCAGCACCAAAATCGTCGCTAGCGGCCTATCAGTCGGCAAGTCGATCCACGTCATCGAGAACCGGTCCACCCAGGCGGTGGACATTCTCGGGGGCGCTGGCCATGACACGCTGCGCGGTGGCTTGGGGAACGACACGCTGGATGGCGGCACCGGCATCAATGTGATCGACGCTGGACCCGGTGACGACACCATCTATAGCGGCGGCGGCACCGACACCGTGATCGGTGGCTTCTCGATTGATACGCTGATTCCGTCGGCCGCAGGCGGTGTGGTGCGCTTTGCCGATGCGAATTTCGGTGACCGGATCGGCATCAACCTCGGCGGCGGTGTGACCGGCATGGGGGCAGGCAGCGGCACCAACATGGCCGCGAACAGTGTTGAGATCGGCTCTGCAGTCAACAACGAGACACCGGTCTATGTCCGCGCGATTGGCTCGGTCGGTCCGGCCACCACCGTGTATTGGCTGCCAGGGGATCGTCCCGTTGGAACCTTTCTGCTAACAGGTGGCTTCGTCACCATCAATGTGAACCCGACCTCGACCACCGCCACTGCCGGCGACGTCATCACTGGCAGTTCTGGCGACGATATTCTGGTTACCACAGAAACCACTCTACAGGCTGGCGACAGCTTTTCCGGTGGTGCTGGCATGAACGCCGTCCGGATGAGCGGCGGCGGTCCCTACAATTTCACCGGCGTTACCCTGACCAACATCCACCAGATTCTGGGGGCGAAGGACGGCGCCTCGACCGTGACCCTGCCCGAAACCTGGACGGGCACCTACATCGCCGGTGCCAGCAACGAAACCATCAGCTTCAACGCCGGTGCCGGCAGCACCGCCTTCGTGGGCGGCGGCACTGACAGCATCACACTTGGCACCAAGAGCGCCACGGTGGTGGTCGATAATGGCGGGGCGACCACCATCACGCTTGGCAGTGCGCAAGCAACTGTGTTCGCTGGGTTGCCTGGGCGTGGCACCGCGACCATCAACGGCGGTGCTGGCGATGCCACCATCGTGATTGGCACTGCGCCCACCGCAGTCGCGCTCAACTTGGCTGGTGCCAGTGGTAACCTGTTGGTATTCCGTCAGGAGGGCACCAATCAGACCATAACCACTGGCAGCGGCGCCGATACGCTGGTCGGCGGCGCTGGCGACCAGACCTTGGTTGGCGGAATGGGTGACGATGTGCTGTTTGGCGGGGGCGGTCTGGACAACCTGTCCGGTGGCGGCGGCAACGACACGTTGGTCGGCGGCGATCAGTCCGACGTTCTAGATGCCGGCCTCGGCACTGACGTGATCTTCACCGGTGGTGGAGCGGACGTGGTTGCATTCGCCGCAGGCGCAAGCAGCAAAATCACAGTTGCCGACTTCTCGATCGCAGGCGGGGATCGCCTTAACATCACATCGCTCTGGACCAATTTTGCCACGTTCCAAGCCGAAACCACGGTGGAGGTGCTGGGCAACGGCGTGCGCTACACCACCCTGGCTGGCGCCGTACCTGCGGGTATGGTGATTGAGTTGGTTGGGCTGACGGCGCCCCTGACGGCGGCAGACGTGGTGTAAACGCGGATATCGACGCGCTCCGACCGAAGCGCCATTGAAGCCGCGCGCAGCATCGGCTACACCCGCCGCCGTTCCGTCATTCGGCAGAGGACCAGTCCTATGCGCATCACCCGCGCCGTCAAACGCATCCTCGACAACTACGAGAGCGATAGCCCCGGCACCAAGGCCAATCTTGCCCGCATCCTGATGGAGGGCAAGCTGGGCGGCACCGGCAAGCTGGTGATCCTGCCCGTCGACCAGGGCTTCGAGCATGGCCCGGCGCGGTCCTTCCAGCCGAATCCAGATGCCTACGACCCCCACTACCACTTCCAACTGGCGATTGACGCGGGCCTGTCGGCCTATGCTGCCCCGCTGGGCATGCTGGAAGCGGGTGCCGATGCCTTCGCGGGAGCCATTCCGACCATCCTGAAGATCAATTCCTCCAACTCGCTGTCGCGCTTGAAGGAAGACGCCTGTCAGGCGATCACCGCCTCGGTGCAGGATGCGTTGCGGCTCGGTTGCTCGGCGATCGGGTTTACGATCTATCCAGGCTCCGACAATCAGTTCCAGATGATCGAGCAGTTGCGCGAGCTGGCAGAAGAGGCAAAGGCGTGCGGCCTGGCCGTCGTCGTGTGGTCTTATCCGCGCGGCGGCAACCTGTCGAAGGAGGCCGAGACGGCCGTCGACATCTGCGCCTACGCGGCCCACATGGCGGCTCTGCTGGGTGCCCATATCATCAAAGTGAAGCCGCCGACTGGCGTGATTGGCCTGGATGCGGCCAAGAAGAGCTACGAAGGCGGCAAGATCGCCATCGGCACGCTGGCCGAGCGGGTGAAGCACGTGACCGAAGCCTGCTTTGCAGGCAAGCGCATCGTCGTGTTCTCCGGCGGTGAGGCGAAGGATCTGGACGGCATCTACAACGAATGCCGTGGCATTCGTGACGGTGGCGGCAATGGCTCGATCATTGGTCGCAACACCTTCCAGCGTCCGCGCGACGAGGCCCTCGCCATGCTCGACCAGATCATCAAGATCTACCAGGGCAAGGCGTGAGCGAGCTGGAGGAGGTTTCCCCTCCCCCTCGGTTGTTGCTGATCACGCCGCCGCAGATCGATCTTGCGGTCTTCGCAGCGGCATTGCCAGAGGTGCTGGACGCGGGCGATGTCGCCTGCGTCCAGCTCCGCTTCCCCGACCTGCCGGTGGAGGCGCGCATCGCCGCCATCCGGCACTTGGTGCCACTGATCCAGGCCCAGGACATCGCCGTCACCATCGCCAATGACGTGGCGCTGGCCGTCCAAGTCGGCGCGGACGGAGTGCATCTGGAGGCCCCCAGCCTGAAAGCGGTGCGGGCGGCGCGCAAAGCGCTACCCGATGGCATCGTCGGCATATCTGCTGGTGGATCGCGCCATCTGGCGCTGGAACTGGCGGAGGAAGGCGTCGACTACGTTTCCTTCGGGCCCTGTTTCGCCAGCGCCACTGTCGACACGCCGCCGCTGGAGAGCCTGGAGCCGCTGTTGTGGTGGGCAGAGATCATGACCGTGCCCGCCGTCGCCGTCGGTGGCATCACAGCCGAGCGCGCGACCGACATCGCCAGCACAGGTGTTGAATTCCTGGCCGTGTGCAGCTTCGTGTGGTCCCACCCAGACGGGCCAGCCACGGCTGTTGCAGCATTGACAGCAGCCGTGGCGTCTTAGGCAGGGTGCCGCGTGGTGGCGTCTCACAGCCGCAGGCGGGGGCCTACGGCCACGTCTGCTGCTTGCGTTGCGCAGAGGTCAGTGGTGGTTGAGGGACAGGAATTCCAGCAATGTCACCGTAGGCAGCAGCACCTGCACTGGCGTTGAACCCCTCGACGATGCCAAGAGAGCGCAGGAAACTCGGGGTCATGCCCGGATCACTCAACAGCATCCTGATAAAGCGCTGATTTTCCGGCGCGCGATAGTTGATCCAATGCGGGCCCCGTTGGCTATCAGGACCACTCTCGATCGTGAACTGGCCTAAGGCCTTGAACACCGCCTTCTGTTTCTTTTGTTGGGCCGTCTGGGTGGGGACCATTGCGATGTCAATCCAGGTCTCGGTTGGCCGCACGCCGCGATAGCCAATGACCCAAGACTCGCGCATGGTTTGAGCACGAAACGGCACCGCAGCCTGTTCGGCAAAGGTCGACAAGACTGCATCGTTGCTATTGACCAGATTGAAGACATGTGTCGCCGCGCCCTCAATGGCATCACGGGCGTCAATCGAATACTCCGCGCCATTCAGCAGCACCATCCGGCGAACAGCTGAGGGCTTGGTCTTGCCATCAAGATAGCCCATCGCTTTCAGAGCAACCCGCGTCCCGAGGGAGTGGGCCAGGATATCGATGGTGATGCCATTCGCGTGCAACGCCTGGATCACCCCTGCCAACGCGCGGGCCGCCTGGGGTGCCAGATCAAACAGCGGATAGAGGTATGGGTTGCTCCAGGATGCGCGGGCCCAAGCCCCGCGGGAGGTCCAGCAGAAGCACAGCAGCGGCGCATCGGCAGCTGCCGTGGCATCGCGCACATTGAAGATGGGCAGCCAGCTTTCGCCAGGTTGACGCTCTTTTCCAGGAACTGCGAAGACGCCTGTCCGCGGATCATCGGAGTCGCTTGGGTCTGGCTCCTGTTCAGAGGGATCGAACAAGAACCCATGCACCAGGATGGTGATATGGTTCTGGTGCTGCCCCTCGGTATGCGCCTTGACCAGCGCCATCAGCTCGTCCACGTAGGCAGTCGAGAGGGTGGGTGCGCGATCGCCTCGAGGAATCTGAACCGAGGTCGCCTGATTGTGCCACGCGAGCGTTTTGCCATAGTCGGACAGCGTTAGCGTGTCCTTGACTCGGTCCAACCGGGCTTATCGCCTGGTGCCAGCGCATCCGTACCGTGCCACAGCGTTGCGAACATGATCCGCTACTCCAGCGGGGTCGCCGAGGACACCATGTACCGACAGACCAAGCCGCCGAGGATCAGCGTGACAGTTGGCTTAGAAAGTGCAATATCAGTTCATAGTATTTGATCTCGTAATAAAGTGCATCAACTCGCACATCACGCTTTTAATGACAAGCACTCAACTAAGAAATCGAATTATTGGTATAGCACCATACCCGGTTACAATCCCGACGACCAATCCGGCGAGGAACCACAGCCAACGGGACTGTCCCCCGCCTGCGGCGGCCCTGGATTGCCCGGCGAAGCTCGGTGCCGAGACAGGCGTCGTCTTAGGACGATCCGCCAACGCCTCCTGCCACTGCGTGAGCCGTGCCAACGCGTCCTCACGCGAGACACCGGGTGGCGGGGCTGGACGGTGGCGTGCAATCAGCTGCGCCAAGGCGAGATAGCCAAGGCTGGCCGGTGCCATGGGGCTGGTCACCACCACTGGCAGATCGCGCGTGCTGGCGCGCACCACGTCACGATCACGCGGGATTTCGATATCCAGCACGGTCTTGTGCTCCCGCCGATACGCAGTCGCGAATTCTTTGGCGACTGGATCGTCTTCCATCAGCGTGAGCAGAATACCCTCAAGGGTAAGGTCTTTGTTGATGCCTGCCTGCAGCTTCTTCACCAGTTCCAGCGTGCGGCCCAGCCCCTGCCAGGAGAAGGCACTTGGCGCCACGGGCACCAACACCGCGTCGGCAGCAACCAAGGCATTGACGCTCAACAGACCAAAGGCAGGTGGACAATCGAACAGCACAAAATCAAACGGCAGGGCCGAGCTATACAGAAGATGCTGCAGGGAGCGCTGCGTCTTCAACTGATCCATCAAACCAGTCTCAATCGCTGCCAGCCTAAGGGTGGCGGGCAACAGGGACACCCCCGGCAGGCGGGTGGGGACAATGCCGCGATCCATCGGGCCAGCCCCTTCGATCAGCGCGAACAGATCAACATCCGCTGCCTCATCCACGGGTAGCGAGCGGGTCGCGTTGCCCTGACTGTCTAGGTCAATCACCAGGACCGACCGGCCCAGCGCCGCCAGCCCCGCGGCAAGATTCACGGTGGTGGTGGTTTTGGCGATGCCACCCTTTTGGTTATAGATCGCTAGGCGAAACTCCGCAGTCGCTGGCATGCGTCCCCCCTCCCCGCTGCGGGACCGACCGCGGGAGCGCGCCGTTACTGGTGCGCAGGCGGATCGAACAGCGTGTAGAGGGCGGAATGATCCAGCGCACCGCCACCAACTTCAACCAAAGCGTCAAATCGAGCGCGCACGGCGCTGAGCACCGACAGGTCAATCCCACTGGCAGACGCCAGCGCCTCGGCCTGCATCAAGTCCTTCACCTGGGTGGTCACCTTGCCGCCGGGTGTAAAGCTGCGCTCAATCATGCGCTGACCATGCAGGTCTAGAATGCGCGATTCAGCAAAACCACCGCGAATCGCATCGCGCACCAGGGCGGGGTCAACCCCCGCCGCACGGGCAAGGGCGAGCGCTTCTGACACGGCCGCGATCGTCAACCCAACGATCAGCTGATTGCAGGTCTTCGCCACCTGCCCGGCCCCAACCGAGCCGACATCGGTGATCCGCCGCCCGATCGCCTGAAAGAACGGGCGGGCTGCGGCCAAAGCCTCCGGCGCCCCGCCCGCCATGATGGTCAGCGTGCCAGCCTCAGCGGCGACGGTACCACCCGACACTGGCGCATCGACCCAGCTTGCGCCAAGGGCCGCCAGACGCTGGGCAAAGCCGCGCGTTGCCGCCACAGCCGTGGTGCCCATGTCAATCACCAGCGAGCCGTGGGAGAGGCCTCCGGCCACCCCCTCCGGCCCAAACACCACCGCCTCAACGGCAGGTGTGTCAGCCAGCATCAGGATCAGCCGATCCGCCCGCCGCGCAACTGCCAGCGGTGTGGCAGCCGCTGTCACAGTGCTGGGCAGTGCGCCCGAGCGGGTCCAGCCAATTACCTCCGCCCCAGCGGCGACCAAGCGTGCCGCCATAGGCCGACCCATCAGGCCGAAGCCCAGGAAGCCGACGGTGCGACCGCTCAGGTCAACCGCCCCGGCGCTATCCAGCGCGCTCTCGGTCATGGCCTTGTGTAGCGGGCGCGCGCGCCACGCTCAATGGCCGCAGCCGTCAGCCGGTCCACCCCGATCTCGTGGCGCAGCATCTCGAGAATCCGCAACTCTTCCTGTGAAGCCGAACCATCTGCCGCGACAATGTCACACGCAAGCGCATAGGCCGTTTCCCGCCAGCGCTGCGGCAGCGTGGTTTTCAACCGCTCCAGCGCTTCGTCGATGCCGTCTTCCCGTTCCAGCACGGCAATCAAGCGGTTGGCGGTATCTTCCAGACTGTCGAGGTCAAAACCATCAAACACGGGCAGGCCGACAACAATATCGCTCATCGCACGCAATTCACTGTCCGTCATCCGCCCGTCAGAGGCCGACACCAGCACCATGGTTTCCACCAACGCATCTTGCAACTGACGCATCCGACGGCGGCTCCTTCGACCCTGTGGTTCGACCCCGACGCCGCACCCTGCCCTGCCCTGCCCCAGCGCGCAAGGTGGGCTTTCCCCCGTGCCGTCCCACCTTTGCCTTCCCGCCGCATAGCCACCCCCATGAGGTGGGGCTGGACAGCGGGCGGGGGAGCCGGGATGGTCGGGGGGTGCGGGAGGTGGTGCAGTGGGTGCTGTTGTCTCGGTCGGGTTGCCGGTGTTCGGCTTGATCTTCCTGGGCTGGGTGGCGGCACGCAGGGGGATTTTGGGGCCAGCGTCAACCGATGCACTAAACCGGTTTGTCTATTGGTTCGCCCTGCCCGCGATGATGTTCTCCGCCATGTTTCGCGTTCCGATGGCGGAGTTGCTGAACCTCAACTTCGCCATCGCCTTTTGCGGCGGCATTGTCTGCACGCTCGTGCTGTGGGGTCTGGCGCAGGCGCTGGTGTTTCGCGACTCTGCGGCCAAGGCTGCCACTCTCGGCCACGCTGCGGGCTATGCCAACACTGGATATATGGGCATTCCGCTTGCGGGGCTGGCCTTTGGTCCTGCTGGCCTCGCACCCGCGATCATCGCCACGGTGTTGACGGCTGCTGTGGTCTTTGCCGTTGGCATCATTGCGATCGAGGCTGGGCTGTCGCGCGGCGGGCTTGGCAGTACGCTGGTCCGCATCGGCCGCAGCTTGGTGACCAACCCAACCTTGATCGCCCCGGCCCTTGGGGCGTTGTGGGCAGCCTCCGGCGTGCCGATGCTGGCGCCGCTGAAAACCTTTGCGGACATCCTGGCCGGGGCGGCGGGGCCGTGCGCGCTGTTCGCGCTGGGCCTGTTCCTGGCCGGCCAGCCGGTGCGCCGAGGCCTCGATGGGCTTGGCTGGCTGGTGTTCCTGAAGCTGATCGTCAGCCCGTATTTCACCTGGCTGATCGCCTTCCACGTACTGAGCATGGAGCCGCTGTGGGCAAAGGTGGCGGTGCTGATGAATGCCCTGCCGACAGGTGCGGGTGCCTTCGTTCTGGCCCAGCAATACGGGCTGAAGGTGGCTGAGACGTCCGCGGTGATTCTGGTCTCGACCATTGTGTCGGTCGTGACCGTGTCGATCCTGCTGGCGCTCTACGCAGGATAGGTCGAAAGCCGCCGGGCCAGGGCGTGGCGCGGCAGGAAGACCGGGCGGCCCGACAACCGCTCTACCATCTCCGCCTGTGCTGCGGTGAAGCCATAGCTCCACAGCGCAATCAAATCGCACCGCTTCAAATCCATCGCTGCCACGCCCAACCGCTCTGGATCGAAGGGGGAGGCGTGGGTGACCCGCTCAGGCGCCAGCGGCGGCAGGTCGGCCTTCACCATCCGCGCAACCGGCACAATCACGCCCAGCAGGCCACGCACCTCGGCCAACTCCGCGGCGATCACGCGTCCATCGATCAACCGACTGGTCGCGATGCGCGGGTCGTCCAGGCGGAACGCATCCAGACTGGCCAGCACCACGGTTGTCGCCGTCAGATTGGCCAGGGCCGCGGCCACTGCCGCCTCGGCCCGCCCATGGGCAACCACCTGCTCCGCCCCTGTCGCGCCGCGGATGCAGACACCCACTTCTCCGCGCCGGGGCATCCCCTCAATCGGGGCGAGACCGGCGAGGCTGGGCACCACCGGCACATCGGGCCATCCCAACTCCACCGCCAGCCGGTCGGGCGCCATGGCATCGGGGCACAGAATCGCGCGCGTCATGGCATCCACATGCCAGGGTTGCTGGCCCCACGGCAAGGCTTGATCAAAGGCCGCGGGTTGGGGAGGCTGCTGTCTATGACACAGCCTCCCCTCGGCGCGCTTGCAGGCGTGCGCGTGCTTGATCTCTCCCGTCTGGTGGCGGGCAATGCCCTGACGGGTCATCTGGCCGACCACGGCGCCGATGTGGTGAAGATTGAAGACCCTGGTCAAGGCGATGATCTTAGAGCATGGCGCTGCCAAGGGGTCGCGACCTACTGGAAGCAGTACAGCCGCAACAAACGCTCTCTCTCGCTCGACCTGCGCCGGTCGGAGGGCAAGGCCTTGCTGCTGCGGCTGGTGGACCATGCGGCCGTGCTGGTGGAAAACTTCCGTCCCGGCACGCTGGAGAAATGGGGCCTCGGCCCAAGCGTTCTGTGGCAGCGCAATCCCAAGCTGATCATCGTGCGCATCTCCGGCTGGGGCCAAACCGGCCCCTATCGGGAGAAGCCCGGCTTTGGCAGCTTGGTCGAGGCAATGAGCGGCTTTGCCGCCATGAACGGGTTTGAGGATCGCCCGCCAGTGCTGCCGCCGCTGCCCTTGGCGGATCAGGTGGCGGGCATCACGGGGGCGACGGCAGTCTTGGCCGCCCTGCGCCATGTCGAGGTGCAGGGCGGTGCGGGCCAGGAGCTCGATCTCGCGCTGTTTGATCCGCTGCTCGCGATTCTGGGGCCACTGGCAGCCAATCACCGGTTGACCGGGACAGTGGCGCCACGCTGCGGTTCGCGCATTGGCACGACGGCACCGCGCAATGTCTATCGGACCCAGGATGGCGGCTGGGTTGCGTTGTCGGCCTCCATGCAAAGCATGGTCGACAAGCTGTTCGACACCATCGGCCAGCCGGAGCTGAAAACCGATCCACGCTTCGCCACCAACGCCGGGCGGGTCCATCATGTCGAGGCGTTGGATGCCCTGCTGCAGCAGTGGATTGGCCAGCGCAGCACCGCAGACAATCTCGCCCGCTTCGACGCCGCAGGCGTCACGGTCGGCCCGGTGTGCAGCATCGCTGATCTGATTGACCACCCGTTCATCACCGGTCGTGGCGTGCTGGTCGATGTACCGGACCCGGAGCTTGGCACCCTGCCGATGCCAGCCGTCCCGGTACGCCTGTCGGCCACCCCAGGCACCATCCGCCGCCCGGCCCCAGCGCTTGGCCAGGACACCACGTCCGTCTTGAGCGAGGCAGGGCTGAGCGACACCGAGATCGCCCGCCTGATCGCCAACGGCGTGGTCACCAGCGCTGGCTGAGGGCGGTTCGGCGAACCCCTTTCTAGGTCGCCGGTCGGCGACGGGGTCCCCGCTCGGAGGAGCGTTGGATCAGCACGCGGAGCGCTGTCTTCAACGCGGCCACTTCGTCGTCGGAATAGCCGCTTAAGATGTTGCGCTCATTGGCATGGGCACGTTGCACCAGCTCTGCCACATCGCTGCGACCCTTGGCGGTGATGAACACCAGCACCTTGCGGCGATCCTCGGCAGCGGCGCGACGCTCCACAAGGCCTTGACGCTCCATCCGGTCGATCACTTTCGTGAGGGTCGGCTGTTTGAACAGGCAGACCCGCGCCAAATCCGTGATGCCGACACCATCTTCTTCCGCCAATTGCGACAAGACCCGCCAGACTGGCACGGGAACGCCGCGCGGCCTCAGCTGGGAATGAAAACTTTCCGTCACCGCATGGGCGGCGCGTTGCAAAAGATTGGCGAGATGCTCGTCGCAAAACCGCGGCGCTGACCCGTCGGCTGGTGCCGTCGCGGCACCAACGTCGGTTGTCCCCCCACGGCCACTGCGTCGAACGGGCGGCGCCAGCCGATCCGCGTGCAGTTGCATCGGTTTCCTCCTCTCCCTCCGGCTGGTCGGGTACAGCTCCGCCAGTCCGCTCGGTCGAAACAGGTCAGAGTTGGTCCCTGATCCCGCAGCAGGGACACTACCACCACGCCCCATCACGTACCAAGACAAACGCAACGCACCATTGAGCGAGCGATCGCACCTCTTGTCGCGGCGCGATCCACCCGCAACACTGAGCCATGGCTCCGTTGGATCTGTCGAGCGCGTGGCGCTTCTCCGCTTGTCCCCATGATTGCCCATCCACCTGCGCGCTGGAGGTGGAAGTGCTGGACGGCACCCGCATGGGCCGGGTGCGCGGCGCGGAAGCCAATCCCTACACTGCAGGCGTGATCTGCGCCAAAGTTGCGCGCTACGCTGAACGGTTGACGGGAGCCAACCGCATCACCGAGCCCCTGCTGCGGACCGGCCCCAAAGGCACCGGCCAGTTTCACCCGATCAGTTGGGAGGAGGCGCTGGACCGCGCCACGGCTGGCATTCAGCACGCCATCACCACCCACGGGCCGGAGAGTTTCTGGCCCTACTACTACGCTGGCACGATGGGCCAGGTGCAGCGTGACGGCATCAACCGGCTGCGCCATGTGTTGAAGGCCAGCCGGATGGACAAGACCATCTGCACCCGTTTGGCCGAGACCGGCTGGTACGCGGGCACCGGGGCTTGGGGTGGTCCTGATAGTCGGGAGATGGCGGAGGCAGACGTGATTCTCGTCTGGGGCGGCAATCCCGTTGCCACCCAGGTGAATGTGATGACCCACATTACAACCGCGCGCAAAACCCGCGGCGCGCAGCTGGTGGTGATTGACCCCTATCGCAGCGGCACCGCGGCCGTGGCAGACCTGCACCTCGCCCTGCGCCCTGGAACCGACGATGCCCTGGCCCATGGTGTCGCCCACTGTCTGCTGCGCGATGGTTTGGTGGATCGCGACTATCTCGCCCAGTTCAGTGACTTCTCCCCTGCGGTGGAGGATGCCTATCGCCGGTGCTCGCCTGCCTGGGCGGCCGAGATCACTGGCCTGTCTGTCGATGCAATTGAGGCGCTGGCCCGGCTGATTGGTGAGACCCAGCGCTGCTACATCCGCCTGGGCTATGGCCTTAGTCGAACCCGCAACGGCGCCAATGCGCTTCACGCCATCACCTGTCTGCCAACCCTCACCGGCAGTTGGCGGCACCGTGGCGGCGGGGCGTTCTGGTCGCAGCGGGACCTCTACCACCTGGACAAAACACTGGTGGAGGGGCTGGACATGGTCGACCGCTCCACCCGCTTGATTGATATGTGCTTGATTGGTCGGGCGCTAACTGGTGACCCAGAGGTGTTGGCGGGTGGCCCGCCCATTCAGGCGATGCTGGTGCAGAACACCAATCCCGCCGTCGTTGCCCCCAACACAAGCGCCGTGCTGGCTGGATTGGCGCGGGAGGACTTGTTCTTGATCGTTCACGAACAAGTGATGACCGACACTGCCCGCTATGCCGACCTTGTGCTTCCGGCCACGATGTTCGTGGAGCACGACGATCTTTACACAGCTGGCGGCCACACCCACCTGCAGGCCGGGCCGAAGCTGGTGGACCCACCGGGCCAGTGTCGCACCAACCACTGGCTGATCAACCAATTGGCCGAACGGCTGGGAGTGGCTGACCGCTCGCCCGCCTTCACCATGACCGATGTGGAGCTTGCGGACGCCACCCTCACCCGCTCCGGCTGGGGCAGCTATGGCGATCTGGTGGCGGCGCGCTGGATTGATTGCGCGCGCAGCGAGGATGCCTGCCACTTCCGCGCTGGGTTCGGCTGGCCCGATGGCCGGTTTCGGTTCCAGCCGGACTGGCCCGCACTGGGCCGGTTTGGCGGCGAGATGCCAACACTGCCAATGAAACGCCAACCGCACAAGCGCGCGAAGGCCGCCCGACTGTGCTGATCGCCGAGGCCGACGCCATCCACCTCGGCATTGCCGACGGCGACCGGGTGGCATTGTCCAATGATCTGGGCCGGGTAATCGTGCACGCCAAACGCGTCGCCAGTGGTCAGGCCCCTGGTACCGTGGTGGTCGAAGGCCTGTGGTCCAACCACGCCTTTGAGGGCGGTCTCGGCATCAACACCCTGGTCTCAGACGAACCGGGCTGGCCCGCCGGTGGCGGCATCTTTCACGACACCGCCGTTGCGATCGACCGGATCGGGTAAGGGGTGAGCGCGCACGATCAACGCCTCCGCCCGCGATCCAAAGCCAACGGTTGGCGCGAAACCAGGTGCATCCATTAGCTCTGAGGCGGCGGTGACTTCGGCTGTAAGCTGTCGAGCAAGCGCTCCACTTGATTGCCGTTGGTGCCGAACCCGGCTTCGGCGAGCAGCTTGTCAATCACCGGGGCATTCGCGCGATAGGCCAACAGCGTGCTCAAAAGATTGTCGGCAGGCGCATCACCCGCACGCCCGCCAGAGGGCATGCCGGAGCCAGTATCAAAAATCCGCACATCCCCGATTTTCTCTAGCGGGCGAACGCTCTCCGCCAGAACTGCTGGCAGAATGCGCAGCCGCTCGCGCATGACTTCCAGTTCAATGATCGCAGGTGACATCAAGTTGCGCGCCTCGTTCAGCAGACGCTGACCGGCGGCATCAACCTCGTAGGTCTTGGCCGCAGCATCTGCGCGCAGCTTCGCCGCTTCGGCCTCAGCCTCCGCCTTGATGCGCAGGGCATCGGCAGCCGCTTGTGCTTCCGTGCGGATGGCTTCTGACCGATCCAGCGCAGCGCGCTTTTCGCCATCGGCTGTGACGACAAGTTTGGTTGCGTCTTGTTCGGCTTCCTGGCGCGCGATGATCACGGCCTTTTGCCGTTCGCGCTCCGCAATTGCGACTTGCTGTGCTGTCAGCACAGACTCGCTTGCAGCAACGGCGTCTGCACGCGCGCGCTCCGCGGCGGCGCGCGCTTCAGACTCAGCGCGGCTCTTGTCGGCGATTGCGATCGCCCGCATCTGGTCTGCCAGTTGAATGTCGCGCTGCTTTTCGATGTCGGCAGTCGCGGCTTGGCGGTCGCTCTCGATCTGGCGCTGCTTGATCGCAAGGTCGGCATCGATCCGAGCCATTTCCTCCACGCGCTTGGCCGCCGCCCGCCGCTCCGCAATCGTCTGCGCCGTCGCAATCATGGCTTCTTGTTCAAGCAGTTGGGCGCTTGCCTCACGCTCAGCTGCCGCGGCGCGCGTCTCGGCGGTTTTGTTCACAATGTCCCGGCGTTGACTGAGTTCGGCCTCTTGCTTCTGGCGCTCGATCTCGAGTGTCTTTGTCCGCGCCTCCAGATTAGGCTTTGTCCTTGGCTGCTCGGCGATACAGCCTGGATAGAGCATAGCCAATACAAGTAAATATAAAGAGAAAAAGAAACACGGTCGGAAACAACGCACTACTCATGTCATAGATTTCTACGTTATTCATGGAACCCCACTACTTCAAGGACGTTGCCTTTGACGGCAACCACCAATACCTGACGCCCTGCGGCGATCTCGACATCCGGTGCTTCTGGCTCCACGCGCGGGAAGTGCATGTTGCCGTACTGATCGAAGAAGCGCGCCCGTGCAACCCGACCAATCACCGCCGGTCCGACTGTCACCTCCCCAACCCGTCCAATCAGATCGCTGCCGTTCTGGACGTAAGTTTCAGCGCGGGGAAACCAGCGGCCCAGGATACGGGAGAGATGGCGCGCCACCGGCAGTGCGGTGATTGCCGCAACCGGGACTGCTATCCAAGTGGGCAGAGCAACCGCGAGGCCGATTGCACTGGCTTGAATGGTACAGCCGAGTGCCGCAAAGGCACCGCCGAGAATCTTGAGGTAAATTGACCAAGGCATTCCAGTCGGATTCAATGCATCGAACAGCGATCCAGACGTAGCGTCAGGCACGATTACATGGAGCAACGCCGACAAGGGCTTCGCGATCAAAGCCAACACGACCTCAAGGATCACCAGCGCCAACACTGTCGGGGTGAGGGCGAGATGCCGTGGAATGCAAGCCAGTTGGTATGCGTCGATGCCGAGGAGTATGTCAGCAGAGTCGACGCCTAGGGGCCGCTACCACCGGACTGATCCCAGAGCTAACCGTCAAAGAATCCGGGCAAAGGCGTCGTATCAAACGGACGGGACGGTGATGGATCGGACGGACGTGTTGGGGTCGAGTCAAATGGGCGTGATGGTGACGAATCAAATGGAACACGTGTACGCCCCATGTTCCTGATACAAGAAACCATCGCAGCAGCAGCCGCGTTACTTCCTGTGAGGCTGACCCGCCACGTTCCTTCATTACCTGTCACGAACGTCAAACGCCCCTCATTTGCTTGACGAAATGCCGACCAGAATTCTTGAGATCCTTCGGTCGCTACAAGCACTTCGACAACTGCTGGCGATTGCCCCTGACCTGGCAAAGCTTTTCCACCCCAATCTGCCGACCTGTAACCAGAGCCGAGTTCAATGCGTATTCGCACCGGCATTTCTTTATCAATATGCCAATCATTTTTGAAAAGGTGGATTGTCCAGTGCTGATTACCTGAAAAATACTTGATGTGAAAACTTCTTTGCTGTCCAGATGTCCTTAAGCCGCACACATCTTTACCAGACGATATTCGGCCAGCATACGCTGTCCATACTCCAAACTGCCCGATGTCGGCTATCTGACCCTGCGCCGGACCGAAGGGCCAGGATACGGAAAGCACAATAGCGCCAAACACCGCTCTGATTGCATCTTTTGCCATTTATCTAACCCACACCGCCATGTGGACTAACTGTTTATGATGGTATCGGAACATCTCGGCTGGTTCAAGCCCCCGCTATGCGACCGTTTTTCTCTCTCCTGAAACAACGGATTTGATACGATCAGCCCTTGATCGCTTTTTGATATGTTGATGGACGTGACTGGACTCAACAGGCCGCCAGCCTAAATGGTCTTTTCCCAGAACGATGCCGACTCAAAACAGAGCTGAAACAACCAGTGCTCAGTCAGCCAAATAGAAAGACCATCCCAGGAAACTGCAGATACAAGAAGCGCGGGTCGCCGTTGCCGACGCCCGCGCCTCCCGACTGGAGAGGATGGTGTGGTTAGCTTCCGATCACACCGCCATCGGTCTTGCGCACCATGACCACCGACGGACGCGGCGGCATGTTGGGCTGGAAGTCCGGCCAACGGGTGGCCGGGTCTTCAAAGGTGCTTTCCCGTGCGAAGGGGCGGAAATCGCCGGTGCCGTCGACACCGGGGTGCTGCACGGCGATGGTCATCGCGCGGTCACCCGGCAGGAAGTGCATGCCGCAGATTTCCGCGCCAATCGGCGTGCGGAAGAACAGCTTGGAGGTGCCACGTCCCGTACCATGGGTCTCGACTGCATAGACACCGTCGGCACGACCAGAAGCGCGCGACCAAGAACCACCCTGGTCGGTACCGACCCACAGACGACCCTGACCGTCGATCGCCATGTTGTCCGGGCAGGCCATCCAACCATTGGCCGAGGTGGCCGGGTTGTACATGGCACCAACCGCGGCAATCGTCGGGTTGCCGCAGCGGATCAGGATTTCCCAGCGGAACGTGGTCGCCGCGTGGTCGTCGTTGGTGTTGATCATCTCAAGCACCTGGCCCCACTCATTGGCCGGGCGGCTGTTCGGACCGTTCAACTGGTCCGGACGGCGACGATCATTGTTGGTGAGCGCAACATAGACGCGACCGGTGGTGGCGTTCGGCTCCACGTCTTCGGGGCGGTCCATCGGGGTGGCGCCCAGCAGGTCCGCCGCGCGGCGGGCTTCGATCATCACGTCGGCTTGGCTGTTGAAGCCATTGGCCGCAGTCAGCGGGCCGGTGCCGAACACCAGCGGCATCCACACGCCGGTTCCGTCGTCATTGTACTTGGCAACGAACAGCGTGCCGTCATCCAACAGGCTGCGGTTGGCGCGACGGTCCGTGCGGTTGATGCGGTTCCGGCTGACGAACTTGTAAACATACTCGAAACGCTCGTCGTCGCCCATGTAGACGACCACGCGACCATCTCTGTTGACGATGGACTCGGCGCCTTCGTTCTTCTTGCGGCCGAGGGCGGTGCGCTTCACCGGCATGGACGTCGGATCATAGGGATCGATCTCGACAATCCAGCCGAAGCGGTTGCTTTCCATCGGCTCCTTGGTCGCATCCCAGCGGTCGTAATAGTCCGCCCAGTTATACCAGCGCTCACCCACGCCATAGCGGCGCTGATTGCGGAATTCCGGATGGCCTTCTGGGACGCGGTTGGAGCTGTAGCCGTGGAAGTTCTCTTCCGCGGTCAGGTAGGTGCCCCAGGGGGTCATGCCGCCAGCACAGTTGTTGACGGTGCCGATGACGCGGGTGCCAGTCGGGTCAGCCGTGGTGCGCATCCGCGGATGGCCAGCGGCCGGGCCGGAGATTGCCATCACAGTGTCGCCAGTGGTCAGGCGACGGTTGTAGCGGCTGTTGCGAACATAAGTGTACTTGCCGTCGCGACCGCGCTGGATTTCGACGACCGAGCAGCCATGCGCGGCCATCTCGATGTCCACCAAGTCCTTGGTCATCTTGCCGAAGCCAGCGCGCTCGCCCTGGCGACCGACACCAGCGAACATCACCTCTTCGGAGGTGTACTCGTGGTTGATGCACAGAAGACCACGATCGGCATTGCGGCTACCCCACTCTGGCAGCGGTGCATAGCCGACATAGTCGCAATTGTAGCCGAATTGACGGCGCTGTGCTGCCGCGCTCTGACGGGTCGGATCGAACTCCGGCGCATCGGCAAACAGCGGGTCACCCCACCGCAGCACGACATCGACGGTATAGCCCGGAGCGACATGATGGGTTTGGTCCACCCCGTGCTCTGGCTCGGCGAAGCGGAATCCAGCGCGCGGTGCACCGGCAGCCTCGGCCTCGCCTGCCGCCAGTGCCAACGGAGCGGCCACGGCCGTGATGGCCGCAGCACCCAGCGCCCCCTTCAGCATCTCGCGACGACCAAAGCGTTGGTTGATGACGTCGCCGATGGTCGGCTCAGTGGACGGATTGACGCCGACATCCTGCGACAGCTCATAAGCTTGTGCGCGGGTCAGGCCGTCATAATTGCGTTCGGTCATCCGTCATAATTGCGTTCGGTCATGGAGCATCCCTCATGCTGCACCCAAGGCGCCGTCCCCCCCGAGGGTGCGGCGCGGTCGCCGCTGGATACCAGTCGATCATGACGGTTCCGTTACGGACTTATTGCTCTCTCATGGGGTTCCGGAAAGCCTTGATACAACAGGGGGCTGGTGCCAGCCGAGGCGCGCTCTATCTCACCGGTCATGTCGCTCGTTTGGATCACTGGCGCCTCCCAGGGCTTGGGCCGCGCCACCGCCCTTGATCATGCCGACGCTGGCTGGCAGGTTGTTGCCAGTGCGCGGTCATCCCAGCGCTTGGGGGACCTAGTCGCCGCTAGGCCAGCGATCATCAGCCATCCGTTGGACGTGACGGATCGCGCAGCAACGCATGCCGCCGTGGCGGCAATCGAAGCTGAGTACGGCCCCATCGACCGGGCGGTTCTGAATGCGGGCACCCACCAGCCGATGGCGGTTGATGCCTTCGATGCCACGGTGTTCGACCAGTTGTTCGCCCTGAACGTGGGCGGCGTTGTGAATTGTCTGGCCGCACTGGTGCCCCGGATGGTGGCCCGTCGCCAGGGCAACATCGCCCTGGTCAGTTCTGTTGCCGGCTATCGCGGCTTGCCGACGGCCGCCGCCTATGGGGCGACCAAAGCCGCGCTGATCAACATGGCTGAGAGCCTGGCGATGGACCTGAAACCGTTCGGCGTCCGGGTCCAATTGGTCAATCCCGGCTTCATCCGCACGCCGTTGACCGACCGCAATGACTTCGCCATGCCAGCGCTGATGGAGCCCGATGTCGCGGCCCGGCGCCTGCGCCAGGGTTTGGACAGCGGTCGCTTCGAGGTGACCTTCCCCAAGCGGTTCACTTGGGTGCTGAAGGCGTTGCGACTGTTGCCCAACGCAATCTACCTGCCCCTGATTGCCCGAAGCACCCGGCGATGACCGACACGCTGTTGAGCGCCTATGTCGACTATTGGCAAACCCTCACGCCGCAGTCGGTACCGCAGTTGCGCACGCTGGTGACGCCGGATTTTCACTTCCGCGATCCATTCCACGACATCATCGGCCTACCAGCCGCTGAGGCGATGCTGCAGCGAATGTTTCAGCGCCTGGACGCGGTGCGCTCAGAGATGCTGGACTGCGCTCACGGCCAACATGCCGTTTACCTGCGCTGGCGATTCACCGCCACGCATCGGGGCAAACCCTTGGTGCTGGACGGCATGACCGAGTTGCTGCGCACCGAGCAAGGCTTGATCCGCGCTCACTTGGACCACTGGGATGCCAGTCGCCAAGTGTATGAGGGTGTCCCGGTGCTCGGTGCTGCGATCCGCCTGTGTCGACGCTTCGCCAGTTAAGCGAGGCGCCAACCTCTCTAGATCGACGGGCTCTACTCGGCTAGCGCGGCACGCAGGAACTGGTCACTGCGGGTCCAGGCAAGCTTGGCGGATCCGGGCTCGTAATGGTCACGCTCATCGCAGTTGAAGCCATGGCCGGCGGGATAAACATAGACCGGCAGCATGGGATGCTTGGAGCGGATCAGGGTCACGTCCGCCATCGGGATGCTGCCATCCTGTTCGCCAAAATGCAGGATCACGGGGCATTTTGGGGCCTCAGCGCCGAAAGCAGCGATCTGACCGCCGTAGTAGCCAACGGCCGCATCGGCGCCAAGGCGGCTGGCTGCAAGCCATGCCAGTGTGCCGCCCCAGCAATAGCCGATCACCCCAACCTTCGCCGGACGCAGATAGGCGATGGCGGCAGCGAGGTCAGCCAAAGCACCTTCGAGCGGCACTTCGGCCCGAATTTCACGGCCCTGCTTGATGCCGTCCGGGGTGTAGCCAAGCTCAACGCCTGGCCGTACGCGGTCAAACAAGGCCGGAGCCAACGCGCGGTAGCCCGCCTTCGCCCAAGCGTCGCAGACGCGGCGGATGTGCCGATTGACGCCAAAAATCTCCTGCACCACCACCAGGGAGCCAATCGGCGTCCCGTCCGGTTCTGCCAGATAAGCGCCTGAGACATGGCCATCGGCAGCAGTCAAGGTCAGCGACATCGGCAACATCCTCGCACGGGCTCAAGTGACCCCAAGGCAAACGGCAGGCCGGGGCACGGCATGGCAGCGCGGTCGCGACTGCGTGGCCATGCCGTGCCCGGTGGCCCGAACGGCTGCTATGTAGCAGAGCTGCCGGCCCGGCGCACCCCAGCAAGGAAGCGATCCACCGATCCCGACAAGCTGCCCGCATCAAGCGAGAGGGCACTGGCAGCCGACAGCACCTGACTGGCCGCTGCGCCGGTATCAGCCGCAGCGCGGGTGACGTCGCCGATGATGCGGGCAACCTCCTCCGTGCTGGCCGCAGCAGCGGCGACTGTGCGGGCAATCTCGCCCGTTGCTGCCCCTTGTTGGGCGACGGCGGCATCAATGCCGCGGGCGAGGCCATTCATGCGCTCAATTGTGCTGCCAACACCCCGGATCGCGGACACGGCATCTCCCGTTGCTGAGCGAATGGTGTCGATCTGCCGGGTGATGTCCTCGGTTGCTTTGGCAGTCTGGTTGGCCAGCGCTTTCACCTCATTGGCGACCACGGCAAAACCACGCCCGGCTTCACCGGCGCGCGCCGCCTCAATGGTGGCGTTCAGGGCCAGCAGATTGGTCTGTTCGGCGATCTCATGGATCAGGCGCACCACATCACCGATGCGTTGAGCGGCTGTCGACAGGCCGTCCACCGTGCGGCTGGCGCGGTCGGCTTCGTCATTCGCCACTTCGGCGATGCGGGTGGATTCACCAGCCTGCCGCCCGATCTCAGCGATGGAGGCGGACAACTCCTCCGTCGCAGCGGCCACCGTGCCGACATGGCCAGACAAATCCTCGGCCGCTGCGGCGACTGTGCCGGATTGACGCTCGGAGGAATCGGCGCTGCCGCGCATGCTGTCGGCTGCCTGACGCAGATTGAGTGCCCGATCAGCCAGCCCGTCGACCAGCGCCTTCACGCTGGCCTCAAAGTCACCCGCCAAACGCTCCTGCCCGGTAACCATGGTGACGGCAGCCATCGCGCCAGCCGAGCGGCCTTGGGCGTCGACCAGCGGTGAGCACAAAACCTCCCACGTCTCGCCTCCCCGTGCCACCCGCGCCTCGGCCGGAGGCGCCAGCGGATCGGCACCATCGGGCAGCAGGGCGGCAATCGACGCCCCCTCTAACTGCCGGGGCTGACCTGGCAAGCTGGCAGCCAGCGGCTCCAGCACATCAATCGCAGCAGCGTTGCAATAGTCGATCAACCCTGTGGCTGGATCAAAGCGCACCACGGGGTTTGGCGTTTGCTCCACCATCTGGCGAAGCTGGAAGGCTGAGGCGACGGTTGCGCGCAGCGAGGCTGCCGCCCGCAGCATCGCCCCCACTTCGTCAGACCGGGTGGAGGTGGCGACCGGTGCGCCAGCATCCCCCTCCGCCAACCGTTGCAAGGTTTCAGTCACGCCCCGGATCGGGGCCACCAACCGCCGCATCAGCACCAGGGCTACGACAACGCCGATGCCAAGACCAATGGCAGCAATCACCAACCCCGCCTGCTGGGCGAACTTGGTGAAGGTCCGTTGATCTGTCACCGCGGCTTGCTGGCGCCGCCACTCGAAAATGCCGAGTTCCGTTGCCAGCCGCGGCATGTCAGCGGCGATGGCGCCGGACCGGTCAGCCAATCGTGTTGCCTCGACCGTGTTGCCAGCTTCGACTGCTTGGCGCCACTGCTGAAAATTGGCGGCGTAGGCGTCCACGACGCGCCCGATCTCGCGCCCCTTGTCCTGCATTTCGGGGCGTAGCTTTGGCACCATGTCAGCGGCAAACTTGGCGGTGGTCGCCAACTGGCCCTCATAAGCCCTCAGACGCTCGGGCGTCGGCCCCATCGCCCAGGTCCGCGCCAACACCTGCACCTCGCGCAGTTGGGTTGCGATATCCCACGCGCGGGACACATCGTCCGATGCCGCTGCGACCAACTCCAACTGCCGTTCACTCTCCGTCAGCGCCCGGTGGTTCCACCACGCAGACGCGGCCACCACGGCCAAAAGTGTTGCGATGCCCAGAATGATCTGGCGCCCAACTGTCAATGACATGACGACTGACCTCCCGCTGGTCGACGTAATGCTGATACCGTCGATGCCCCGCCATGGATGCAGCAGGTGATCTATCATAAGGTGTAGGTGTTTCAAGCTTCCTTGTCTGACAGATGCGTTGCATCTTGCTGCCAGCGCGTGAGGGTCAATCTCAAAGGGGTCGATCAAGCCACATCCCAGCAACCCCTGGGAGCGCGCGCACAGCCATGATCGCCTCGGCCGAACCCTCGACCACTGCGAAGGGGATCGCCGTTGCACCGCCAACCTGCAGGCCAAGCGAGCGCAATTGAGAGAGTGTCTCACCGTGTGCGACGGCCAGCGCCGTCTAGCACTGTCATCAAAATGCCGCCCGACTGTTTACCAAACCATATCCCTGACGCGACGCCAGACCACCGATAGGGTAGCAGCGTTCGAGGATCCGCTCGATAACTTCCTGCACGTCCATATCAGGATAGCGACTGCAAATGAAGCAAGCGATACCGCTAACACGGAGCTTGTGGTACAATAGTCACTTTCTTTCTGAAATCAAGTCCCATCATATCGGCCCCATGCGTTTTTGTATCTACCCCCCTGTCTTCATGATGATTACGGTTGCCAACATTGATCGTTACTTAACAATGCACTCGACCGAGCCCTGTTCATGGGATCGCCGTCGCTGTGGAGTTGGAAGACCGCCTGCCTGTCAGTGTCAGAGAGACCCGGTGGTACTTCGCACCGTACTGCCAGATTGGGCCATCGGGCTTGAGAACATTGATTGGCCGATCATAAAGCACTGTGACCTCATTCAAAT
Organism: Alphaproteobacteria bacterium; assembly: GCA_004292755.1. GTDB lineage: Bacteria > Pseudomonadota > Alphaproteobacteria > Elsterales > Elsteraceae > RDXE01. Next base: position 148,164 of record RDXE01000025.1, read on the forward strand.
CCCGTCGCATTTGATTGGCCGATCAGCTGCCGTTGGCAGGACGAGGAATCGTGGCATCGTCTGATCTCGCGCGATACGATGGATGTCGCTCGATCCTGTCGTGTTGCTCGTGTTTCACCCCAAGAAAGTTGCCCTTCTCATGACGCGTGTGAAAATCTGCTGTATCTCCTCCAAAGGCGAGGCCGACCTTGCCATAGCAGCTGGAGCCTCGGCCCTTGGGCTGGTCGCGGCCATGCCCAGTGGGCCTGGGACGATTTCGGATGAGGCGATTGCAGCGATTGCCCAGCACATCCCGCCGGGTGTCAGCCGCTTCCTGTTGACCGCGCGCACCCAGCCCGAGGGCGTGGTGGCGCATGTGCGTGCCACGGGGGTGGAGGTGGTTCAGCTGGTCGCAACCGTGACGCCAGAGGTCTATCGCAGCCTGCGCGGGGCATGCCCTGGGGTGCGGATCGTCCAGGTGATCCATGTGGAGGATCAGCGGGCTGTCGCCGAGGCGCGGTCGGTTGCCGATCATGTCGACGCCTTGCTGCTGGACAGCGGTCGACCCAGCGCAGCGATTCCGGAACTGGGGGGCACGGGACGCCAGCACGATTGGTCGATCAGTCGAGAGATCGTGCGCGCAAGCCGCCTGCCTGTCTGGCTGGCAGGAGGATTGACCGCCAGCAACGCCGCCGATGCTATCGCCGCCGTGCGGCCCTTTGGATTGGACCTGTGCTCTGGCGTGCGCACCGATGGCGCGTTGGACCCCGTGCGCCTGGATGCCTTCATGGCCGCGGTGCGCCAAGCAGCCTGATGGGGCGGCGCCAGACTAAGGCGAAGGCTGGGTCTCTGGCAGAGACTTATGGCTGACTGCCAAGACGCTCGATAATGCGGTCGAGGTGGCGATCCATCGCCAGGGCGATCACGGCGAGCCTTGCCCACAGCACGCCAATCACCGCGAGCAACGGCAGGCCGAGCCAGGGAAACGCCACCGACAGGGCGAGTGCCAGAGGTGCCGCGAACAGGCTGATCATCAAGCGGCGGCGTCGCGGGGGGTCGAAGGCGAGGTCGTGCAAGGCCGTCGCACTTTCCTCCCGCCCCGTCTCGTGATCGTACAGGCGGGCGAGCGTTGGGTCACGCTCCCCCTCGCGCTGGATCAGCACGGCTGTGACCAGTGTGGAGGCAGCGCCGCGGCGCCAACTGGCAGTCAGGAACCGGCAGCCCGGCACCTGGGGCGAGGTTGCCAGCCACTCCGGCAGCGCCTGTGGCGGGCTGGTCATGCTCCCTCGCCGGACCCCAATGCCATGAGATACAAGTGGTGGAGCCCCGTCGGCGGCGTATCGAAGGATGGCCCGCTGGGCACAAAGCCAGCGCGGCGATAGAAGCGGTCGGCTGTCAGCCGACCATAGCACCACACGAGATCTGCAGCGCGGCGACGCACCTCGGCCACGGCAGCCTCAATCAACAGTGCGCCGATGCCCAGGCTTTGCTGATCCGGCAGCACAGCCATGCCCCGCACACGCCAGCCGCTGCGCCCGGCCCAGAGGGAGTCCACGATCGGATTGATCGGGGGCGGGTTGCCGGGCAAGCGGGGCGGCACTCGTTGGGGCAGAATGGTCACGCAGCCGACCACGGCGCCACCCGTCCGGGCGGCCCAGTGGCAGGTTGCCGCTTCATCATCCTCGATCAGGCGGCATTGCTCGGGTGTGCGGTCAGGGCGTAACACCCGCGACCGTATGGCAAGGATCGCCTCAACTTGAACCGGCAGTATCTCAACTGCCACACGCCCACCCGCGGCCACGATTACTTGGTCTTGGCGACATAAACGCCGTTCCACACCTCGCCAGCAGGCACCGGCGGCTCCTTCTCATACTCGTCGATCCGGTGACGGTACTCTTCGTACAGCCCTTCCAGTTCGTATTCTGGTGCATAGGCGAGGCAGGCATCGATTGCCCGGCGCGCCCCTTGCCAATCCTGGCCGCGGTAACACACCATCAGTTGGTCGTTAAAGCGGTTGAGTTCCTGGAACGACTGGCTGTTCTTCACGGGTTTGTCGCCAACCAGGGTAAAGATGCGCACGGGCTCCGTCTTGCCCTTCACCTGGATCAAATCCACCTCCAGGAATGCGAAGTCGCTAACCTCGCGCACTGTGTTCTCAGAGATGATGTTGTCCACATGGTAGGGCTTCGACTGGCCTTCCAGGCGTGAGGCCAAGTTGACCGTGTCACCCATCACCGTATAGCCGAACTTCTGGGTCGACCCCATGTTGCCGACCATGCACATCCCGGTATTGACGCCCATACCAATTGCCAGATGCGGGATTGGAATCGGATGGCCCTTTTCAATTGCTTTGCGCTCGGCAGCTTCCTTTAGCATCGGCGCCAATTCTTCCGACAGCGTTTTCATCCGGGCGCGCATCCGCAGCACTGTGCGACAGGCCGCGTCGGCATGCTTTGGCACGTCCACTGGGGCGTTCCAGAAGGCCATGATGGCGTCGCCAATGTATTTGTCGATATAGGCGCGCTCCTCCAACGCGATGTCGGTCATCGGCGTCAGGTACAGGTTCATGAAGTGTGCCAAGCCCTTCGCGTCAAACAGCTCCGACACCGTGGTGAACCCACGCACGTCGGAGAAGAACACCGTCATGCTTTTGTCTTCGCCACCCAGCTGCAGCTTGTCGGGCTCAGCCGCCAACTGCTCCACCAGCGCAGGCGACAAGTATTGCGCAAAGGCGCCCTTGATCTCTTTCCGCTTGGCTGCTTCCTGGGTGTAGTTCAGATACGTCAACACCACATAAATCAAGAATGAGGCCCCAATAGCGAAGGAGACGTCTAGCAAGGTACGTTCTTCGATGAATAGATACCAGGACAAGCCACCCAACCCACCGGCGACGACAAAGAAGAACAACAAGGTCCAGCGCGCACCCAGCAGGAACATGCCCAGCATCATCAGGGCAATCGCCGCCATCACAATCAGATGTTCATAGCCAATCGTCCAGGGTGGCTGTTGCAACAGAGATTCAGTCAGGATGCTTTCCAGCAATTGAGCGTGAACCTCCACCCCAGGGATCGCCCCTTCCAACGGCGTGGCACGAATGTCTCGCAGACCCGCCGCGGATGCGCCAACCAGAACCAGCTTCCCCTCCACCCGCTGGGCCAACCGCAGGGTGGCCGCTTCAACGGTTTCAGGGTTTTCAAAGTCGGGCGACAAGATCTCCAACATCGAAATATAGCGTTCCCGCGGTGTCTTGGCGTAGTGCGGCAACAACCGACCATTGGAGTCGGTGGGGATGATATAGTTCGGCCCTTGCAACACCACGTCCTTGATGCCGCCGATCTCAGGATCGGCGCGCACGAGCAGGGTCGTTGCATTGGTTGCAACCCGCAGCATTTCAATCGACAGCGCGGGGTAGACATCATCACCAACCCGCGCGATGGCCGGAATGCGCCGCACCAGACCGTCGACTTCTGACGCAACCGAGAACAGGCCGCGTCCAACGGCTGCGCGCTCAATCACTTCCAGGTTTGCCACCACCGAGGGGAAGCTCAGCATGTAGGGCCGCGGATCGAAGTTCAGCCACGCCAAAGCTGGCCGCGCTGGCCGCGGCCCCCCGGAGGTTGCCTCGATCCCACCGGTTTGGCCTAGAACGGAGCGATTGTTGCGGATGATTTCGGCAAACATCTGGTCGTTGGAGGGCAGGCTGCGCAGGCGGGCGCGTTCCTCCTCAGGCAGGCCGGGAATCTGATCTGCCAGCAGCGGCGGCGACAAGCGATCAGGCTCGGCGAACACCACGTCGAATCCCACCACGACGGCACCGGCCGACATCAGCCGTTCCACCACCTCCCCCACCACGGTGCGCGGCCACGGCCATTGCCCCAGTGCGCGCAGGCTTTCTTCATCAATATCGGCGACCATCACCTGCAGTTCCCCCGCCTCACGGGGGGAGAAGTTCTGATAGGCGTCAAACACCTGCATGCGCAGGATGTCCACCTGGGGAGGGTTCATCACCTTCAAGGTGATCAGCGCCGCGGCAACGCCCCAGGCAATCCAGCGTCCACCGCCAAACAGCGCCCGAAACACCTTCACGACGAGATTGGCGCCGCTGCGCGCCTTGGGCTGCGCGCCTGCCGTTGCGTCAGTCATGGTCGTCTGGTCCTCCACCAACACCCCTGCCGGGTCTGCGGAAATCAAACCAGAGCCCCGCCGCGCCTGCAATGGACTTAGGCGGCTGGACGACACCAGACCGGGAGATCAGGACGCCAGAGCGTTGATCTGGCGCCGCTGGGAACGCCACGCTAAGGTGAGGTATCACCGGTGCAGCACGGGCGGAGAGAGGACCGAATGGCCAGTTGGGCGAAATGGCAGGGACGGACCGGGTGGCCCCTCGTTGCGGCGGTGATGCTGGTGGCGGGTCCTGTGCTCGCCCAAAGCGCTGCGCCGGTGGCCTTGGTGGAGGATGTCGGCCAGGGCGTTACCCAAATCGAGGCGTGGGATAGCCTGACCGCTGGCACTGTGCTGCGCTTACCGCGCGGCGGCGTAGTCACCCTTGGGTATTTTCGCTCCTGCGTGCGGGAACTGATCACCGGGGGCACGGTCACAATCGGGCAGGACCGTTCGGAGGTGCAGGGTGGCACGGTTGCTCGGGAAGTCGTGCCCTGCAACACCGGGCGCCAGCAAGCCGATCAAGCGCGCCCGGGTGGCGTCGCCGTGTTCCGCGGCACGCCACAACCCAATGCCGCGCGGGTCGACGTGCTGCTGCATGCAACAGTGCCGCTGGTTGAGATGGGAGCGCCAGGCCCGCTGACCATTGACCGGTTGGATCAGGCGGTCGCGCGCATCTCGTTGCAAGTTCCCGCCAGTGCCTTGCGCCGTGGCTGGTTTGACTTTGCGCGCACGGGCGAGAGTTTGACGCCGGGTGCCACCTACCGCTTCACCACGGCACGCGGTCAATTGGTTGTCCGCGTCGATCCAAACGCCGGGCCACCGCGCTCCACTCTGTCGCGGATGGTGCGGTTCGGCACCACTGAGTGACCCGCGCGGTTGCGCTGTGGTGTGCTGCCCTGGCGGTCGCCGCGGCGGTTTTCTCGTGGCTGCCACTGGTCCGTGATGGCACGGCTGGCGCCTCCATCGACCTCGCACTGGCGCTGCGCTACCACCTTGGGCTGGAGCCACCGCCCCGCCCCGCCCGCGCCACGGTGATTGCGATTGATGAGGCAACCTTCGCCTCCACCCGCCTGAGCGGCGTGCCCACAGTCGCCTGGGGTCCTGAGTTTGGCGCGGTGATCGATAAAGCGATCGCGGCTGGGGCTGCAGTGGTTGGCCTGGACGTAATCCTGCCAACCTCCATCGAGCGTTATGCCCCCAATCATGACCGCCCGCTCCGGCAGGCGCTGGCACGCGCCCGGCGCGCCGGGGAACGGGTGGTGTTGACCCAGGTGCAACTGCAGGACCAGCCGCTTGGCCCCCATGCTTCCCTCGTGCGGGTGGTGGGGCCAGAGAATGTGCGCTGGGCCACCCTCGACCCGGATCGTGACGGCATTGTCCGCCGCGCCCCGCTGTGGATCGCCCGCACCGATGGTCAGCAGGACCCGTCCCTCGCCCTCGACTTGGCCGCGCGCGCAGGCGGCACCCCGCCGATCCGTGCCGGAGCCACCACCAACCTCGGTCCTCATGCCGTTGAGGGGGAGAGTGTGTTGCTCGACTTGCGCGGCGGTGGGTTTGACGTCGCCACCCACTCCTTCATCGATATTCTGGAGTGCGAGGACCCTGCCTTCCTCGCCCGCGCCTTCGCCAATCAAGTGGTGCTGATCGGCCTGGTGGTGGATGTGGAGGATCGCAAGCTGACCTCCAAGCGCTGGATCACAGCACCGGAAGGGGCGGCGTCCGCTGAGAGTTGCACCGGTCAGCCACTGGTGGCGCAACGGTTTGCGCGAGCCGAGGTGGCGGGCGTCCAAGTGCACGCAGCGGCCGTCGAAACCCTGCTGGCGGGCACCGCTCCGCAGGTGATCAGCCCGGTCACCAGCGCGGGAACCCACGGCCTCGTGGCTGGCGCCATCACGGCTTGTCTGCTGCTGCTCGCCACCCCGCTGGCCGCCGCCATGATCACGCTCATCGCGGTTGCCCTGGTGCTGGCAACCGCCCTGGCCGCGGGTCAGGGCGTGATTCTGCCCCTGGCGAGCCTGATCGCCACTGTCGCCCTCGTCCTGGTGGCCGCGTCCGTGGTGCGGATCGGCGTGATGGATCGCGACAAGCGCACGCTCCGCCGCATGTTTGAGCTGTATCTCTCCCAGCAACTCGTCGACCGTCTGGTTGCCTCTGGCCGGATGCCAGAACTGGGCGGTGAGCGACGGGAAATGACTGTGCTGTTCACCGACTTGGAGGGTTTCACCGGCCTGCTGGAAAGCGTCGATCCTCTGGACGTCACACCCGTGCTGCTGGAATACCTGACTGGAATTGCCGACTGCGTGATGCGCCACGGCGGCTATGTAAATGAATTCATTGGGGATGCAGTGCTTGCCTTCTTTGGTGCGCCAATGGGGGATGATAACCACCGCACCCAAGCCATGGCAGCAGCGCGCGCCATTGATGCGTTTGCTGAAGCCTTTCGCCAGCACCATCAAATCGGCGGGCGCAATCTTGGCGTCACCCGCATCGGGCTGCACACGGGCGTTGCCGTGGTGGGCAATTTCGGCTCCCGACAGCGGCTGAAATATTCCGCAATGGGGGACACGGTGAACACAGCCTCCCGCCTGGAGGGCTTGAACAAGCATCTGGGCACGCGCTGCATCGTCTCGGCGACGGTGCTGGAGGGAACGGAGGAAACCAGCCATCGCCCCCTGGCCCGCGTGGTACTGAAAGGTCGGCGCGATCCGCTGCTGGTCTGCGAACTGCTACCGGAAGGACAGGCTGCGGATCAGTGGACGGCGATTTGGCACCGGCTGGATGCTGGCGACCCAGCAGCCGCGGAGGCGCTGCTGCGCGCCTTTCCAAGCGATCTGGTGGCCCAGCGCCTGACCAGTACCAACGCCGCAACCCACCTCATCATGACGGAAAAGTAGGAGCGGCTGCGTCCCCAGCGGTTGGCTCAGGCCGGTGCAGTGGTTGATGGTCGCCCTAAAACCGTCCTATAACCCCGGCATGGCAAACTCACCTCCTGTCGCGGCGCGGCGGTCGTTTTTCGTGGCCGGATCGCTGGAGCGTCTCGCTCTGGTCGCTGCTGTTCTGGCGCCCTTGTGGCTGGCTGTCTGGTGGGCCTTGCATGACTAAGGGCCACGCGCTTGGCGGTGTGCGGCTGAACAATGTGACGGTGGCCTTCGATGGACATCCGGCGCTGCATCACATCTCCGGTCGGTTTCAGTCTGGCACCCTGACTGCTGTGGTGGGACCCAATGGGGCGGGCAAGTCCACGCTGCTGCGCGCCATCGTGGGTGATCTCACCCCCTCCAGTGGCACTGTCACCACCGACAGTGATCGAATCGCCTATCTGCCCCAGGCGTCCCGCCTCAATCATGACCTGCCGATCACAGTGGCCGATGCTGTGCTGATGGGTCGTTGGCGCAGGCTCGGTTTGCATCAAGCCGCCCGACAGGAGGATCTCGCCGATGCGTCAGCGGCTTTGGCAGAGGTAGGGCTCGGCGGGTTTGAGCGGCGGGCGGTCTCCTCCCTCTCTGTGGGGCAGCGCCAGCGCGCCCTGTTTGCTCGGCTGATGCTCACCGACGCCGACACGGTGTTGCTGGACGAGCCCTTTGCCGCGATCGACCAGCGCACCACCTCGGATCTGCTGCGCGTGGTTCAACAGTGGCACGCCAGCCGCCGCACGGTGATCGCCGTCCTCCACGATCTGGATCAGGTGCGCAGCGCCTTCCCGTTGACCCTGCTGGTCGCCCGCACCGTCGTGGAGTGGGGTGCCACAGAAACCGTGCTGACCGCCGCGAACCTTGCCCGCGCGCGCTCCATGAGCGAGGCAAGTGATACCCACGCGGATTGGTGTCGCGACGCCGCCTGATGTCGGTGTTGGACGCCCTTTACGCGCTGCTCATCGCACCGCTGGTGGATTTCGCCTTCATGCGCCGGGCGTTGGTTGCCTGTGTGGCCTTGGCACTAGCCGGGGCGCCGCTGGGGACCTTGTTGATCGTCCGTCGGATGAGCCTGATGGGCGATGCGTTGGCCCATGCTGTGCTGCCCGGTGTGGCGATGGGCCATCTGCTGGCAGGCATGTCGGCCTTCGCGATGGTGACGGGCGGGCTAATCGCTGGCCTGACCGTCGCTGTGTTGTCCGTGGTTGCCACCCGCACCACACCGCTGCGGGAAGATGCAGCCTTCGCTGGCTTCTACATTGCGTCTTTGTCGCTTGGCATCGCGATTCTGTCGATGTCGGCCACAACCACCGATCTGGTTCACATCCTGTTTGGCACTGTGCTGGCTGTGGATGATGTTGCGTTGTTGACGATCGCAGGCCTGGCCAGCGCGGTGTTGGTGGCTCTGGCGCTCAGCGCACGCGCCTTGATCATCGAGGCGTTTGATCCTGCGCTGCTGGATGTTGGCGGCGTGCGCTCCGGCGGGGTGTGGAATGGCGTGCTGCTGGGGTTGGTGGTGGTGTTGCTGGTGGCAGGGTATCAAGCGGTTGGCACCTTGATGACCGTCGGGCTGTTGATCCTGCCGCCACTGATCGCCCGGTTTTGGGCCGACACCTTGGAAGGACAAGTGGCAGCCGCGATGATCGCAAGCCTGCTTGGGGTCTATACCGGCCTGATGATGTCCTTCCACTGGAACCTGCCCACGGGCCCGGCAATCACACTTGGGCTGGCCGCAACTGCCATCGCCTCCGCTCTGTTAGGACCCGTCAGCAGCGTGCGGGTCCGGCGGCGCCAACGGCATCGGGTTGCTTGATCAACGCCAACCCGCCATCCTTAGCGGATATGATCGAGATGGCACCCGCGCCGGAGCGTCATGGCACGGCTGACCTGTGGTCGCGTTGGTCAACAGATCAACAGAGCGACTGGTTCGTTGCGCGCGGCTTGATCCCACCCTACGTGGCAGACGACCCGGATTTCAGCCACCTGCCCCTGCCCAGCGTGCGCACAGATGTGGAAGCCTTACTGCCACACCTGAGCAGCGGCCTGGAGGCTGTGCTGGGCATGGTAACCAACGGCGGGCTGGCGGCACTGGCCGATCGATTGCACATCCTGGCCCCCGTGGAGGATGACTACCACTACCACCATTTCGGCAGTGCGCTGTTTTCGCTGGTCGGCCAGGATTGGCGCGGTCGACGCTTGACTGACTTGATCACCCGCACGCCGTTCGCGCCGTGGTTTTGGTGTCTCTACACTGCGGTGCGCCGCAGCGCTCGACCACTCTATGCCGAGAACATCTCCGTGCCTGGGTTTGTCACCAACACCTGGGTCCGTCTGATCCTGCCCATCACCAATCCAGCGGGCGAGGTGGAGGCGATGGCAAGCTTTGCCGTCTATGTCCCTGGCGCCCCAACCTGGCCCGCCGTGTTGCCGCGCGGCGGGGACGAGACGGACAGGCTGCGCCACTGCCTTGTCCACCAGACCATGATCTCGGCTGGACTGCGGCGTATGCTCAAGGAGCCGCTGCAGGAAGTCGATGAGCTGATGCAAAGCGGGCCAATTGCCTTGGCCCGGTTGAGCGCCGATGGCCAGCGTGTGATGACTGCCAACTATCGCATGCGTGAAGTGCTGGCGATGGCGGGCCTGCAAAGCAACTGCCCAGCCAGCGCGCTGTTCGCCGACCCGACTGTTCTCACCACCTTGCTGGCACAGCTGGACGCAAGCAGCGGAACGAGTGCACGCCTGGACGGAGATTTGGTCACCGCCAATGGACCGCGCCCCGTTGAGTTCACGCTGTCCCGAACGGTCCACTCAGGCTCCGACGGCTTGGCGCTGTGGGTGGTGGACTTGTCCGACCGTGTCGCGCTGCAGCGCCGCCTCACCCTCGCACTCGCTGAGGCGGAGGACCTGAACCGGCAGAAGAACCGCCTGTTTTCCATCGTTGCGCACGACCTCACCAATGGTCTGCACGGCTTGATCGGCTGGTCGGAGGTGCTGGAGACAGCGGCGCGCAAGTCCAATGCGACTGAGCTGGCTGACATCGCCGGGCAATTGACTGCTGCCGCCGACCGCACCCACACCCTGGTCGCCAATCTGCTTGCCTGGGCACGCAGTCAATTGCACGGGCCGCGCTTGGATTGTGCCGATCACGTGCTACGCCGGATCACGCGCGATGCACTGGTTACCGTGCGACCCGTGGCCGAAGCCAAAGGGCTCACCATCATTGAACGCGGTTTGGACGCAGCGGTGCGCACCGATCGGGGGGTGCTGACCACGGTGTTGCGCAACCTAGTCGGCAATGCGGTGAAGTTCACGCCCAGTGGCGGCGAAGTGCGCATCATTGCCACCAGTGCGGGGCAGACGATCGATGTCGCCGTCAGTGACACCGGCGTGGGCCTGAGTGCTGAGCAGATCGCGGCCGTTCTGGGCGGCACTTGGTCGACACCCGGCACGGCTGGGGAGACTGGGTCGGGTCTTGGCTTGCAACTCTGCCGCCAGTTCCTGGCTGACATCGGCAGCACCCTCTGCGTTGAGTCCCGTCCCGCTGAGGGCGCCACCTTTCGCTTTTCATTGCCTGCTGCTGGAGTTCGACCGTCATGACCATCAAAGCGCTGACCTTCGACGTGTTTGGCACAGTGGTGGATTGGCGCGGCTCGCTGATTCAAGAATTGACCCCCTGGTTTGCCAGCCGTGCTCCGGGTGTGGATGTGGTCAGTCTGGTGGATGATTGGCGCGGCGCCTATGTCCCCTCTATGGATCGCGTGCGGCGGGGCGAGCTGCCCTGGACGGGCCTGGACACCCTGCACCGCCAATCCTTGGAGCAATTGCTTGCCGCAGCGGGCGCCCCCGCCTTCGGCGAGGAGGACTTGGTGTGGCTGACGCGCGCCTGGTGGCGCCTGACCCCATGGTCGGACTCAGTACCGGGCCTGCAGCGGCTGAAGAAGAAGTTCACCATCAGCCCGCTGTCCAATGGATCCGTTGCGTTGCTTACCGCGCTGGCGAAGCGGGCGGGTCTGCCGTGGGATTTGATTCTGTGTTCGGAGTTGTTCCGGCACTACAAGCGCGACCCTGAGGTGTATCTCGGTGCAGCGGCGTTGCTGCAACTGGACCCGGCCGAGATCATGATGGTCGCCGCCCACAATGATGACCTGCTGGCCGCCCAAAAGCTTGGCTTTGCCACGGCGTTCATTGGTCGCCCGACGGAGTATGGCCCGCGCCAGACCAAGGATTTCGGGCCAGAGGGCAGTTACACCCACGTGGCAGCCGATCTGGTTGACCTTGCTCACCGGCTGGGCTGCTGAGCCCGCCGATGACCTGGGACAGCTTTGGCCTGTATCTCATCGCCGCCATCGGTCTGTCGTTGACACCGGGGCCGAATGGGCTGCTGGCACTCACCCATGGCACGCGCTATGGCGTCCGCGCCACGACCGCAACCATTCTGGGCGGTGGTCTGGGCTTTCTGGTGTTGATTGCGCTGTCGCTGGCGGGAATGGGGGCGTTACTCGCCGCCTCTCACACCCTGTTCACGGTGGTGAAGTGGGTGGGTGGGCTGTATCTGGTCTGGCTTGGCATCCAGCTCTGGCGCGCGCCGCCAATGGCCGCGACACTGTTGATTGATCCAACAATTGAAACTGTCAAAGCATCCAAGCTGTTTCGCCAGGGATTCCTCGTTGCCGTGTCAAACCCGAAAGGCTTGATCTTTTTTTCAGCATTTCTGCCGCAGTTCATGAGCCCGGAAGCCGGGTTCTTGACCCACCTCGCCGTGTTCGGCGGCACGTTTGTGTGTGTTGAGATCTTGTATGAAGTGATGCTGGCGGCCACGGCCCGCCGCATCGCACCCGTATTGAGCCGCCATGGCCGGTGGTTCAACCGCACCACTGGCGCCACCTTCATCGGCATGGGTGCGATTTTGGCGACGGGCTCTCGCACCAGCTAAGCCCCTGATGCGTGTAAGAAAATCGTCTTTGTCGGGAGGCCCCACCCCCCTGCGACTGGCTGCCGCGCTGCGGCAATTGTCATACGTTCCCACTCTGGATTTGTTGGAAGGGCCATCCATATACTGCGTTGCACCATCCGCGATGGTGGTCCGCTTCGGCGGACGTTTCCTCCCTGAACTTTGCGGCCGCCTTTCGGGGCGGCCGTTTTTTTGCCGTGATGCTGGTTGCGCCCATGGGGCTTGGTTCGGCATCCTCCGCGCCGGATTTATGACATGCCGGAGGAAACATCATGGACCGCCGCACGCTGCTGGCAGGATTGACCGGTCTGGGACTGCTGGCTGCGGCTCCGGCTGAGGCGCGCGGATGGGAGGCGATCCGCCGCTCTGGCCGCTTGCGTGTCGCAGTGGAGCCGGACGCCCCACCCTTCGCCTTCGCTCCACCCGCGGGCGGGCTTGTAGGCTATGACATTGATGTCGCGACCGCGATTGCCGCGCGGTTGGACGTGCAGGTGAGCTTCCTGGCGCCGGGCTGGAACCGCATTCTGGCAGGCGGCTGGGGCAATCTGGCGGACATTGCCGTCGCTGGCATCACCCCCACGTCGGTGCGTCGGCGCACGCTGGACCTGCCAGTTCGCTACGGCACGGCCGCTGTCGTGGCGATTGCACCGCGTGATGGCGCAGCTGGGCAAGCCGTTGATTTGGCTGGACAAACCGTCGCCGTCAGCGCCAACACCACAGCCGAGGCCTACCTCGCCAATCGCTTGGTGCTGGACGACGCCGTGCGCGTGCCCCGCCGGTTCGAGGCGGCCGAGGTGCTGCGCCTCGTCAATGATCGCGATGTTATCGACCATGTCACCCGTGGCAAGGTGGATGGCGGCGTGGTCACCTTGGCAGAGGCGTTGACCGCCGAACGCGCTGGGCTCAGCCTGAAAATCCTGCCGGGCCTGTTGTATGTCGAGCCGATTTCTGTGGCGGTTCCCCGCGGTCAGCGCGAGGTTGCCGCGCGTGTGCGTGATGCTGTCGACGGATTGCGTGCAGATGGCGTGCTTTCCCGTCTTTCTCAGACTTGGTTCGGCATCGATTTGGCGCAATAATCGGGATGGGGGGTTGGCGATTGCGGTCCGGCCTCCCACCATCGTAAGAGAAAACCAAGCGGATGCGGGGAGCGTCCGAAACACCATAAGCCGAGGGGGCTTCTAGGAATGATGATGCGACGGACGTTTGGGCGGGCGGCACTGGTCGCCTCTGCCCTGCTGGCGGGTTTCGGTCCGGCCATGGCGCAAGATGTGGCTCCGGCCATCGTCTTCGACATGGGCGGCAAGTTCGACAAGAGCTTCAACGAAGCAGCCTACACTGGGGCAGAGCGCTTCAAGCGCGAGACCAACATCCAATACCGTGAGTTTGAGATCACCAACGAAGGCCAGCGCGAACAGGCACTGCGCAACATGGCGCGTCGTGGCGCTACGGTGGTGGTTGCGGTTGGCTTCTCCCAGCGCAGCGCGGTGGAACGGGTGGCCCCCGAATTTCCGCAAGTGAAGTTCTCGATCATCGACAGCGTGATCGACATGCCGAACGTCAACTCCACCTTGTTCCGCGAGCATGAAGGCTCGTTCCTGGTGGGTGTTGCCGCTGGTCTCGCCACCCGCTCCAACCGGGTTGGCTTCGTGGGCGGCATGGACATCCCGCTGATCCGCTCCTTCGGGTGCGGCTTCATCCAGGGTGTGCGCTCGGTCAACCCGCAGATCGAAGTGTTCCAGAACATGACCGGCACCACGCCGGCTGCGTTCCGTGACCCGACCCGCGGTGGCGAGTTGGCGCGCAGCCAGTTTGATCGTGGTGCGGACGTGATCTACGCCGCTGCAGGCGCCACAGGCCTGGGCGTGCTGCAGGCCGCCAAGGATGCTGGTCGCCTTGGTATCGGTGTGGACAGCAACCAAAACCACCTGCACCCCGGTAGCGTGCTGACCTCGATGCTGAAGCGCGTCGACGTGGCCGTCTTCAACGCTTTCAAGTCCGCCCAGGATGGCTCCTGGCGTCCGGGCACCACGGTGCTGGGCCTGAAGGAAGAAGGCGTGGGTTGGGCGCTGGACGAACACAACCGCCGCCTGATCTCGGCTGACATGGAAACCCGCATAAATCAAGCGCGGCAGCAGATCATCGCAGGCACCATTCAGGTGATCGACAGCCGTACCCTTGAGGGCGGCAACTGCCCGATCCGCTAGACGCCGATCAAGACTGACTTTTGGCAAGGGCCGGGGAGCGGCGCGCACATGGCATCCATCGCCACCGCACCCGGCCCAACGCCGCCAGCGGCTATTGAGGCTGTCGGCATCAACAAGCGCTTTGGCCCAGTGCAGGCCAACCGCGACGTGACCCTGTCGGTCGCGAAGGGCACCATTCACGGCATTATTGGGGAGAACGGGGCCGGGAAATCGACCCTGATGAGCATTCTCTACGGCTATTATCAAGCGGACAGCGGCACGATCCGAGTCAATGGGCGCGAGGTGCGCATGGCCGACAGTGCCGAGGCGTTGAGCCACGGTGTCGGCATGGTCCATCAGCATTTTATGTTGGTCGATACCTTCACGGCGCTGGAGAACATTGTCCTCGGCGTTGAGGGCGGGGCGTTGCTGGCCGCCGGTCTTGCCGCCGCCCGCACCCGGCTGGAGGCGCTGCAGCGGGACTATCAACTGGACGTCCCCCTCGACACAGTGGTGGGAGACCTGCCCGTTGGCCTGCGCCAACGCATCGAGATTCTCAAGGCCCTGTTCCGCGGCGCCGACATCCTGATCCTGGATGAGCCAACCGGCGTGCTAACGCCGCAGGAGGCCGATCATCTGTTTCGCATCCTGCGCTCCCTCAAGGCGGAGGGCAAAACCGTCATCCTGATCACACACAAGCTGCGCGAGATCATGGATGTTACCGACGCGGTGACGGTGATGCGCCAAGGGACGGTGGTTGCCGAAGTGCGCACCGCAGAGACCAATCGCGAGGCGTTGGCGGAGTTGATGGTTGGCCGCAAGGTCGCAACCTCCCATACCCGCGGTGCGGCAGCACCGGGCGCGGCATTCCTGACGGTCAGCGACCTTGCCGTGCGCGATGACTTGGGCGTCGAGCGGGTGAAGGGCATTAGCTTTACGGTTCGGGCGGGCGAGATTGTCGGCATCGCTGGCGTGTCCGGCAATGGCCAGTCGGAACTGCTGGAAGCCCTGTCTGGCATCCGGGTGCCAAGCCGCGGCACCATCACGCTGCGCGGCACCACCCTCACCCCTGCGGCGCTGGACGCCCGTCGCCTGCGCGAGGCCAAGGTTGCCCATGTGCCGGAGGATCGCCAGCGCATGGGTTTGATCACGGCCTTCGATGCCGATGAGAGTGCGATTCTGGGCTATCATCGCTCCAGTGCGGTCAGCGGGGCTGCGTTGTTGAAGCGCAGCACGATTGTGGAGCGCTGTCGCGATGCCATGCAGCGCTTTGACGTTCGGCCCAGCAATCCGCGTCTGCGCACCTCCCTGTTTTCTGGCGGCAATCAGCAGAAGATCGTGCTGGCGCGCGAAATCGATCAGGACCCCGATGTGTTGCTGGTGGGTCAACCAACCCGTGGGGTGGATATCGGCGCCATCGAATTCATCCATCGCAGACTGCTGGCGCTGCGCGATGCGGGCAAGGCGATCTTGCTGGTCTCGGTGGAGTTGGAGGAGATCTTGGCCTTGGCTGATCGCATTCTGGTGATGTTCGACGGCCACCTCGTGGGCGAAATGGATCGCAGCGCCGCTACCGAGCGTCGCCTCGGCTTGATGATGGCCGGCATTGCTGAGGAGGCGGCGTAATGGCAGCGGCTGGCGGTCCAACCGATACCCTGCCGCGCTGGGCCAGCTTGGCCTTGTTGCCTGCTCTGAACATCTCTGCCGCGCTGCTGCTGTCTGGACTGGTGGTCTGGCTGATCGGGGAAGACCCCGTGGAGGCCATGGTCCTGCTGGTTCAAGGGGCGGTCGGCTATCCAGAGGCGATCGGCTACACGCTGTACTATGCCACCTCCTACATCCTCACTGGGCTTGCCGTCGCCATCGCGTTCCACGCCGGGCTGTTCAACATCGGAGGCGAGGGCCAGGCCTACATTGCCGGTCTGGGGGTAACACTGGTTGCCCTTGGCCTGTTCGGCTATCCCTGGTGGCTGGTGCTGCCAGTCGCGATCCTGGCCGGGGCGCTGTTCGGTGCGGCCTGGGCATTTTTGCCCGGCTGGCTGCAGGCCTATCGCGGCAGCCACGTGGTAGTAACCACCATCATGTTCAACTTCATCGCCTCGTCGGTGATGGTGTGGCTGCTGGTAGAGGTCCTGATTGCACCGGGCCAGCAGAGCCCGGAAAGCCGCCCCTTCTCTCCAGCCAGCGTGTTGCCCGCGATGCACACGCTGTTCGGCGCCATCGGGGTGAAGATCGGCAACTCACCCCTCAATCTGTCGCTGGTGGTGGCGTTGCTGGCGGCGCTTGGCTTTCACATCTTCATCTGGCACACGCGCTGGGGTTATGAGGTGCGGGCGGTTGGGCACAATGAAACTGCGGCCGTCTATGCAGGCATTCCCGTCAAGCGCACCATTGTGCTGGCGATGGCACTGTCTGGCGCGCTGGCGGGGTTGATGCCGTTGAACGAGGTGCTGGGCGTACAGCACCGCCTGCTGGTGAACTTCACGGGTGGCGCTGGGTTCGTTGGCATTGCCGTCGCCTTGATGGGGCGCAACCACGCCGTCGGCATTGTGCTGGCCGCAATCCTGTTTGGTGCCTTAACCCAGGGCGGGTCGGAGTTAGCCTTTGAGAAACCAGCGATCTCTCGCGATATGATCGTCGTGATCCAGGGCTTGATCATCCTGTTCTCCGGCGCGCTGGAGAATCTGTTCCGGGCGCCGCTGGCGCGCCTGTTGCGCACGGCTTGAGGGGAGCGGGCGATGGAAGACACGCTAGGCCTGATCGTCTCCCTGGCGGCCGCGACCTTGCGGGTGGCGACGCCGCTGATCCTGGCCGCACTGGCTGGCATGTTCTCCGAACGATCCGGCGTGGTGGATATCGGGTTGGAAGGCAAGATGCTGGCGGCTGCGTTCTTTTCCGCCAGCACAGCCTTGGTGACGGGATCGGCTTGGCTGGGCCTGTGCGCTGGGGTCGCAAGTGCGGTGGCGCTGGCGATGGTCCATGGGTTGGCCTCCATCACCTACAACGGAAATCAGATGGTCTCCGGCCTTGCGCTCAACGTGTTGGTGGCGGGCTTGACGCCATTGCTGGCGACAGTGTGGTTCCAGCAAGCCGGACGCACCCCAACCGTGCCGAATGGGGCGCGCTTCCTGCCCGTCAGTCTGCCGGGAGCTGAGGCTTTCGGCACAGTTCCGCTGCTGGGGCCGCTGTATCGCAGCGTGGTCTCCGGGCACAATGTCCTGGTGTATCTGGCAATCGCTGCGGTGCCGCTGGCCGCGTGGATACTGTTCCGCACCCGCTTTGGGTTGCGGTTGCGCGCCGTGGGAGAAAACCCGCACGCGCTGGACACAGCTGGCGTCAATGTCGCGTGGATGCGGTATCGCGCGTTGGCCATTGGTGGCGTGCTGTGCGGCTTTGCCGGCACGTACCTGTCGATTGGTCAGGGTGCTGGCTTCATTCAAGACATGACGGCGGGCCGGGGGTTCCTTGCGCTGGCGGCGTTGATCTTCGGCAAGTGGCTGCCTGTGCCAACCTTGCTGGCGTGCTTTTTGTTTGCGTTCACCGATGCGGTGCAGGTGCGCCTGCAAGGCGTACCGCTGCCGGGCATTGGCGTCATTCCGGTCCAGTTCATTCAGGCGATACCCTATGTGCTGACGGTGCTGCTGCTGGCGGGCTTTGTTGGTAAGGCCGTGGCGCCGAAGGCCATTGGCCTGCCTTACGTGAAGAGCCGCTGACGATGGACGCGCTTCGCCCCCTGATCACTGCAGCCCTGGCGGCGCGGCAGAATGCGTACGCGCCATACTCCCGCTTTCTGGTGGGTGCCGCAGTGTTGGCCGATGGCGCCATCTTCGCCGGTTCGAATGTGGAGAATGCCGCCTATCCGCAGGGCCAATGCGCCGAAGCGTCCGCAATCGGTGCGATGGTGACGGCTGGCAAACGCACCTTGTCCTGCGTCGTGGTGGTTGGAACGGGCGAGGCGCTGTGTACGCCCTGCGGTGGCTGTCGCCAACGTCTGCGGGAATTCGGCGCCCCTGACCTCCCGATCCATTTGGTGGGGGAGGATGGCGCCCTGCGCCGCACCGTAACCCTTGCTGACTTGCTACCGCTGTCGTTTGGACCAGACAATCTGGGGCTCAATCATGACTGAGGACGTTGCCGCCGCTCGCATCCGCACCCTGTGTGGCCCTCTGACTCCGCGCCTCGGGCTGGTGTTGGGCTCTGGCCTTGGGGGGCTGGCAAGCCAAGTGACCGAGGCGCAGCGCCTCTCCTACACAGATCTGCCGGGCTTCCCCCGCCCTGGCGGCGTGGCGGGCCATGCGGGTGAATTGGTGGTGGGGCGGCTGGCAGGCGTGCCGGTGATCTGCCTGAACGGGCGCGCCCATTTCTACGAGGGCCACGGGGCTGGTGTGATGGCACCGGCCATCCGGTCACTGAAGGCCGCCGGGTTGACTGGCCTGATCCTCACCAACGCCGCTGGCAGCTTGCGACGGGAGGTGGCGCCGGGCCGGGTCTCGCTGATCTCGGATCACATCAACTTCCTGCCCGGCAATCCGCTGGTAGGCCCGAACGACGACACCATCGGCCCGCGCTTCTTCTCCATGCGCGACGCCTATGACCCGGCGCTGCGCAAACTGATCCGCGCCGTCGCAGCTGACCTGGGCGTTGACTTGGCAGAAGGCGTGTACCTTGCCTATTCCGGCCCGAACTTTGAAACGCCTGCGGAAATCCGCGCGTTTCGCGTGCTGGGCGCTGATCTGGTTGGCATGTCGACGGTACCGGAGGTGCTGGTTGCCCGGCATTGCGGCCTGCGCGTCGCCGCTTTCTCGGTGGTGACCAATCTGGCTGAAGGGATGGGTGACGAGACCCTCAGCCACGAGCACACCCAATCCCAGGCAGTTGTCGGCGGCGCTGTCCTGGCATCGATCCTGATCGCCGCCCTTCCCCGTCTTGAGGCCTTGGTATCATGACCACTACCGCCCCTTCAGCTGCAGCGCTGGCCGCTGTTGCGCGCCGGGCGTTGCCCCTGCTCGACCTCACCCTGTTGAACGACGATGATGACGAGGCGCGGATACGCGGCCTTGCCGCCCGGGCGACCACGCCAGTCGGCTCCGTCGCCGCGCTGTGCGTTTGGCCGAGGCTTGTAAAAACCGCATACACTGAGCGGCCAGCTGGTGTTCGTCTGGCAACCGTGGTCAACTTTCCCCAGGGAACCGATGCACCGGGCCAAGTGATTGACACAATTCTTGACGCCTTTAACTATGGCGTCGAAGAAATTGATGTTGTTTTCCCACACGTTTACTTTCGCCATGGCAGTGTAGAGTATTGCCGCCAGGTTCTAACGGCCTATCGGCAGGTGACAACGGGGCGCACACTCAAGGTCATCCTGGAAACTGGGCTGATCCCAGACCCAGGCACCTTGCGCACGATGTGCCAAATCGCCATTGAGTGCGGTGCCGATTTTCTGAAAACCTCAACCGGTAAGGTTCCCGTTGGGGCAACCTTGCCCGCGGCTGAGGTGATGCTGCGCACCATCATCGGCTCCGGGCGCCCGGTCGGCCTGAAAATCTCTGGCGGGCTGCGCACCGCAGAGCAAATTGCCCCCTACCTCACGCTGGCGGATCGGTTGATGGGGGTGTCGTGGGTGTCGCCACAAACCTTTCGCATTGGCGCCTCCAGCTTGATCGACGACTTGATCCGCCATCTGGGTGAGACCCCAACGCCGTCTGCGGCGACCAAAGGAGGCTATTGATGGCGTGGCTGCCGCAGGAACTGATCCGCAAGAAACGCGACGGCGGCGTCCTGTCCGAGGCTGAGATCGCATCGCTGGTCACGGGTCTGGTGACAGGTGACCTGACCGAGGGTCAGGCGGCAGCCTTTGCCATGGCGGTGTTCTTTCGCGGCATGACCATGGCGGAGCGGGTGGCGCTGACCCGCGCCATGGCGCATTCCGGTCGCACCATGACCTGGTCGGGGATTGACCGGCCCGTCGTAGACAAGCACTCGACGGGCGGGGTTGGCGACAAGGTCAGCCTGATGCTAGGGCCGATGGCCGCTGCCTGTGGGCTGGCGGTGCCGATGATCTCTGGCCGTGGCCTCGGCCACACCGGTGGCACGCTCGACAAGCTACAAAGCATCCCAGGCTATGACGCCACACCCGACCACGCCACCTTTGACCGGGTGGTGCGGAGCGTTGGCTGCGCGATCATCGGCCAGACCAGTGACCTCGCGCCCGCCGACCGCAGGCTTTATGCCATTCGCGATGTCACTGCCACGGTTGAGTCGATCGACCTGATCACCGCCTCCATCCTGTCGAAAAAACTCGCGGCCGGGCTGGACGGGCTGGTGATGGACGTGAAGACCGGCACCGGCGCGTTCATGGCACGGCAGGAGGATGCCGAGGCCCTGGCCCGCTCCATCGCCACGGTGGCGACCGGGGCTGGCACCAAGACCCGCGCCATCATCACGGACATGAACCAAGTATTGGGCCTCACGGCAGGCAATGCTGTCGAAGTGCGCGAGGCGATTGACTATCTGACGGGTGCTGTGCAGGAGCCGCGCCTGCACCAAGTGACCCTGGCGCTGACGGCCGACATGCTGGTGATCGGCGGGCTCGCAGCAGATCGCGTGGCTGGGACGGCGATGCTGGAGCGCGCGCTGGCCGACGGCTCGGCCGCGCGAACCTTCCAAGCTATGGTGACAGCACTGGGCGGACCCGCAGACTTGGTGGCCCATCCCGACCGCTATCTGCCGCAAGCGCCCGTGGTGGTTCCCGTACCAGCCTCCGCCGACGGCGTGCTGGTGGCAGAGGATTGTCGCGCCATCGGCCTTGCTGTGGTGGCGATGCGCGGCGGGCGCACGGCACCAGCCGATGTGATTGACCCACGGGTTGGCTTCTCCGGCATTCGCCCCCTGGGCACAGCCGTCAGCCGCGGCGAGCCCCTGGCCTTTGTGCACGCCGTCGATGCCGATCAGGCTGCAATGGCCGTGACGCTGTACCAGAATGCCGTTACCCTTGGGTCTCACGCACCAGAGAGCGCCGCACCGGTTGGCATCGCCATCGACGGCTAACGGGGGCGCGTCACGACAGGGGGCTCCGATGGGACGGTTCGTCATCGCACTCGGGTTGTTGCTGGCGCTGCCGGTAACATCTGCACTGGCCCAGGGGGCAGTGGAAAAATCGTCCCCACGCGCTCCGACCGCTGGAGCAATGCTGGAGCGTTTGACAGCAGAGGGGATACAGGCATTGCTCCGCACCCAGGGGCTCGCCTCTCGCATCGGACGGGATCCAACGGGCGACCCCATGGTGACCGTCGACCAAGTGCCGGGTGCGGCGGAGATGCGGGTGATCTTCTTCCAATGCGCCCAAACTGGCTGCGAGAGCGCCACGCTCTGGGCCTATGTGCGCAAGCGCGGCAGTTCGCTATCGGTGCAGACTGCCAATGAGTGGAATCGCGATCAGCGCTGGACCCGCGCCTACATCGACAAGGACGGCGATGCCGTGCTGGAGATGGATTTGAACGCCGATGGGGGCATCGGGCGGCGCTCGATGGAGCAGTTGGTGCGCACCTATCTCAGCCAATTGCGGGCGTTTTCGCGCAAGTTCGATCAGGAAACCTGACGCCCGCAATAGGCACCGGCGAGGGTGCTGGCGCGTGCCATTGTCATGTCGGCGCCACAATCTGTTTGCGGCCACGCGACCCCTCGGCTAGCGTGCCCGCCAATGGGGGCCGGACCACAGGGGGCCGGTTGGGGAAAAGACTGACGGATCAATGGATTACTTTCTTCAGCAGCTCGTCAATGGGCTGACGCTGGGGGCGATCTACGGGTTGATCGCCATCGGCTACACCATGGTCTATGGCATCCTCGGCATGATCAACTTCGCCCATGGCGAGGTGTATATGATCGGCGCCTTCCTCTCGATGATCTGCTTGCTGGTGCTGGGGGCCGTGGGCATCACCTGGATTCCCTTCGCATTGGCCATCACGCTGGTCATTGCGATGGCATTCGCCGCCGCCTATGGCTGGACGATTGAGCGAATAGCCTATCGACCCCTGCGCGGGTCGTTCCGCCTGGCGCCACTGATTTCGGCCATCGGCGTTTCGATCTTCCTGCAAAACTATGTCCAGCTGGCCCAGGGCGCGCGACCGAAGCCGATCCCACCCGTGATCTCAGGTCGGGTGACCTTGCTGGATACGGGCGGCCTGACGGTCGCCATGTCCTACACCCAGATGCTGATCATTGCGATCACCATACTACTGCTGGTGGGCTTTACCTGGTTGATCACCTCCACCCCGCTGGGCCGGGCGCAGCGTGCGACGGAGCAAGATCAGACCATGGCGGCGTTGGTGGGCATCGACGTCAACCGCACGATCTCCATCACCTTCGTGATGGGCGCAGCGCTGGCGGCAGTCGCTGGGTTGATGGTCACGCTGTATTATGGCGTGATCGATTTCTTCCTGGGCTTCCTGGCAGGCGTCAAAGCCTTCACTGCGGCAGTTCTGGGGGGGATTGGCTCCTTACCGGGTGCTGTGTTGGGTGGGTTGTTGATTGGCCTGATCGAGGCGTTCTGGTCCGGTTACTTCTCCATCGAGTACAAGGACGTGGCCGTGTTCTCGATCCTGGTGCTGGTGTTGATTTTCCGCCCGACCGGCCTGTTGGGCCGCCCGGAAATCGAGAAGGTCTAGCGCCATGGCTGAGACATCCGGGCGGTTTGCCAGTGCCATCAAAGAGGCGTTGCTGGCTGGGTTGTTGGCAGCCGTGCTGGCGCTGCCGATCATTGGCCTGAAAACCGTGGATCGCGGCGGTCGACTGATCATCGACCCGCAGTGGACTGCAGTTGCGTGGTGCATCGGCATCGTGATCCTGGGTCGGCTGCTGGTCGCACTCTGGCGCAGCCGGGCCGGCGCAGACGTGGTCAAGGGACCGGGACGGATCGCGCTTGCCTTCCAGGCCCAGGGCAAATGGCTGGGGCCGCTGCTGATTGGCTTTGCCGCCATCCTGCCATTCATGCCGTTCGCTGATCGCCAGATCATCGATGTTGGCATCGTGGTGTTGACCTACGTGATGCTGGCATGGGGCCTGAACATCGTGGTTGGCCTGGCCGGACTGCTGGATCTGGGCTTCGTTGCCTTCTATGCGGTCGGCGCCTACACAGTGGCACTGTTTGCTTTGCACCTGGACCTGGGGTTCTGGGTTGCTTTGCCACTGGCGGGGGTGTTTGCCGCGCTGTTCGGCGTGCTGCTGGGCTTTCCAGTCCTGCGCTTGCGCGGTGACTATTTTGCAATCGTCACCCTTGGGTTCGGCGAGATCATCCGCATCGTGCTGATCAACTGGGTGGAAGTGACTGGCGGACCGCAGGGCCTGGGCAACATTCCGCGCCCAACTCTGTTTGGCATGCCGTTCGCCCGCACAGCCCCGCCTGGAGTGACCCCCGCCCACGAGTTCCTGGGGCTGGAGTTCAACCCCGTCCACCGGGTGATTTTTTTCTACTACATCATCCTCGTGCTTGCCTTGTTGACGGCCGCGATTGCCATACGCCTGCGCCGTCTGCCCATTGGCCGGGCGTGGGAGGCACTGCGCGAGAATGACATCGCAGCCCAGGCCCTGGGCATCAATCGCACCAATGCCAAGCTGGCCGCCTTTGCGATTGGCGCTGCGATTGCGGGCTTTGCGGGCAGCTTCTTTGGCACCCGTCAGGGCTTCATCAGCCCGGAAAGCTTCACCTTCATCGAAAGCGCGATCATCCTTGCCATTGTGGTGCTGGGAGGTATGGGCAGTCTGTTGGGCATTGTGATTGCGACAGTGCTGATTATCGGCCTGCCTGAATTGTTCCGCGACTTGCAAGAGTTCCGCATGTTGGGCTTTGGCGCTGCCATGGTGCTAATCATGATCTGGCGCCCGCGCGGAATCCTATCGCATCGCGAGCCGACTGTTCGCCTGGGGGCAAAGCCATGACCGCGCTGTTGACGGTTGAGCACTTGACCATGCGCTTCGGCGGCTTGACCGCCGTGGACGATGTCTCCTTCACCGCCCTGGCCAGCGATATCACTGGTGTGATCGGCCCAAATGGTGCAGGCAAAACCACCTGCTTCAACTGCATCACTGGCTTCTACAAGCCGACCGTGGGACAGGTCACGCTCGCCGGTCGCAATGGCATCGTGCAGTTGGAACAGTTGCCCGGCGCGAAGATCGCCCGTCAGGGGGTGGCGCGCACCTTCCAGAACATCCGACTGTTCGACGGCATGACTGTGCTGGAAAACCTGCTGGTCGCCCAGCACCACGCACTGATGCGTGCCTCCGGGTTCACGGTGCTTGGCCTGATTGGCTGGCCCGGCTACACCCGGGCAGAACGAGCGGCCATCGACAAGGCCCGCTATTGGCTGCAACAGGCCGGGCTGGAGGCGGAGGCGGATCGCGAGGCAGGCACCCTGCCCTATGGCGCCCAGCGCCGGGTTGAGATCGCGCGCGCGATGTGCACCGATCCCGTGCTGCTGTGCCTGGACGAACCCGCCGCGGGCCTCAACCCGCGGGAAAGCGCTGATTTGAATCAGCTGCTGTACACCATTCGCGATCAGCACACCTGCGGTATCTTGTTGATCGAGCACGACATGAGCGTGGTCATGACTGTGTGCGACCACATCGTCGTGTTGGATTATGGCCGCAAGATCGCCGATGGCACGCCTGCGGAGGTGAAAGCCGATCCCGCCGTGATCCGCGCCTATCTGGGCGAGGATGAGGAGGCCGCTTGATGCTGCACATTCGCGGACTGCGCACCTTCTATGGCGCGATTGAAGCGCTGAAGGGGGTTGACCTTGATGTCGCCGAAGGCGAGATCGTCACCATCATCGGCGCCAACGGGGCTGGCAAATCCACCCTGCTGATGTCGATCTGCGGCAAACCAAAGCCACGGGAAGGAAGCGTCAGCTTCCTGGGCGAGCGGATCAACGGACTGCCGATCCATCACATCATGCGGCGCGGCATTGCCCAGTCGCCGGAGGGGCGGCGCATCTTCCCGCGCATGACCGTGCGCGAGAACTTGATGATGGGTGCAACCTCAGCCGACCCCCAATACTTCGACCAGGATCTGGACCGCGTGTTCCATATGTTCCCGCGCTTGAAGGAGCGCGAGAGCCAGCGCGGTGGCACGCTGTCTGGCGGTGAACAGCAAATGCTGGCCATTGGCCGCGCCTTGATGGCCCGCCCGCGTCTGTTGTTGCTGGATGAGCCGTCACTGGGCCTCGCCCCGCTGATCGTCAAGCAAATCTTTCAAGTGATCCGCCAGATCAATGCGGATCAAAAGATGACCGTGCTGCTGGTGGAACAGAACGCCCACCACGCCCTGCGGCTGGCCCATCGCGGCTATGTCCTGGTCAATGGCCGCATCACCTTGAGTGGCACCGGTGCCGAGCTGTTGGCCAATCCAGAAATCCAGGCAGCATACCTGGAAGGAGGGCACTGAGATGACCCTGACCGACTTGCTGGGCGCGCACCCCGGCGCATTCCTGCTGCTGACGGTGGTGATGTTCGGCCTGTTGTCTGCTCTCACAGGGCAAATGCTGGCGGAGGGTTGGCGGCCCCAGTGGCAGGTTGTTCCCTGGACATTGCTGCTGGGCCTCGGCGACCGCTTCTTGCATTTCGCCATGTTCAAGGGCGAGCTTTGGCACGTGTCTGGTTACATAACCCACACGCTTTGGATGCTGTTTGTAGCGTTCCTGGCGTTCCGCTGGGTTCGTGCCCGCAAGATGGCCCGGCAATATCCCTGGAAGATTGAACTTGCCGGGCCGTTCTCCTGGCGGGAAAAGCAGGGTCGCTGATCGCGCGCGCTACTCCGCCAGGGCCGGTTGGGCCACCGGGACCGACTGACGTCGGCTGAGGCCGATCCAACCGACCAAGGTGTAGAGCACAATCGTGCTGCCGATTGCACCCACCACCCAGACCAAGAACAACAGTACCCAATCGGCCGGGCCACCCGCGGCTGTCACGCTGGTCAAGGTGATGGCCGGGGCGATGAACACGCCTGAGAACCCGCCGATCAGACCAATGATGTAGCACCGCACGAGGCGGGCATACATCACACCGCGCTCGCGGATCACCAGCACCACCACGGCCAGCGCAAACGCAACCGCGGCCGCGAGCCCGAGATAGAGCCAAGCGCCCAGCATTTCGTGAAACACCGCCCACAGGGCGGCAAAGGTCAGTTCCTTCATGGTCGGTCTCCAGGTGGATGCCAGCAAACGGCTCAGGCTGTCTGCAGCGGGCCACAAAGCATTGGTTTGGTTGTTTTCTCGCAGTGAGACAGTTCCCACCGGATGGCGAGACGAGGTGCGAGAGCCACAGGATGGTTGAGCGGATCAGGCCTGGCCGTGAAGCATGGCGAAGTAGGTCGGCTTAAGCGCCGCCTCCTTCATCACCCAGGTCACCCACAATTCTTCCAGCGGTGCGACTACCCCTGGGAAGGACGGGGTCAAGTTATCATTATAGTCAAACTCCACCAGCATGGCGCGACCGATCCTGGTGATCAGCGGGCAGGAGGTGTAGCCGTTGTAAACCTCGCTCGAAGTCTTGTCCTGCAAGGCTGCGATCAGGTGGTCGACCACCACGGGTGTCTGCCATTTCACTGATGCTGCGGTTTTTCCCTTGGGCACACCAGCAACATCCCCCAACGCAAACACGTTGCGGTAGGTGACATGGCGAAGCGTTGGCTTCTCCACTTCCATCCAGCCATCAGCCTTCCACGGGCCGGTTCGCCAGCCCAGCGGGCTGTTGCGCACCGCAGCGGGCGCGCGCATCGGCGGGACCACGTTGATGAAGGTCCACGGCAGGTCAACCATGCCCGCGGGGGTGCGAAAGGTGGCGCGGCGCTTGGCCGGGTCGATTGCAGTCAGCACATGGTCGTAGCGCACGGAGACGTCGCGGTCCTGGAACAGCATGCGCACCTTCTCCGAGACGATCGGGACGCTGAACAGGCCACGATTTTGCGCCGTGAAGGTCAGCTTTGCCTTGCCGCGGGTGCCGGCCCGGCGCATCAGATCATCGGTGATGAAGGTGTATTTCAGCGGTGCGCCAGCGCACTTCATCTCCGTCGCCGGACGACCGAACAGGCCATCACCGCCCTTTTCCACAAACTCCGCCTGCAGGCGGCGGGTGGTGATCGCCGCATCCGGGCTTGCGTAGATGCTGCCAATGCCCTCGCGCCCGATCAGACTTATATCCATGCCCTCAATGCTGGCATAGTCCAGGTGCAGCCCCGTTGCGACGATCAAGTAGTCATAAGTGATCCGGGTGCCGCGCTCCGTCGTCAGACTGTTGCTTTCCGGATCAAAGGCGGCAACCTGCTCCTGCACCCAATTGACGCCCGCGGCAACATGCTCGGCCGTGGTGGACAGCACATAATCCTTTGGCTTCAGGCCTGAGGCGACCAACGTGAAGCCGGGCTGATACAGATGCTCCCGACGGGCATCCACCAGCGTGATCTTTGCACCATCCAACCGGGCAGACAGCTGTGCCGCCGCCGCCAAGCCGCCCGCGCCCGCACCGGCGATCACGATGTGCGCCTTGGTCTTCACAGGTGCCGCTCTGCTGCGGGACAGGCCCGCCCCCAACGTTCCCGTAGCAGCCAAAGCGGCCAGAAGCTGACGGCGATTCAAGGCGAGCATGCTGTCCTCCCACAGTTTGTGACTTGCGTTATTGCTATCTTTCTAATGCATGAAGTGCTTTAACAACCCCGCCTTCCGTCTAGTCCCCCTGCGCAGAATGCCGCAGCATCGAAAAGCGGTGTCGGCTCCCTCTCTGTGTCTTTATCGGCTGTGTGGTGATGGCCGCTCACGCCCTGTGTCCCTCCGCTCAGGCCTCTCGCGGCTCCGGCGATGCTGACGGATGGTGAGGTGTGCCTTGCGCGACGTCGGCTGTGATGGGGCCGGGCCACCACCGTCGTCGACGTCGCGCACGCGCGAGCGCGGCTTATCGCTTGCGAGTGTCGGTGGTCGTGGTTAGCGTGGCGCTCTGCCTGTCGGTAGCGGGCGCCCTGGGGAGGGCGACGCCGCATGGAGACCGCCGGGTATGAAGTGTCAAAGCTCCAGGCTCTGGAGGGAGGATCATGTCCATGACCCAGTTTTCGCGCCGGACGCTGGCCGCGTCCGTTCTCGCGCTTGGCCTCGCCGGTCCGGCGATGGCCCAGCAGGAGATTGTGATTGCCGTTGCTGGCCCGATCACCGGCCAATACGCTGCGTTTGGTGAGCAGATGAAGCGTGGCGCCGAAATGGCTGTCGCCGATCTGAACGCCGCGGGTGGCATCAATGGCCGCCGCGTCCGCTTGGAAGTGGGCGACGACGCCTGCGACCCACGTCAGGCCGTGGCCGTGGCCAACCAGTTCGTCTCCCGCCGGGTGGCGTTCGTGGCTGGTCACTTCTGCTCGGGTTCGTCGATTCCGGCGTCCGCAGTCTATGCCGAGGAAGGCATCCTGCAGATCTCGCCCGCCTCGACCAATCCGCGCTTGACCGAAGAAGCTGCTGCCAAGGGTTGGACCAACGTGCTGCGCGTCTGCGGCCGTGACGATATCCAGGGCCAAGTGGCTGCCGCCTACACGGTGCGCAACTTCGCTGGCAAGCGCGTAGCCGTGCTGCATGACCGCTCCGCCTACGGCCAGGGCCTAGCGATCGAGTTCCAGAAGGCCTATCGCGCCGCTGGCGCTCAGGAAGCGATGTTTGAAGCCTATACCCCGGGCGAGCGTGACTACACCGCGCTGGTCAGCCGGATGCGTCAGCAGAACATCGACGTCATCTACCTCGGCGGCTATCACACCGAGGGTGGCTTGATCATCCGTCAAGCGCGCGAGCAGGGTCTGCAAGCGCAGATGATCGCCGCTGACGCGCTGGTGACTGACGAGTTCTGGTCGATCTCCGGCCCGGCTGGTCAGGGCACCTTGATGACCTTCGCGCCGGATCCGCGCAACAAGCCGACGGCTGCGCCCGTGGTCGCGAAGTTCCAGGCTGCCAACTACAACCCGGAAGGCTACACGCTGTACACCTACGCTGCCGTGCAGGTGTGGGCCGAGGCTGCTCGCAAGGCGAATTCCGTCGATGCCAAGGCGCTGGGTGCCTTCATCCGGGCCAACAAGTTCCAGACCGTGATCGGCGAGCTGGGCTTTGACGCCAAGGGTGACGTGCTGAACCCGGAATACGTCATGTACGTCTGGCGCGACGGCAAGTACGCCCAGCAATAACCTCCGCCCCTCTCGGCGTCAGGTGATCGGACCCCCGCTGGCGCTGCCAGCGGGGGTTTCGCGTTTTGGGCCGGTGGCCAGCCAATGGGATGGCCTTGACCGCACGGCAGAGCGATGCCTAATGTCGGGCATGGGTAAGGGATATTCCGGTCTCGGTCTGCGAATTCGCCGCCCGGTCTCCTAACGGAGGCCGGGATACTGCGATACGCCGTGATCAGACCTTGCATCGGGATACCCATGTTGACCCTGAACGCTGCCGCCACCTCGGCGGCCTCCCTCCCCAGCGCTGCCGAAGATGCTGGCGCGGTTGAGTCCACAGCCACCTACTGCTTTTCCGTCTCGGCGCGCCGTGATGTTGGCGTGCTGCCGCGACTGGTTGGCTTTTTCGCCAAGCGCGACTTGATCCCAACCCGCCTGCATCTCGCCGACGAGGGGGACGACACCCTGTCAATCGATCTGCAACTGCCAGCGCTGGACCAGCCGCTGGCTCATCTGATCGCGGCGAATTTTCGCCAGATCATTGGCGTGCAGACGGTCCTGGTCAGCGCGAAGACGTGAGCGACCTGCAGGCCCATATCCGTCACTGCACGGCTTGGCAGCGGCAAGACTATCGCACGCTCTGGCTGGGCGGCACCGCCATTGGCTTGATTCGCCCCGATGTGGCAGCCAGCCTGCCCTCTCTGCTCGCAGAGGGGGCGGATTGGCGCGTTGCAGTCGATCCTAAGGAGCCAGACAGCGTCGGGGATGCGATGGATGCCCTGACGCGCGAGTTGCTGGCGGCGGGATGGATTCGCAAGCACCGGCGAGAGCGCTATCCCCTGCTGACCCAGTGGGGCGGACCACTGCTCGGCTCCCTTGACCGGGCGGCGGTGGCCGCGCTGGGCGTCAAGGCCTTCGGTGTGCATCTGAACGGCTATGTCCGGCGCGCCGATGGTGTGCACCTGTGGATCGGCAAACGCGCGGATGACAAAGCTGTCGCCCCCGGCGAATTGGACAACATGGTCGCGGGCGGCCAACCCGTCGACCTTAGCCTGTTCGAGAATTTGCTGAAGGAGTGTTGGGAGGAGGCGGCCCTGCCCGCCACAGTCGCCAGCGCAGCCCTCCCGGTGGGGGCGATCGGCTACACCATGGCGGTGCACGAAGGGCTACGCCGCCACACCCTGTTCCTCTACGATCTTGAACTTCCGGAAGATGTTATCCCCCACCCCAATGATGATGAAATGCAGTGGTTTCAGCTGTGGCCGGCTACCCGCGTGCTGGCAGCCCTGACCGATGGCACACGCTTTAAGTTCAATGTTGCCCTGGTGCTGATCGATTTCCTGATCCGCCACGGAGTGATTGGACCGGATCACCCGGAGTATCTTGCCTTAATCGCAGGGTTGCGGCAGTTCCCATGACCGTCTACTTCATTGGCGCTGGCCCTGGTGATCCTGATCTGATCACGGTGAAGGGCTTGCGCCTGATCCAGCGCTGCCCGGTGGTGCTCTATGCAGGCTCCCTGGTGCCGCAGGAGATCGTGGCAGCCGCCGCCCCCTCCGCCCAAGTGGTGGATACGGCACCGCTGCACCTGGACCAGATCATCGATTTGATCGCCGCGGCCAGCCGCGCAGGCCAGGACGTCGCCCGCGTCCACTCGGGGGATCCATCGCTCTATGGCGCGATTGGGGAGCAGATGCGCCGACTGGATGCCTTGGGACTTGACTGGCAGGTCATCCCCGGTGTGCCAGCCTTCGCCGCTGCCGCCGCAGCCCTGGGTCGGGAGCTGACGCTGCCGGAGGTGGCGCAAACGGTTATTCTGACGCGCACCGCGACCCGCTCCTCCGCCATGCCGGAGGGGGAGGAGTTGACGACCCTCGCCCGCGGCAGCGCCACGCTGGCGATCCATCTCTCGATCACGAATCTGGCTGTCATCGTGCGGGAATTGACGCCCCTGCGCGGCGCTGACTGCCCCGTGGTTGTGGCCTATCGCGTTGGCTGGCCGGATCAACTGTTCCTGACTGGCACACTGGCAACCATTCGCGACCAGGTGAAAGCGGCAGGTATCACCCGTACGGCCTTGATCCTGGTCGGTCAGGTGCTGGCACCCGGCGGCTTTCGCGACAGCGCGCTCTACGATGCCAGCCACAGCCACGTGCTGCGCAAACACACACGCTAACCCCTTTTCCCTGGGCTGCGGCGCTCTACATCCAACCTATGGAAAGCGTCCTCGACCATCCGCGGCCGCCGCGCCTGGAGCGCACCACCCGCCGCATCATCATCGAGCATCGCGGTGTCGTGATTGCCGACACCACCAATGCGTGGGTTGTCTCCCGCGCTGGGCAGGCACCCAGCTATTATCTACCGCCCGTGGATGTGCGGCGGGACTTGCTGCGCCAAGTCGCTCGTCAGACCTTCTGTGAGTGGAAGGGCCGGGCAGTGTATTGGGATTTGGTCAGCGGTGAGGAGATTGTGTCGCTGGTCGGCTGGTCCTACCCACGTCCAGTGCCGGGCTTCGCGGCGATTGCCAACCATCTCGCCTTCTACGCGGCCCCATTTGACAGTGTGACAGTCGATGGCGTGCCGGTGACGGCCCAGCCGGGGGGCCTCTATCCCGGCTGGATTACAGCCGATTCTGCGGCATCAGTGTCAGGTATCCCCGCCGCCGCCCACTGCTAGCGCCGATCCCTGCATCGTGTGCACGTGCGACGGCGCTTTCGGCGCTTGGCGCGGGCGTGCCAGCCCGCTAGGTCGGGCGGATGGAACCTGTCCTTGTCTCAACCCTCGCGGTCGCTCTGGCCGAAATGGGGGACAAAACCCAGCTGCTGGCGTTGGTGCTGGCGGTGCGGTTTCGCGCGCCACTGGCGGTCTGCCTTGGCATCCTGGTGGCCACTCTTGCCAATCATGCTGCTGCTGCCTTTGTCGGCACGCTGGCAGCCGATGCCTTGACTGGAGCGTGGCTGCGCTGGGCGGTTGGTCTGTCCTTCCTGGCGATGGCCGGGTGGACCTTGATCCCCGACAAATTGGACGACGCACCGTCGGTGCAGGACCGCTTCGGCGCCTTCCTCGCCACAACCATAGCCTTCTTCCTGGTGGAGATTGGCGACAAAACCCAGATCGCAACCGTTGCCCTGGCAGCGCGGTTTGACAGCGTGCTGATGGTCACCATCGGCACCACTGTTGGCATGCTGCTGGCGAATGTGCCGGTGGTGCTGGGCGGCGATGCCTTGGCCAAGCGCGTGAACTTCACGTGGCTGCGCTATGCCGCAGCCGCGCTGTTCGCAGCGCTGGGCATCGCCATTCTGATCGGTGTCGGCCTTTAGCTCTGTGGCAAGCGGGCTTGCCCGTCGCGTGGGGCTGTCGCAGTCTCCGGCAGTCTGAGCGGGGAGAGTATCATGGGTGGACCGACACCGACACAGGGCGGCCATGGCGGGGCAACTGACCTGGTGGCAGTGACCACTGCTGACGCGGCTGTGCAGCGCATCAAGGCGCTTTGGGAGGAGAGCGTAGGGGCAATCCGTGCAGGCTTTGCCGACAGCGGGGCCACCGGACGGGTCACGGCCCCCTACCCCTATGTTGGCATCGCCGTCGGAGCCGAAGATTTGATGCCCGATGCGCGCAGCGCCTATGGTCAACTGCTGGACCCAGGCGTGTACGGCACCACGCTGACCCGTCCGGACTTGTTCGAGGATTATTACAAGACACAAATCCAGCTTCTGCTGAATCATCACCGCGTCCCGGTGCTGGTCGGGCGCTCCAACCGCCCGGTGCCGCTGCCGTTTGTCATTGAGGATGCCGTTGCCGACATCACCGAAGATCGCGTGCGCAGCTTGCAGGCCCGATTTGCCCTGCCCGATCTGGCTGTCACCACCGACGACATCGCCAATGGCACGTGGCTGCCGGCGGATGGTGAGCCAAAGCCGCTTGCGCTCTTTACAGCGGAACGCGTGGATTACTCCCTCCATCGGCTGGCGCACTACACCGCGACAGTGCCAAGTCAGTTCCAGCGCTTCGTCCTCTTGACCAACTATCAGCGCTATGTCGACGCCTTCCGCACTTGGGCGCGCGAGCAGCTGGAGACCGGCGGCTATGACAGTTTCGTCGAGCCCGGCCCGATGATCACCCATGCTGGCGGTCGGCAGGAGGGCACTGCCCTTGCCCATCTGCCACAGATGCCAGCCTATCACCTCACCCGGCCGGACCGCCTGGGTATCACCTTGGTTAACATCGGCGTTGGCCCCTCCAATGCCAAAACCATCACGGACCATCTGGCGGTGTTACGCCCGCACTGCTGGCTGATGCTTGGGCACTGTGCGGGGCTCCGGCGCTCCCAGTTCCTGGGCGACTATGTCCTGGCCCACGGCTATGTTCGTGATGACCATGTGCTTGATCGCGATATTCCACTCTTCGTACCAGTCCCGCCCATCGCGGAGGTGCAGGTCGCATTGCAGGAGGCGGTGGCGCGCATCACGGGTCTGGCTGGTGCCGATCTCAAAACCCGCATGCGCACCGGAACTGTGTTCACCACCGACAACCGCAATTGGGAATTGCGCTACCGCGATCTGTTCGAGCGCCTGAACCAAAGCCGGGCCATCGCCGTGGATATGGAAAGCGCCACGCTTGCAGCCAATGGTTTCCGGTTTCGCGTGCCGTACGGCACGCTGCTGTGTGTGTCAGACAAGCCCTTGCACGGCGAGATCAAGCTGCGCGGCATGGCCAACGCCCTGTACCGCGAGCGGATCAATCAGCACCTGCTGATCGGGCTGGAAACGGTACGCATCCTGCGGGATCAGGGGGTGCAACAATTGCATTCCCGCAAACTGCGCAGCTTCGACGAGCCCGCCTTCCGCTAAGCCAACCGGGCCATCGGCCGGGCCAGCGCGTTCTGCCGAATGAAATATCCGCGCGGTTTTAAACCCTTTAGGTTGATAAGGTTTTTGCTTGACCACAATCTGCTTCCGACCCAGTCTGTTTCAGACGGGACATAGTCCTGTCCCCTGCTCTCTCAGAAAGGCCATCGCGATGCAGTTCGCCCGGTTGTTTGCCAAGACAAGTGGCCAGAACGCGCAAGCCATGATCGACGCGCTCAACAATTCTCTCGCGATCATCGAGTTTACGGCGGATGGGTTGGTGTTGAACGCAAACGCGAACTTCTTGCAGGCACTGGGCTATACTGCTGCGGAAGTGGTGGGCCAGCACCACGCCCTGTTCATTGCGCCGGAGGAACGCGACACCCCCGCCTATCGCGCATTTTGGACTGCGCTTGCCAATGGCGAGGCGCAGGTGGCCGAATTCCGCCGCGTGAGCAAGACCGGCCAGGAGGTGTGGATCGAAGCGAGCTATAACCCGGTGCGTGACGGGGGCGGGCGGGTCACCCGGGTTGTCAAGCTGGCCACAGTCGTGACGGACAAGGTGCAGGAGCGGGCCGATCTGCGCAGCCAAGTGGAGGCGATTGCACGCTCAACCGCCACCATCACCTTCTCCCTCGACGGCACCGTGCTGGATGCCAATGAGCGATTTCTGGACGCGCTGGGTTATCGCAAGGACGAAATCGCCGGGGCCCATCATCGCCAGTTTATGCCCGCTGGCGAAGCGGATACGCCTGCCTACCGTGCGTTCTGGGAGGATTTGCGCGCCGGTCGCTTCCGTGCGGGCCAGTTCCGTCGGATAGGCAAGGGCGGTCGGGTGGTGTGGATTGAGGCGAGCTACAATCCAATCCTGGATGGCGCAGGCCGTCCTTACAAAGTGATCAAGATCGCAACCGACATCACCCGTCAGATGACGCTATTGGATGACCTCCGGGTGATCCTGGAACGGAACTTCAGCACCATCGACACGGCCGTGTCGGACCTGACCGGCAAGTCCAGCGTCACCATCGGCGCGACCGATGTCACAGCGGGCACCGTGCAGTCCGTCGCCACGGCCGCAGAGGAACTGTCAGCCTCGATTCAGGAGATCGCCAACCGCATGGCCGAGTCGCGGGCAGCTGTTGATGCCGCAGCGGCCAGCACGGCGGAGGCCGATGGCGCCACGCGGCATCTGACCACTTCGGCCGAGGCGATGGGCGGAATCGCGCGGGTGATCTCCGACATTGCCAATCAGATCAACCTGTTGGCCTTGAATGCAGCCATCGAGTCCGCTCGGGCTGGTGAGGCAGGGCGCGGCTTTGCCGTGGTCGCCAATGAAGTGAAGTCGCTGGCCAATCAAGCCTCGGCCGCCACGACGCGAATCGCGGGCGAGATCAGCGATATGCAAAATCGTGTTGGTGCAGTGGTCGGCACGCTCGGCTCGATCGCTGGCGCAGTGTCCACTGTGCGGGACTTTGTTGTCGCCATCGCCGGTGCCGTGGAAGAACAAACCGCTGTGACAGCCGAAATGGCACGGACCATGGCGTCCGCCTCGACGGCTGTGACCGACATACAGGTCAACCTGACGGGGATGAGTGCTGCCGTCGACCAAACCCGCAGCGCTGTCGCGGAAACCCGCAATGCGGCTCAGGTTTTGGTGCGATCCGCGTGATCTTCCATTCCTGGTAGCAGGCCCAGAAAGAAGCAATAAAAGCAAAAACCCTTTGCGTCGCAGGCGGTTCCGTCGCTTGTGCAACTCCGTCGCATTGCGCCGATCACGAAAGCGTCACACCGTCACGGTTGCAAACACAGAAACACGCCATCGCTGGCGGGTGTTGATTGGCTGGAATTGGCAGGTCCCAGCCGATTGACGTGGGGAGGACGACGCAGTGATGGACGCGGCTGCAGGGTATCGTGAACCGGAACGAACCAAACTGGGAGAGGTGCTGGTCGCCCTGTCAACGGCCATCGACCTCGTCCGACCTCGTCTGGTTGATCACGAACGCCGCGTCGCCATGCTTGCGCACGCCATTGGCTGTTCGCTTGGCCTGGACCCAGTGGAGCTGGCCGAATTGGTGATGGCTGCCCTGGTGCATGACATTGGCGGCCTTACCATCTCCAGCGCCAAGCGAGACCGCTTGCTGGACTATGGGTTCGAGGACCATACCCATGCCGCCTCTGGCGCAGCCCTTGTCGAGGCAGTGCCGCTGTTGACCCACTTGGCACCCATCATCCGCGAGCATCACACCAGTTGGCTGGTTAGTCGCAACCGCCCGGTGTCGCTCGCCTCACACATCATCCATCTGGCTGATCGGATCGAGGTGGTGATCAACCGAGAAATCTCGGTGCTGGCGCAGATGACGCAAATCCGCCAGCGGATTGCGCCCAACCATGATGGTCGCTTCCACCCCGACGTGATCCAAGCGTTCTTGCGCGCCTCCCAGTCGGAGGCCTTCTGGTTGATGCTGGACCTGCCGGACAGTCTGCCGCGCTTGCGCACGGCCATGGCGCCGGGTGATCGGGACCTGGCAGAAGAAGACCTGCTGTCGCTGGCGCTGATCTTCGCCATCGTGGTGGACATGAAAAGCCCGTTCACCGGCACCCATTCCTGCGGTGTGGCCGAAGTGGCCGGGGTGATGGCGGAGCTGGCCGGTCGGCCGGAGCGGCTGTGTCGCCGCCTCCAAGTTGCTGGCTATCTGCACGATGTCGGCAAGGTTGGTGTCCCCGTTGAAATTCTGGAAAAGCACGGACCGCTGACAGCGGATGAAATGCCCCAGATCCGCGGCCACAGCTTCCACACGTGGCGCATCCTGTCCAGCGTGCCGGGACTGGCAGACATTTCCACATGGGCATCCCAGCATCACGAGCAACCCAATGGCGAGGGGTATCCCTATGGCATCGGGGGTGCGGATCTGTGCTGGGAATCACGCCTGATTGCGGTTGCCGACAAATTCACTGCACTGGCAGAAAACCGCCCCTACCGTGCCGCGATGCCCGCCATGAAGGCGATGGAGGTGATGCGCGACATGGCTGCCAAGGGCATGGTTGATCCCGGCATCACCAGCCTGTTGGAGCTGAACCTCGGCATGATTGATCAGCGCCGCCGCCTTGCTCAGTCGCGCGAGACGCGCTTTGAGAAGGCGATCTTGGAGGTGCTGCGTCAGGCTGAGTTGGTGCGCGAAGACCACGCCGAACCGATCCCTGCTGAATAGGCAGAACGGTTGCGCTTTCACCCCTGACACCGTTACATCTCAGTGCGACATCTCGCCTGAGCCAACAGGCGGATGGTGCCGGGAGCCACCGGATTTTGGGGAGGAAACGCGTGGAGCATGTGTGGATGCGGCGCCTGCTGGCGTCGGCCGCAATTGCGGCGTTGAGCGCACCGATGAACGCCGTTGCGTTGGAGTGGACCAGCGGCGAAACCTCGATCCGCTTTGATACAACGCTCAGTCTGGGTGCCGCATGGCGCGTGCAAGACCGAGATCGCAGCTTGATCGGGGTGGCCAATGGCGGGAGCGCGTACTCCCTCAACGCCGATGATGGCAACCTGAACTATGGCCGCGGCCTGATCTCGTTTGTACCGAAGGCAACCCATGATCTTGAAGTGAAGTACCGCGGTCGCCACGGCTTGTTTGTGCGCACCAGCTACTTCTGGGACTTTGTGCAGGCAGACCGGTCATCGGCCGACCGTACCCGGCTAACCGATGCAGCCGTGGACCGCACCGGACGTGCCTTCTCCCTCCTCGACGCATATGCGTTCACGCGACTGGACCTGGGCGGCCTGCCGCTCGATCTGCGCATCGGTCAGCAGGTGCTGAGCTGGGGTGAGAGCACCTTCATCCCCAACGGCATCAACATCATCAGCCCCTTTGACGTCGGCAAGCTGCGTCAGGCTGGGGCAGAGTTGAAGGAAGCCTTCCTGCCGGTGCCGATGATCTCCGCCTCGCTTGGCTTGACGCCAAACCTGCGGGTGGAGGGCTTTTGGCAGGTGCGCCACCGCAACACCGAGTTGGAGCCTCTGGGCACGCCATTCTCCACCAACGATGTGTTGAGCCCAGGCGCCCAGACGGCGTTCCTGGCCTTTGGCCTGCCGCCCTCACGCGATACCCTGCCCTTCTCACCGGGCACCGCGATTGCCCGCGACCCGGACCGCGACGCCAAGCACGCCAATCAATTCGGTGTGGCCGCGCGGTTGCTGGTGCCCGCCCTGAACGACACCGAGTTCGGCGTCTATTTCATCAATTACAACAGCCGCGCGCCGATTCTGTCCGCACGCACGGGCTCGTGGACCAATCCGTTGACCAGTCAGGTGCAGCTGGTCGGCTCGTCGCGCTACTTCGCTGAGTATCCGAATGACATCCAGCTGTATGGCGGCAGCTTCAACACCAGCCTGCCCGGTGGCATCTCGCTGCAGGGTGAAATCGCCTACCGCACCGGCCAGCCGCTCCAGATCGATGATTCAGAGATGCTGTTCTCGGCCCTGTCGTCTCTGCCTGGCACGGCAGGCGCTGCGTTCAGCCGGTCGCAGCTGGGTCCGACTGGCCAGAATCGCGAGATCAGTGGCTTTCGGCGCCATGATGTGATCACAGCCCAGGCCACCGCGACGAAGGTGTTTTCCCAGGTGCTGGGCGCGGACCAATTGTCTGTGGTTGGCGAGGTTGGCTTCACCCAAGTGCGCGACATGCCCAGCAAAGGCGTGCTGCGGTACGAGGGGCCGGGAGCCAACACATCGGGCAATCCCTTCTTCACCTCGGCCCGGCTGCAACCTGCCACCCAGGGTGATGGCTTTGCTGACGGCTTTTCCTGGGGTTATCGCCTGTCGGCCCGGCTGGATTACTCTAACGCCATCGGGCCGATTGCCGTCTCCCCCAGCGCATCCTTCGCCCATGATGTCAGCGGCACAACACCCCTGCCGCTTGGCACCTTCGTTGACGGGCGCATGGCGGCCACCGTCGGTGTCAGCTTCAACTATTTGAGCCGCTACACGCTTGACCTCAGCTACACCCGCTTCTGGGGTGCAGGCGACAAGAACCTGTTGAGCGACCGCGACTTTGTCGCCGCGGTCGGTCGTTTCTCGTTCTAGATCGGGGAGGACTGACCATGCGCCTTGCTCTCGCTGCTTTGCTGGCCTTGGTGCCACAAGCCGTCATCGCTCCCTCCGGCGCCGCTGATCCTCGGCTGTCGGGGGAATTGACCCCGATAGGGGCCATTCGCGCCGCCAGTGCCGATGGCCGCATTCCCGCCTGGGACGGCGGAATAAAGACCCCACCAGCAGGCTTCCGCCAGGGTCAACACCATCCAGATCCGTTCGCGTCAGACCGGCCGCTGGTGGAGATCACCGCCGCCAACGCGGCGCAATTCGCCAACCAACTGCCCGCTGGTCTGCAGGCGATGCTGCGGACCTATCCGCAAAGCTACAAGCTGGTGGTCTATCCGACCCGTCGCTCCGCAGCCTTTCCCGAGCACGTCTATCAAGCGACGATCGCAAATGCCGGGCGCGCGCGGCTAACCCCCGACGGCAATGGCGTCGATGGCGCGGCCATTGGGGTGCCGTTCCCCATTCCAGAAAACGGCTTGCAGGCCATCTGGAACCATCTTCTGCGCTACCGCGGCGAAACCCTGCGGCGGGTCAATGGGCAAGCAGCGGTCACCCGTGGCGGTGACTGGACGATGGTGCGCCTGGAAGAGACCGCTCTGTTCCCCTACAGCCTCCGCAGCGCCACGCCTGCCACCATCAACAATCAATTGGCGATGTTCCTCCAGGCAGTGACTGCGCCAGCACGCCTCGCGGGTGAAATCCTGCTGGTGCATGACCCCGTCAACCAAGTGGTGGAGCAGCGCAGCGCCTGGACATACAACCCCGGCCAGCGCCGCGTGCGCCGTGCCCCGAACGTCGCCTATGACAATCCTGGCACCGCCTCCGACGGGCTGCGCACCACCGACCAGTTCGACATGTTCACCGGGGCGCCGGATCGGTATGAGTGGACCCTGGTTGGTCGGCGCGAGATGATCGTGCCTTACAACGCCTATGGTCTGCACAAAGCTGGTCTTGCACCAGAGCAAATGCTGCGCCCAGGCCACATCAATCAGGAGCTTGCGCGCTATGAACTGCGCCGGGTTTGGGTGGTGGAGGCAAAGTTGAAGCCAGACCAGCGGCATATCTACAGCCGCCGGACCTTCTACATTGATGAGGACAGCTGGCAAATTCTGGTGGCGGATCAGTATGACAGCCGCGGAGAGCTGTGGCGGGTGTCCGAGGCCCATCCAGTGGTTTATTACGATGTGCCGTTGTTGTGGACCACGCTGGAGACCTTCTACGACCTCCAGTCCGGGCGCTATCTGGCCCTGGGCATCGACAACACCGATCCCGCCTGGGATTTCCGCATCGAACTGACCCCGGCGGACTTTACACCCGACGCCCTGCGTCGGCTTGGAACGCGCTGAGTGAGCCGCTGAATGCGCCATCACCAGCCCGTTGCTCGGCGGGCTGTGATGGCGGGCGTCGCTGCCAGCCTCGCCTGTAGTCACCGCCCGATCGCTGCCACCACACCGCAGCCACCATCTGGCCTGCCCCGTGGCTTGTTCCTGGATATCCGGTGGACGGGATCAGTCTGGCTGGCAGTGGGCGAAGCGGGACGGATCGCCCGCTCAGACACGGGGGAGACGTGGCAACTCCTCCAGACACCAACCACAGCCACGCTGACCAGCCTGCTGGTTGGGCGTGGTCAGGACGTCTGGTGTGTTGGCCACCTCGGCACCATCCTGGCCAGCAGCGATGGAGGTCAGCGCTGGCGGCTGGAGCATCAGGATCGCGAGATGATCCTGCTGTCCATCACCCTGACCGAGGCGGGTCCCCTTGCCGTTGGTGCGTATGGAAGTGCCCTTCAGCACACAGGCACGCGCTGGCAGCGCATCGCCATTGATGACGAGGACTTGCACTGGAACGCTGCGCTTAGCATCAACGGTCAAACATGGCTTGCCGGGGAAGGCGGGCGGATTGTCCGTGGTCAGCCAGGGAACTGGCAGCTGCTGACCGAGGGGGGCGGTTCCTTCTTTACGCTCGCACCCACCGCAACCGGGGTCATCGCTGGTGGGCTTGGCGGACGACTGATCGCGGTCGATGCCGATGGTCGCGTCACGCCCATTCCGGCAGGATCGTTGACATGGCAGGGAGCCAATGTGGACAGCAACGGGCGAGTGGTCCTTGTTGGCCTCGGCGGGGCTGTGGCCACGCTGGCCGCTGGGCATCTGCGCCTTGCCAACCGGGCTGACCGCATGGCGTTGGCTGGCTTGGCCTCAGGTCCGAGGGGTGTGTTTGCCGTGGGGGAGGCGGGCATCGTGCCGCTCCGGCTGCCGTGACGGGATGGGTGCAACCCCTGGCGGACACCATCGTGCGCCTGCGTGCCTCGATCGTACTGGCTATGCTGGTGGCAACGGCGCTGCTGGGCTGGCAGGCCGCCCGGCTGCAGGTGGATGCCGGGTTTCAGAAGTTCCTGCCGCTGTCTCACCCCTACATGGCAACCTTCCTTGCCCATCAGGAGGAGTTTGGTGGCGCGAACCGCGTGCTGGTGGTTTTGCGCGCGCGGGAGGGGGACATCTTCACCGCCCCCTTCCTCGACACGCTGGCCCGCGCCACCGATGCCGCGTACCGCCTGCCGGGGATCGATCGAGCACGGGTCACCTCGTTGTTCACCCCCAATGTCCGCTTCATTGACATCGTCGAGGACGGGTTTGTTGGCGGTAACGTGATCCCCAGTGACTTCCGTCCGACACCGGACGGCTTGGCGCGGGTGCGGGAGAACACGCTGAAATCCGGACAAGTGGGCCGACTGGTTGCAACGGACTTCTCAGCCGCTGCGATCAGCCTACAGCTCCTGGACCGGGACCCCAGGACCGGTCACCGACTGGACACCCTCGCCATCGCCCGCGCGCTCGAGACGGAGCTGCGCCAACCCTTCACCACGGCAACCACAGAGGTTCACATCCTTGGCTTCGCCAAGTTGGCTGGCGACATTGCCGATGGGGCGACCGGTGTCCTTGGATTTTTTGCGGTCTCCTTGGTGCTCACTGCAGGCTTGGTGTTCCTTTATGCACGCTCGATCGCGCTGACGGTGGTGCCGCTCCTGTGTTCCGGCGTAGCGGTGGTGTGGATGCTGGGCGGGTTGACGCTGCTGAACTTCGGGCTTGATCCGATGTCGATCCTGCTGCCGTTCCTGGTGTTTGCGATTGGCGTCAGCCACGCCGTGCAGGTGATCAACCGGTTGATTGCTGAACGTTTGGCGGGTTCCCCGCCACAGGTCGCAGCGGCCAATACCCTCGCGCGCTTGTTGGTGCCGGGCAGTGTGGCGCTGGCAACCGACACCGCGGGCTTCTTGACCCTGTTGGTGATCGACATCCCGATCATTCAGGAATTGGCGGTTGCCGCCTCCCTTGGTGTGGCGGCGATCTTGTTGACCAACCTTCTGCTGTTGCCCCTGGTGGTGAGTTACTTGCCGGACAGTGGGCGCTGGCGGCACGGCTTGGCGGCTGCAACCCATCGTGTCGGCTGGTTCTGGGATCGCCTTGCCGCCGTGGTGCGCCCGCGTGCCGCCCTCACCATCGTCACCGCGGCTCTTGCCCTGCTTGTTTGGGGCTGGGTGATGCAAGCCGACCTGCGCATCGGCGACAGTGCGCCCGGCGCGCCCGAACTGCGTGCCAACAGCCGCTACAACCAGGACGTCGCCGAGATCACCCGCCGCTTTGCCATCGGCGTCGACGTGTTGACAGTGATTGTGGAGACCGTACCCAACGCCTGCGTCGACCCGCTGGTGATGGCGACCATCGACCGGTTTCAGCTGGCGCTGGCAGAGACGGCAGGCGTGCAGTCCACAGCCTCGCTCACCCAGGCCGCAAAGCTGATCAATGCCGGTTGGAACGAGGGGGCCCTGAAGTGGCGCACCCTGCCCGCTGATCCGCGGGTGCTGGTGCGCGCGGTCACGCCGATTGAAACCGCCAGCGGTTTGTTGAACGCCGATTGCTCGGTGATGCCAATCCTGGCGTTCATGACCGACCACAAGGCCGACACCATCAACCATGTGGTCGCCACCGTGGAGATGTTGCAGCGCGAGTTGGACCGCGACGGGCTGCGCTTTCGCCTCGCCACTGGGAATGTTGGCGTGATGGCCGCCACCAACGAAGCCGTCAGCGATGCCCAACTGCCGATGCTGGCCGCGATCTATGCGGTGATCGCCGTGCTGTGCCTTGCGATGTTCCGCTCCCTCACCGCCACAGTGTGCATCATCCTGCCGTTGATGCTGGTGTCCGTGTTGTGCAACGCCACCATGGCGCTGTTGGGTATCGGGTTGAAGGTGGCAACCCTGCCTGTGGCGGCCCTGGGCGTTGGCATTGGCGTGGATTATGGCATCTACACCTTCTCCACGCTTCTGCAGCACCTGCGCGCGGGCGTGCCATTCGCCCAAGCCTATCGCCAAAGCCTTGAGGAGACC
Source organism: Alphaproteobacteria bacterium (assembly GCA_004292755.1). Taxonomy (GTDB): domain Bacteria; phylum Pseudomonadota; class Alphaproteobacteria; order Elsterales; family Elsteraceae; genus RDXE01. The sequence goes on from RDXE01000025.1 coordinate 191,860, forward strand.
GGTGCTGCAGTGTTGTTCACTGGCGTGACCCTGTCCTTGGGGGTTGCGACGTGGGTTGCTTCAGCCTTGAAGTTCCAGGCCGATCTTGGCCTGTTGCTGGCGTTCATGTTCCTGGTCAACATGGCGGGGGCGTTGTTTCTGGCCCCAGCCTTGGCCGCGTGTGTGTGGGGTCGAGGTGCCAGAGCCACACCAGCCAAATCACACCAGACGGAGACGCGGGCCCCATGACCACAGCTTCCCCCAGCCCACCCGTCGGCTTCAGCCTGCGCCACGCCAGCGATGGCTTTCAGCGCGACGGATTGCGCCCGTTCTATGAGTATCGCGACCTCGGCATCGCCGCAGCGACTGGGGGCCGCGCCATGGCCCATGTGATCCGAGCGATCCCCGGCCAGCACGCCACTGCCCCGGCCCATCGCCACGCGCTGAAGGTACAGATCGTCTATGTTCTGAAGGGCTGGGCGCGGTTTTGGTACGAGGGCGTGGGCGAGGTGCTGCTGGAAGCGGGGTCTTGCGTGCATCAACCGCCCGGCATTGTGCACAAGGAGGTGGGCCACTCCGACGATTTGGAGATGCTGGAAATTACAGTACCAGCCGAGTTCGCCACCACCATCGCAGCCCCCAACGGGGCCCCGCCAGCGGACGCATGACCCCGTTCCGCTTCCCCGGTGAGCCCGCATGGGACGAGGCGCGCGACGCCATCGCCTTCCCGATCCAACTGGGCGAGTACGAAGCCACCGTGTTCATCCCGCGCCGGGAGTTCCGTTCCCTCCTCGGTCGTCTGCCCACCCCGGAAGAAGCCGTTGGCTTAGTCGCCAGCGACCCCACCCGCTTCGAGCGCGCAGCCGAGCACCGAGTCCTCGCCCGCCTGCTCGACGAAGACGCCAACATCACCCTGACCGGCCGCGAACTCCGCGCGACGGAGGGGTGAGGGCTCAGCCAGCGCGAGCCGTAGCGCATTGGCGAAAGCGGCGACGGATTGCAGTGGGGTGACCTCGGCGAGGATATCTCCATCGCTGGGTTGCTCGCCGATCACGGCAACCGATCCCGAGCCAATCTGTCAGCTGCCGAGAGTGACGGGCTGCCACCATTTGGCGTCGCGCTAGGATAGCGCCGCCCTACCGCCGCGCGTCCAGGGCTTTGCGCAGGCGGGACAGCGGCTCGAGGAGGGTGCGAATCTCTGCCTCGCTTAACACTGTCCCAAGGTCGGCAAAGGCGGGGGCGAGGGAGGCGACGGCGGCGGTGCGGCGGGCGCGGCCGGCGTCGGTCAACCAGACCCGCTTGCCGCGGCCATCGACATCATCGGGGGTGATGGTGATCAGGCCGCGCTCCTCCAGGCGGTGCATGGTGTTGGTGATCGCCCCCTTGGTCACCTGGAAGGCACGGGCCAAGGCGACGGGGCTTTTGCCGTCGCCAAGGCGCATGAGGTGATTCAACAGAATGAAATGCGCAAGCTTCAGGCCGTCCTCTTGGGCGGCCTCGAAGCGGGTGCGTGCCAGTTGTTCGATGATGCCGATTTCATTCAGCAGCGTGAACAACAGTGGGTCAGATGGGGTGTCGGTGGTCACACCCCGAGGATACGCGATCCGGCAGGCCAACGGGGAGTCGGCTGTGCCACAGCACCAGCAGGCAAGCGGCCGATGCGCGCGAGCATCTGCACCCGCGCCGGGGCAGTGGCACCCAGCCGCGTGTGGGCGGCAAGATAGGGCTCCGCCATGGCTGGAAACTCCTGCAAGGCTTGGCTGACTGGGTGGATCGCAAGGCCCGCAGCCGTCGCAGCCAAATTCAGGCGCAGCCAGTCGCGCCCAGCGGTCAACGCCTCGCGCAGTGAGCCTGCGGGCGTGAGCACCGCCAAATAGGCAGGTGTCGCCGCCAGCATTGCGCGATACCGGTCCACCATCGCGCGGTAGGCGGGATGGGCGGGCTCGCTGAAGCCAGCACGGGTCAACACGCCATTTGCCACCAGTTCGTCGAGGCCGGGTCCCCACACGCTCACTCCGTCAGGGCGGCTGGTCACCTCCGCCCGACCGAGACGCATCAAGGCGATGGTCTCGCCATGGGCAGCCGGGTCACCGGCTTCAATCTGCCACGCCCACCAGGTCAACTCCCGCCATGCCGTCACCTCGGCGGGGTCGAGGATCGTGACCACGCGGGTGCCGTGGCGGGCAGCACTGGCAACGGAGTGCAGTTCAGCGGCAGTGGGCGGACGCGCAAGGTCGAATGGCAGCTTGGCGCTGCGCCGGTTGGGGGCAGCCGCGAACAGCGGATCGGCCTGCCCTGCCCCACCCGCCGCAAGGGAGAGGCGCGCGACGGGTCGCTGGTCAAGCCGTCCCTCCGGCACTCCAGCCGGGAACGGCTCCACCACCACCGCGCGCCCTTCGGCTGCTGCGGCGAGGCAGAACAACTCGACAGCCGCCCCAAGGCCAATGGTGATCTGGCGATCCAGCGGATCGGTGACTGGCAGGCGGCGGTCGAGGTCCGCGAACAGCAGCGCCTCGTCGCTGCCAATCAACTCCAACATCCAGGGTTGACGATTGTGCGGATTGGGCGCCAGCACGGCCCAACTGAACGCCCGCACGCGCCAGTCCGGATGACGATTGGCGGGAGCCTCAGCCCAAGCCGCACGCGGGTCGCGACGCTCCACTGCCAGCGCGGGGCGACCTGCGGCCAACACCCCTTCCACCAGCACCAGCCCAGCAGCGGCAGCAAACACAGTTCGACGGGTCACCATGGTCAGCTCCTATCGTTTAACGCTGAACCACAATGTGGTATAGCGTTGAACGATGTCAAGCGGCCAAACGGGAGGCATCGCCCCCCGTCGATGTCCGGTCAGCCTCTTGCTCAGCGATCCTGAAACTCGTCCTGCCCGGAATCGCGTTCGCGCAGGTAGTCCTCTGTGGTGCGGGCGCGGGGGCGGGGGGTGGCGGCGTAGGGGTCCAGGCCCTCGTTGATGGTGGCTTCGGCCCGGCAGCTTTCGCACATCTGCAAGAGGGTGAGCCGGTTCTGGTTGGCGCCGGAGAACATCCAATGGCCCATGCCAGACAGTTTCTCGGTCACTTTGGCGATTTGGGCGCGGGTGCCGAAGGGCTTGGCGCAGCGGATGCAGCAGAACGGCTCTTCCTGCTTCACCACGCGCGCGCCTGACGACCAAGCAGCCAAATCGATCTGCGGGGCGATCTCGATCACGCCTTCTGGGCAGGTGGCGGCGCACAGGCCACACTGCACACACAGGCTTTCGGTGAAGCGTAAGGTTGGAGTGTCGGGATCATCGCCCAGCGCATCGGCTGGGCAGGCGGAGACGCAGGCAAGGCAAAGGGTGCAGCCCTCGGTGTTCACCACCACAGTGCCGAAGGGCGCTCCAGCGGGCAGCGCCAGACGCTCCACTGGTGCGGGGGCCACGCGCGCCAACTCTTTCACAGCGGTTTGCAGCACCTCCCGCTTGCCGCCGATCGGCAGGAAGGTCGCCGGCGCTGCGGCTGGGTGGCTGCGCGGCAGGATGCGCAACTGGCGCACCAACTCATCGGGATCGTCGGTCTCCACCAGGGTGACGCCATCGGCCCCATAGCCGTAACCGTCAAGCAGCGCGCGGGTCAGGTCGAGGGTGCGCAGCAGGCCTGCCGGATCATGCTTCGGCTTTGCCCGGCCAAGCAGGCGCACGGCAACCGCCCCCCAGGCAAACGCCGCCGCCATCACCTCTGGCCCCACCTGGGTGATCTCGTTGACACGCAAGGGCAACACAGTCGCGGGCAGGCCGTCGCCGAAGCGGGCAGCGGCATCAATCAATGCCTCGCCATGCTCCCCATCATGGATCAGCACCTGCGGCGCCAATCCACCGGCTGAGCGATAGGTGGTGAGCAGCGTGCGCAGCCGCCGCATCAGGGCATCGGCCGTCGGCAGGGCATAGCTGGCAGCCCCGGTTGGGCAGGCCGCCGCGCATTGCCCGCAGCCAGCGCAGATCGCGGGATCAATGGCGACATGGTTGCCATCGGGCTGGATGGCACCGGCCGGGCAGAGGTCCAAGCAGCGGGTGCAGCCGGTCTTCTTGGACCGGGAATGGGCGCACAGGCTGTCGGTGAAATCGATGTAGCGCGGCTTGTCGAAGGTGCCGACAAGGTCGGCCGCGCGGGTGATCAGCGCCTCCACTTGGGCTGGCACGCGCGGATCGGCGCGCAGATAGCCAGCCCGCAGATCATCCCCCGGAAACAGCGACGGATCCCCGGTCAGATCCAGCAGGATGTCGCAATGGGAGGTGGCACCATCGCGCGGCTCGCCAAAGCGCAAAGACGCCCGCGAACTGGGGCTAGGCTGCGCCAATTGATCGACGCTCAACTCAAACGCGCCGAGGTGCCCGCGCGCGGTGCGGATCGTGCCCTTCAGCACTGGAAAGCCCGTGACCCGTGGCGGTGCCACCTCGCCCGGTGCGTGCAGCAACACGGTGATGTCCAGCCGATCCGCCAGACGTGCAGCCACCTGCAGCGCCACCTCGTCGCGACCGTAGATCAGCGTGACGCCCTTGCTTTCCAGCGCCAGGAGGGTGAGTGCGGGCATCGGCTCGGCGGCTGCCGCAAACAGCGCTGCCATCTTCGGTGCGGCGCGCTCGGCCTCCACCGACCAGCCTGCCGTCTCGCGCACATTGACGAAGCGCGCGCGGTCAGCGAGGCCCAGGTCTTCGGCTGTTTCCTCAAACAGCGGCTGTTCCTGGGTGCAGCCGACGATGACATCGGGGGAGGCGGCGAGAATCGCTTTGAAGCGATCCAACTCCCGGCGGCACAGCTGCTCGGCCGGTTGGACCTGGCGACCGCAGGCTTTGGCAACCGTGGCCGGGTCGATCGGCATGGTTGCTTCGCACGAACACAGAATTATGGTCGACGCCTGATCCGCCACAGCACACCCTCCCGCCGCAGTCCGCCTCAGAGTCCCTAAGGCGTCCACGGTTGTCGTTGAACGGCGATGCTATAAACATGACGCCCGAAGCGCTACCGGACACGGAACAGGGACAATGTCGATACGTTTGCCGGGCCGCGACCGCGCCCCCCTTGACCTTCCACCGGTGTTCACCCTGGTGCGGGTGGCTGAGGATGTCCGCGCCCACGACCACGCGATCGCCATTGCCGCCGAGGCAGGTGCAGCCACGCTGGTGTGGACAGACCGCAATGATGTGGCTGAGTTCGCCGTGATTCTAGAACCAGCCGAGCCTTTGACCCGCGCGCGCGCCAGTTTCTTTATCGGCATGGCGGCGTTGTTGGATACGCTGGCCATGCGCGCACCACCGGAAAAGCCACTGACGGTCGACTGGCCGGGAGCGGTGCTGATGGATGGTGGCTTGCTCGGCGGCGGTCGCCTCGCTTGGCCAGACGATGCTGTGGAGGATGAGCCACCCGCCTGGGTGATATTCTCCGCCATGGTTCGGGTCGCCCTGCTGGACGTGGCGGAGCCAGGCCTCGCGCCTGCGGCCACCGGCATGGTGGAGGAAGGTTTTGACGAGGTGGACGTGGGCGATCTGCTCGCCGCCTTCGCTCGACACTTGATGGTGCATGTCGACAGTTGGCAGGAACGCGGGCTGAAAGGTGTGGTCTCAGAGTATTTGGGCTACCTTGCCACTGGGCGGGAGCGCGACCGGCGCGGCATCGATGTCAGCGGCGATTTGGTGTTCGAGGGGGTGATGGGCAAAATTGGTGACCGCATTCCCTTGCTGCCCGCGCTGACCGAAGCCGCGTGGCTGGACCGCAGCAGCGGCGCCCCCAGGTTGGGGGGTGGTCTGTGAAGGCGTTGAAAACCATCCGCCTTGATGCCTCGGACGCGCTGGTGTTCGACCCGCCAGCTGAGCCGGGTGAATGGGCCGTCACGGGGTCCTTCCTGTTTTGGGATCAAGACCCTCAAGCCCTGTCTGGCAAGGCGCGAGTGGCGTTTCGCTCCGGGCTGCTGGGGATCGACAGCTTTGGCTGGTCCACTCTGGTTGCCGTTGCCGAGGTGACTGAGGTGGAGCGCGCAACCGCCCGCAGCCAGCTGGCGCAGCAGATCTTCACCCGCCTGGGTGCGCCCAGCCTCAGCGCTGCCGAAGCCGCTGCGGAGGAGGAGTTGGGATATGCCGAAAGCCTAGCCAATCATCCCCCCAACACGCTGATCGCAATCCACCGCACCCTCGACGACCAGGGTCAAATTGTGGAGCAGTTCCGCACCTTGGCCCCCCGCGCGCCGGAGCAGCGGGAGGGAGCGTTGCGCTATGGTCCGGCCTTCACCCTGGTCGCCACCGACGAGGAGGCGCCAGAGGAAAGCGTGGACCTTGTATCCGTCATGAAAGGACGTCACCCGTGACCGAATTTTGGGTCGCCTCCGGCCACCACTTGACCCGCCGCACCGATGGCGGCGGCTTGGCGGTGACCGACGAGTTGTTGCTGGCCTATCTCGCCCGGCCGGAGGTGATGCCACCGGAGGAGGCGTGTGAGGCCGAGCGCGCCCTCCACCGCGCCTTGATGGCGGAGCCACGGCGCAGCGTCGGGGGGCAAGAGGTGGCAGCCATCGCCGATGCTGACGCGCGCGAGAACTGGGACCTGCTGCTGGCCTTCCGCGACCATCTGATCGCCCAGCCAACACTGGAAGCTGCCTATCTGAGCCTGATCCGGCGCGGAGTTGGCCGCACGCCGCCGATGTTCCTCAACCACTTGGTCCAGTTGATCTTGCGCAACGCGCTGGATGGCTGCCGCGATCCCTACACCTTGCGCGCCGCCGAACTAATGTTCCGCACCCAGCGGGTAAGCTTCCAGGACGGCGCGGTGTTTCTGGCCGATCAGGAAATCGTCGAAGCCCACGAAGCCGAACGCAAGGCGATGCCGTTGCTGAAAATGTTCGGCGAGGCAGCGATCGATGAGCTGGATGTGCTGGCCGATGACACCGCCTTCACCTATTGGAGCCGGTCGGACGCCCACACCATGGTGCTCAATCTCGGCTCCAACCCCAACAGCCGCGAGGGGCTGGCGCGCGCAATTGAAGCCTGGGTCCGCCATATGCTGGGCATCGCTGTCGAAGTCACTCCGCTGGCTGAAATCCGGGATGCCGATTGGCGCTGGTACGTCGGTCTCGATGCCGATGCGACCCGCATTGCCAACACACTGTGGACCGGCAAGCGCCTGACCGACGAGGATGTTCTGCAGGTGCTGGCGCTGTTCCGCCTGACGCTCCCCGCAGAGGTGCCTGTGGTGGCGCAGGCCAAAGGGCACCCCATCTATTTGATGTTGGCGATGACGCCAGATCGGCTGGTGCGTCTGAAGCCGCAAAACCTGCTGACGGGCTTGCCGATTCTGGACCCGAGCTAACCAGCCCCGTTCTGACAGGGAGTCCCCAATGCCCGTCTCAACCTTTCCCATCGGAGTGGTGATCGCCAAACGACCGCTGAAAAGCCTGTGGGCTGATCATGAATGGCTGGCCGTCGCTGTGCTGCCAGAGGTGCCACCCGTCGAACCATGGACCCGGCTGCCATCCACCACGGCGGAGGAGTTGTATTTCGGCGGCGCCCTGGTGCTGGAGGCGCACACCGGCGACACGGCGTTCTACCGCGACAACCTTGCTGGAACGCCAACGGTTTGGGTGTCCGTGCGGCCGAATGAGGATTTGCGGGTCGATCTGGTGGCCGCAACAGTGGACCCCTACGAAGGCGAATCGCTGGCAGACAATCTCTCCGATCGGTTGGAGGCCCTGCCGATGCCCGATGCCGTGCGCGACTGGCTGGCGGCATTCGTCGCCACCCACCATGTCGAGCGGCCCTTCTTCAAGCGTCAGCGCCAACGCCAGGACCCAGAATCCCTGGGCCGCCGCGGGCGAGTCGAGCCCACAGAATGAGTGACGAAGGCTTCCTGGGCCGCTGGGCACGCCTGAAGCAGCAGCAGAAGCGCGATCCCGCCCCTACTCCCACGCCACCTGCGCCCAGCGCACCGGGGGAGGTGTCACCCGCCACCGAGGCCCCGCTGCCCGCCCGCGGCAGCGCCCCACGGTCAGCCGTGGAGGAGGAACTTGCCAAACGCATCGCCAAGCTGCCGCGCATCGAAGACTTGACCGTGGTCAGTGACTTCCGGGTGTTCATGCAGGATTGGGTACCAGCACCGTTGCGCACGGCCGCCCTTGCCAAGCTGTGGCGCCTGGATCCCGCCATTCGCACCTTTGAGGGGCCCGCGCGCGACTATGGGTTTGACTATGTCACCCCCGGTGCTGCCCCCGGCTATGGTCCTCTGGGTCCTCTGGATGATGTACGCGGCCAGCTGGCCCGGCTGTTCCAGGCCCCTGCCGAAGACGCTGCCCAAGCTGCCCTGCCGCCGGAGCCCGCAGTTCGCCGCACAGACGAGCCTGCCGATCCCGCCGCCGCCAACACGCCAACGGTCGCCACGGCGCCAACTGGGCCCGCCACCGTCGACAGCCCGCCCCCTGGGGAAAACGCAGATACTTCTACCACGTCGTCTGCGTCCCCCTTGGCCAATTCCCCTCCAGAAGTCAGCACCATATCAGGCATTCCAATGCCACCGGTTGCATATTCACCAGAGTATCCTCAAGCACAGTCTTCTGTTGCGCTGCAGCAAAAGCGGGATACTGCAACAGTCTCCGTCACCAGTGAGGCAAGACGCGGGCGTCGTCACGGGGGAGCAATCCCGTCATAATATTGAGGGCTTAAGTATCTTGCATCGCTTGGTCATAGGGTCCTACTATGACCCTTGCGGTTGGGCGCGTCCTGCGCCACCGGAGCAGTTGCGACTAATTCGCAAGAGTTCGAGATGGCGCGAGAAACTGGGTTGGAGCAAGCAATTGAAGCGGCAGGCGGCGTCGGTGCGCTCGCCCGTGCGCTCGGCATGGCTCAACCCTCGGTCTCGACCTGGCGGCGGGTGCCCGCGGAACGGGTGTTGGCGGTGGAGGCCGTGACTGGGGTGTCGCGCACAATTCTGCGCCCCGACCTGTACCCGTCGCGTGATCAAGACCCAGCGCTGGACGACGAACACGAGGCGTTGGACGAAATCGACGCCGCCCGCGCGCAGGAATATCAACTGCTCGCTCTGTTGTTGATGAAGGCCCCAACAGCAGAGGTGCTGAGCGCCATCGCTGGCTTGAAGGGCGACAGCTCGCCCCTTGGAATGGCGCACATTGCGCTGGCCGAAGCCGCCCGCGCCGCCACGGTGGACGCGGTGCAGCGGGAGCATTTTTCCTTGTTCATCGGCGTGGGCCGGGGCGAGTTGATGCCCTACGCCTCCTTCTACCTCACGGGCTTCTTGCACGAACGGCCACTGGCCCGGGTGCGGGAGGACTTGGCAGCGCTGGGGATTGAGCGCGAAGCGGGCATTCCCGAACCAGAAGATCACCTGGGATTGCTGTGCGACACCATGGCCGGACTGATCTCTGGTCAGTTCGGTGCCGAGCCAGCGCACGCCCAACGCATCTTCGAACGCCATCTGAAACCCTGGGCCGCCCGCTGCTTTGCAGATTTGGAGCAGGCGGAAAGTGCCCAGTTTTACCGCGCGGTCGGCACTGTCGGCCGTTTGTTCATCGACATCGAAACCGAAGCCTACACGCTGGATGCGTGACGGCCAGGCAACCGCAGGGAGGATCGCCATGAAATCGCCTGACGATACCAAAGCTGAACGGCGCACCGTTCTGAAAGGCATGGGCGTTGCCACGGCGGCTGCGGCAGTGGCCGTGGCAGCACCTGGTATCCCCGAGGCCGTCGCGCGTGAATCCCGCGCCGATCAGGTCAAGGCGCGCTATCAGGAAACCGACCATGTGAAGGCCTTCTACCGCACCAACCGGTACTAGGACCCAGGGGGGAAGCATGCTGATCAAGCGTTCCGCGGGCAGCTCCGCCCGCAGCAAACTCCAGGCTCTGGCTGGCGGTCTCGCCGCCGGGGTGCTGGATCGTCGTGCGTTCCTGCGCCGCTCTGGCGTCGCTGTCGGCGGCTTGGCCGCCATTGGCGCGATCAAGCTGGGCGCGATGAAGAAGGCCGAAGCCGGGCCGATGCGTCCGGGCGTGCCGGTACAACTGCGCAAAAACATCTGCACCCACTGCTCTGTCGGCTGCACCGTGATCGCCGAAGTGCAGAATGGCGTGTGGGTTGGTCAGGAACCGGCCTGGGATAGCCCGATCAACCGCGGCACCCACTGCGCCAAGGGCGCATCGGTGCGCGAACTGGTCCATGGTGACCGCCGCCTGAAGTACCCGATGAAGCTGGTCAATGGTCAGTGGACCCGGATCACCTGGGACCAAGCGATCAACGAGATCGGCGACCGCATGATGGCGATGCGGGAGAAGCACGGCGCGGACAGCTTGTTCATGCTGGGCTCGGCCAAGTTCTCCAACGAGGGTGCCTATCTTTACCGCAAGCTGGCGGCGTTCTGGGGCACCAACTCCATCGACCACCAGGCGCGCATCTGCCACTCCACCACGGTGGCCGGTGTTGCCAACACCTGGGGCTATGGCGCGCAGACCAACAGCTACAACGACATCCGCAATTCCAAGACGATCATCATCATGGGCGGTAACCCCGCCGAGGCACACCCCGTGTCGCTGCAGCACGTGCTGACCGGCAAGGAAGTGAATCGCGCCAACATGATCGTGATCGATCCGCGTATGACCCGCACCGCGGCCCATGCGACGGAGTATGTCCGCATCCGGCCGGGCACTGACATCCCGGTGATGTGGGGCATCATGTGGCACATCTTCCAGAACGGCTGGGAAGATAAGGAGTTCATCCGCCAGCGCGTCTACGGCATGGAAGACGTGAAGAAGGAAGTGATGAAGTGGAACCCGCAAGAAGTGGAGCGGGTGTCCGGCGTGCCGGGTGCGCAGCTGCGCTTCGTGGCGGAGAAGTTCGCCAAGGAAAAGCCCGCCACATTGATCTGGTGCATGGGTGCCACCCAGAAGACCGTCGGCACTGCCAACGTTCGCGCGTTCTGCAACCTGCTGCTGGCAACCGGCAATGTCGGGTCCGACGGCACCGGTGCGAACATCTTCCGCGGTCACTGCAACGTGCAGGGCGCCACCGACCTCGGCCTCGACGTCACCACACTGCCGCTCTACTACGGGCTGGTTGAAGGGGCGTGGCGCCACTGGTCGCGCGTTTGGGAGGTCGAGTACGACTGGCTGCAAGCCCGGTTCGACGAAGTTCCGGCCAAGGGTGGTCGCCCGGCGCGTACCCGCAAGCAGAACATGGAAACGTCCGGCATCACCACCACCCGGTGGTTTGACGCAGCCCTGTTGCCGTCTGAGCAGGTTGACCAGCGCGACAACGTCAAGGGCATGCTGATCTTCGGCCACGGCGGCAACACCGTGACCCGTATGCCGGAAGTGCAGAAGGGTTTGGCTGCGCTCGACCTGTTGGTCGTCGCCGATCCGCACCCGACCACCTTCGCCGTGTTGGCGGAGCGTAAGGACAACACCTATCTGCTGCCGATCTGCACTCAGTTTGAGTGCGATGGCTCGCGGACGGCGTCCAACCGCTCGATCCAGTGGGGCGAGAAGATCGTGGAGCCGATCTTCGAGTCGAAGAACGACTACGAGGTGATCTATCGCCTCGCCACCAAGCTTGGTTTCGCCGACCGGATGTTCAAGAACATCAAGGTGGAGAACAACCAGCCCGTGGCCGAAGACATTCTGCGCGAAATCAACCGCGGTGGCTTCTCGACCGGGTACTCTGGCCAGTCACCGGAGCGCCTGAAGGCTCACATGGCCCGCCAAGGCGACTTCGACTTGGTGACCCTGCGCGCCAAGGATGGCCCGAACAAGGGCGACTATTACGGTCTGCCGTGGCCGTGCTGGGGCACGCCGGAGATCAAGCATCCGGGCACCCACATCCTCTACAACACCAACCTGCATGTGAAAGATGGTGGCGGCACCTTCCGCGCCCGCTTCGGCGTGGAGCGCAACGGCGAGACGCTGCTGGCCGAGGGCTCTTACTCCGTCGGTTCGGAGATCAAGGACGGCTATCCTGAGTTCACCTATGGCATTTTGAAGCGCCTGGGCTGGGATGCCGACTTGACGCCTGCGGAAAAGGCGACCATCGAGCGGATCGGCGGCAACAATGCTGATGCCGTTTCCTGGGCGATCGACCTCTCCGGTGGCATCCAGCGTGTGTGCCTTGAACATGGCGTGTCGCCGTTCGGCAACGCTAAGGCCCGGGCAAATGCCTGGAACCTGCCCGATGGCGTGCCTGTTCACCGCGAGCCGATCTACAGCCCGCGGCCTGATCTGGTGGCCCAGTACCCGACCCTGCCGGACGCGCGCCAGTTGCGCATGCCGAACATCGGCAAGACCGTGCAGGACCGGGCTGTGGCGTCCAAGGCAGCCGAGCAGTTCCCGATCATCCTCACCTCCGGTCGCTTGGTCGAATACGAGGGTGGCGGCGAAGAGACCCGGTCGAACAAGTGGCTGGCTGAGCTGCAGCAGGACATGTTCGTCGAAATCAATCCGGCCGATGCTGCCTCGCGCGGCATTCAGGACGGCGGCTGGGTGTGGGTGACGGGACCGGAGAACGGCTCCAAGGCCCGCATGAAGGCCCTGGTGACGGAGCGTGTGGGTCGTGGCGTCGCCTGGATGCCGTTCCACTTCGGTGGTTGGTTCCAGGGTGAGGATCAGCGTCGGCGCTATCCGCAAGGCACTGACCCGATCGTGCTGGGTGAGTCGGTCAACACCGTCACCACCTACGGCTATGATCCGGTGACCAATATGCAAGAAACCAAAGTCACTCTCTGCCAGATCCGCGCAGCGTAAGGGGGGTAACACGTCATGGCTCGCATGAAGTTCCTGTGCGACGCGGATCGCTGCATTGAGTGCAACGCCTGCGTCACTGCTTGTAAGAACGAACACGAAGTGCCTTGGGGCATCAATCGTCGGCGTGTCGTCACCATCAATGACGGCAAGCCGGGTGAGCGCTCCATCTCAATGGCCTGCATGCACTGCACCGACGCGCCCTGCGCAGCGGTGTGCCCGGTGAATTGCTTCTACACCACGGCAGACGCCGTCGTGTTGCATTCGAAGGACCTGTGCATCGGCTGCGGCTATTGCTTCTACGCCTGCCCCTTCGGCGCCCCGCAGTATCCGCGGGTCGGCAACTTCGGCTCGCGCGGCAAGATGGACAAGTGCACCTATTGTGCCGGTGGCCCGGAAGCCGACAGCTCGCCAGTTGAGTACGCCAAGTACGGTGCGAACCGTCTGGCCGAAGGTAAGCTGCCGCTGTGCGCCGAGATGTGCTCCACCAAGGCCCTGTTGGCCGGTGATGGCGACATCATCGCCCAGATCTACCGGGAGCGTGTGCTGAAGCGTGGCTACGGCTCCGGTGCTTGGGGCTGGCGCACCGCCTACAAGGACACTGTCAACGTCTGATCGTGATGGACCGGCCGGGGCCGTTGGACGCCCCGGCCGCAACCGTCACGACCTTCGATTTTCTGGGAGGGAGTACCCCCATGCGCATGCCCATTCTTCTCTGGCGCCGCTGCCTTGCAGTGGTGGCCCTTCTGGGCTTGGTGTTGCTGTCCGGGCCGCTTGCTGCCCAACAGCCGACCTCGGTGAACCCAACCGCGGCGTCGGTGCAAGAGCAGCAGTTGCTGCAACAGCTGCAGGCTGTGCAGGGCCGGATCAGCATTCCTGATCAACGCGCCAATGTGTTGATTCAGCCGGCCGGTCAGGATTGGCGGGCATTCCATCAGGTGACCCTGCCCTGGATTGGTGCGATCGCCATCCTGGGCATGCTGGCCGTCCTGGTGCTGTTCTACATGAGCCGCGGCAAGATCATGATCGACTCCGGGCCGTCGAAGCAGCGAATCGTGCGCTTCAACAGCTTTGAGCGGTTCGTGCACTGGCTGACGGCTGGTTCCTTCATGCTGTTGGCGCTGACCGGCCTGAACATCACCTTCGGCAAATTCCTGCTGCTGCCGGTGATTGGGCCCGAGGCGTTCACTGCGCTCAGCCAGGCTGGCAAGTACGTCCACAACTACCTCAGCTTCCCGTTCATGCTGGGTCTGGTGTTCATGTTCCTGGTGTGGGTGGTGCACAACCTGCCCAACGCCGTGGACGTGGCTTGGCTCAAGGCGGGCGGTGGCCTGTTGAAGAAGGGCGTGCATCCGCCTGCTAAGAAGTTCAACGCTGGCCAGAAGTTGATCTTCTGGGCGGTGATCGTCGGCGGCGTTGGTCTGTCGGTCACGGGCTTGATCCTGCTGTTCCCATTCCAGGGCACATCCATCGCCGACATGCAGCTGTCGCAGATGATCCATGGCCTGATCAGCCTCGTGTTGATCGCTGTGATGATCGCGCACATCTACATCGGCTCGGTCGGCATGGAAGGCGCGTTCGACGCCATGGGCTCGGGCGAGGTCGATCTGAACTGGGCCAAGGAACACCACAGCCTGTGGGTCCAGGAAGAGATGAAGAAGACCGGTGGTGCAGGCGCACGGGCACAAGCTGCCGAATAGCGCGGACCATCCTGATCTGGTACCTGCAAGGGGGGCTTCGGCCCCCCTTCGTTTGTCCACTTCCTTCTGCCTGCGGAGGCTGTGCCCCGCTACTCTGGATGGCTCGATGACGACTGTGACTGGGCCGACGGTCATCGGCCTTGCTGGCTGGAGCGGTGCTGGCAAGACCACGCTGCTGGTAAAGGTGATCCCGCTGCTGATCCGCCGCGGCTTGCAGGTGTCCACCCTCAAGCACGCCCATCATGGCTTTGACGTCGATCAGCCCGGCAAGGACAGCCATTCCCATCGCGCTGCGGGTGCGACGGAGGTGCTGGTCTCCTCTGGTCGGCGGTGGGCGCTGATGCATGAGCTGCGGCAGGAACCAGAGCCAACCCTGGCGGACTTGCTGCCGCACTTGTCCCCGGTGGATCTGGTGATCATTGAAGGCTTCAAGCGCGCCCCTCACCCGAAGCTGGAGGTGCATCGCGCTGCCAATGGCAAGCCGTTCCTGCACCCGGACAATGCCACCATTGCCTGCGTCGCGACCGACCAGCCCGATCTGGTCACCGACCGCCCGGCCCTGCATCTGGACGATATTGATGCGATTGCCACGGCCATGATCCAGTATGCCAAGCTGTGGCAGGGGGGAAGCGATGGCGCAGCTCACGGATGATTGTTTTGCCTTCGGCGGCCCGCTGCTGACCATCGACGCAGCCACCCAACTGATCACCGAGCGGCTGCCAGTGATCGCCGGCGTTGAGAGCGTTCCAGTGTTCGAAGCCGATGGCCGGGTGCTGGCCCACGCCCTTACCGCCCCGCTACCGCTGCCGCCCTTCGACAACTCGGCCGTTGATGGCTACGCCGTCGCCCATGGCGACTTGGTCCCAGGTGGTGCCACGACGCTACCGGTGCAGCTGCGCTTGATCGCAGGCGATCGCACTGCTGCCAGCCATCCACCGGGCACGGCCACCCGCATCTTCACCGGCGCTCCGATGCCAGCGGGGGCCGACACGGTGTTCATGCAAGAAGATGTTGAGGTGCTGCAGGATGGTCGGGTGGTGCTGCCCGCTGGCTTAAAGCTGGGCGCCAACCGCCGCCTCGCGGGGGAGGACCTTGCTGACGGTGGGGCCGCCCTGCCATCGGGTCGCAAGCTGGGGCCAGCGGAGTTGTCGTTGGCCGCCAGCCTTGGTCTTGCGCAGCTGACTGTGCGGACGCGGCTTCGGGTGGCCGTATTCTCCACGGGCAATGAAGTCGTCGCACCAGGGGCACCCTTGGCGCCGGGCACCCTCTATGACGCCAATCGCGCGCTGCTGATTGCTCTGATCCGGCGCACGGGATGCCACGTGACCGATCTTGGCATCCTGCCCGACCAGCGCGCGGCGGTGACCTCGGCCTTGGCGGATGCGGCCAGCAGCCATGATCTGATCATCACCTCTGGCGGTGTTTCGACGGGGGAGGAGGATCACGTCCGAGCGGCTTTGGAGGGTGCGGGTTCCCTCGTGTTCTGGCGCATGGCGATCAAGCCCGGTCGCCCGGTCGCCCTGGGTCTGATCAATGGCTGTGCGTTTGTGGGCTTACCCGGCAATCCCGTTGCCGTGTTCGTCACCTATGTGCGGGTGGCGCGCGTGCTGATCGCCCGGTTGGCGGGCGAAACGCCGGTTGCAGCCCCTGCCCTGCCGGTTCGGCTTGGCTTTCGCTATCGCAAGAAGGCGGGACGGCGGGAGTATGTGCGGGTGCGGCTGGTAGCGGAGGCCGACGGCATCGTCGCACACAAACACCCGCGTGACGGCGCGGGTGTGATCACCTCGCTCACCGAGACCGATGGTTTGGTGGAGTTGGTTGAAAGCTCAACCGGCGTGGTGGAGGGCGACATGGCCCCCTTTCTACCCTACGCAACGCTGCTGGCGTAAGGCAGGCAAACCCAAGGCGCGTCAGCCGGGCACCGTCGCCATGACGACGCGGCTGACGCGAAACGGGGTCGCGGCTCAGCCGCCGTTGGGGTTGTACCAGTTGCGACCAACCAGATTGTCGCCGGGCGCGCCGACGCGGGCACCAGTCGTGCTGAATTGCTGATAGGCCGGGGTGTAGAAGGCCCCTTGCAAACCCATGGCAACCCCAATCGCCAGCACCACAGCTACAGCCATCGAGGCCAGGAACGCTTTCATGGCTTACCTCCAAACAGACGCTGGCCGTTTGCGGCCAGTCAAACCTTGCAGCACCATGCCGCGCAGGCGCGCATAGGTCAAGCCTATGACACGGATGACATACCGTCGATCTCGCCAGCCAATCGTTCGGCCTCGGCCAAATCCTCAACGGTATTGGCGTTGAAAAACGGGTCTACGGGTGTGGTTGGCCAATCGACGGCCACCAGCGGATAGCGGGCTGTCCAGCGATCAATCTTGCGGAGGTCTTCAACCACCAGCGCGTGACGCAGCTGTTCGCGCAGCGCAACTGACCATAATCCAATAACGGGATGGCGATGCCCACCCGAGGCTGCGACCGCCAGCGTTGCCGCCTGTGCCACCCGTGCGGCTTGCAGACGTGCCACCAGATCACGCGGCAGCCACGGCGTATCGGCTGCCACACTCACCACCCAGGACACCTCAGGCCGGGTCAGTGCAGCCCAGTCCAGCGCCGCTAGAATTCCCGCCAGTGGCCCTGCAAAGCCGGGCACGCTGTCTGCCACCACTGGCAGGCCAACATGCTGGAACCGCGCGGGATCGCCATTGGCGTTCAGCACAAGGCCAGCACACTGGGGCGCTACACGCTCCACCACATGATCCAGCAGCGTGCGCCCGGCCAGCAGGCGCAGCGGCTTGTCGCCACCGCCCATCCGGCGGGCCAGCCCGCCGGCCAGCACCACACCCAGGGTATCCGGCAGCGCGTCGGGCAGCGCGGTCGGGGCCTCAGTCATCTCTGGCGTCATCGCTGGCCCCTTTGCGCCGGTGGCGCGCGGACTCGTCCGCCACATAGGCGAGGTCCTGGTCAAACTCGATCCGGTCCGCACCGGACAGTGCGACGAACCGCTTGCCCTTGGCCCGCCCAATCAGCGTGAGGCCGGTTTTTTGTGCCAGTTCCACACCCCAAGCCGTGAAGCCAGACCGCGACACCAGAATGGGAATGCCCATGCGAACCGTCTTGATCACCATTTCCGAAGTCAATCGCCCGGTGGTGTAGAAGATCTTATCACCGCCAGAGACACCATGCTGGCGCATCCAGCCCGCCACTTTATCAACGGCGTTGTGGCGGCCAACATCCTCCATATACACCAGCGGCTGGTCTTCCTGGCAGAGCACGCAGCCGTGAATTGCACCGGCCTCCAGATACAACGATGGCATCGTGTTGATCTGGTGAGTCAAGCGATACAGCCAAGACGTTTTCAGCCGTGTTTTCGGCAGAACAATCTGATCCAGAGACTCCATCAAATCGCCAAACGCTGTGCCCTGGGCGCAGCCAGAGGTGATGGTTTTTTTCTTCAGCTTGGTCTCAAAATTGGTGGCGGTTGGCGTGCGCACCACCACCACATCTAACTCCTCATCATAATCGATGCCGGTGATTGGATCCTCAGGGGTCAGCATGGCTTGGTTCAACAGATAGCCAAGCGCCAAGTATTCGGGATAATCCCCGATCGTCATCATCGTGACGATTTCTTGGGAATTGAGGTAGAGCGTCAAAGCCCGCTCCACCGTCACGGCGGTTTCCACGGGCTGCCCCGTGTGGTCAACGCCAACCACCCGGCGCGTCAAGCGCGGATCGGCTGGATTCGGCACGATTGACGGGCGCGGCTCGTCCCACCGCGGTGCAGGTGCGTCTGGCATAATCACCCCTCGTTCGGTCGGCGGCTCCACCGCACCGTCACGTCACAGCTTCCGCCGCCGGGGAACCAACGGGCAGACAGGCTGGCGCCTGCGCGTGCGTGCCAGCGGCTGGTCAAGGCCGTGCCATCCTGGCCGCGATCAACGGCTTCCAAGACTGCCACACCAGCATCCGCAGCGGTCGACACCGCCAACGCCTCGCACTGGCTCAGCTCCGCCACGCGCGGCAGCGTGCTGGGCATCACCTCAACATCGACAATGCGCAGCGAGGTTGGATCGGCCATCGCCTGCACCCAGGCCGGGCCAAACCGGGTGAGCACGCTGGCGCTGGCCATCGGGCGGCCATCACAGCCGCCCGTGGTCAAGTCACTGCCCGCTGGCAGCGGGTCGCCCAGCCGGAACGGGCCAATCAGGCCCGTCGGCGGTGCTGCCGACAAGGTCAGCACTGCAGCAGCCAACAGGGGCAGGACCCGCCGCATTGACCCCTCGCCTAGGCTAGCGAATCACGCCGCAGGCAATCCGCGCACCGGAATTGCCAATCGGCTGGGACAGATGATCATCGCGCGCGGCGTGGATCACAATCGCGGCGCCATTGGCATCCAGCACCGTGCCGCGCCCAGAGGTGCCGGACAGCGAGATCAGAGTGGTGAACATTTCCGCCTCAACGCTGCCATCGGCGTGAGCAAACAGGTTCGGCAGGTCGCCATAGTCACCTGTCGGGTTCAGCAATCCGTGGGGCAGATCGGGTGCGCCCAGATGGGCACCGGAGGCGACAAAGCCCTGCTCGCGATCATCGCAGGTGCCAACGCTGTGGATGTGGGTGCCATGGGGCCCTGGCGGCAGGCCACCGGCACGAATCCGCACATACACCAGCACGCCGCGCGGCCCCTCAGTGAAGCGCGCCTCACCAATCGCCTCTCCGGCGCGGTTGATGATGGTAGCCGATGCCGCGGGCAGCGTTGGCGCCTGAGCACTGGCCCCGACACTCAGGCCCATCATCACCGCCAGCACACCAGCGGCCAAACTGCGCTTGATCATTCTGTGATCCTCCCCAAACCCGACCAGTATGATCTGGTTCCTGACATGAGATAGCGCGCTTCCAAGCCAATGCCATGCCCGGCGCTGCACATCTGCCGTCACGGAGAATGGCTCGACACGCCCTAGACGCACTTCTATAGACCGATCTCCCACTCGGCGTTAAGGACCTGCCCGATGCCCGCTGACGTTATGCAGATGCTGCCACTGTTCCTGGCTCTGGTCGCAACCGGGGCTGTCGCCGGAGTTGTTGCGGGCTTGTTGGGGGTGGGGGGCGGCATCGTGGTGGTGCCCGTGCTGTTCCATGTGTTGAGTGGGCTTGGCTACGACAGTGCCACGGCGATGAGTGTGGCGGTCGGCACCTCGCTTGCCTCCCTGGTGCCGACGGCCTTCACCTCAGCGCGCGCACACCGGGCACGCGGCTCTGTCGACAGCGATCTGCTGCGGAGTTGGGGGCCATGGATTTTGGGCGGCGTCGCCATTGGCCTGGTCATCGCCACCATCGCCGGTGGGCATGCGCTAAAGCTGGTGTTTGGCGTCGCGGCCTTGGTGGTGGCGCTGCATATGGCGCTGTCCAAGGAGGGATTTCATCTGCGCGACCGGCTGCCCAGCACGCCTGCACGTCAGGCGATTGCGACCGGCATCGGTGGCGTGTCGGTCATGATGGGCATTGGTGGCGGCACTCTGTCAGTGCCGATCCTGAGCCTGTTCAACTATCCAATCAAACGCGCCGTGGGTACGGCTGCGGCCGTGGGCTTGATCATCGGGATCCCTGGCGCCGTCGGCATGGCCTATGCTGGCCTGGGGGCAGCGGGCCGACCGGCCTATTGCCTGGGTTGGATTTCCCTGCCGGGCCTGTTGGCGATCACGCCGTTGCAGGTACTGCTGGCACCCTACGGCGCAAAGATCGCCCATGCGGTGCCAGCCAACCTGCTGCGAAAGCTGTTCGCGGGCTTTCTGGCCCTAACCGCTGTTCGCATGCTGTGGAGCGTGCTGGGGGCTTAGCCCCCACTCGCCGCCGCCCGCAGGATCGGCGTCCAGCGAACGACTTCAGCTGCCACCAAAGCGGCCAGCGCGGCGGGACCACGGGCGGCCGGGGTCGGCAACTCGCCACCCAACTCCACCAACCGGTCACGCACGGCTGGATCCTCCAGCGCTTGGGAGAGTGCCTCCGCCAGACGCTCCACCACAGCAGTGGGCGTGCCGCGCGGTGCGAACAAGGCATTCCACACCGCAGTGTCAAAGCCGGGCACGCCAGCTTCCATCAGGCTCGGCACGTCGGGCAGCACGGCGGCGCGGGTGCGGGTGGAAACCCCGAGCGCTGTGACGGTTCCGCCAGCTACCTGACCGATCACGTTGACGGTCTGGTCAAACAGGAAATCCACCCGCCCGGCGGCTACATCGGCCAGCGCCGGTGCCGTGCCGCGGTAGGGGATGTGGTCAGCCATCGTGCCGGTCTGGGTCAAGAACAACAGTCCCCCCAGATGCGACGACGCGCCAACCCCAGCCGAGGCATAGGTCGCGCGAGTGCCTGGGGTTTTCAGATAGCGCACCAGCCCGGCCACGTCGGTCGCAAGGCCAGGACGGACCACCAGCACCAAAGGATTGGTGGCGATCAGCCCGACGGGCTGGAAATCCGTCTCAGGATCATAGGGGGCGGGCTGCGCCAAGGCTGGCACGGCCGTGTGGGTGCCGATGTTGCCCAGCACCAGCGTATAGCCATCGGGTGCTGCGCGTTGCACCCGCTGCGCCCCGATGGCGCCACCAGCACCACCGACATTCTCCACCACCACGGGCTGGCCCAGGTGGGATGCCATCCGGCGGGACACGATGCGTCCCAGCACGTCGGTTGGCCCGCCTGCGGCGAACGGCACCACCAGCGTGATCGGTCGCGTGGGAAACCCTTGCGCGCTGAGGGAGGTGGGGGCCACACCCACGGCGGCCCCCACGACCGCTGCTACCATCACTGCTCGTCTCGTCCACATCGCCAGCTCCTGACCGGGTGATACTTATCATTCGGTTGGGCCGTGCGATGGGTTACGCAGGCCTGCTACTCAACCGTGGCACCCGCAGCCCGAATGATCGGGATCCAGCGCTCCATATCCGCACGGACACGCTGACGCAGGGCCTCGCGGGTCCGTTGGTCCGGTGTGGGGACATCGGCCCCCAAGTCGGCCAAGCGCTTGGAGACCGCCTCGTCAGCCATCGCCTCCAGATAGGCAGCATGCAGCCGCTCCAGCACTGGCTGCGGCGTGTTGCGCGGCGCGAACAGGCTGTTCCACACCCCCAGTTCAAACACCGGCAACCCAACTTCGGCGAAGGTCGGTACATCCGGCACCACGGCAAAGCGCCGTGCTGTGGTGATCGCCAGGGGCTTGATGGTGCCAGCCTGGATTTGCGGCACAGCGTTGACCGACTGGTCGAACATGAAGTCGAACTGCCCCGCGACCAGATCGTTCATCGCAGGCCCGGTGCCGCGGTAGGGGATGTGTTGCCCACCCGTCCCGGTCACCTGGCTGAAAAACAAGATCGCCGCGACATGGGCCATCGAGCCGACACCGGCCGAGCCAAAGCTTGCCCGCTCCCGATTGGCGCGCAGCCACGTAATGAAGTCGGCGTAGGTGGTCGCCTCAAGTGTGCGGCGCACCACTAGGATCTGCGGGTTGGTGCCGATGGTGCCAATGGGCTCAAAATCCCGGTCCGCATCGTAGGTAACCGTGCGGTAGAGCGCCATATTCGCCACTTGCGTGCCAAGATGGCCGACCAGCAAGGTGTAGCCATCGGCTGGCGAGCGCGAGACGCGTGTCACGCCGATGGTGCCCCCCGCACCAGTGACGTTCTCAACCACCACGCTTTGACCCAGCGTGCGGCTCATCCGCTGGCCCAGAATGCGGGCCATCACGTCAGTTGGGCCACCCGCTGCGAACGGCACCACAACGGTGACTGGTCGCGTTGGAAACATCTGTGCTGCCGCAGGTGCCACAGCCGCCACCGTGGCCATCACCCCAACCGCCAGCGCGGCCACCCATCGTTTGCTCATGTCGATCCCTCCCCTGGGTATGGTTTTGCAGGCAATGGTAGAGCCTCGGGCCGGGAACACAAGGTGCTGCTCCTGCAGACTGCCCTGCTGCACCAAGGTCAGCCCAAACACACCCAGCGCGCGTCAGGGCCTGACGCGCGCTGGAAACCACTCACCCCTGAGGATAGGACTGGCAGGTTACTCGGCCGTGGCACCCGCCGCGCGGATCACGGGGACCCAGCGGGCAACGTCAGCTGCGTGGCGTGCCTTGAAGGCCCCCAGCTTCAGCTCAGCCTCGGATGGGATCTGCACTGCGAGTTCCGTCAGGCGGGTCCGGATCGCCGGGTCCGCCATGGCTTCGGCGGCAGCGGCATTCAAACGCTCCAGGATCGGCTGGGGTGTGCCCTTCGGTGCGAACAGGGTGTTCCAGATCGCAACGTCAAAGCCAGTCAGGCCACTCTCGGCCAGGGTTGGCAGGTTTGGCACCTGCGGCAAGCGCTCTGGCGTCGTTACGGCAATCCCCAACACTGTGCCGCCCTGAACCTGCTGCAACACGTTCAGTGCCTGATCGATCATGTAGTCGAACTGACCAGCGACCAGATCATTCATCGCCGGGCCCGTGCCACGATAGGCGACGTCCTGAACCTTGGTGCCGGTGGCCGCGTGGAACATCAGCGCCGCCGTATGCGAGGCAGAGCCGATGCCCGCATGACCATAGCTCAACCGTTCCTGGTTGGCGCGAACATGCGCCAGGAACTCTGGCACTGTGGCGGGCGCGCCGCGCTTGGCGACCAGGATCATCGGATTAACGCCCAGCGGCGCAATCGGCTCAAAATCCGTCTGCGGGTCATACTGCAGGCGGCGATAGAGGGCGATGTTGGAAACGTGGGTGCCCAGATGACCAACGGTGAGCGTGTAGCCATCGGGTGCAGCGCGGGCACCGCGCACCACGCCAATGGTGCCACCAGCGCCACCGACATTTTCCACCACCATCGTCTGGCCGAGGCTGCGGCTCATGCGCTGGGTCACAATGCGGGCCAGCACGTCGGTTGGGCCACCGGCGGCAAAGGGCACGATCACAGTGATCGGACGGGCAGGATATTGCTGCGCGAGGGCCGGACCGGCCCCCAAGAGGGCAGCGGCGGCAAAAGCGCCGACCAGGGCGCGACGGGTGGTCGGTTGGTTCATCGGTTCCCTCCAAGGAAGCTCAGCCATCGGTCGCCAGGAACGGCACGAGGGCTGCCAGCACGGCGTCCGGGTCTTCCTCGGCGAGGTAGTGCCCGGTTGGCACGGCATGACCAGTGACAGATAGGGCGACAGCCCCCCACATTTCAATTGGATCAAAACACCGAGCGACCACGCCATCTGCTCCCCACAGCACCAGCAGCGGAATGGTGAGCGGCTGGGCAAGGTCTTCCCGGTCATGGTCCAGATCAATGGAGGCAGCGGCCCGGTAATCTTCGCACATCGCGTGGATGGCATCAGGCGTGGTGTTGCAGCGCAAATAGTCTGCCAGAGCCCGCGGATCGATCACTCCCTGCCCGGCCCGGCCCAGCATGGTGGTGAGGTAGGCCGCGGGATTGCCCGCCAGCAGAGTCTCGGGCAGCGGCTCTGGCTGGATCAAGAAGAACCAATGCCAATAGGCCGTGGCGAAGCGCCGGTCGGTCGCCTCATACATCGCCAGGGTTGGGGCGATGTCCAGCACCGCAAGATGACTGACCGTGCTGCGATGATCGCGCGCTAAGCGGTGGGCAACCCGCCCACCACGGTCATGGCCCACCAGGCGAAAGCGCTGAAAGCCCAGATCGGCCATCACCGCCACCATGTCGGCTGCCATCCGGCGCTTGGCGTAGCGGCTGTGATCGCCACCACCGCGTGGCTTCAAACTATCGCCATAGCCGCGCAAATCGGCGCACACAACAGTGTAGTCGCGCGCCAGCACAGGGGCCACGCGGTGCCACATCGCATGGGTTTGCGGATGGCCGTGCAGCAGCAGCACCGGAGGTCCGTCACCACCAACCACGGCGTGGATCGCCCCGCCTTCCCCCTCCACCTCGGTGCGATGAACCCGAAAGCCGTGAAAGAGATCGATCGTCATGCCATCGCCACTGCTGCCACCAGTGCGGCCGTGACATCGCGCGTCGCAGCCTGACCACCCAGATCGGGCGTGCGCGGGCCACCGTCGCGCAGCACGGCCGCAATCGCCGCCTCAATCGCGTCGGCAGCGGCGTCATGGCCCAAGTGCCGCAGCATCATTGCACCCGACCAGATTTGACCAATTGGATTGGCAATGCCCTTGCCCGCAATATCCGGCGCGGAGCCATGAACCGGCTCGAACATCGAGGGGTGCTCCCCGGTCGGATCAATGTTGCCCGACGGCGCAATGCCGATGGACCCGGCACAGGCCGGACCAAGGTCCGAGAGGATGTCGCCAAACAAGTTTGAGGCGACCACCACATCGAACCAATGCGGGTTGCGCACAAAGTGCGCACACAGGATGTCGATGTGAAACTGGTCGGTGGCGACCTCGGGATAGCGCTTGCGGATCTCCTGAAAGCGTTCGTCCCAGAACGGCATGGTGTGGATAATGCCATTGGACTTGGTGGCCGAGGTGAGTTTCCGGCGCGGTCGCGTTGCGGCCAAGTCAAAGGCATAGGTGAGGATGCGATCAACACCGCGGCGGGTGAACACCGCTTCTTGCAAAGCGAACTCATCTTCCGTGCCAGCGTAGATGCGTCCACCCATTTCGGAGTATTCGCCTTCGCAGTTCTCCCGCACAATCACCATGTCGATATCGGCGGGAAGGCGGTGCTTCAACGGACCATCCACGCCCTCAAACAGCTTGACCGGGCGAACATTGGCATAAAGGCCGAACTGGCGGCGGATCGGGATCAACAGCTTCCACAGCGACACGTGGTCCGGCACACCCGGAAAGCCAACAGCACCCAGGAAGATGCCATCACTCTCAGCCAGTTGTGCCAAGCCGTTGCTGGGCATCATCTCGCCGGTCTTCAAGAACACTTCGCAGGACCAATCATACTCCTGCCAGTCAAAGCTGATGCCGAAGCGCCGCCCGGCCGCCTCCAACACCTCAATTCCAGCAGGGACAACCTCTCGCCCGATGCCGTCGCCTGGAATCACTGCAATCCGGTGGCGCATGCCCCCTACTCCTCCTTAAACACCTCTTCCCGCTTACTGCGGATTGAGGGTAGCAGCACAATGACAAGCAACAACACGCACACCGCCAGCAGCGTGGCGCTGATCGGCCGTTCCAGGAACACCCAGGGGTCACCGCGGCTTAAGCGCAACGCGCGGCGAAGGTTTTCCTCCAACAACGGGGAGAGCACAAAGCCCAGCAGCAAGGGAGCCCCCTCAAAACCGAACTTTAGCAACACGTAGCCGAACAATCCGAAGGCAGCGACGGCGAAGATATCAAAGGCGGAATTGTTCAGCGAGTACACGCCGATCCCGCAGAACAACAGGATTGCCGGGAACAACAAGCGATAGGGCACCTGCAGCAGCTTCACCCACAAACCGACCAGCGGCAGGTTGATGATCACCAGCATCACGTTGCCAATCCACATGGACGCGATCAAACCCCAGAACAGGTCTGGTTGCTTGGTCATCACTTGTGGCCCAGGCGTGATGCCATGGATTGTCAGTGCACCAACCATCAACGCCATCACGGCATTGGGTGGAATGCCCAGGGTCAACAGTGGAATGAAAGAGGTTTGGGCGCCAGCATTGTTGGCGCTTTCCGGTGCCGCCACGCCCGCAATGGCGCCGCGCCCGAACTCCGCCTTGTTCTTCGACACCTTCTTCTCAAGGCTATAGGCGGCAAACGCCGACAGCGTGGCACCACCGCCGGGCAGCACACCCAGGATGGAGCCGAGCACCGTGCCGCGCGCAATCGCCGGGGCCGCCTCTTTCATGTCGCGGAGGGTTGGCATTAAGCCGGTGATCTTTTGGTTCAAGACGGTGCGGCTGAGCGTCTGTTCCAAGTTCTTCAGAATTTCAGCGATACCGAACACCCCCATGGCGATGGTGACGAAGCCAATGCCATCGGACAATTCCGGGATGCCAAAGGTCATCCGCTCCTGCCCGGTTTCGATGTCGGTACCGACAGTGCCAAGCAACAGGCCCAGGAACACCATGCCAATGGCTTTGATAACCGAACCTGATGCCAGCACAATGGCAGCAATCAAACCCAACACCATCAGCGAGAAATACTCGGCCGGGCCAAATTGCTGCGCAGCCCGCGTCAATGGGGCACCCAGCACGGCGACCAGAATGGTGGCAAACGAACCTGCGATGAACGAGCCAATCGCGGCGATTGCCAGGGCAGGACCAGCCCGACCGCGGCGCGCCATCTGGTAGCCATCAATCGCAGTCACCACCGAGGACGCCTCGCCTGGCATGTTGACCAGGATCGCAGTGGTCGAGCCGCCGTACTGTGCACCGTAGAAAATGCCCGCAAGCATGATCAACGCCGACACCGGCTCAAGATTAAAGGTGATCGGCAGCAGCATCGCAATGGTCGCCACCGGTCCAATGCCCGGCAGCACCCCAATCAAGGTGCCAAGAAGCGCGCCAATCAGACAGAAGAACAGGTTCAACGGCGAGGCAGCGATGGCGAAGCCGTGCAGCAGGTTGGCAAAGATATCCATCAGAGGAACCACCGTGGCCAGATGGTGAGCGGCAGACCCAGGCCTTCGACGAACACCAACACGCCGAACAGCACGAGACCAACGGAGAACGCGGCACTTTCCTTCCAGCGCACGTCACGGGCTGCAAAGGCCGACACGAAGGTCAACAAGAAGGCCGAGATGACAAGTCCCGCTTCCCGCAAGGTTAGGCCGAACAGAATGATTGCGCCCAACACAATGGCGAGGTTGCGGATCGACCAGGCCTCCAGCTGATCAGGGCTGGTCAACCAGCAGCGGCCCACCAGCAACGCGCCAAGGCCACCCAGACAATAGGCCAACAGGGTTGGAAGATAGCCCGGCCCCATCCGAACGGCGCGGCCCAACGGCAATTCGCGGATGAGATAGAGTGCGAGAAGTGCAAGCGCCAGGAGCGTCAAGCCGCCCGCCAGATCCTGCCAACTGCGGACGCTGATGCCCCGCCGCACCGGCGAACTCATCGGTCCACCCCACCGTGCTGCCACCCGATCCCAAGGGTGCACCTCGCCTCTCTTAGCATGCCGTCACACTCCCTCTCGGACTGGTCGCGCTCTCTTAACCCTTCGGCGCCTGCGGTATCTGTGACTGCTGGCGTCGATTGGGTCAAGCGAACGCCGCCGACCCTGGGATCAGACGCAGCAATTGTTCCATTGGCAAAATCGATCAGAGGGGCCCGCGCGACAGCCCTACTGGGTGGCACACCAGCGCCGCCAGACCTCGCGATAGGCCGCCTCAATGGCACGGGTGTAGGCAGGCCCACCGACCAGCGGGCTGGCACTCATCTGCTGGCGCAGGCCAAGGCGGATCTCCCGCAGGTCATCAATCCGCTCAGACCATTCGACAGCGATTCCCAGGTAGTCCTGCTCGTCGGCTGCATTGAATGCCGTCAGACCAAGAGCTGCCTGAATGGCACCCGTGGCGCGGCTGGCAGGATTGCGACCGAGTTGCGTGATCACAGGAACGCCCATCCACAAGCTTTCCAGCGTGGTGATGCCACCATTCTGCGGATAGGGATCCAGCAGCAGGTCGATGTCCTTGTGGGCCTCCAGGTGCTGTCGGCGCGCCGTGCTGCCGCGCAGTTCCAGACGCTCAGTCGCCACACCACGCTTGGCGAACTCCTGGATCACCATCTCCCGGTTGGCCAGAGAATTGAGCTGTGGCGCCTTCACCAGCAACTGCGAGTCCGGGACGGCGAGAAGAATGCGAGCCCACAAATCAAACACCGGTTGGGTTAGCTTTGCCAATCGATTGAACGAGCCAAAGGTAAAGGGTCGTCCCCACAAGGATGGCAAGTCGGCAACCGCAGGGGATTGCGCTGGCGGCTCAATTGCAATCCAGGCTGGCAAATCCACCACCGTTTCCGCGATCAGCGAACGGCTTTCGTGTGGGATCAGAACAGGATCAACGAACAAGTAATCAATCGACTCAAGACCGGTACCACCCAGGGCACCCCAACCAGTGCCCTGAACCGGCGCGGGCTTGCGGGCAAAGACTGGCAGACGATTGCCCGCGGTGTGCCCGGACAAGTCGATCAAAATATCAATGCGGTCGGCTCTTACCATCTCGGCTACATCAGCGTCTGACTTACGCTCGATGCGTCGCCAGTCAACTGCACAGGCGCGGAAGCGCTCCGTCATGTCATCTTCGCCAAGTGTATGATGGTAGCACACGGTTTCAATTTGGCTACGATCATGATACGGCAGAAACGACGCAGCAACATAGCCGACCACATGGTTTCGAAGATCGGCCGAGACATAGCCAACACGCAGTGGCCGTTCGATTACTTTGGTGACCGCGTAAACGGGATTTGCAGGACAAACCGGTGCGCCGTGTCGGGCCCACCAACGCTTGCGCTCTTCCGACAATTCTTCGAGGGTCGCTCGTGGGTCATAGCCAAGATTGAAGATCAAATTGGAGTGGGCCACAACCCAGGCTGGATCACTTTTGATCACCTCGCGCAGTTCATCAATGCCCTGCTCTACTTTTCCCAGGTCCAACAGAGTATTGGCACGATTATGCCGAATTCGCGTGTTATTTGGATCAATGGCGAGCGCACGCCCATAGGCCTCCACCGCTTCATCAATCCGTCCCATCTCGCGAAACAGGTTGCCAAGGTTCATCAACGTTGTCGTGTTGACGGGATTGTCTTCAAGTGCTCCGTGGAAGGCCTCGAGTGCATCTTCTTTGCGACCGCGCCGCTGCAGTGCCAGCGCCAGCGCCGCCTTGCCTGCAGAACCAGCCTTCTCTGCCACGTCAATGGCCTGGTCATACTCCTGCATTTCCAGCAAGGACATGGCGATACCCGCCTTGGCCTGATCCTTGTCGATACAGACTTCACCCATCCTTTGGTAAACCAACACTGCGTCTTCAAACTGACCAAGTGCCTGCAGTGCCAAGGCCTCAGCCAAGTGAGCGGATGCTTGGGTTGGGTCCCTTTCAACTGCATCGAGCGCTGCCGCTAAAGCCTCTCGATGACGCAGAAGATAGCGTAGGGAAATGGAGCGAAAGATACTGGCCTCAGCCCCTTGGGAGTGTGTCTGGCGGTCCAGATGCTCGAGAACCTCTTCCCATTTCTGTTGGATCACCAACAAGCGCCCAAGATTGATAGTCGTTGCGGGGTCGTTGTGGCCCGCCAACAGGGCACGCCGATACAAGACCGCTGGCTCTGTGCCAGTCTCGCCCGACTGAACCAAAGCATCAGCGAGGCGGACCATCACCTCAACATCATCGGGGGCCAATCGCTGGGCCAAGCGAGCTGTTTCAACTGCCTCGGCGCCACGCTCAAGATCGGTCAGCACTGCGGTGAGATTCATGGCCGCAATCACATCGGGCTGGAGAGAAAGCGCCCGGCGGTAGGCCTCGACTGCGTCTTCCAGCCTGCCGCTGGCGCGTAAGGCATTGCCGCGATTGATGATTGGCGACTGGAATTGGGGATTGATCTGCTCCGCACGCGCAAACTCGGCAATTGCTTCCTCTCGACGCCCGGTTTCCAGCAACAAGACGCCTAGGTTATTCGCGGCCTCTGCCATCGCCGGATCGAGTGCCAGGCTCGTGCGATACAAACGCTCGGCCTCAACAGGCCGCCCGGTTGCGCGACTCAAGTTAGCCAGATCAAAGTGAGCAATGGCCAAGCGTGGGTCAGCGGCAATGGCTGCGCGATAGTGGCCCTCGGCATCACTTAGGCGTTTGTCGAGTTCAGCCGTCACACCAAGACCATGGTGCGCCGTGGCAAGGCTCGGGTCCAACGCGCACGCGCGTTGAAACGCCTTGGCGGCCTCAGCAGGCTGCTGCTCCGCCAGCAGCGCAGAGCCATAGTGAAGATGAAAGCGCGCGCGTTTTGGGTCTAGCGCGAGGGCTTGGCGATAGGCCTCCAATGCTTCGCTGCCACGCCCGGCACCGCGCAGCAACTCTGCCAGATCAAACGCACAATCTGGCTGGTTGGGGCGCAGGGCAAGGGTGCGCCGATAGGCCTGGATCGCCTGCTCTGTCTCGCCGCGCTGCCACTGCACGGCCGCCAGATCGCGCGCCGCGTCCGCATCGGTCGGTGCCGCTGCTGCCGCTTGGCCAATCAGCGCTGCTGCTTGGTCAAGGTGGCCCTGCTCCCACAAGCAGCAGCCCAACAGGTGGGTCGCCTTCGGATGACCTGGCTGGAGGGCCAAGACTTGGCGATAGCCAGCCATGGCATCGCCAAGGTTGCCTGCTTGGTGACGGGCGACGGCCAGGGATAGCTGCTCATCAACGGACATGGTCGTTCCCAATGGTCAGGTAAGGATCAGGCCGATGCACACCACGTGCGCCACAGCTGCCGGTAGGTGGCCTCCACCGCCCGCGCATAGGCTGCTGGGTTGCCGACCGGATGGCTTTCGAAGCGCGCCCGCAACCCGGCGCGCAGCTGGGCAAGGGCTGGAATGTCCGCCGCAAGGCGCGTGGCGATGCGAACATAGTCCGCTCGGTCACGCGCATTGAAATGCTCCAGCCCGATCGAGGCTTGGATGGCGGCCGTTGCGCGACTGGCCGGAGTCGACAGTGGCAAAGTGACCGCGGGAACCCCCATCCACAAGCCCTCCAACGAGGTCACGCCACCGGCTTGCGGAAACGGGTCCAGCTGCACATCGATCTTGCCATAGGCTGCCAGATGGTCGCGCCGCGCCGTATTGCCTAAAAATCGCAGGCGATCCTTCGAGATGCCATACTGACCAAACGCCTTTGCCATGCGGTCTTGATTGGATTGGTCACCAAGCTGTGGCGCTTTCATGAGCAGGTTGGCGTCTGGCACGGCCATCAACACCTCTGCCCAGAGGGACACAACCTCCGGCGTGACTTTGGCCAGTCGATTGAAGCTGCCGAAGGTGATGCCGCCCCCAGCAAGCGCTGGCGTTGGCGCGACCGGCTGGGCCATGGACGGGTCTGGCGGCATGAAGGCGATCCAGCAGGGCAGATCAATCACGGTCTCGGCAAACCGTGCCCGATCCTCGGCAGGGATCAACACTGGGTCTGCCAGCATGTAATCCATGGTCTTGAGACCCGTCCCCCCCAACTGGCCCCAGGCGTGGACCTGCACCGGTGCTGGCTTGCGGGCAAAGGTAAGCAGGCGATTGCCCGACGTGTGGCCCGAGACATCCACCAGGATATCAATCCGATCCTCGCGAATACGGTCGGCCAAAACATCGTCGGGCACCCCCAACACCATGCGCCACTCAGCGGCCTTCGCGCGAAATCGCTCCGTCATGTCGTCTTCCAAGGACGACGTTGAATAACAGACGGTCTCAATGACCGCGGGGTCATGCTCAAACAGAATTGGCGCCAGCACATAACCGGCAGCGTGGTGCCGGAAGTCTCCCGACACATAGCCAACTCGCAGCCGTCGCTCCGGGTTGCGATCATTGGTGTGGGTAACCGGTCGAAACCGCGGGGCGCCATGGCGCTCCCACCACCGACGGCGCTCCGCCTGCTGATCTTCCGCGTTGAACTGGGGTAGGTAACCCATCGTGAAGATCAAATTGCTGTGTCCCTCAGGCCAGTCTGGACGCCGCTTCAGCGCCTCGCGATAGGCCTCGACACTTTCTTCCATGGCGCCGACATCAACCAGCGTGGTCGCGAGGTTGTTGTAGACCTCAGCAGAGCCATCGGTCAGCCGAATCGCCTCGCGATAGGCCTCAACGGCCTCCTGAACCCGATGCATCCCCAGCAAACAGTTGCCAAGATTAATGTAGATCAGGGAATTGTGCGGATTGAGCCGCAAGGCATCCTGGAACGTGGTTTCAGCTTCGCCGTTCCGTCCCAGTGCCTGCAAGGCCACGCCCACTGTCACCAGCGCATCGGGATCGCCCGCGGCAAAGGCCACTGCGGTGCGGGCCTCAGCAAGGGCCCGTTCCGGCAAACCGCCCTCCAGCAGGCACAGTGCGAAGAGGTTGCGCGTGTGGGCGTTCAGCGGATCCTTGGCAACCATCCGCTCCATCACGGCCAGAGCTCGCTCCAGGCGCCCAAGGCGCTGCCACTGCTTGGCGATATGGAACTGGTCTAGGCTCGTCTCCGTCGCAAGAGCCTCAGCCTGCGCCAGACACTCCGCAGCTGCCTCTCTGTCCCGTGCCGCGAACCAAGCCTCCGCCCGGGCCAATAGAACGGCGACAGTGATATCGCAGTCGGTCAGCACAGTCAGCGCATCCTTGGGCCGTGCCTCTTTCACAAGGAAGTGTGCGAGCGCGATCTTCGGGGCCACATTCATCGGGTCAGCTGCCACAACCCGCCGCAGTGTTGCTTCTGCTCGCTCAGCCTGCCCACTGCGCTGCCAAATCTCCGCCACGCGCAACAGATGGACCACCTCACCCACACGATTGCTTAGCGCCTCCAGTTCCGGGACGACCCGCTCCGGCGCCTCCGCCACTAGGGCTTCGGCCCGACCCAAAGCGGCCGTCATGTCACCCGGAGCAAGTGTGAGCGCTGCCTCAAATGCCGTGACAGCACCGCCGAAATCCCTGCCTGTCAGCTTGATCTGGCCCAACTGCGTCCATTCCACGGGATCTTCGGGGAAGGCTTCGACCAAGCGTGCCTGGATCGACAGTGCCTCACCGGTCCTGGACATGGCCGAGAGGGCGAGAGCCTTCGCGCCCAACCCCTGCCGGTTGTCCGGGGCCTGCTGCAACGCGCGGTCTGCACATGTCAGCGCTCGTTTGACGTCTCCCGCCACAAGGTATTGGCCGCTGAGTGTGGCAAGCGCCGTCACATCATCGGGTGCCACAGCCACCGCACGTTGTGCGTAGTGCAGCGCTTGGCTGGCATCACCCTGACGCTCGGCCAAGGTAGCGAGATTGACCAGACTGCCGACGTGCGCGGGGTCTTGGGAGAGCGCTGCCAGCAAATGCTCCCGTGCGCCTGCGTGGTCTCCGGCATCAATCAAGGCTGTGCCAAGGGCGTGGCGCACATCTGGGTCGTTGGGTTGAGCGCGCTGGGCAGCGCGATACTGAACCAGTGCCCCAGTGCGGTCACCCGTGGCTGTTAGCGCATGTCCAAGGTTGACGCGCGCAGTGGCAAATCCTGGATCAAGGCTGACAACCTTCTTCAAGGGTGCCAGCGCTTGGTCTGGACGACCGGTCTGCAGTGCCACCACGCCAAGCAGATTCAGGGCGTCAACATGGCGCGGCGCTTTTGCCAATACTTGGCGATACCCGGCCGCGGCGCCCTCCATGTCGCCTGCCTCGTGCTTCGCCAGTGCCGCGCCAAACGCAGTGTCGATGTCCCGTGACGCCATCTCTGATCCAACCGCAGCAACCCAAATCCCGCCGATCCATACCTCAAGCGGTGCCCAGATGCCATTGCCGCGGCCTCCCCCGAATCCTGGACCGATCACGATCCGCCAACTGCAGCAGTTTGATCTAGTTGAATGCGGCCTCAAGTTCTGGTTCTATCCACGGGTCGCGATCACCAGCTGGCGCGATGACCCGTCAGAATGCGGGTGTCTCACTCTGAAACGAGGACCACGTCCATGGCAGACATTAAGCTTTCTTCGTCCACTCGGGCGAACCTGCTCTCGCTGAACAACACCAAGAGCTTGCTGGACAAGACCTCCGGTCGTCTCGCCACCGGCCTGAAGGTCGCGTCGGCGGTGGATAACGCACCGGCGTTCTTTGCTGCACAAGCGCTGACCAATCGCGCGAACGACTTCACCTCTGGCCTGTCCGCCATTGAGCAAGGCTTGA
The DNA here is from genome assembly GCA_004292755.1 of Alphaproteobacteria bacterium. Taxonomy (GTDB): domain Bacteria; phylum Pseudomonadota; class Alphaproteobacteria; order Elsterales; family Elsteraceae; genus RDXE01. The sequence goes on from RDXE01000025.1 coordinate 226,019, forward strand.
ACGCGCTGCAGTCGGCTCTGTCGGGCCTGACCGCGATCACCAAGCTGGTTGAGCAGCTGCAGGGCACGCTGACCAGCCTGCTCAACGCATCGACACCTGGCTCGTCCGCATCGCTGACCGCCGACTACAACAAGCTTCTCGGTCAGATCGATGCGCTGGCGAATGACACCAGCTATCAGGGCGCAAACCTGATCAACAACAGCTCTCAGACCCTGAATTTCAGCTTCGGTGGCCTGGGTTCTGCTGTTGGCCTGACCATCTCCGCCTACCGCAATGACTCGCTCGGCCTCGGTCTGACCACCGTGGCAACCAACCTGTTCTTTGCGTTCACGACTACCATCGACTCGACCCCGTCGCGGGCATCGACGGCGTCGATTGCGGCGATTTCCTCGATCGCATCCTTCGCATCCATCGCCGGCGTCGCTTCGCAGGGTTCGGTCGATTCAGTCGCCTCGTCTGCGTCGATTGCGTCCTCTGCCAGCGTGAACAGTGTCGCTGAAACCTCTCCGGGCGCTGGCAACAGCATTCCGTCGGCCGCCAGCCGTCCGTCGGTTGCTTCCGTTGCGTCGGTTGCCAGCCGTGAGTCCATCGCGGCCGTCAGCTCGGCGCCGTCGACGGGCACCACTGCCTCCACGCCGTCGCGCGCCTCGGCAGCGTCAACGGCCAGCCTCAACTCCCGTGCTGACGTCACGGTGCCAGGTGTGAACACCGCGCTGGTGGCCAGCCGCCAGACCCTCGTGAGCAACGCTCTGGCGAAGCTGCGTGCGGACAGCGCCTCGCTCGGTTCGCAGAACGCCGTCCTGACGGTGCGGTTGGACTTCGCGAAGTCCTACACCGCCAACCTGAAGGCGGGTTCGGACCAGCTGACCCTGGCCGATCTCAACGAAGAAAGCGCCAACCTCACCTCGCTGCAGACCCGTCAGCAGCTTGGCGTGGTGTCGCTGAGCATCACTGCCCAGTCCGAACAGAGCATTCTGCGTCTGTTCTAGCTTGGTTAACCGCAGCGACAGCTGTGGTTATGAGCTTGGGGCGGCCTTCGGGCCGCCCCTTTTTTTTGGCTCTCTCCGCCACACTGCCTCATGAATGAGGAAGTAGTTGCCTTTTCAAAGCGCTACCGCCATGAATTGAGGCCACAGGTGATGTTGCTCTGCCGCGCACGCGCGCCTTGGCCCTACGGAAGGTGTGACCAATGACCACCCAGACCGTTTCCCTCGAAGATGCGTTTCAGCTTGGCCTCAACGCGCATGAGCGCGGTGACATCGCCCATGCCAAGCACATCTATGACCGCATTCTTGCCGTTCGGTCGGATTTCGCAGGTGTGCTGTTCTACCGGGGCTTGGTCGCCGACGCAGAAGGCGACATCGACGCGGCGATCCGGTTTGTGGAGCGTGCGGCCAGTGCCGAGCCGCAAATCGCGGACTTCCAGGCCACACTCGGCAGCTTGGCACTGAAGAAGGGCAGTGCGCCCTTGGCGCTCCAGCGGTTTCAGAAGGCTCTGAGCCTAGAGGCAAATCACCCCGATGCCATGACAGGGCTTGGGCTGGCGTACCTTGCGTTGCGGCGGCGGGACCTTGCGGTCGATCAACTGCGCAAGGCTGTCGCGGCACACCCACGCCAGCGTGAGGCTCTTCTGGCATTGGCACGCGCTCTTATGAGCCGCGGGGAACCACGCGAAGCCACCGGATGGTTTCAGCAGGTACTTGAGATCGACTCCACCTCTGCTGAGGCTTATCTCGGCTTGGCCTCAGCCTTACTCGCCCAGGACCGGTTGACTGAGGCAGGGATCGCAGCCGATGCAGCCGCTCACGTTGCTCCAGAGTTACCCGCGAGCCACCTGATTCTCGGCCAGATCGCGCGCCAGAAGGGCGATCTGGACGAAGCACTATTCTGCTATCTAGAGGCATTGCGGCTCGATCCAAAGTCCGCAGAGGCGCATTATAATATTGCAAATTGCCACTATGATCTCGAATCAATTGATCGTGCGATTGAATACTATAAGAAGGCACTGGAGCTACGCCCCGATAACATCGATGTTTTGACCAATCTCGGCATCGCAGTTCGGCGGTCGGGTGATCTAACCAGTGCGGAGCAATACCTGTCACGCGCGTTGCAGCTAGGCCGAGACAACACCGAGGCAATGCGATCGCTTGGTTCGCTCGAGGAAGACCGCGGTGATCTTGATGGGGCACGTCGGCGTCTTGAGCGCGCGTTCGAACTTGAGCACGCGGAATTCCTGAAGGACCAACTACCTGCGAAGGGCGTTAAAGCCACGAGCGCGGCAGAGCTTGCCGAACGGCTTGGACGCCTGCGGAAGATCGTTCGACAGGGGCAGGACCTGTATGATTTTGCTGGACAGTTGGCCCAATTCAACATTGAGGCCAACCACCATGACAGAGTGCTGGACATTTATCAGAAACAGTCAAGTTTAACGGCGCGGTGGCTGGTCGCCCTTGGGCTGTTGGCAGAAACTCTGTCAAGCACAGGGGAAATTGAAGAAGCCGAGAAATGCCTGAAGCGTGCAATTGAAGTGCGCAATCAGCTCGCAGGTTGCCACTACAACGCCGGGATTTACGCTGGTAACCTGAAGAAGACTGAACTTGCTGTTACTGAGTTTGAGCAAGCCCTGAAGATCACGCCAGACGATGTTCTGATTGGCAGTGCTCTGGGCGCGCAATACCTCAATGTTGGCCGCGCCTATGATGCCGAAGCCATCATTCTCAAAATTCTTGAGAAAGAGCCAGACCGTGCCGGTGACTTGAACAACCTGGGTCTTGCTTACAACGCAATGCACCGCCTGGGCGATGCGCTGGAGGCCTTGCGCAAGGCAGTCAAGCACAACCCAAGCTACGCTGGCGGCTGGTCTCACCTTGGCGGCGTGTATCACACTCTGGGCCGGATTTCAGAGTCAAAGGCAGCTTATTTGAAAGCTTTGGAGCTTGAGCCCGACTCGCCGCAAGCACACAACAATCTGGCTTTGGTTTACCAAGCGATCACCGAGTACGGCAAGTCCATCGAGCATCTACGCCGCTCCCAAGAACTACAGCCGGACAATGCTGCCTTCCACTCGAACTTGTTGTTTGGAATGCAATACGACCCCGAGGTGACGGCCCGAGATCTGTACCTCGAGACTGTCCGGTGGGGAGAGTTGCACGCATCCAAATTCTATCCCACCAATAAGGTTTACGCGAACGTCAAGGATCCTGAACGGAAGCTGCGCATTGGCTATCTGTCGCCGGATTTCCGCGGACATTCGTGCAGTTACTTTGTCTATCCGCTGTATCAAAACCACGACCGCTCAAAGGTTGAAGTGTTCAGCTATGCGGAAGTGGCTGCCCCAGACTTCTGGACGGAAAAGTTCCGTGAAGCATCGGACGGCTGGCGCATCACCTGTGGTGTGCCGGACGAAGAATTGGCGAAGCGCATCGAAGCTGACCAGATTGACATTCTCGTTGATCTGTCCGCTCACACCGGTGGTGCACGCGCCCTGGTCACGGCGTACAAACCGGCCCCAATCCAAGTGAGTTGGTTTGGTCTTGGCAACACGACGGGCATCAAGACCATCGATTACATTTTGTCTGACCCGTATTTTGCACCGGAAGGTACCGAGCGGTATTATTGCGAGGAAGTCTATCGACTGCCGAGCACGCTGTACTGCTACAAATCATTGCACGAATTCCCGGAGGTCGGGCCACTTCCCGCCCTGCGCAATGGATACGTCACCTTTGCCAGCTTCTCGCGCACGGTGCGCTACAACAAGCGGGTGATCGCAACCTGGTCGCGCCTGCTGAATTCGGTTCCGAACTCGCGACTGATGCTGAACACAGTGTCCTTCAGCGATGAGGAGACCCGTGACATGTTCCATGGCTTCTTCGAAGCTCATGGCGTTAGCCGCGATCGTGTCTCGCTGATTTACACCAACCCACCAACCAAGACTTGGGCGACCTACAACGAGGTGGACATCGCCCTGGACCCCTTCCCCCACAATGCAGGATTGACCACCTGTGAAGCCTTGTGGATGGGATGCCCTGTGTTGACGTTGGCAGAGCGGCCACCGCAAGGGCGGTATGGCGCCAGCTACCTGAACAATGTTGGCCTGCCGCAATTTGTCGCCACAACGGAAGATGAGGTGGTCAGCATCGGCCACCATTGGGCAACCCACATCGATGAGCTCGCAGCCCTGCGGGCTGGACTGCGACCGCAGATGGCGTCCTCGCGCCTGTCCGACGCCAAGACCTTTGCGCATGATTTGGAGACGGCCTTTCGGGACATGTGGCTACGGTACTGCGCCGACTAGTCTGCGCCAGGATCCATCGGGTGACCACTTGGCTACCCGATGGTGCGATTGCGCAGCACCGGCGGGTGTCTGTCGAAGATTCCGCCGCTGTCTTCACCCCAGGACGCGGACGCAAAAAACCCCGCACTATCCGGTGCGGGGTTTGGTGTCCTCGGTGTGCGAGCACAAACACCTTGGGCTTGGGCGGCCAGTCCCGGTCGAAGGGTGCCAAGCAGTCCCCTAGGCGCGCGTGTCGAGTGCGCCGCCAAGCGACGGCACAGACGTACCAGCGTTAACGGACACCGGGGCAGGTGCCGGTGTCGACGGCTCAGGGGTCGCCGCAGCCGGAATGGACTCAGGCCGCTGGGTGCGCGTCTGCGGGCCTTCAAAGTCCGCAAGCGGAGTATCAACCAGTGAATTGGTGGTGCGCACGTCCGGGCGCGGCGCGCTGGTTGGCAGCTGCAACAACACAGCGCCACTGGCCGGGTCCCGGTAACGGACAAACAACTGACCGGCATCAGCAGAATAGCTCAAGCTGAACCGCAGGTATCGATACTCCAGCGGAGTCAAAGGCTCCGGCACCACCGACGGCGGCGCCGGCTGTGCGCTGACTTGGGGCAAAAGCCCTGCCGCCGATGCGATCGACGGATTGGCGGCTAACGCCAAAGACGCTGCATTTTGCACCGGTGTCTCCTCCGCTTCAGAGGCGCATCGTTACCAATCCGCGCCATGCCAAGGCCGCCTTCTGCCGCCTGCCTGCGTGATCAGGAGCATTGGAAGGCGTTCTTCCCACAGATCCCGAACCACAATGCTTTCCACGAGCGGTTATAGCCGTTCCTATGCACCTCTGCAATATGTCGAACGGTAGAGCTTTGCCGCGTCACTCGGGCCAATCAACGCAAGAGGCTGACCAAATTCTGACCACTCTCGGCATCATCATGATGAATCCAACACCGCTGGCAGCACCCAGTTGCCTGCCTAGCGTTTACCATGTTGGCAGGGTCACGCCTGTGCGCTAAAGTTCGGTCAGGGAGATTTGTGCCATGTCGATCATGTCGCTGTTTTCGTCCGGTCGGAGTGATCGGTCAAAGTTCGCGGACTTCAAGCCCATCGATATTGGCTCGGCGCTGATTCCGCCAGCACCTCCGAAGGAATTGTCGGAGACCCAGTGGTCGCCGATGACCGCGCCCAAGGCGAAGACACCAGGCTCCTCGGCGACGTGGCCGGTGGAGTACCAACGGGCGATGCGCCGCAACGTGGTGGATACCCCCTCGGGCGCTGACGCTGGCCGCATCAGTCAAGACAACGGTCGGCTTGCCGTATTCGGTCGCCTCCAGCCTGGCGACACGTCGGACACCTACCGCTTCTCTGTTGGGTCAAACGGTAAGTTCCAACTGTTCGCTCCCAACCCTGCCTATAATGCAAAGGACGAGAACAGCCGTACCTCCCTGGGTGACGTCCGCCTCCAAGTGCTGGATCGTAACGGTACAGTGATTGCGGATAGTGAACCGGTGGCTGGCTTGGCCTTTTCGGCCTGGGTCAACATGTCCACCGAGGGGTTGAAGGGTCATGATCTTGAAGCCGGGCAATACACAGTCAAGTTGACCCGGAAGGACGGTGTCGACGCCAAGAAGGGGTTAGACTACACATTGTTTATGGTTCAGGGCGACCCTGGTCGGACAACTTTCTACACCGTGGAGCGGCAGCCGCAGCGCCAGGGTCCGAGGCAGGTTCAAGCCACACCCAGTCCAATCGTGAATCTTTTTTCCTGATCACCCCGACCACTGAGAGGGTGTCGGACCTCCGTGACTGAACCACACGCGCCGAAACCGCGGCCCAATGCGGTGTTCTCAGGCCAGACCATCCTTGTGACTGGAGGCACCGGCAGCTTTGGCGGTGCGTTCGCCAAGTATCTGTTGCAGACAGATGTTGGTGAAATTCGAATTGTCAGTCGAGATGAAGCCAAGCAGGAAATGATGCGGGTCGCGTTTGCCGATCCGCGCTTACGCTTCTTCTTGGGCGACGTGCGTGATGAACGCAGCATTGATATCGCTATGAAGGGTGTTAACTACGTGTTCCACGCGGCTGCTTTAAAGCAAGTGCCTGCGTGTGAGCTGTTTCCCGATCAGGCGGTGATGACCAACGTGATGGGCTCCCGCAACGTGATCGACAGTGCCATTCGGCACGGTATTCGGCGGCTGGTCTCAATCTCAACCGACAAGGCGGTTTACCCCGTCAATGCCATGGGCATGTCCAAGGCGCTGATGGAAAAGCAAGTTCAGGCCCGGGCGCGCACGCTGACCGATGACGACACCGTGTTGGCCGTGGTGCGCTACGGCAATGTGATCGCCTCGCGCGGCTCTGTGGTGCCCGTGTTCTTGGAGCAGATGAAAACCGGGCAACCGTTAACCATTACGGCCCCGGAGATGACGCGCTTCCTGCTCACGCTGGACGATGCGATCGCGCTGATTGAGTTCGCTCTGCTGCACGCCAAGCAAGGCGACATCTTTGTGCGCAAATCTCCCGCCTCCACTGTCGCTGACCTCGCGACGGCGATGGTTGCAATGTTCGGCTACGCAGGCGGGCAGCGAACCATCGGTGTGCGCCCTGGCGAGAAGCTGCACGAAACCCTGTGCACGGCCAACGAGCTCGCCTCAGCCGAGGAGTTTCCGGACTACTTCCGGATCGCGATGGATGCCCGCACGATTGACTCAGATCCGCTGATCCGCGGAAAACGGCCAAGCCTGAACGGCACTGACTATTCGTCCGATACCGCGCGTCAATTGCCAGTGGGCGATATTCAGGCTGTGCTGGAAAGCCTGTCGGTCGTGCAAGACGCGCTGACGGCCAGCCGCGCGCGGTCCCTGTCCGCATCATGACCCTGGCCCTCCCGCCCGCCTCCGGGCGGATCGTGCTGTTGGGTGCTGGCGGCATGCTGGGCACGGCCATGCAGGTGGTGTTGACCCGCGCCGGGTTCACCGTCGATGCCGTCACCCGAACTCGGTTTGACGTGGCGTCTGGTCGGGTGGAGGACCTGCCGCTGGCTGGCGCGCGCGCCGTGGTGAATGCAGCTGGGCTGATCAATCGGCGCTTGGCAACCGATTCAGAGGCCGCCTTTTGGCTGATCAACGGGCTGTTTCCCCGTCGCTTGGCCGATGCCTGCGGGCGGGTGGGCGTGCCCATGGTCCACATCTCCACCGATTGTGTGTTCGATGGGGCGACGGGTCTCTACTGGGAAGACAGCGCGCCGACCGCGACCGATCTCTACGGTCGCTCCAAGCAGTTTGGCGAGCCGGCCAATGCGATGGTGTTGCGCACCTCCATCATTGGACCGGAGCGGCAGCATTTTTATTCACTGTTGTGCTGGTTCCTCGGCGTGACTGACCGCTGCCAGGGCTATCGCAATCACCTGTGGAACGGCATGACGACGCTGGAGTTGGCGCGCATCGTTGCTGCATTGATCGCTAACGACCGCGTCCAGCCGGGCCTGTTCCACTTGCACTCCGAAGATGTCTCGAAGGATCAGTTGCTGCGCCTGATGGCGGCCGCCTTCAACCATGCTGTTGAGATCGACACGGTTGACGACCGTCAGGCAAAGGATACGCGCCTGCGCACCCGCCACCCGGACCTGCTACTGGCCGCCCAGGTGCGTCCTCTGGCGGACCAATTGGCCGAAGCGGCCCAGGTGGCCGACCGCCGCGGCCACTGGCTGGATTTGCCAGAGCTTGCCTGATCGACCCGGCAATTTTTTCCAAGACCCGGCAGCCCATGCCGGGAGCCCGGTTCCAGCCCCTGGCCTGCCCCCTGTCTTTCATTATAATTCAATGGCTTATCGGACGTTTCAGAGACTGGCCCGCACGTTGCATACACGGTGGGCATGACCAAGACAGCGCCCACACCGATCGATCCCCTTGCCCTGATGCCGAGCACGCGGTCCGCGCGCCCGGCAGCAAACGGGGAAACGGCGTCGCAATTCGACGCGCTCTTGACCGCCCGCCGTCGGCAGGACGCTGGTCTGCCCGTCAGCGAGCCTGGCTCGGCTGATGCGGCGGCGCACCGCTCTGCCTCGCCCGACGGTGGTGACCGCAAGCCGCGTCAAAAGCCCGTGGTGCGCTCTGAAGCCGCGGAGCGCCAGCCGGACACCCGTCCGGACTTGATGCGCGCGGTTGCCCGCGATCAGACAGTCGACACGGTCGATGTCCAGACCACCCAGACCGTCCAGACGGCCCCCGCGGCGCAACCAAGCACCGCTGAGGCACAGGTCACCACCGCACTGGCGCAAGAAGCAGTTGATCCTGCTGTACAGGTCGCCGCCACGACTGAGGCTGGCGTTGCCCCTGCGGCACCAACCGCGATCGCAACCGCCGCGGCAGCAGAAGAAGCCGTCGCACTGCTGGACGAGCAGCCTGAGGTTGCAGAGGGTGAGGTTGACCCTGCTCTGATCCTGGCAGCGGCTGGCGTCATCCCCGTGCTGCCCGCGGCGCCGCTGCCCAATGCCGTGACGACCGCGACGGTGGCTGTGGACGTGGCTCAGCCGCTGGTGGCGGCTCCTGGGACGACTCCGGTGGTTCCCGCTGCGCCCAGCCCGGCCACCGCGCCGACCGATGCTGGTGGCACACCCGCCCCGATCCTGCCTGCGACTGCGCCGACCAGTGCCGATGATGGCGCCGCGGCAGCAGCGGCGCTGGCAGCCCAGCAGCAAACCACTGCGCAAAAGGCCGACACCAAGTCGGCTCAACCGACACCTGCAGCGTCAGGCACACCCACCGCGCCCGTCCAGCCGCAGCCGCAAGCAACCTCCACCCCGACGCCAGCACCAGCGTCACCTGCGCTTGCACAACTGGCCGATGATTTGGCGAAGTTGGCGCCGGAAACACCGGTGGTGATCCAGGCAGCGGCAGCGGCGGCCCCCAAGCCAGCCGCGCAAAGTGGACAGCCGATTGATGGCCGTTCGATCATGGCGATTGCCGATGCTGCACGCAGCGGCAAGCCTGCTGGCACGCTGATCGACCGCCCGGTTGATGCCATCGTGCGGGTTGCGGCTACGCCGTTGATCGGCGAGCCGCTGGTTGGCCAGAACAGTTTGGCCGACCTGCCACCCCAGGCCGCCCCGCGCTTCTCTGGTGCCTCTGCATTCAGCCAACTGCCGACACTGGGCAGCGGAGCCGATTTCAGCGCGGCCACACCATCGCCAACAGCTGCCGCGCTGCCGACCCAGACGCAGGGCGCCCAAGCGACCCATGCGCCGCAGGCTGCCAGTCACACCCGTCCTGGTCGGCCAATGCCAGTGATCGATCAGGTGGCAACAGGCGTGTTTCGCGCCGCCACCGAGGGGACTGGCAAGGTGCAGATCGCCCTGACACCACAGAACTTGGGTCGGGTGGAGGTTGACCTTGAAATCCGTGAGGGCGGCCACGTGGTGGCCACGGTCACGGCCGAGCGTCCCGAAACCCTGGACCTGCTGCGCCGCGACGCGCACGCGCTGGAACGGGCGTTGAGCGATGCAGGTTTGAAAACCGACTCTGGCTCCTTGCAGTTCGGCTTGAAAGGCCAACAGCGGGAGGATGACCTGCCTCAGCAGCGCCGGGGTGGCCGCAATGGCGGCGGCCTCGCGGCTGACGGCGACGATGATGCAATGCCTGTCCGTCAACAGCGGTACGGTGGCGCCCTTGGCGGCGTCGACGTGACCATCTGATCGATTTGCAGCTCTGGAGAGCACCATGACCACCGTCAACAATCCGACCACCACGTCCAGTGTCACCCAGGGCAGCACCACCAAACCGCCGGGGACGGTGAACACCACGCAGGGCCTGCAGACCAACACCAGCACGGACCCGAATGCGGCCAAAACCGATAAGGATCGGGCGTCGCTGGGTGAAACCTTTGACAACTTCCTGATCCTGCTGACCACGCAGCTGAAGAACCAGGATCCGCTGAGCCCGATGGACTCCTCGGAGTTCACCTCGCAGCTGGTTGGCTTCGCTGGCGTCGAGCAGGCGATCAACTCCAACACCAAGTTGGACAAGATGCTCGAGTACCAGAAGAGCCAGGAGTTGCTGAACGCCTCGGGCTACATTGGCAAGACCGTGGAAGCCGAGAGCGACAAGATTGTGTTGTCGGACGACCAGCCGGGCAAGTTCTCCCTGACACTGGACGGCAAGGCGCAGCAGGTGCTGGTTGCCATCCGCAACTCCAGCGGCCAGACCGTGCGCTCGCTGCAGATGACGCTGGACGCTGGCACGCACCAGGTGAGCTGGGATGGCAAGTCGACCGAGGGTAAGGACATGCCGTCGGGCATCTACACCCTGGCGGTCACTGCCACCGACGAACGCGGCAACCCCGTGAATGCCACGACCGCCACTATCGCCCAGGTGACCGACGTCAAGATGGACGAGACCGATGGCACCGTCCTCAGCATGAGCGGCGCTGTAGTGCCACTGGCCAAGGTAATCCGCATCGTCGGCAACGCGCCGACCACCACCACATCCACCACGCCGTCCAGCGGCGGCGGCACCGGCTGATCTATCGCGCGCCAGTGTCTTGGGGGCGCCCGGACACTGGATGCGCGATCGAGCAAGGGCGCGCCTGACCGAGTTATCAGGAGTTTCGTACCATGAGCGTCACCGGTTCACTGTTCTCGAGCGTCACCGGCCTGAAGTCCCAAGCGCAGGGCATGGGCATCATTTCGGACAACATCGCGAACTCCAACACCGTCGGCTACAAGAACGCCCGCGCGCAGTTCCAGACACTGGTCACCCAGTCGCCGACCGCCACCACCTACTCGCCCGGTGGCGCGCTGACCGCGCCGCGCCTGGACATTGACAAGCAGGGCCTGCTGCAAGCCTCCGCCTCCGCAACGGATATTGGCGTGATTGGCCGCGGCATGTTTGTGGTGTCGGATCGTCCGTCGAACGCCAATGGCACCCTGCCAATCGGCACCCAAACCCAGTTCACCCGCGCTGGTTCGTTCCAGATCGACAAGTCCGGCAACCTCGTGAACACCGGCGGTAAGTACCTGCTGGGTGTGCCGACCAATGCCCAGGGCCAGCCGACCATCTCCAACCCGGCTGTGACCACGCTGCGCACCGTCAATGTTGGCAACGTCACCGGTTCGGCCAAGCAGACCAACCTGCTGCGCATCGCCGCCAACCTGCCGGCCGTGCCGAATGCACCGTCGAAGCTCACCATCTCGGGCGTGTTGAACACGGCCGGTGCGGCGGGTCAGGTCGGTCAGGACCAGGGCGCTGTGATCTACAGCTCGAACGGTTCTTCCTACAAAGCGAACCTGCGCCTGCAGCGGATCAACGGCACCACCTACGAAGTGCGTTTGAACGCCGCGACTGATCTGGTTGCGCTCGGCACCTCCTCGGCGCTGTCACCTGTGCCGACCTTCCCCTACACCCTCGGCACCATCACGCTGCAGAACACCGGCACGCCGACGCTGTCGCTGGGCAACGCGCTCAGCTTCGCCGATGGGTCGTCCCTGCAGCCGACCTTTGACGTGTCGGGTCTGCGCGGCGGCGTTGCAACCACGCCGGGCGTCGACACCATCTCCCCGATTGGTGTCGACCAGGAAGATGTCACGACGGTCGTCTATGACAGCTTGGGTGTCGCGCACAACCTGACCTTGAGCTTCTTCCGCAACCAGGACACGGCTGCGAACCCGCCGGCTGCTGGCGATGCCACTACCAACAGCACCCGCTGGGGCGTGATGATCAAGGACATGCGGATTGCTGCCACTGGCGCGCCGTCGGTCCGCTTCCCGCTGGCCGCCCCCAACGCGGCGACCGTCCGCTTCCCGATCTACCTGGATGGTAGTCAGGCCACACTGCCTGCCGTTGGTGGCAACTACACCACCATCCCAGCCACCTCCGTGGTGACCTTCAACGCCAATGGCACCCAGTCCGGCACGGCGCCGACCCGGCTGCCGTTCCTGCCGATGACCACTGGCGCGGTGGACTTCGGTGGTGACTTGGTCCAGTTGGACCTGGGTCAGCCGAACACCACGGGTGGCTTGACCAACTACTCCAACCAGTTCGGCGTGTCCTTCATCCAGCAGGACGGCATTCCCTACGGCTTCCGCACGGGCGTCAGCTTCTCGGATGATGGCATCGTCCGCGTGCTGTTCGACAACGGCCAGTCGCTGCCGGTGTTCCGCCTGCCGATCGCCACCTTCGCGGCGATGAACCGGCTGGAGCCGGTGACTGGCAACGCCTATCGCGAGACGTTGGAAAGCGGATCGGCGCTGACCAACTACGCGGGTGTCGCTGGCTCGGGCAAGGTGTCGCCGTCGACCCTGGAAGCCTCGACCGTCGATCTGTCGGAAGAGTTCACCAACATGATCATCGTCCAGCGCTCCTACTCGGCCAATGCCCGGTCCATCACGACCGCCGACGAGATGCTGGGCGAAGTGGTCAACCTGAAGCGGTAATCGGTGCAGGCGGCGGCGGTCTGACCGTCGCCGCCAGTCCACCCGCTGTCGCGGGCCAACGGGCCGCGATGATGGGTGTGGCAATCGACGATTTGAGACGAGGACAGCATGACCATCATCGGCTCCCTAATCCACGGCGTCACCGGTGTCGACGCGCAGTCCCGGTCCTTCGGGGCAGTGTCCGACAACATCGCGAACTCGACGACCGTCGGCTACAAGACGCAACGGGCGGAGTTCTCGACGCTCTACACGCCGCGTCAGGTGCCGGTGCAATACGCGCCCGGTGGTGTCCGCGCCCAGGTCACCCAACGCGTCGACAAGGAAGGCTTGGTTCAAGCAACCGAAAGCCGAACCGACGCAGCCGTGCTTGGTCGAGGCTTCTTCGCTGTTGCCCAGGTGGAAGACATCATCGGTGCTGGCGCGGGGGCGGGCGACCGCACACGGGTTGATACCGACAATCCGGGCGTGACGCGGGCTGGCTCCTTCCGCCCGAACCGTGATGGGTTCCTGGTGAACACCGCTGGCTATGCGCTGCTTGGCCTGCCTGTGAACACGCCCGACCAGAACGCCGCGGTCCAGCGGACCCTCAACGGGTTGACGCCCGTGCGCGTTCAAGGCATCGCGGCCACCATCCCCGGTCAGGCGACCACGGAAGTGCAGCTTGGCATCAACCTGCCCGCCTCCGGTGATATTGGTGCCACGCAGGATGTGACGGTTCCGGTGTACGACGCCCAAGGCAACACCTACGGCGCCACCTATCGGTTCACCCGCGTGGCGGCCAACACCTGGTCGGGTCAGGCGGTGTCGCTTGACACCTCGGGTCAGACCGTCAGCGGGACAACGTCGGGAACAGCGCAGGTGGTTCCGACGCCTGTCACTGTGCGCTTCAGCTCCTTGGGCGAGCCGTTGGAGCCCGCCGGTGCAGTGTCGCTCGGCAGCTTCATCGCCCCCAATGGCGCCGTGCTGTCACCGAGGATCAATTTCGGCACGAACACCGTGTCCGGCCAGCCGAAGACTGTGCAGCTGGGTGACACCTTCGGCGTCGTTCAGATCAATCAGAACGGCTATCGGGAAGGCAACCGCATCGGGCTGGAGATCACGCCCGAAGGCTATGTGCGCGAAACCTACGACAACAACCAAATTCGCGACATCGCGCGCGTGCCCCTGGTCACCTTCCAGAACCCGATCGGCCTGGAAGCTCGCAGTGGCAATGTCTGGCTGCAGTCGACCACCTCGGGCGTGCCGCTGGTCAACACACCGGGCAACGGCGGTGCGGGTCGCATCCAGCCCTCCGCCCTGGAAAGCTCCACGGTGGATCTGGCGGATGAGTTTTCCACCATGATCATCACCCAGCGTGCCTACACCGCCAGCACCAAGATCATCACGACAGCAGACGAGATGTATCAGGAGGTTGTGCGCCTAGCGCGTTAACCAACCAGCCATCGCCTCTCCTCTCCTAACCCGATCCTGACCGCCCCACATCGCCGATGGCATGCGCCCGGCGCTCTGACCGCATTGACCGCGGCAGTGCGCTGGCCTATCCATCGGCAGTGTGGGGCGTTGGCTTTGGGCAGTGTCCGCGATCTGCGGTATCTGCCGGTTGGCCGGACGGGTGATAGGTGGCAGGAGGCGTCATGGCGCTGGACAATGGAACCGGCTCAGCTGCGCTGGGGGCAGGCACCGCGGCGCTCGACAGCGGGGTTGAGCCTCTTCCCCCCGCCACCACCACGCGCTGGGTGATCCGCCGGAAGGCCCAAGTGGTGTTCGCCGTGCGCGCTGGTCAGATCAGCCTGGACGATGCCTGCCAGCGTTATGGCCTATCGGTGGATGAGTTCCAATCCTGGCAGCAACAGATTGACCGTCATGGCCTGAAGGGTCTGCGCGTGACGCGTCTGCAAGACTACCGCCCCCGCCGAACCACCCGTACCAAGCCCGCGTAACCCGCCGCCACGCTGGGCTGCGGCGGCACACGCCTTGGCCGAATCGTATATCTTGTGGTTAACGCGAAATCTGGCACAATGGAACGCAGAGCTTAAGGCCCCGATTCAAGGCCGGGCCAGAAGCGTATGGTTGCTTTGAATTTTTTCGTTTGGGGTATAGGCAAGTTTTGCCGCATCGCGTATCGTTAACCAGAGTTAGCCGTTGCCCACCTTCGGGCCAGTCGCCCTGGCGATCGGCCCGGCATTGTCAAACCACCCGACCAGAGCCCTGGTCAGCCCACGCGAGGATCGCCCGGTGAACGCCATCCTGCAGCAACTGCGCAATCTCGGGCCGATGCGCCTCGCGGTGATCGGCGGCGTTGCGGTCGCGGTTCTAGCCTTTGTCATCTTCCTGGCCGTGCGCTTCAGCGGGCCAGAGATGGGGCTGCTGTACTCCAACCTGTCGCAACAAGATGCGGGCCGCATCGTGCAGACGTTGGAGCAACAGAACGTCCCCCACCGTCTGGGGCCTGATGGCACGTCGGTGATGGTGCCATTGGATCAGGTGCCGCGCACCCGGCTGGACCTCGCCACCCAGGGCCTGCCGACTGGTGGCTCCATCGGTTACGAGATTTTCGACCGCTCGCAGGGTCTCGCCACCTCCTCCTTCGTGCAGAACATCAATCAGCTGCGCGCTTTGGAAGGGGAGCTGGCGCGCACCATCCAAGGTTTTGACAACATCCGCTCTGCCCGTGTGCACTTGGTGCTGCCGCAGCGGGAGTTGTTCAGCCGGGAACGGCAGGAGCCTTCGGCCTCCATCGTGCTGCGGATGAACACCCAGCAGCGTCTGGACCGCGCGCAGGTGGCAGCCGTGCAGCAGGTGGTCGCTGCGGCCGTGCCGGGTCTGCGCCCGGACCGCATCTCGATGTCGGATGAACGCGGCACGCTGCTGGCCCGGATCGACGGGTCCGGTGGCTCGGGTGATCTGCAGACGATTGAAGAACGCCGCCTCGCCTATCAGGACCGTGTCGCCCGTGAGTTGGAAAGCATGCTGGAGCGGTCGGTCGGTCAGGGCCGCGTGCGCGTCAGTGTCTCCGCCACCATGGACATGGCCCGCACCCAGGAAAACCGGGAAAGCTTCAATCCGGACCAGCAGGTGGTTCGCTCCACGCAAACGGTCAACGAGTTGTCTGAGCAGCGCGACAGCGACGCCAACCCCTCCGTGACCATCGCCAACAACCTGCCCCAGGGTCAGGTGCAGGTTGGTCAGAACGGCTCGTCCTCGGTCAGCCGCTCATCGCGCAACGAAGAAACCATCAACTTTGAGATCAGCCGCGAGGTGCGCAACCGCGTGATCGAGCCCGGTGGGCTCTCGCGCCTCAACGTCGCGGTGATGATCGACCAGAACGCGCTGGTGTTCAGCCCCGACGGCACCCGCGCCATGCGCCCCTGGAACGAGCAGGAATTGGCCCGGTTTGAGCGCTTGACCCGCTCGGCCCTGCCGTTCGACGCAGCGCGCGGCGACACCGTCGAAGTCATCCCGGTGATGATGATCGACCCGGCTGATGAGTTCCGGGAGCCGCGTCGCCTGTTCGGCCTGGATCGTCAGGAGCTGTTCCGGCTGGCCGAGGTTCTGGTGCTGGGCGCGGTTGGTGCGCTGGTCCTGCTGCTGGTGGTCCGTCCGCTGATCGCCCGCCTGTTTGAAACCGCACCGGGCGCGGCAGCCCAGCCCGGCATGCTGGGCTATGGCGGGGATGTGCCGCAACTGGCGGGTCCGTTGTCGACAGACCTGACGGTTATGGACGATGACGGCGGCGACCCGCTGGAGGAAATGATCGATCTCAACCGTATCGAGGGTCGCGTCAAAGCCTCCTCGCTGCGCAAGATTGGCGAGATCGTGGAAAAACACCCGGAGGAAGTGGTCGCCATCCTCCGCAATTGGCTTTACCAGGAATCCTGATGCCCGCCAGGGCTTTGACAACCGGCGTGCTCTGAACGGCTGATGAGGGATGGGATACGATGCGCGTTCGTGAGGACTATCGCTCGCTGACCGGACCGGAGAAGGCATCAATCCTGATGCTATCGCTGGGGGAAGAGCATGCAGCGAAGCTGTTCGAGTTGATGGACGATGAGGAGATCAAAGAGATCTCCCAAACCATGGCCAATCTGGGCTCGGTCTCATCGAACATCGTCGAGCGGCTGTTCGTTGAGTTCGCAGAGATGTTCAGCCAGACCGGCTCGCTGGTCGGCTCGTACGAGTCAACCGAACGGTTGCTGGCCAAGGTGCTCGACAAGGATCGCGTCGACGCGATCATGGAAGAAATCCGTGGTCCTGCCGGTCGCACCATGTGGGACAAGTTGGCCAACGTGAACGAGCAGGTGCTGGCCAACTATCTCAAGAACGAATACCCGCAGACCGTTGCGGTGGTGCTGTCGAAGATCAAGGCCGACCACGCCAGCCGCGTCTTGGCGCTGTTGCCGGAAACCTTCGCGATGGAAGTCATCATGCGCATGCTGCGCATGGAGGCGGTGCAGAAGGAAGTGTTGAACGATGTGGAGCGCACGCTGCGCACCGAATTCATGTCGAACCTCGCGCGGACCAACCGTCGCGATGCGCACGAAATGATGGCGGACATCTTCAACAACCTAGACCGCACCACTGAAATCCGCTTCATGACGGCCCTGGAAGAGCGCAACAAGGACAGTGCGGAGCGCATCAAGCAATTGATGTTCACCTTCGAGGATTTGAGCCGCATCGACAGCTCTGGCATCCAGGTGCTGCTGCGCGCCACTGAGAAGGATAAGCTGGGTCTGGCACTCAAGGGTGCCTCGGAAGACTTGCGCAACGTGTTCTTCGGCAACATGTCGGAACGCGCAGCCAAGCTTTTGAAGGAAGACATGGCAGCAATGGGCCCGGTGCGCTTGCGCGATGTCGACGATGCCCAGATGCACATGGTCAAACTGGCCAAGGATTTGGCTGCACGCGGCGAGATCGTCATCTCCGACAACAAGGGCGGCGACGAGCTGGTCTACTAGTCCCAGCCGACGCAAGGGGAACCACGGGCAATGGCCGACGGCAAGAAGGACAAGGACGGACGGGCGCCAGGCAGCGACCCCGATCCCTTCGCCGCTCTGGCCGGCGGCGGTGACGATGAGGTGCCTTCGCTGGACGAGTTGATGGCGCTGGGCCAAGGCCTGGGCCTCGATCCCGATCCGGTCGCGGGCAGTGGCTTGTCGGCATTCTTCAGTGAGCGGGATGCGGCACAGGCGCCAGCGTCAGCGCCCCCCTCCAATCGTCCGCCGATGCGCCCGGCCCGCCGCGGGCTGGATGCGTTTTTGGACGAGGAGCCAACACCGCCACCGGCAGCAGCGCCGGACGAGCCTTTGATGGAGGCCGAGGTCAGCGATGCCGACCTCGACAGCCTGATCGGAGAAACGACCTTCATTCCCCCGCGTGCCGATGCGGAGGAACCGGAGGAGATTGCAACCTTCGACGATAGCGCCAGTGAACCCGTGTCCGAAGCCGCACTCGATGCGCTGTTGGGGGGCGGCTCTGGTGCCAGCCTGGATCCAGATGGCTTCGGTGGCGCCGATCCGTTTGGTGAGTTTGGTGCCCCGCTGGATGGCGCGGGCGATCGTGAATTCGGCTCTGCGGTTGACATGATGGGCGGGAGCGACCCGTTCATCGACATGCCAGCGTTTGACGAGGACTTGACCGAGGGCCTGCCCCCCGCCTTGGCAGCGGCTGCCTTTGCCAGCACGGCCCCAGCCGCGCGGCCGCCGACGGTGCGCAAGTTTCTGTTCGATCTGTCGTTCGACCGCTACGACCCCCCGCCGCCGCCGGAACCCGAGCCCGAACCAGAGCCCGAACCGGTGTGGGAGCCGCCACCACCACCGCCACCGCCCACCTTCTCCGAAGAGGAACTGGCAGCGGCCCGCGCTGCTGCCTTCGCTGATGGCGAGGCGACCGGACGCGCCCAAGCGCTGCAATCGCTGGAACACCGCATCGCACGGGCGATGGAGGCAATGGCCGCCACCCTGCCCCAAGTGCTGAATGATCGCGATCGCGCCGCGGAAGCCTTCAGCCACGAGGCTGCCAGGCTTGCCCATGCGCTGGTGCGCCGACTGGTGCCAGACCTGACCCGCCGCTATGGCCTGGGTGAGATTGAAGCCGTGGTCCGCGAAAGCCTCGCAAAAGCCGTGGATCAACCGCGGATTTTGGTGCGCGTGCGCTCCGAGTTGATCGACAGCTTGCAGCCGAAGATCGACGTCATGACCCTGGAAACCGGTTTCCAGGGCCGGGTCATGCTGGTGGGTGACGACACGCTCGGCGATGGTGACGTCCGTTGCGACTGGGGCGATGGCGGCGCGGAGCGCCTGACACAACGGTCATGGGATGACCTCTCGGGCGTCCTGGCCCGCGTGGTTGGTACGTTGGAACAAGCAGCACCAGTGCCGCCCGCCGGGCGGTCCACTGGTCGGGCCTCAGCGGCCTAACGGTTAGGACATCACGTAGCCAAGGGGACTGGGTATGGGCAATTTCGATCTGTCAGATCTTGAACAAGTTCTTGAGGAAAGCCGCGAAAGCGACAAACCAAAGGAGCTTGGCGCTGTCTACGACATTCCAGTGCAGGTCTCGGCTGTTCTGGGGCGTGCCACCATGCAGGTCAGCCAGCTGCTGAAGCTGGGTCGTGGCGCTGTGGTGGAGTTGGACCGCAAAGTCGGTGAAGCCATCGACATCTACGTCAACAACCGGCTGGTTGCGCGCGGCGAAGTCATCATCGTCGATGAGAAGCTGGGCGTGACGATGACGGAAATCATCAAGTCCGACAAACTGAACTAAGCGAAGCGACTGCGCCATGCGCCTGCTGATCGTTGGCACTTTGGAAGGGCATCTCACCACCGCGGGCCGCATCGCCCACGCCCGCGGCGCGAAGGTGAGCCATGTGCCCGACGGCAGTGCCGCGATGACAGCGTTGCGCGCCGGGCAAGGCGCTGATCTGGTGATGGTCGATGTCAAGCAGGACATCGCAGGCCTGATCCAGTCGCTGAAGCAAGAGCGGTTCCATGTTCCCGTGATCGCTTGCGGGATCGGCTCCGATGCTCAATCAGCCGTGCGCGCGATCAAAGCCGGGGCAAAGGAATACCTGCCGCTACCTCCAGATGCGGAGTTGATCGCCGCCGTTCTGGAAGCCGTGGTGGAGGAAACCAACGCCGTCATCGCCGGTGATGCCGCGATGCAGCGGGTGCTGAAGCTGGCCGACCAGATCGCCCCCTCTGAGGCCAGTGTGCTGATCACAGGGGAAAGCGGCACCGGTAAGGAAGTGCTGGCGCGCTACATCCATCGGAAGTCCAAGCGCTCCGGCAACAAGATGATCGCTGTCAACTGTGCGGCGATCCCAGAAAACCTGCTGGAATCCGAACTGTTCGGCCACGAGAAGGGCGCCTTCACCGGTGCCGTGGCCCGGCGGATTGGCAAGTTCGAAGAAGCCAATGGCGGCACGCTGCTGCTGGACGAAATCTCCGAAATGGATTTACGCCTGCAGGCCAAGCTGTTGCGCGCGATCCAGGAGCGGGAGATTGATCGCGTCGGCGGTGCAGCCCCCGTCCGGGTGGATATCCGCGTGCTTGCCACGTCGAACCGCGATCTTCAGGCCGAAGTGAAGGCCGGGCGGTTCCGGGAAGACCTGTGGTTCCGCCTCAACGTCGTCAATCTGGCCCTGCCCCCCTTGCGCCAGCGGCCAAACGATGTTGAGCGTCTGGCCGACCACTTTGCCCGCAAGTACGCCGAAACCAATGGGCTCGACTATCGCCCCCTGACGCCTGCCGCCCTTGACAAGCTGAAACGCTACGAGTGGCCGGGCAATGTGCGGGAGCTGGAAAACACGCTGCACCGCGCGGTGCTGATCGCCAGCGGCGATGAGATTGCGCCGGATGCCATTCTGTTAACCTCGCCCTCGGTGGCGGCACCTGTGGTCGCAGCTGCTGGCGCGGTCAGCGCGCCGCCCAGCATCGGCGACGAGGCGCGCACCACCCCGACTGCCTATGGACGCGGCGGGGGAACCACGGGCTTGGTTGGCCGCACGGTGGAGGAAGTGGAGCGTGATCTGATCATCGACACGCTGTCCCACTGCCTGGGCAATCGCACCCACGCGGCGAACATTCTGGGCATTTCAATCCGGACGCTGCGCAACAAGCTGAAGCTGTATCAGGAGGCAGGCATTCCCGTGCCACCTCCTGGTGACGGCGACCGCGCGCTCGCCTGAGGAGCTGAAAGAGCATGGCTGTCGTCCCCGCCAGTGCGCGAGAGCGAGCCCAAGGTCTTGCCAAGCAAGCACTCGCCCCGCTGAGGCGGGGCGAGGTTGGGCTTGCCGCAGGCGTTATCCTGATCCTGCTGGTGCTGCTGTTCCCGCTGCCGACGTGGCTGCTGGACATTGGTCTTGCGATCTCCATCAGCATCTCGATCATCGTGCTGCTGGTGACCCTGTTCATCACCCGCCCGCTGGACTTCAACAGCTTTCCAACGGTGCTGTTGATCACCACTCTGCTGCGCCTGGGCCTGAATATCGCGTCTACCCGGTTGATCCTGGCCAATGGTCACATGGGCACCGATGCTGCGGGTCACGTCATTCAGGCCTTCGGCGGCCTGTTGATGCAGGGCAGCTTTATCATCGGCATCATTATCTTTTTGATCTTGGTGCTGGTGAACTTCATCGTCATCACAAAGGGCTCAACGCGTATTGCCGAGGTGGCGGCCCGCTTCAGCCTGGATGCCATGCCCGGCAAGCAGATGGCGATCGACGCCGATCTGTCGTCTGGTTTGATCACCGAGAGCGAAGCCAAACTGCGGCGCAAGGAATTGGAAGAAGAAAGCCAGTTCTTCGGCTCCATGGATGGTGCGGCGAAGTTCGTGCGCGGCGATGCCGTGGCGGGCCTGATCATTACGGCGATCAACATCATCGCGGGCCTGCTGATCGGCACGCTGGAACACGGCATCAGCATCGGCCAGGCCGCCACCAACTACACGGTGCTGACGGTGGGTGATGGTCTGGTCAGCCAGATCCCGGCGCTGATCATCTCCGTGGCGGCAGGTCTGATCGTCACCAAGTCGGGCACCACGGGCTCCACCGACAAGGCGCTGTTCCGCCAGTTGGGTGGCTATCCAACCGCCCTTGGCATGTCATCGGGCTTGATGGCGATCATGGCGATCATGCCCGGCATTCCGTTCATCCCGTTCATGGGCTTGGCGGGCTTGTTGGGTGGGGCTGCCTACCTGCTGAAAAAGCAGGCTGAGGAAGTAGAGCAGCGCAAGGAAGACGATGCAGCTGCCAGCGGTCCAGCACCCGTTGCAGAAGAGCCGATCTCCGCAGCGTTGCAAATTGATCAGGTGCGATTGGAATTGGGGTACGGCCTGCTGGCCCTGATCAACTCCCCCAAGAGCCAGCGCCTGACCGACCAGATCAAGGCCCTCCGCCGTCAGTTGGCCGTGGAGTTGGGTTTCGTCATGCCGGCAGTGCGCATCCAGGACAATCTGCAACTGCCTGCCAACACCTATGTGATCCGGGTCAAGGAAATCGAAGCTGGCCGCGGCGACATCCGCCCGAACATGCTGCTGGTGATGGACCCGCGCGGCGAAACGATCACACTGCCCGGCGAACAAACCACCGAGCCGACCTTTGGTCTGCCCGCCATGTGGATCAGCGAAGGCAACCGCGAAGAGGCCCTGTTCCGCGGCTACACCGTGGTCGACCCGCCAACCGTCATCACCACCCATTTGACCGAGGTGGTGAAGGAAAACATGGCCGATCTGCTGTCCTATGCAGAGACGCAAAAGCTCCTGGGCGAAGTGGGCAAGGATTACCAGAAGCTGGTCGCCGATGTGGTGCCAACGGTGATCTCTGTCGGTGGCATGCAGCGCATCTTGCAGAACCTGTTGAACGAGCGGGTGTCGATCCGCGACTTGCCAACCGTCCTGGAGGCTGTGTCCGAGGCGAGCGCCTACACCCGCAACATTGGCCTGATCACGGAGCATGTGCGCACGCGGCTGTCCCGCCAGATCTCCGAAGCCAACACCACCGAGAGCGGGTTCATCCCACTGTTGACGCTCTCGCCGGAGTGGGAGCAAGCCTTCGCTGAGTCCCTGGTTGGGGATGGCGAGGATCGGCAATTGTCGATGCAGCCCTCGCGCCTGCAGCAGTTCATCACCGGCACGCGCCAAGCCTTCGACCGCTACGCCCAGATGGGTGAGGCGCCAGTGCTGCTGACCAGTCCGATGATCCGGCCCTATGTCCGCTCCATCGTGGAACGGTTCCGGCCGAACACGGTGGTGATGAGCCAGAACGAAATCCATCCGAAGGCCAAGATCAAAACCCTGGGCCAAATCTAACCCCGACAGCGGAGGAGAGCGTGCCGAGACACCCCAGCCGCTACCCGCCGCCCGCCCCGCACTGAGCGGGGTTGCCGTCCATGCGGATCAAGACCTTCACCGCCGCCTCAATGCCCGAAGCCATTCGCATGGTGCGGGAGGAATTGGGCGACGGTGGCATCATCATCAGTTCCCAGCGCGACAGTGCTGGCATCCGCGTGACCGCGGCAGTGGAAGACCTCGAGGCAGGTGCGGAGGAGGCTCCGCCCCCACCCGTCGATGTGCCGCTGGATGCGTTGGAGGCGATTGCCCAGGCGCTGGACCGTCACGGCACACCGGGTGACTTGGCTGAGCGCTTGCTGAAGGCAGCATCCCCCCTGGCAGAAAAGCTGGCCCGTGCGGCCTCTGCCCTGTCAGTCGATGCACCTGTGATGGTGCTGGCCGCAGCCCTTGATACGTTGTTTCGCTTCCAGCCACTGGCGGCAACGCAATCCACTCCACTGGTGCTGATGGGGCCACCGGGCTCCGGCAAAACCGTCACCGTCGCCAAGCTTGCCACCCGCGCTGTCCTGGCTGATTTGCCGGTGGGTGTGATCACCGCGGATACCATGCGGGCAGGCGCTGTGGACCAGTTGGGGGCATTCACCCGCATTCTGGAACTGGACCTGCTAACGGTACAGGACCGCCCCAGCCTGACCGATGCCATCGCTGCGGCTGGCGCTGCGACCGGCGATGGCTTGTTGCTGATCGACACGGCGGGCACCAACCCATTCGATGCCACGGCGATGGCTGAACTGGATGCCCTGCTGGATGGGTTGGAGCTGGATCGGGTGCTGGTGCTGCCCGCTGGCACCGACACCGAAGAAGCAGCCGAGACCGCGCGCGCCTTCCAACGCCTGGGCTGCAAGCGCTTGCTGGTCACGCGCCTGGACGCTGCCCGCCGCCTCGGCTCGGTGCTCGTGGCAGCAGATGTCGCGCGCCTGGGCTTTTGTGATTTGTCGGTGACACCGCACGTCGCCGAGGGGTTGACCGCTATCAACCCCGTCTCGTTCGCGAAGCTGCTCCTGCCTGAGGTGCCGCCCGCGACCTCCGTGATCGCTCAGCTAGGGGCAACCCGGCCATGACCAGTCCGCCCGCCTCCACTGGTTCGCCAGAGACCGGTCGTACCGGCAACTTGATCGCCATCGCCTCGGGCAAGGGCGGTGTCGGCAAGACGTTTTTTGCGATCACCTTCACCCACGCGCTGGCGCGCCAGGGTCGCAAGGTGTTGCTGTTTGATGGCGACCTTGGCCTTGCCAATGTTGATGTCCAGCTGGGCCTGATGCCCAATCGCGATCTGGGTGGGGTGATCACCGGTCGCTTGACCTTAAGTCAGGCGAAGACGGCTTACCCGACGGCGGGCTTTGATGTGATTGCTGGCCGCTCCGGCACTGGCAGCCTAGCGGCCCTCGCCCCCAGCCGTCTGGCAGTGCTCGGCAGCGACCTTGCCACCCTCGCGCGCAGTTACGACCATGTCGTGATGGATCTGGGCGCTGGGGTGGATCGCATGGTGCGTCAATTGGCAGGCTTCGCCAGTCGGCGGCTGGTGGTGGTCACGCCAGAGCCAACCTCCCTTACCGATGCCTATGCCTTCATCAAGATCACCATCGCCGACGACCCGACCGCTGACCTGCGGATTGTCGTCAACCAAGCCCGGACCCAGGCCGAGGGTGACCGCACCTACGCCACCTTGCTGAAAGCCTGCGAGAGTTTCCTGCGCTACACTCCCCCCCTCGCGGGCGTGGTTCGGCGAGATCGCAGGGTGATTGAATGCATACGGGCGCAGACACCATTGCTCAGCCGGTTTTCGACCTCGGACGCCGCGGTCGATATCCAGGCCATTGCCCAAAAGCTGGGCGCGCTCGGCACATAGCATGGTGACCATTCCGCCCACGGCGCTGCCACCGGGCACCAGCGGCGCGCCAGCTCCAGCACCTCCCACGCCAGCCCCAGCGGCGGGTGTGCCAGGCGGCGCGCCTGCCGCCACCGGTCAACCCCTAGCGCCAAGCACCGCGACACTGGCGACGACTGCCCAGGCGGCGGTCGTCGTCTCCACCACGGTGACCCAGCGTCAGCCGCAAAGCCTGCCCGGCATTTTGTTCCCACCGCCACAGACGCCACCGCCACCACCACCCACGCCATCGCCGCAAGCCGCGTTGCCCAGCGTGCCCGCAGCCCCGGCCTCTGCCGGTAGCGCGACGCCCGCTGCTGCGGTTGTGCAGCAGACCGTGGCGAACCTGCCGCTGCCGACCGGCGCGGCCGCCAGCGCGGGCAGTGGCATTCCCGGCACACCGCCACCGCTCGCCCTCGCCAACGGGACAGTGCCGCCGCCCGCCAATCTGGTGAAGCCACCGGCCTGGACAGCCGCCTTGCCGACAGGTGCCCAGGTGCCCGGCGTGGTGCTGTCCCGCTCAGCCGAGGGGTTGGCCGTGGTGCGCACGGCCCTCGGACCTGTTGCCATTGCGACCCCGCTGCCGCTGCAACCGGGTACACCCGTGACCCTGTCGGTGCAGACACCGGGTGCTGCGGGAACCGTACAGGTGCTGGCACCGCGCCAGCCAATCGTGATGCCGCCGGGCGCCGCCCCGCTGCCCGGTCAGACAGTCTCCGCCACCTTGATCCAGGCACCGCCAAATCAAGGCACCGCCGCCCTTGCCCTGCCCGGCAGTGGCGCGCAGGCCAGTCCCTTGCTGACGGCACAGTTGGCCGGTCAAGCTGTGGTGGAGGGTGCACCAGCGATCCCGTTTGGCTTGTCCGGCGCGGGAGACAGGGTGTCGCTGCGGGTGGTCACTGTGAACCAGCCAGCCGTTGCCAATCCAGCCCAGCCAGCCGGTGCGACGGCTGGAGCGGCGGGCATTCTGGCCAATGCCGCTGCGGCTGCCCGGGCCGCCCTCGCCAGTGCCAGCGGCCTTGCCACGCCGCTGCTCGGTGCTTCTGCCCCGCCGGTCGCGACGGGGGGCGGTCCCGCGCTGACCGCTCAGGTGGTGGGCGCCACTGTGGCGGCACAGCCGGTGGTGCTGGCTGGCGGCTCGTTGCTGGCGCTGGAGACGGCACCTCTGCCGGTCGGTACCTCAATCACCTTGCAATCTGTGGCGCGGCTGCCCAGCGCAGGATCGGCCCCCCTTCCCCGTGGGACCGAGAGCCTGCTGGCCAACTTGACCCAGTTGATGGATCAGGTGGACAGCCTGCCGGTTGCCGCGCAAACCGCACTGCTGGCCGCCATCCCGAAGCCGGGCCCGCGCCTCGCGGCCGAGATGCTGCATTACCTGGGCGCGCTGCGGACGGGTCAGGCAGGCAACTGGATTGGCGAAGGCTTGAGGGTGGAGCTGGAAAAGTCCGGTCGTGGCCGGGCCGCCAAAGTGCTGGGTGATGACTTCCAGCAGGCGAGCAAAGACGTCTCAGCCCAATCCAGTGACTGGCGGGTCTATACCCTGCCGATTGCCCACCACCAGGTGGTGCAGCCGGTCCGCCTGTTCGTCCACCGGGCAGACGGGGATGAGGACGATGGTCGCGACCGCAGCGGCGACGGCACGCGCTTTGTGATCGACTTGGACCTCAGCGCCCTCGGTCCGATCCAGATCGACGGCTTTTCGCGCCCGCCGCGCCTGGATGTGGTGCTGCGCACGCCAACCGTCCTGCCGGAGCCGCTGCGCATCGACATGCTGCAGATGTTCGCTGGCGCCACCCAGGCCCGCGGCGTGGTCGGCGCTCTCAGCTTCCAAGTCGCCCCGCGCGTCAATCCGCTGGTGCCAAAGCCAGTGGAGCGTCCTGGCTGGGTGGTGTGACGCCGAACAGCGCGGCGGTGGCGGCATCGGCAGGAAACAACAACTCCACCTTCAAATCTCTTACCGTCAGGTCCTCCAGACCCCCCAGTTGCGCCAGCACAGTCCAGAATGAGAGCCGCATGTCGCCCAGCCGCAACCGCGTGGGAACCACGGCCCGCGGCAACGGCTCCCCCTCTGGTGCGTCGGTCAGTGCCTCCTCCAGCTCCGCCAGCGCGGCCACCAGCGCAGGATCGCGGCCAAGTTGCAGGACTTCGGCGGCAACCCGCCGGGCCAAGTGGCGGACAACCTCACCGCGATTATCCAGAACGGCGCTGCGCACGGGGTCGGTCACAAACGCCAGCAAACTATCGCCCACGCTGAGAGAGATGGGTGCCAGCAAACGCTCGGCCGGTGCATTGACAGCCACCAGCCGCCAGAGCCGGTCCAGCGCCAACGCGGGCAATGGGGCATGGCGATGCAGCAGCGACATCAGGGCAGCCTCCACCGCTGCCCGCTCCTCAGGCTGCAAGGGTGCCGTTGGCATCGGGGCCGACAAGCCCGCCAGCCGGTAGAGATAGGGTCGCTCCTCCATCGGGATTGTGATGGCATCGGCCAGCACGCGGATCATTTCCGCGCTGGGCTTCGCCCGCCCGGTCTCCAGAAAAGAGACATGGCGGGACGACACGCCAGCCGTCACTGCCAGCAGCAGCTGGCTGAACCCGCGCTTGCGGCGCCAGCGGCGCAGTGCCGCGCCGAAACTGGACTCGGCTGAACCC
Organism: Alphaproteobacteria bacterium; assembly: GCA_004292755.1. Classification (GTDB taxonomy): domain Bacteria; phylum Pseudomonadota; class Alphaproteobacteria; order Elsterales; family Elsteraceae; genus RDXE01. Next base: position 253,586 of record RDXE01000025.1, read on the forward strand.
TCGGGCATCCCACCCCCTCCCCGTTACCTCTGAGGGAATTGTGGCACGGCCCTGTCGCGCGGCAAACCAGCGCTCACCACCCCCGTTTCGAGTTGGAGAGATCATGACACCCGCAACCAGCGCCATGGTTCAGCGCATCAACGCCATTGCCGTCATCGCCTTCGGCCTGCTGATCATCGCTGGCCTCGTGCCAGAGCTTGCAGCCCCGATGGTGTTGCTGACCGAGGGGGCGCTGTGGCCACAGCAGGCGCCCCCTGCCCTCACGGAGCCTGTGACACGCCTTTTTCTGGCCACCACTGGTGGCTTGACCGTAGGGCTGGGGGCCGCGCTGTGGCTGCTCGCCACCCGCCTCGCCCCGCACCAGCCGGCGCTGGCGCGCGGCATGGCAAGCTGGATCGTGGTGACATGGTACCTAGCCGACAGTGGTGCCTGTGCCCTGGCCGGGGCCTACGGCAACGTCGTCCTCAACACCCTCTTCGCAGCCGTTTTGCTGGCACCAATGGTGCTCCCCTCCCGCCACGCGGCGTAACCAGCTCCGACAGTTTCACAACCCCTCCACCAATCGGTAGAGGGTCATTTGCTCGGCGATACCCTTCATGGGACGGCTGCCGACGGCTTCCGTCGGCAGCGCGATACGCTGGGCGAAAGGCTCGGACATCAGCAGGTCGCAGCCAAATTCCTTCGTCAGGGATTCTATGCGGGCGGTGCGGTTGACGGCGGGGCCGACGGCGTTGAAGCCCATGCGGTCGAACGCGCCAACATTGCCGTAGGCCACCTCGCCATAGTGCAGGCCAATGCCAAAACGGATCAGGGGCTGTCCCGCTCGGCTGCGTCGGGCATTGATGACCGCCAGCGCGGCTTGGGCATCGATGGCAGCGTCCACCGCGGACTGGCAGGCGCCGTTCAGATCGTCTCCGGCCTCAAACACTGCCAGCACGGCGTCGCCAATGAACTGCAGAATCTCCCCACCGCGCGCGGTGATCGCAGCGGTCACCACTTCGAAGTAGCTGTTCAATGTTTCGATCAGCGCCTTCGACGACAGGTCTTCGGACATTTGCGTAAAGCCGCGCAGGTCGGAATACCAGAACGCCGCATCGATGCGCTCCACATCGCCACGGCGGACATGGCCCGCCAGCACCCGCTGCCCGGTGCGCTTGCCAACATAGGTCTCCAACAGCGAGACCGCCATGTGGCGGTGGGCATGGGCGGCCAGCAGAGGGCCAAAGCTTTGGCCGAAGGCGACCAGGGCGGCCAAATCACAATGCACAAGACCGGGGTCTGCGAAGGCGAGGCTCAGATAGGCCAGCCGGTCATGCTCCATCGGGATGGGCAGGATGACGTAATCCACTGCCCCGGCATCGCGCAGCTCAAACAAGACGGAGTGGTCGCGCTCGGCATCCAGCTGACCCATCTGCCAGCGCAAGCCGGTTCCCACCAGGCGCATCAGGTGCACCGGGCTGTTTTGGTAAGCGCCCGTCTCAGATATCCCATGCCGCGCCTGGGTGGAGGCGACATTGCCAGTGTCGGCGGTCCAGGCTGCCGACCACGCCGCCATCTCTGGATGCAAGGTCTGCGCGCCAACCCGCATGCGCATCACCGGTAGGCCTGCCGCGAGCAGACGGCTGCCGACCTCAGCAAACAACTCGGCGAAGCTTCCCAGCCGTGCCCCGTCTGTCGATAGCCAGTCGGCCACACTCAACAAATCCACACCACCAGCCTGGCTGAGAGCGGACAGCGAGACTGTGCGCGGCAATCGTGACTGGGCGGGCGAATCCTCTCCCGGCAGCATTCCTGTCTCCCTCCTGGCACGCAAGGCCAAGTGACTGGCGGACAATAGCCTTACAAGCGCCGTTTGCGCTCGCCCGGCAAGGCGCCTACTGTGCCGTGCTATGCGACGCCGCCGCCAGCCCCGTCCACGCTTTGACCCTGCCATGACTCAGTCCGCGATGGAGCAATTCCCGCGGCTGGAGCAATCGATTGGTCGCTTGAATGACGATCTCGGCGGGCTTACGCGCTCGGCGGACCTGCTCGCGGGCCGCGTGCCCGCCTGGGTGGGCACTGCCCTCCGCGCTGGGCTGGTTCTGCTGGTGGCCTTGGTGGTGTTCCTAATTCAGTGGGTGTGAGGCGGCAGATGCGTCGTTTGGGATTGATCCTCGCCGCCGTGGTGATGTTCGGTGCTGCCGTGGTGTTCGCTGCTGGGTGGTGGCTGGACCGCGAGACGCGGCGCGGGATCGACCTCGCGCTCGCCACCCTACCGGGTGGGGCCGTTGGGACCTATGCCAGCCTGGACCTTGATCTCGTCAATCAGGCGGCAGAGTTCCAGGATATCGTTGTGCTGCGCGACGGACGGCGGGTGGTGCAGGCCAGCCGTTTGCGAGTGATCGGCCTGAGCGCCGAGGCCACCGCTCGCCCCGGCCTGCACCCTATCGCCCGCCGCGTTGAGGCAGAGGGGGTGAAGGTTGCCCTTGATGATGATGATCTGGTCACCCTCGCCACCTTGACCCTTGAGCAACCTGCGCTTGACACGCAGCGCCTTGCTGAGTTGATGACTGGTCGCACGTCGCTCGATCCACTGGACTTGATCGGGTTGATCGGTGCGGTGCGCGCCGAAGCCACTGCCGTGGCCCGCATTGCGGATCGCCCGGCAACGGCAGCGCGGGTGGTGGTGGTTGGCCTCACCGATCGAGACATCGAGCGGGTGGAGATTGACAGCCTTGGCATGGCCGGGGTGCGGGTGGAGCGCGGCCATGCCGACCGGGTCACTCTCTCTCTTGGCGGGCGTGCTGCAACCCGCGGCGGTGGCCCTGCCCTGCCCCTGCTGGGGCAGCTGAAGCTAACCGGCCTTGCGATTGGCGAGGAGACCGAGGGCGTGCGTGCCGCCACGCTTCTGGTGACGGGGGTTGCCCATCTGGGCGGCACACTGGCCCTGACCGACAAGGACCACATCGCGCTGCGAGTGGCCGAAGCGCTCTATCACCTTGCCATCGAGCGAGCGAGCGCGACCGATTGGATGGAACTGACGGCGAAGGGGCAATCCCTCGTTAAGCGCCTTGATCTCGCCGGATGGCAGGCTGGCCGCCTCGCCCTGATGGAAGGTCGCGAGGGACGGGCCACGTTCGGCGACACCGTGCTGGTCTATCAGGAGAGCCGCGGCGCCGACATTGATGTTTCCCCGGTCCTGGCCGCGATCTTTGCCATTCGCTCTCAACCACCCGCTGCACCGGACCTTGAGCGGGTGATTGCCGCTGTCGGCGGGATAACCGGAAACTCCCTCAGCCGTGGGTTCAGTGTTGTCAATCCGAGCATCGGCGAGATCAGCATTGATGTTATGCGGGGGCGGATGGCACCGCTTCGGTCGCCCGCAAACTGGCTGCCTGCAGTCATGTTTGATCTGGAGGCTGGCCGCTACACCCCGTCACCCGCGGTGAAAACACAGGCCGCCGCCCTGAAACTTCCGCTGCGAGACAGCTATGGCTTTGCGACGCGGCTAGAATTGGCCGGACCGGAGGCGGGGCGCAGGCTGGAGTTCACCTGGTCGCTGCTCAGCCCGGAATTGGCCGCGCTGGACCTCAAGCTGTTTGCCCTTGATCCCGGTGGTGCGCTTGGGCTGCCGCCCTTTCGGGCGGCTGAGGCTTTGGAGGCGCTGCTGATCGAAGCCGCCAGTCTGGACGTCACTGACCGGGGATTGCTGGAGGCGGGCCTCACCGCCGCCGGTGCTCAAATGAACATGGCAGCCCCCGGTGTGCGGTTAATGGTCATCATGGGGTTGTCAGCCTTTGCCCAGCAGCCAGGCCGTGGACCGGCCAGCCGGGCAGCGCTGGACGCAGTGACACGCTTTCTGGCTCAACCCTCCGCCACCCTCACCACGGCCTTCACGCCCAGCCGCCCGATGCGCATCGACGCCATCCGGCGGGCGATTCAAACCTCCCCGGCCGACGTGGTGGACAGTCTGAACTTGCAAGTGACGATAAAACCCTAACCCGCGTCTGGTTGACGCAGGGGCTCTGGTTCGGCCCTCTATCGCTGCAACCGCGCATCTCGTTGGAGGGCAGCCATGGCCGCGCCGCAGAACTCACAGCCGATCACTGTTGAAACCGATACACCAGACTTCAAGCACAGCCTGCCGATGCTTCTGGCCCAGGCGGGTGCCTGTGTCGCGCTGGCAGTGGTGCTGTTCGTGGTGGCGGTGCAGGTCGCCTAACGACACGGGTGCGGTGGCAGTGGGCCAACGCCGCCAACTGCCACTCTACCAGCTGCCCCCAAGAGCGCGCACCAAAGCAACGAGGCTGAGCAATTGCGCCTCGCGCGCCTGGATCAAATCATCATCCGTCGATTGAAACTGGCGCTGAATGTCAAAGCGCTCAAACAGGCTGATTTCACCATCCTGGAAGCGTTGGTCGGCCGCACGCAGGCTCTCTTGAGCCAGTGCTAAAGCGCGGTTCAGAATATCAATCCGCTCACCCTCGGTTTGATAGCCGACAAGATTGCCTTCCACTTCCTGTAGGGCGACCAGCAGGGTTTGGTGAAACACCACAGCTGCTTCGACTTGGCGCGCTTCTGCCAGTTCGATATTGGCGCGGATCCGTCCGCCATCGAACAGCGGCATCAGCAAAGCAGCGCCAATGCTGTAGGCCAGCGCGCCCGGCAGCGACGACAGCACAGCCGCTTGCGGGCCAAAGCCTGCCGTCAGATTGAAGCGCGGGTAGAATTCCGAGGCGGCAACCCCGATGCGCGCTGTTGCCGCTGCCAGATCACGCTCCGCACGACGCAAATCTGGGCGCCGCTGCAACAGTTCCGACGGCAGACCAAGCTCCGGCAGCGCCGGTGCAGGTGGCAGGGGCTGACGCTCAATCAATTGATCCAGCCGGTCCGAGGGTGCCTGCCCTCCCAGCACGGAGATGCGGTGAATGGTCCGCTGCATGGCAGCGCGCAGCACCGGCACCCGCGCGCGGGCGCGCTCATACTCCGCTTCGGCCTCAATCACGACGATGCGGGTGGTTGCCCCCTCGGCCTGAAGGCGCCGGGTCGCATCCAGAGTCTCGCCAGCGGTTTTCACCCCCCGCTCCGCGACGTCGAGACGCGCTTGCAGAGCACGCAACTGGATGTAGTTGCGCACCATCTCCCCCGACAGCGACAACCGGGCATCGGCCAGAGAGGCTTCTGCCGCCAGCGTCGCTGCATCGGCTGCTTCGAAGGTGCGGTCCCGGCGACCGACCATGTCCAGTTCCCAACTGGCATCGACACCGACGCGGAAGGCATTGCGGGACTGGGCGCGATCCCCGCGCCGCTCCGCATCCTCTGGCAGACCGCGCCGCTGGCCGGAGGTGGTGAAGTTGAGGGTTGGCAGATACTGCGCCGATGCTCCGTCGCGCTGGGTCACTGCCTGACGCAGGCGGGCTAGCGCGATGCGGACATCATTGTTGTTGGCAAGGCCTCGCTCCACCAACTCCGTCAAAACCGGGTCGTCAAGCCGCCGCCACCAGGGTTGCAATTGCGGGAGAGGCTGGGCGGGGTCCGGCGCCACGGTCATCGGCGCAGCCACCGGCTGGGCAATCACGGCGTCGCCGCGGAAGGCCCCTGGCACAGCGGTTTCTGGCGGCACATAGTCCGGTCCGGCTGTGCAACCAGCCAGCACCAGTGCGACACCGCAGACAGATTTGGTTAACGCCCGCATCCGCGAACACTACGGAACTCGGCTGCCTCTGTCACCTGTCGGTGCACGAATCGCCTGCCTAGATGAACAACAACTGCCCGCGATCCCCGGCGGCCAGAAAACTCGCAGCCCCCGCGACACTAGCACCCCAGACGGGGTCAAGGCGGGCCGCAGGCACGCGAGAAATCCGCAAGTCCGCCTCACATGCAATCACTTGGACGCCCAAGTCCCGACAGGCATCGCGTAACTCCTCAAATCCAACGGTACCAGCCTCCTGTCGGTCATCATCTTCCTCGGCCCCTGGCAATTCGCGCCAGCCGTCGGGCAACAGCGCCCGCACAGCCGTGCCAGCAAAGAACAGCGTCGCGCGCCGCCCCATCGCTGCCGCCGTCGCCGCCAGCACCAGGGCATAGTGAACGCGGCTATAGGCATCGGCATGAACCGCGATGGCGAGCGGTGGTTTGGAGGCCGCAGGGCTGTCGGCCATGGCGTTGTCTGACATGCCGCCAGCATCGCGAGGCCCGCAACTGCTGTCCACACCCCTTCTTATCCGCTGCGGACTCCCCATCTGACGGGGATGCGATTGAAAACCAAACTCTACACGGCCCTGGGCTGGAGCATTGTCGCCTTAGGCGTGGTGGTTACCCCCTTGCCGGGACCCGGCGGGGTGTTTGTGATTGGCGCGGGAGTGGTGGTCCTGCTGCGCCATGCCCCAGGTGCCAAGCGCAGCTTTGTGAAAGCACAGAAGCGCTACCCCTGGGCACTGACGCCGATCCGTCGTGCCTTAACCTTCGGGTGGTTTGGCAAGCGGGCTGGCAATCGTGCCGTGCGCCGCAGAGCTGCTGCCTAGCTCACACAGAACGCAGGGCGAGGGCCAACTTGTTGCTGAAGGCCGCTTCGTCAGCCGACAGCAACAGGGCGGCATGATCCGCCACGGCATCCAGCAGCGGGTCTAGCCAGATGCGATCTTGGGCGGTGAAGTCCCCCAGCACGTGGCCGGTCATCCGCTCTTTAGAGCCCGGATGTCCGATGCCCAGGCGCAGGCGCCGATAAGACGTGCCGATGTGCTGATCGATGGAGCGCAGGCCGTTGTGACCGCCATGGCCGCCGCCACGCTTGGTGCGCGGCTTGCCTGCAGCCAGGTCCACCTCGTCATGGATGACAATGACGGCCTCGGGCGGAATCTTGTAGAACCGGGCAGCCGCCCCCACTGCCTCGCCGCTGACATTCATGAACGTCAACGGCTTGAGCGCCAGCACCCGCTCGCCGCCAAGGGCCCCCTCAGCAATCTCGGCCGAGAATTTTGAGGAGCGGTAGCCAGAAAAGCCATGGCGCCGGACGATTGCGTCCAGCGCCATGAAGCCAATGTTATGACGGTTGCCTGCGTAGTCCCGCCCCGGATTGCCGAGGCCAACCAGCAGCCACACCGTGCCGGGTCCTTACGCTGCTTCCGACTTGGTCGGCGGCACAATCGTCGCCACCGTGAAGTCGCGGTCGGTGATGGTTGGGCGCACACCTTCGGGCAGTTGGAACGCGGAGATGTGGATTGAGGTGCCGATGTCGATCGCCGAGATGTCGAGCGTCAACGCCTCGGGGATCGAGTCGACCCGGCAGAGCAACTCAACTTCGTGGCGGACGATGTTCAGCACGCCGCCCTTCTTGAGGCCGATGCTCTTGTCCATGTTCTTGAACACCACCGGCACCATCACCTGGATGGTTGCATCGGCTGCGACGCGCAAGAAGTCCACATGGGCCGGACGGTCCGTCACCGGGTGGAACTGCACATCCTTCGCCATCACGCGATGGCTGTCAGAGCCAACCTGAACGTCGAACAGGTGGGTGCGGAAGCCCGGCTTGTGCATTTCGCGCAGCAAGTCGCGCGGATCAACCGAGATGAGCACGGGCGACACGCCGCCGCCATAAATCACCCCAGGAACGCGACCGGACCGACGAACGGCCCGGGCGGCCCCTTTCCCAGCCCGGTCACGCGCTTCCGCAGAAAGCGCAATCACTTGAGTCATGACACACAATCCTAATCTAGGTGCCGGTCAGGGACCGATCCCAAAACCGGACGCGCCGGCCTCCAGGGGTGCCAGCGCGCGGGCGGGCTTATACCGCCGCCACGGTCTGCTGTCGAGAGGGGTCAGGCAGCCTTGACAGTGTCGAGGAAGCCATCCACCTCGCGCCGCAGCAAGGCCGCCTCGCGGGTCAGTGCCGTCGCCGCGGCAGACACGTGACTGGATGCTGTATGGGTTTCCGAGGCAGAGGCCGAGACTGCGACAATGGTTGCGGACACCTCAGCCGTGCCCGTCGCCGCGTCCTGGACATTGCGGGCAATCGCCTGGGTCGCCTCGCCCTGCTCGTCCACAGCGTCGGCAATCGCGCGGGAGATTTCATCAATTCGCGCGATGATCCGGGTGATCGCCTGAATGCGCGTGACCGCTAGGGAAACAGCGGTTTGGATACCGCTGATTTGCTCCTGAATCTGATCCGTCGCGGCCGACGTTTGTGTGGCCAGGGTTTTCACTTCCCCTGCCACCACAGCAAAGCCGCGCCCCGCCTCGCCCGCACGGGCGGCCTCAATGGTCGCGTTCAGCGCCAGCAGGTTGGTTTGTCCAGCAATGCCGGTGATCAGTTGGACGATTTGTCCAATGCTGTCGGCCCCGCGCGCCAACTCCTTCACCACCGCGCCGGTCTCTTCGGCCTCAGCGGAGGCTTCAGTTGCAATGCTGGCCGCAGCGCGAGCCTGCCGACCGATTTCCGAGATCGCCGTCGACAGTTCTTCAGACGCCGCCGCCAGGGTTTGCACGTTGGCCGACGCCACTTCCGCACCACCTGCCACGACGGCAGACTGTTCCGACGCGTGCTGCGCCGAGGTTGCCAGCACCGACGACGCCCGGTCCATCTGGCGGGCAGCCTCTGCCACGCTTTCAATCACACCGCTCATGGTGGATTCAAAGCTGCGGGAGGCTTCCTCCAGCCGATCAGCGCGCTCCACCGCAGCACGGTGGGCGGCATTCGCCTCTTGCTGCAGGCGATGCAGGTTCACACTGTTCTCTTTGAAAACCATGAAGGCGCGCGCCAGCTCGCCAATCTCGTCCTCGCGATCAGCCGTCTTGACCGAAGCGCCGAGGTCACCGTTGGCCAAGGCAGTCATCGCGTCGGCTTGTTCGATCAACGGGCGGATCGCGCGCCAGGAATTGATCGCATAGGCCGCCAGGGATGCCACCAAGCAGGTGGCAAAGCCCAACAGGATCAGCCATGCCGGAATTTCTTCCATCAGCGCTTCGACGTCAGCACCCGCAGCCTCCACGTCCGCCACACCCTTGGCGAGACGTTGGCTGATGTCCTGCTTCATCAGATTGTCGCTGATACCCACCAACACCTGAGTGATATGCCGGTCCATGGACGCGGGGTCACGGGCGCGGTCCAGCGCCTCGGTAATCACCGCCTTCACCGGCTCCGCGGCGGCGTTCGGTAAGTCCCACTCGCGCGTGCCGACAAAGCGGTTGCCATCCTCGAACCGCCCCAGGATCACGCGAACGCCAGACGGGCTGAGCGGGATGACTTCGGCATGGCCGGGCTTGCGCAGATCGCGGCGCTGGTCGCGGTTGTAGCCCCGCGCCCCCATGTCATCACTCGCCACGTCCCGCGTTTCAACTGCACCCATCTGGGTCAACGCTGCGGCAATGGTCTGCGACGGATCGAGCGCCAGCCGCGCTGGCAGGTCCGTCAGCGTGCGCTGATAGGTGTTGAGAACAGAGCGATACTCCAGGTTCAGGGCTGCCACGGCGGCTTGCCGACGGTCCTGACGGCGCTCCAGCGATTCGAACAGCGCCAGCGTGGCCGCCGTGGTCAACATCGCAGCGATCAGGATCGCCGCTGACATCGCCAACACCAACTGCCGGTTCAGACTGCGCGCAACCGCGGCGCGAACACCGCGTCGACGGCCTGATGCGGACCCAGCCGCGGATGACGTATCGGCCATAACCTATCCATACTCGCTCAGAACGACGAAATGCTTGACGTGCCCTGCCCGCAGTCAAGCTCGTGGAAATTGGACAGCGACAATGACTCTTCATCGACTCGTCAGATGTTGGTTTTGTGACACAATCCCGCTGCACTGCACTCGGCTGGACAGAACCAAGCGCGCTGCGCTACAGGATCGCGAACCACGGGTGGTGGCTGCGGCGGAATGACTTGCCTTTGGAAAATCAAATGGTTGGTTGGGTATCCCCGCCGTGGGATCGGCCTTGGTCGGTGCCAGACCTAGCCGAACCGCGCCTCTGCGCGCGGACCTGACTGCATGCGCGCCCGGGCGCGAGGGGGAATGATCATGGATGTGGCGGAGCTAATTCAACGTTTGGGTGTGCCGACTGCGGCACTGAACCGCGGTGGTCGTCCTGCCCGCTCACCGATTGATGGCAGCACCCTCGCCAGCGTCGCTGACACCACTCCTGCGGAGGTGCAGGCCACCATCGCGCGGGCGAGTGCGGCGTTCGTCGCCTGGCGCCAGGTGCCAGCGCCCCGGCGTGGCGAGCTGATTCGCCGCTTGGGCGAGGTCCTGCGTCAGGAGAAGGAGGCGCTGGGCGCCCTGGTCACTCTGGAAGCCGGCAAGATCGTCCAGGAAGGCCTGGGCGAGGTGCAGGAGATGATCGACATCTGCGACTTCGCCGTCGGTCTGTCGCGCCAACTCTATGGCCTCACCATTGCCAGCGAGCGCGCAAACCATCGAATGATGGAGACGTGGCATCCAATCGGGCCAGTGGCCATCATCACGGCATTCAACTTCCCCGTCGCCGTGTGGTCGTGGAATGCAGCGCTGGCGCTGGTGTGCGGCGATCCAGTGATTTGGAAACCGTCGGAGAAAACCCCGCTCACCGCCCTTGCGACCCAGGCGCTGTTCGAGCGGGCCGCAGCCTCCATGGCGGACCTGCCGCCCGATCTCGCCCAACTGGTGCTGGGCGGTGCCGAGGTTGGCGAGGCGCTGGTCACCTCCCCCAGCATACCCGTGGTCAGCGCCACCGGCTCCACCCGGATGGGCCGCATGGTTGGGCCGCGGGTGGCAGAGCGGTTTGGCCGCTCGATCCTGGAGCTGGGCGGCAACAATGCCGCCATCATCTGCCCCTCGGCCGACCTGGACCTTGTGGTGCGCGGCGTGACCTTTGCGGCCGTGGGCACCGCCGGGCAGCGCTGCACCACGCTGCGCCGCCTGCTGGTGCAGACGGACATTAAGGCCACCTTGGTGGAGCGGCTGGCTGCCGTCTATCAGCGCCTGCCCGTGGGTGACCCGCGCACCCCTGGCACGCTGGTTGGCCCGTTGATCGACGCCGCGGCGTTTGAGGCAATGCAGGCCGCCCTGGCCGAAGCCCGTGACGCGGGTGGCACGGTCTATGGTGGCGAGCGTGTCATGGTGGCGGGGGAGGAAAGCTATTACGTTCGCCCCGCGCTGGTTGACATGCCGTCCCAGGCGCCGGTCGTGCTGCGGGAGACCTTCGCGCCGATCCTCTACACCATCGGTTGGCAGAGCTTTGAGGAAGCCATCGCGCTGCACAATGGCGTGCCCCAGGGCTTGTCCTCCTCCATCTTCACCCGCGATCTGGCGGAAGCAGAGCGTTTCCTGTCCGCGGCAGGGTCTGACTGCGGCATCGCGAATGTCAATATCGGTCCCTCAGGCGCCGAGATTGGCGGCGCCTTTGGCGGGGAGAAGGAAACCGGCGGCGGGCGCGAAAGCGGTTCGGACAGCTGGAAGGCCTACATGCGCCGGGCAACCAACACGATCAACTATGGCCGCGACTTGCCCCTGGCCCAGGGCATCCAGTTCGACGTCGGCTGAGGCGGCACGGTGCTCAGCGCGGCAGGCATCTGGGATGGCGTGGCCCCGGCGGTGTTGTTCGTCGTCTGGGTCACCTACCAATGGCTGTTTGGCTCCACCAAGCCCCGCGCCAACAGCTTGAATGCTGGCATGGCGGAGATGCGGGTGGCCTGGATGCGTGCGGTGTTGGCGCGTGACAACCGCATTATGGATGGTCAATTGGTGGGGCATTTGTTGACCTCCGCGACGTTTTTCGCCTCCACGACTGTGTTGGTGCTGGCCGGGCTGGTCAGCGCCCTTGGCGCTGCCGATGACGTGTACGCGGCCGTGCTGCGCCTGGCGCTGATTCCAGGCCGTGGCCAGGGGTTCTTGGAGGCCAAGATTCTGCTGCTGATCGCCATCTTTATGTATGGCTTCTTTCAGTTCACCTGGGCGGTACGCCAGTTCAACTATTTCATCGCGGCGCTGGGCGCTGCCCCGGCACCCAAGGACTTGGCCGAGGAGATGGTGGACGGGGTGGCGCGTGATATGGCCGCCCTGTTGTCCCACGCGGTGATGAGTTTCAACTCCGGCATCCGCGCCTATTACTTCGCGCTCGCCACCTTCGGCTGGTTTCTACACCCGCTGGCGATGATCGCGCTGACCGTTGCCGTCGCCCTCATTCTCGTGCGCCGCCAAACCGGCGCCGGTGCCGCCCAGGCCGTTGGCGCCTTGGGCGGACGGTTGGGCGGCAGGTTACCAATCCTTTAGCGCACCGCCGACCGCAAAGACCGGGCGAGCGCTTTCAGGACTGCCGAGGCAGACTGACTATCCTCAGGATCAACCATCTGGTTGTGATCCAGCAGAGTCAACACTGCCGACAAGTGCGGCATGTCCTGCGGCCAAATGTCGGGGTCAAAGACCGGCACTCGACACCCCCAATCTACGATCTAACCGTCACGCCGCTGCGAGCGTAGGAATCAAAACTCAATCGTTCAATCGTCTTTTTGTCCCGGTACCAATCTCCAAAGCTGTATCGATTACAGTGTGTCTCGCTCTTTTTGACGACTCTGCTGCCCGCTACGGCACCCCTGGGAAGGACGTGACCATCTGAATCTTCAAGTCTGGAAAGCTGGTCACATACTGGATCTTCAAGTCAGGAAACGAGGTGACAAACTGCCATTTGCCGCATCGGTCAGGAAAACTGGTCACCACCTGAACCTTCAGGTCGGGAAAGCTGGTCACCACCTGGACCTTCAAATCCGGGAAGCTGGTGACCACTTGAACCTTTCCAAACAAACGTTTGCCATTCAGGGTACAGGCGGATTTGTCCACTCGGCTGGCAGCAGACAACGGCAGGCTCAGCAGCACCATGGCAGCCACAATCAAACCAGTGCGCACCGCTACCCCCTTGTGATCTTTGACAGCGGCACTGTGAGTTCGCGGGCGGACCCGGTCAACTCCAGCAGTGGGTCGCCTATCCACAGATGAGTCACTGCGCTGACGCACACCTGTCGCGGACCTTCGTGTAGGCACCACCCCGATTGTCACGACCGCCATCGGGATGCGCCAGATGTCTCAACTCGCCCTGTGGACCTTCAACGCCGGTGCACCCTTTGCGCTGGGGACTGCGATCTCCGCCGCTCAGGATATGGTGCCAGGCACGCCACGCCTGACCCCCTATGGTGGTGCCACCTACACCGCCGCAGGGGTGACCGGCACGGCCTATAATGACGGCACCACCAACCACAGCGACGGTCAGGCGCTGTCCTGGGCGGCGACTGGCACAAATGATACGTCCAACGGCTACTCTATTGTGATGGAGCTTAGTACCGTTGGGGCAACGGGCATTGACGTCCGGCTTGACTATAACTCCAACGCCGCTGGCACGAACCGGCTGGACTTCCTGTACAGCCTAGATGGGTCAAACTGGGTTCGCCACGTCAACAACCAGTCCATCACCCGCAATGGTACCTGGCAGTCGCTGGACATGACGGGCACCTTCCCGACCATTCTGGACAATCGCGACCGGGTGTTCATCGCGATTGCAGACCCTAGCGCCAGCAACCAAACCTCCTTCGACAACATCCAGGTCAATGGCACCACGCTCGCCAATGCCAATGCGCCGCGGATCACGGGAATGCCCAGCGGCATTGCGACTGACCGGCTGGACCAAACCGATGTGGCGCGCACCCGCGGCTATACCATCACCCTGACCGATGCCGACACCGCCACCAGCGCCTTGACCGTCACGGCCACCAGTTCAAACCAAGCTGTGCTGGCCGACAGCGCCATCCGTATTGCGGGGTCCGGCGCCACCCGCCAGGTACTGTTCGACGCAACCGGCACTGGCGTTGCCACGGTTACCCTCACGGTGAGCGATGGGGTGTTGAGCACCACCCGCACGGTAAGCGTTGCAGCCTCCGGCGTGGCAGTGAATACCAGCACGGCTACCACCCACTTCTTGTCCGGTGCGGCAGATCTGTCGACGGCGGTGACGCTGAACGGCCAGATCATCACAGCCAATGACGAGGATCAGATCATTCGCGTGTACACGCCGGGCGCCTCTGGCGCACCGGTGGCATCGCTGCCGCTGCAACCGATTGACCCAGCTCCGCGCAGTGCGCCGCTCAGCCTGACCAACTCCGGCGACGGCATCACCCGTGAGATGGACATTGAAGGCTCCACCCTGGTGGGCAACCGAATTTGGTGGATTGCCTCGCACTCCACCAATTCCGATGGCACCTCCAACCGCATCAATCGAGAGCGTTTGTTTGCCACCGATGTGACGGGGACAGGTGCCAACACCGCGCTGTCCATTGTTGGGCACTACAGCCATCTGGAGACCGACCTCTCCAACTGGGACACCAACAACACCCACGGCCTGGGCGCCAACTTCTTCGGGATCAATGCCTCGCGTCAAACTGGGGTCGTGCCAGAGGCCGCCAATGGCAGCGGCTGGAACATCGAAGGCCTGACCCTGTCGCCCGACAATGGCGCCCTGTGGGTGGCAATGCGGGCGCCGATCGTTCCGGCTACGGCGCGCACCCAGGCGCTGATCGTGCCGGTGACCAACTATGACGCCATCATCAATGCCACCGGTGGTACGGCGGGCACGGCTGTGTTTGGCACACCAATCCAGCTGGATCTTGGGGGCCGCGGCATCCGCTCCATCGAGCGTGCAGCCGACGGCACGTATCTCATCGTGGCGGGGCCCGCAGGCTCCGTCGGGGCCGCCCCGAATGACTTCCGGCTGTATCTGTGGAATGGGCAGGCAAACTCCGCCCCGCAGCAGCAAATGGTCAATCTGTCGGGCCTGCTGAATGGCGGCAGCATTGAGGGGATTGTGCAACTGCCGCCGTCCCTGTCCCCCGGCTCTACCGTGCAGCTGCTGCTGGACATGGGCGATGCCCAGTTCTACGGCGACGGCACCAGCAACAAGGAGCGTGTTGAGCCCGACCAACGCCGCTCGGCCGTGGTCACAGTGCGTCTAGATGGCACTGACCTTGTGGTGCCAGCGACCACCGTCACCAACACGACCGTGGCTGGCACTCAGATTGACGCGCCTGTGGGCACCAGCGTCACGCTGGCCCCCGGTACTGGCCAAGCGCTTGCACCCAGTGCAGCAACCACAGGGCTGCAAACTGCAGCCCAGGCATTGCTTCCCGGAACAGCAGACAGCAGCGACGCGCGCGCCGCCATCGCTGCCTTCACCAGCAGTGCAGGCACCCAGGCGATCACGGTCAGTGAAGTGTCGCTGAGCGCCACCACTGCGACACCCACCGTGGTCTCGATCGCGGGGTCTGCTGGGCTCGACGCCCTGGTCCTCTCGGCCGATCGGCTGCCCAGCGGCAGCCAAATCATCACCACTGCTGTGGACATGGTGATCGTCGGCGGCCCCGTCAGCGTGACCACCACCACGGTCGGCGCACACCTCATCGGGGATGAGGCGAACCAAACCTTCCGGCTGGCCACTGGTGCGGAGACGGTGACGGCAGGCCCCGGCGATGACCTGGTCTTCCCAGGCCGCGGCAATGATTCCGTTGAGGGTGGCACCGGTGTGGATGTTGTCGTACTTGCGGCTGAACGCGGACAAACAACCATCCGCCAGTTCGGCCTGTTCGCCAGCGTAACCAGCGCCGATGGCACCGATCGTCTGGCCCGGGTGGACAGTGTGCAGTTCACCGATGGCACGCGCACGGTGCTGATCCCCTCCGCCATGTCCGAGCTTGCACCAAGCAGCCAGACCGTGATCGCCCAACGCGGGTTCGATGCGGCGTTCTATCTGGCTCGCAACGCCGATGTGCTGGCGACCATTCAGCTGCCTGCCGGTGATCTGCAAGCCCAGGCCGCCGCCATGTGGCAAGCGGCGCGCACCCACTACGCCCAGTTCGGCTGGCGCGAAGGGCGCGACCCCAACAGCCTGTTCCAGACCAGCTCGTATCTCAGCAGCAATCCTGACGTTCGCGCCGCAGGGATTGACCCGCTGGACCACTATCTGGCGTTCGGGGCCCGCGAAGGCCGCGTGCTGACGGACTTCAACGCCAGCGCCTATACGGCTGCCAACGCCGACGTTCGGCTCGCCGGCGTTAACCCGCTGGAACACGCCCTGCAGTTCGGGTTCAGCGAAGGCCGCGCGGTCTAGCCGGGCACCAGTCAGCCCCTCTCCGCGCCGGGTATCAAGGCCCGGCGCGGCACCTACAGCAGTCCCGAACTCTTAAAGCTGGTATAGCCGCGGCTGCCGATGACCAAGTGGTCGTGGACCTCGACGCTGATGGCCTTCAGCGCCTTCACCAATTCGTTGGTCATGGTGATGTCATCGCGCGAGGGGGTCGGGTCGCCGGAGGGGTGGTTGTGCACCAGGATCACCGCTGAGGCGTGGCGGTCCAGCACACGTTTCACCACTTCGCGGATGTAAACAGGGGTGTGATCCACAGTGCCCACGGCCAACTGCTCATCGGCGATCAGCACATTTTTCTTATCCAGCAACAGGACATGGAAGCGCTCCCGCCGGTCGTGGGCAAGGCTGGCGGTGCAATAATCCAGCAGTGCCTGCCAATTGCTGATCACCGGCTGGTTCAGCACTTTCAAGCGGGCAAGGCGGACGGCGGCGACTTCGATGGCTTTGAGGGCGGCGACGCCAGCCTCCCCCATGCCCTTGACGCTGGCGAGGGCGTCCGGCTCAGCCGTAATGGCACCGACAAAGCCATCGAACCGCTCCAACAACGCCTTCGCAATGGGCTTGGTATCGATGCGCGGCATGGCACCCTGGAGGATCAACTCCAGCAGTTCATAGTCCGGCAGGGCGTCGGCGCCAGCAGCCAGGAATCGCTGGCGCAACCGTTGGCGATGGCCTGCCGCACCCGGTGGCGCGTCGCCCGCACCCCGCTCGGCGAAGCCCCGCTCGGGCTCGGCACCTGGCTCGCCATCGCGGGACGGCACCTCTGCCATGGTCGTTACGCGTACGGTGGCAGATGCAAACCGGCAGGCGAGGTGGTGAAGATCTCCACACCCGTCTCGGTCACGCCGACAGAATGCTCAAACTGAGCAGACAGCGAGCGATCCTTGGTGACGGCTGTCCAGCCGTCAGCCAACACCTTCACCGCCCAGTGGCCCGCATTGATCATCGGTTCCACGGTGAAGAACATGCCTGGCTTTAACTCAGGTCCAGTGCCGGGCTTGCCGAAATGCAGGATGGAGGGGGCATCGTGGAACACCCGGCCCAGCCCATGGCCGCAGAAATCCCGCACCACGCCATAGCGATGGCGTTCGGCATAGGCCTGAATCGCAGCGCCAATATCGCCAACAGTGCTCCCCGGCTTCACCGCTTCAATGCCGCGCATCATCGCTTCATAGGTCACTTCGATCAGCTTGCGCGCTTTGATCGGCACCTCACCCACGGTGTACATGCGGCTGGTGTCGCCATGCCAGCCATCCAGGATCACAGTGACGTCGATGTTGATCACATCACCAGCATCCAGGCGCTTGTCGCCGGGAATACCATGGCAAACGACGTGATTGACTGAGGTGCAGATCGACTTCGGAAACCCACGATAGCCAAGCGGTGCCGGAATCGCCCCGCGCTTGGTGATGAAGTCGTGGCAGAAATCATTCAGCGCCTGGGTGGTGACACCTGGGACAACCAGTGGGGTCACCGCATCAAGGGTCTCGGCGGCCAAGCGTCCGGCCTTGCGCATGGCCTCGAACTGCTCCGGGCTATGCAGTTTGATGCTGGTCACCTCATCACCCCACACGTCTTCTTGATCCATCATTTGGGCGGCCCTCATCAACGCCGTGCGCGCCAACGGCCCCGCGACCAACCGGTGACCGCCAATGCTGGCAGCCCACGCTTTGCGGCCAAAGCACGGTGACGACACTCAAAACCACAATCCCTGCGCATGCAACCCCTGCTGCGCTGGGTCTGTTCTGGCTTGCTACACCAGCATTGGCAGAGGCTGGCGCACCTCCACCGCGTCTGGCGTCACCAGACAATCATACACGAGTGCCTCAACTCCCGCCGCGCGTGCACGCGCGAAGGTGGATGCGTAGACTGGGTCAATATCGGCGGCGAGGGCAAAGCCCGTGCAGTCGCCGCGCTGCACCACATACACCATCACCGCTCGCGCGCCCCCTTGAACCATGGCCGACAACTCCTCCAAGTGCTTCGCTCCGCGCGCGGTGACGCAGTCAGGGAATTCGGCCAAGCCTGGCTGGCGCATGAGGTGAACATTCTTCACCTCAACATAACAGTCGGGCCGCCCCGTGCCAGTCAGCAAAAGGTCGATCCGGCTGTTGGCGCCGTAGGCAACCTCCCGGCGCTGCTGGTCATAGCCAGCGAGAGCAGGCAGCTGACCCGCCGCCACAGCCTCAGCGACAAGACGGTTCGGGTGGTTGGTGTCGATGCCGACCAGATGGTCCCCAACCCGCGTCAGCACCCAGCGATAGGGCAGCTTGGTGCGGGTCGGGGTCAGCCAAACCTCGGCATCGGGGTCGGCAAGACCGGTCATCGCGCCCGGGTTGGGGCAATGCACGGTCACCTCCCGCCCGTCCAGCACCACATCGGCCAAAAACCGCTTGTAGCGCCGCAGCAGGCGGGCCGGGATCAGCTTGGGTAGCTGCATCAGCGGCCGACGGCCACTCCTTCGCGCCGCGGGTCAGCGCCACCGACCAGCCGCCCCGGTGCCACCAGGATCGCCTGCAGACCAGAGGTCAGATCGCCCACTGTCACCTGGTGGCCCATCGCTTCCAGATCGGCCTTCAGCGCCTCGGCCGGGGTGCCCTTCTCCAACTCCGTCGGGCCATTGCGGTTGAGGATGTGCGGCAACTCGATGGCGGCCTGCGGATCCATTTCCCAATCGACCATCGCGACGATCGCCTTCGCGACATAGCCGATGATGCGGGAGCCGCCGGGCGAGCCAACCACACCGCGCAACGTGCCGTCGGTGTTCAACAGCACCGTTGGCGCCATGGAGGAACGCGGCCGCTTGCCGGGTTCCACTCGGTTGGCGACAGGCACACCCTCCCGTTGATCGATGAAGGAGAAATCGGTCAACTGGTTGTTCAGCAAGAAGCCGCGCACCATCCGCCGCGCACCAAAACCATCCTCAATCGTCGTGGTCATGGAGACGGCGTTGCCGTCCTGATCAATCGCGACCAAGTGGCTGGTCGACGGAAACTCCAAGGTCTCACCCGGTGCTAGGTCGGCCCGCCGCTGCGGCGGGGTGCCTGCTGTCGCCCGCCCCATGGAGCGCTGACGATTGACCAGTTGCGCGCGTGTGATCAGGTACCCGTCATCCAGCAAGCCCGCGACCGGCTGCGGCACGAAATCCGGATCGGCCAGATAGGTGTCCCGATCCGCAAAGGCGAGGCGGCTTGCCTCAGCAATCAGATGGGCGGAGACCGTGGTATTCGGGCCTGCATCCCGCAAATCAAACCCGCTGAGGATGCCGAGGATCTGCTGCACCGCCACACCACCGGACGACGGCGGCCCCATGCCGCACACCTGGACGGCACGATAGGGCCCGCACACCACCGGGCGCGGCTTGACTTGGTAGGCAGCCATGTCTTCAAGGCTCAACCGACCGGGGTTGCGCCCACTGGTGACGGAGGTCACAACCGCGCGCGCCAGCTCACCGGTGTAGAAATCATTAGCGTCCGCCAGAATGCGCCGCAGCGTGTCGGCATAGGCTGGGTTGACCAACCGGGTGCCTGCGGGCTTCGGCGTGAAGTCGGTGCGGTAGAAGTAGGCGCGCGCCTCGGGGTCACGCAGCAGATAGGGGTCAGCTGCGACCAGTGCGGCCAAACGTGGCGAGATTTCAAACCCACGCTCGGCCAACTCGATCGCTGGCTGGAACAAACGGGCCAGCGGCAGCTTGCCATGGGCGCGATGCACCTCATGGATCAACTTCGGCACCCCTGGCACACCGACGGAGCGGCCACCGACCACGGCGTCGTAAAAGCGCATCGCTTGCCCGGCGTCGGTCTGGAACAGCTTGCCATCGACCGCACGCGGTGCTGTCTCCCGCGCGTCATAGCTGACAAGCGACCGGTCAGCCGCGCGGAAATGCAGCATGAAGGCGCCGCCACCGATGCCGGAGGATTGTGGCTCCACCAGTCCCAGCACCAACTGCATGGCAATCGCAGAATCAGCCGCGGTCCCCCCGTCGGCCAGCACCGCAGCCCCAACTTCTGCCGCGATCGGGTTGGCTGCAGCAGCCATGTACCGCTCGGCGACCACGGCGCTGCGGGCGGCGGCACGACCAGAGGCCCCCTCGGGCGCCGCTGGCGGCTGACTTGGAGTCTGCGCCAGTGCTGGCATCGCCAGCACACCACTCACCACCACGCCCACTGCGATCCGCATCATTCTTGCCTCCCGGCGCCAAAAACGCCCCGCGAAGGACGATTTCAGATCACACACGCGCTGTCACGGGCGTTGTTGCTAAGTGTTGTTTTTAGGCGCCTGGGTCGATCTGGAGCCAAGCGAAGGCTCGACCACACCGATGGACAATCGCGCGAATACATCTATCGTTGCAGCATACAAAACGGGCCGGAGAAGAACGGATGCCAACCTTACAGTGTGTGCCCGACGATCTGCGTGCAGTCTATCACGTTCGCGAATGGCGCAATGCCGCCGACGTCTTGCAAACAGCCTGCCCTGAAGAGTGGCAGGATATTTTGGATTGCCTGCGACAGTTTCGCCTCCTGCGCTCTGAGGTCATTCAAGCGGGAAAAGCAATTTAGAACGGCACTCGTTGTTGATGACGTTCATTGGGATAGCCCGACACACAAGGTCGATTGCTTCAAAGGCCGTATTGCTTTGGAGGTTGAGTGGAACAACAAAGACCCGTTTTTTGACCGTGACCTGAACAATTTTCGACTTCTGTTTGATCTGCTGGCAATCGACGTCGGCGTTATCATTACCCGAGGGACCGAGTTACAGCGGATATTCAATCGGCTCGGCAAGGGATCATCCTAGGGCAACTCAACAACGCACGAGGAAAAATTGATCCCGCGCCTTAACGGTGGCGGCGGTGGCGGCTGCCCGATTCTTGTGTTTGCAATTTCGGAGAAGCTATACGTTGACGATACTCCACAAACTACCGGCAGTGCACGACACCGTTCCGACAAGCGCCACATCACCACAAGCGCTTGCCCAGCGGCCGCGGGTGCCCTACCTCTCGGGCTTATGACTGATCAGCCCCCAATCGTTACCGCTGCCGTGCTGGTGATCGGCAATGAGATCCTGTCTGGCCGCACCCAGGATGCCAACACCCATTGGCTGGCCGGACGCCTGACCGAGCTTGGCATTCGCCTGCGGGAGGCACGGGTGGTAGCGGACGATGAGGCAGAGATCATCGCCGCCGTGACGGCACTCAGCCAGCGTTACACCTATCTGTTCACCACTGGTGGCATCGGGCCCACCCATGACGACATCACCAGCGCTGCGATTGCCAAAGCCTTCGGAGTTGGCTTTGGGCCAGACCCACGTGCGCTGCGCATTCTGGAAGATCATTACGCTCCCGACCAACGCACGCCCGCCCGTATGAAGATGGCAGAGTTGCCCGAGGGGGCGGAGTTGATCCTCAACCCTGTTTCCAAGGCGCCAGGATTCCGCCTAGGCAATGTGTTTGTGATGGCGGGCGTACCCTCAATCATGCGGGCGATGTTTGATGGCATTGCGGGTGGACTGGTCGGAGGTGCCAAGGTGCTGTCGCGCACCGTTTCCTGCCCCCTTGGCGAGGGCGTGATCGGTGGCCCTCTTGGTGCGTTGCAGGCCCGCTATCCCAACGTCGACCTCGGCTCCTACCCCTGGTTCCGCCACGGCGTTTACGGTACCAGCCTCGTCGCCCGTGGCACTGACCCTGCGGCGCTGGAAGAAGTGGTCGGCCACCTCGCCGCCTTGATCGAAGCTGCAGGTGGCCAGCCGACCATCGACCCAGTGGACGGGTAACAGCCATCCACCAACCCCTGGGACGATCAACACGATCTCTCAGCGGGTGACACCACCTTGCAATCGGCGCGTCACAGTCGCTGGTCGCCGCGATGCCGAGACTCCAGTTGAACCCTCCACCGCGCACGACCGCATCAGAGAGACAGGGAACCCCGGCCCTCGTCTTCACCAGCTAACGCAGTCCAGCGAGACTGACGCTCGCCTCAGCCTCCAGCCAGTCGCTCAAGCGGCGGGTGCGGGCATCGCCAATCAAGGCAGGCGACCAGGATAGCACCAGCCGCTTGGAGCATGGTCGCATTTCAGACGCGGGCAACACCCGTTGCAGGCGGCCATCGGCCAGGGGATCGGCAACCAACAAGCTGCGGCTGAGCACAGCGCCCGCCCCGGCAACGGCAGCCGCCTGGGCGGCGCCAAGATCCCGAAAGCTAAGGCCCCCAGCCCGCTGCGCCACCGTTGGCAGCCAAGTGCGCCAATCCCACTCAACAGCGAGAGGGGCGTCCGGTGTTGCCTTCCACACCAACGGCAGAGCGGCAAGATTGCCGCCCGCTTGCGCCAGTAAAGCAGGGGCTGCGACTGGAAACACCATCTCGGGCGGTAACAAGCGCTGGGTGCTGCTGGCCCGCGCCTCGGCACTGGGCAACCAGAGCAGGCGAAGTTCGGCCTCCACCCCCGTCAGCTCGCTCCAGGAGGTGGCAGGCAGCAGTTCGATGCGCGCAGCAGGCGCGGTGCCAGCCGCGAAGCGCTGCAAGCGCGGCGCGAGCCACCACGTCGCCACTGCTGCACTGGCCGCAAGGCGCAGGGGCGCATCACCCCCGCGGGCAACGGCAGGCAATCGAGCCAGCAAATCCAAGGCGGCAATCAACTCTGGCAGCAAGGCCGCCCCTGCGGCTGTGGGTTGTAGCGGCGGCGTGCGGTCGATCAGGCGCTGGCCCATCGCGTGTTCCAGCCGCCGAATCTGGTGGCTGACGGCACTCTGTGTCAGCCCCAACTCGGCCGCAGCGCGCGCAAACCCGCCGAGGCGAACCACAGCCTCGAAGGTGACCAGAGGCTGAAACGGCGGCAGGTGCCGCATCCCATGAACTCCTGTCATGTCTTGGTGAGTGGCGATCATTAGGCGCCGACACGATGTGGTGCTGCAATGGCGCCGTCCCCCAGCACCCGGAGTTCAGCGCGCCATGCCCCCTCGCTCCTCTGCCCTGCCGCTCAGTGGATTGCTGGCCGCCGCGGCGGCGGTGGTGTTGGGGGCGGGATGGCAGATCGCCACCCGTGCGGGTGTGCGCACCAGCATGACCCCGATTGACCTCGCCCTGCTGCGCTACACCGTGCCCGCCCTCTTGCTGGCACCGGTGTGGTGGCGCTTGTTGCGACACTGGCCCGACGGCCTGTCCTTCAGCCGCGTCGCTCTTATGCTCGTCGGCGGCGGCCTGCCCTTTGGGCTGTTGGCGATGGCCGGGGCCAGGTTCGCCCCCGCAGCCGACATGGGAACAATGATGGCGGGTGCGATGCCACTCGCCGTGGCGCTGGTTGCCGCGCTGTGGCTACGCGAGGCGATCAACACACGCCGGGCCATTGGCCTATTCCTGGTGATGGCAGCGATGGTGCTGGTGCTGGTGCCATCCCTGCTCGCCAATGCCGATGGCCGCTGGCAGGGACATTTGCTGTTCCTCAGCGCAGCCGCGGCATGGGCGACGTACACTGTGGCCTATCGCGCCAGTGGCCTGGAGCCATGGTGCGCGACGGCTTTGCTGGCGCTGGGGTCGGCAGTGGCCATTGTGCCGCTGTGGTGGCTGGCGGGCAGCGACCTCACCCGCGTGCCGGCCGTTGAGCTCGTCTGGCAAATCTTGTGGCAAGGCGTGTTGGCAGGCGTGGGCGGAGTGTGGGCCTATGGTGCGACGGTCGCCGCACTTGGCGCCCAGCGTGCGGGCCTCTCTGGAGCGCTGGTACCACCCACCGTCACGCTAGGAGCGCTGATTCTGTTGGGGGAAGTGCCCAGCCCCACAACTCTGATCGCCGTCGTGCTTGCGACGATGGGCGTGGTGGTGGCGGGCTGGCCCGGCAGCACTGCAGAGCATGCCAAGTCCCACGCTACACCCTCCTCCAGGGATTGAGCCCCGCCCCGTTTGCGCATACTGTCCCGCGTCCGCGCGACAAGACCGGCGCTGCTGGGGACATGGCGGAATCGGTAGACGCACCGGACTTAAAATCCGGAGGCCGCAAGGCTGTGGGGGTTCGAGTCCCCCTGTCCCTACCAAACAGCGCGCGGGAGGGGTGGAAGTCCCTCCTCTCCGGGCAGGATGACTGATCTTACGGCCACGCTTGCTCTACCTCGCCGTCGCCCGGCGGCGGGGTTGGCTCGTCGCCAAGGGACGGTGTCGTCTGGGCGGTACTCGGTACAACCAGCCTCTGCAAGCCGGGCCAAGGGACCCTCACTGCGGTGACCGGGCATCCCGACGGACGCGTCGCAGGCTGGTAAAGCGTTTGG
Source organism: Alphaproteobacteria bacterium (assembly GCA_004292755.1). GTDB lineage: Bacteria > Pseudomonadota > Alphaproteobacteria > Elsterales > Elsteraceae > RDXE01. Next base: position 277,965 of record RDXE01000025.1, read on the forward strand.
GAGGGGGCGATGTGGGCTTGGGTGGGGCTTGGGCTGGGCATGCTGCTGGCCGGATGCGCGGCTGTGGCGGAGCCCGCCAGCGGTCGCGGCCTGGAGCAAACCTTGCGGGTTGCGGTGCCAGGCACAGGGGCCGAGATCACGGTCCGGCTGTGCCTACCCGCGGGCGCCGAGGTTCCACGATTGGTCCTGATCAACCATGGCTCAACCCCCAATGCCGACCTGCGCCAGCGACAGCAGCCGCTGGCCTGCGATCATCCGGCAGCGGCGTGGTTTCTCGCCCGCGGCTATGCCGTGGCGGCACCCCTGCGGCGGGGCTATGGCGCTGCAGGCGGGGCTTGGGCGGGTGACTTCGGTCCCTGTACCGCCCCAAACTATCGCCACGCCGGACGGGAAACGGCACGAGACATCCGGGCGGCCATCAACCATTTGGTCACGCTCCCCAGCGTTCAGGCGGATGGCGTTATTGTGCTGGGCCATTCCGGTGGCGGTTGGGGTGCCTTGGCCCTGGCGGCTGAGCCTCCAGTCGCCCTCGGCGCGATCATCAACATAGCGGGTGGGCGCGGCGGGCGCGCCGGTGGGCGGCCTAATGTTAACTGCCAACCGACAGCGCTGGTCGCCAGTGCGGGCGAGTTCGGCGCCACCGCACGCGTGCCCAGCCTATGGCTCTACACGGCCAACGACAGCTTTTTTGACGTTCCGCTGGCCCAGCGGATGCTGGAGGCCTACCGCGGTGCGGGTGGCCAAGCGGAGTTCCATGCGCTGCCCGCCTTTGGCAGCGACGGACACCAGCAATTCTTCGCCGTCGAAGGGCCCGCAGCGTGGGGGCCCGTCGTGGCGCAGTTCCTCGCCCCCTACCCAAGCCGACGGTAAAGTCCCATCTCCCCTGGGCGAACCGGTGTCACACCCCGCCCCTCTCGCCAAGGCTGCCCCGTCCATGACGCTGTTGATTGACCCCTGGACCTTCCCCGAACCGTCCACACCCTTTGACGACGGCGCTGCTGTCCGCACGCTGGTGCTGGGCGGTGGCTGCTTCTGGTGTACCGAGGCTGTGTATGTGGAATTGGCCGGGGTTACCCGCGTGCGGCCGGGGTATGCTAGTGATTCGTTGGCGAAGGCCGATTATCGCACGGTGTGCAGCGGCACCACCAACCATGCCGAGGTGATCGAGATCACCTATCAGCCACCGGTGATCCCGCTTGGTCGGTTGCTGAAGCTGTTCTTCGCCATCGCCCACGACCCGACGCAGAAAAACCGCCAGGGTGCGGATGTCGGTCGCCAGTATCGCTCGGTGGTGTTTTACAGTTCCGAGGCAGAGCGGCTCTACATCACCCAATACATGGCAGAGATCGCCCAGGCACGACTGTTTTCCGCCCCCCTGGCCACCACCGTGGAGCCGTTGGAGGCGTTTTACGCCGCTGAGCCCGAGCATCACGGCTATGCCCGGCGCAACCCTGGCAGCCCCTATATCCGCGCGGTGTCTGATCCTAAGGTTGCGAAGTTGCGCAAAACCCACGCGCCGCTGCTCGCGCCCGCACCCACTGGTCAGCGCAGTTGATGCAGGGTGCCATTCAGTGGCACAAGCGGGGGTGACCGATCCACGCGATCCTTGAGGGGGACCTAGATCATGATCGAGACCGCACAGCCGATCCCTGCCGCCCGCAGCCCGATTTCCGTGCAGGTGGAGGCTGGCAAGACCTATTGGTGGTGCACCTGTGGCCGCTCCAAGAAGCAGCCCTTCTGCGATGGTGCCCACAAGGGAACTGGCCTGACCCCCCTTACCTACACCGCCGAGGCCGCGGGCGAATTGTGGTTCTGCGCCTGCAAGGCAACCCAGGGGCAGCCGCTGTGCGACGGCAGCCATAACACCCTGGCCCCGTAACGTCCGCCCCTTAGAGCCACGGCGATGTGCGGCCGCTACCTGCTGACGGCGCCACCCAGCGACTTGTCAGACCTGCTGCCGCACCCATCGGCCACGCTGCTGTGGCCGAATGTGCCATCGCGCTGGAACATCGCGCCGACGCAACGCATCCTTGCTGTGCTGCGCGAGGCCGACGGCGACATGGTCGCCCGGCTAATCCGTTGGGGCCTGGTGCCCCATTGGAGCCGGGATCGCGGTGGTCCGCCGCTGATCAACGCCCGCGCCGAGACGTTGGACACCAAGGCGAGCTTCCGGGATGCCGCCCGGCGTCGGCGCTGCTTGATCCCAGCCTCAGGCTTCTATGAGTGGGTCAGCCGCGACGGTGCCAAGCACCCCCATGTGATCCACCTCACCAGCGGCCAGCCGTTCTGGTTCGCAGGTCTGTGGGACACATGGACCGGGCCGGATGGGCCAGTGATCAGCACCGCCCTGATCACCGTCGCCGCCAACCGCGACTTGGCTGCGCTGCACCACCGCATGCCGGTGATCCTGCCGGGCGCGGATGCCGCGGCGGTGTGGCTCGACCACCCGGCCGAGGCAGCGCGCGCCAGTCTGGTCCCGCTGCCCGAGGGATTGCTGACCATCCGCGCAGTCGGACCACTGGTCAATTCGGTGCAAACCGACGACCCCCGGTGTCTGGAGCCACCTGTCGCCCCACCACCGACGCGTCAGGGCAGCCTGTTCTAAGGATTACGCGAACAGGGAGGAGACCGATTGCTCCTCACTCACCCGGCGGATGGCTTCGGCCAACAGCGGGGCGATGGTGATCTGCCGAATGTTCTGGGCCACCCGCACGGCTTCGGTTGCCTGGATCGAATCCGTTGTCACCATCATGTCGATCGGGGCCGAGGCGACGCGGGCAACCGCACCACCCGATAGCACACCGTGGGTAACATAGGCTGAGACAGACGTCGCGCCGGCTTCCCGCAAGGCAGCGGCCGCATTGCACAGGGTGCCAGCGCTATCGACAATGTCGTCGACCAGCACGCAGCGGCGGTCGCGGACATCGCCGATGATGTTCATCACTTCCGACACGCCAGCGCGCTCGCGACGCTTGTCGATGATCGCAAGGTCAGCATCCAGACGCTTGGCCACCTGACGGGCCCGCACCACACCGCCGACATCGGGCGAGACGATGGTGAGGTCCGGGCAGTCCGTCGCGCCCTCGCCGCCGTACTTCTCGATCATGTCCTTGGTGAACACAGGTGCGGCGTAGAGATTGTCCAGTGGGATGTCGAAGAAGCCCTGAATCTGCCCAGCATGCAGGTCGAGGGTCAGCACCCGGTCAGCACCCGCCGTGGTGATCAGGTTCGCCACCAGCTTTGCCGAGATTGGCGTGCGGGGGCCCGACTTCCGGTCCTGGCGTGCATAGCCATAGTAGGGAATCACAGCCGTGATGCGCTTGGCCGAGCCGCGCTTCAGCGCATCCAACGTGACCAGCAATTCCATCAAGTTGTCATTGGCGGGATAGGATGTGGATTGGATGACAAACACATCTTCGCCGCGTACATTCTCATGAATCTCAACAAACACTTCCATATCAGAGAAGCGCCGCACACTCGCCTTGGTCATCGGTAAATTCAGCACCGCGCAAATCGCTTCGGCGAGGGGGCGGTTAGAATTGCAGCTCAGGATTTTCATGATGCCGACCCGCCGCTAAGGGGCCTCCGCCCCAGGACAACAGAATTATCCCCGGCATCAAGGATGATAGCCGGTTGACCGGCGCGGACCCTACACCGGCTGTCCTTGAACTGTAAACCGCACGCGACCCCATGCGACAAACCCATGCGCTCACTGGCAGGACAAAGCCGCGACGGCTAGCGCCGCGGGATGGTCTGGGCAGCTTCGATCAGCGCATCAATGCCATCCCAGGCCGCTTCGGCGATGGTCAACGCCAATTCGCCCCAGCGACCGTCCAGGCGCCCGGCGGGAACCTGATTGCGCTGCTCCACAGCCCCCACCTCGCTACCGTCGGGCTGGCTCAACACCCAGCGCAGCACCACGGCCTGCCGCCCATCACGCGGCGGGCTGAGGGCGACAGTGGCGCGCAGCTGGGCGGTGCGCGGACCGATGGTCTGGACGACGGGGATGCGATTCTGGCGCATCACCACTTCCACAGCGGCTTTCAGCGCTGTTGCACCGTCGCCAGGGGCGCCCTCGATACGGGCGACGGCAATGGATTCGGCGACGGCAGCCTCCACCACCTCTGGTCCCGACAGCAGCGGCGCGATGGCGCTGGCAAGGGTGCGGGCGAAGGCGGTCACCCCACCTGGCACCGGCCGCCCCGCTGCATCCAGCGCGATGGAGCCGCGGGGTTCCGCCAGCGTGCGGCCTGCCCAGGATTCCAGGCGCCACGCTGTTTCCACTTGCCCAGGGCGCACAAGGCTGGCGCCGCGCAGGCGGCTGCTGCCGCGGTTGCCCACACCAACCGCTGCCGGGACACCGATCCCGCGCAATTCTGAGGCAACGGCCTCCGCCACCACTCGACCGAACTCAGGCGGCACGCCATCCAGTGGCGCGACGCTGACGCCAAGGGCAGGGGCTAGGTCCAACAGGGGATTGGCGACGCGGACGGCTTCATCGCTGCGGAAGGGCTGCGGCAGTGGTTGGCAGCCAGCCAGCGCAACAGCCAGAACCGCAGCCCAGGCTGCCTGGACCACTGCCCCGCGCCGGTTCTCCCTCACACCGGGATCACGCATGAGACCAACAGCCCCAACAGGCAGAACAGCATCAAGAACAACAGGTGAGGCATCACATCACCGCGATGGCGGAGATTTGGCGACCATAGTCTGGCTCGCCCGCCAGAGTGGTACGGCGATAGCTGAACCAGCGTGCGGGATCGGCGCACGTGTCGGCATCCAACCGGTCAACCGCACCCAGACCCAATCCCTGCAACCGGGCTTCCAGATAGCGCCCCAAGTCAAAATGTGCGCGCTGGCGCCCCGGAGGACAGGCGAACCAACGGGCATTGGCGGGGTCCGCTTCGACAAAGCGCGCCTCAAACTCCGGGCCCACCTCATAGCTGGCGGCACCGATGCAGGGGCCAATCGCGGCCAGAATGCGGCTGCGGTCAGCCCCCTCGCCCTCCATGCGCACGACGGCAGCATCCACGATACCGGTGAGCGCACCCTTCCAGCCCGCATGGGCTGCAGCCACCACGCGGGCAACCGGGTCTACCAGCAAGACCGGCGCACAATCCGCCGCCAGGGCACCAACCGCGAGGCGAGGCGTGCGGGTGACAACGGCGTCGGCTTCCACCGGGCGCTGCGGCCAAGGACCGGTCACCACCACCGCCTCGGCACTGTGAATTTGATACAGGCTGACCAGATGGTCGCCCGCAACCCCCAGGCGGGCCGCCACCCGGCGACGATTCTCCGCCACCGCGGCCGGGTCATCACGACTGCCGAGGCCAACATTGAGCGAGGCGTAGAGGCCCGTGCTCACCCCACCCTCGCGACCAAAGAAGCCGTGAACGATCCCTGGCACGGCGGCCAACAGCTGAGACTGCATCATGGCGTGCTCAATCCCGGTAACGGCATCCAATCCCGATGGGCAAAGCCGATCACTTTGAACAGGCTGCCCATCTGAGACGGCTCAATCAAGCGGCGCAGGCTGCTGCGCAAACGCCCCGCAGCGCCTGGGTTGCTGGCGATCAGGTGTTCGGTCCGCTCCACAATGCCAAGACTGCGCAAGAACATCCCCTGCTCCACCACGGGCGTGACCTCGGCCCCGACCTCTGCTGCAGCCAGGGCGATGGCCTGGAAATCAACATGGGCGGTCAGGTCCGCCTCGCCAGGGGTGGCGAGCACGGGGTGGGTCGCGTGGCGTTTGACGGCCTGCAGCGTCTCCCCCAGCGCTGGGGTGGCGTAGCCATAGTCGATCAACAGGGCGGCCCCACCCTGCTGCACCAGCCGCGCTGCCAACTGGCGGGTGACGGCGCGCGCGGCGAGGCCCAGTTCGACGACGCTCCCCTCCTCCGCCTGGGCGATGGCGGGGCTGATCTCTGCTGCCAGCGGCGATGGCGCCTCGGCCAACGCCCACTGCCAACTGCCATTGGCGGTGACGGTTACCAGCCGCTCCCGCCAGTTGCCCTGGTGATAGACCAGATGATGCACTGGCAGGGCATCCAGAAACTCATTCCCCAGCACGATCAGCGGGCAGGCGGGCAGCGTGGCGGTGTCCTCGTGATGCTGGGCGTGGGGGATGGCGCTGCGCTGTGCGGCGCGCAGGGTCGGGCTGGTCTCCACCAGATGGACAGCAAGGGTGCGGTGCCACTGCGGCGCAGTTTTCGCAATTGCGCGCAAGGCATCGGCCATCAACGTGCCGCGCCCCGGTCCAACTTCGACCAGTGCAAGATCGGCCGGACGCCCGGCCTGCTGCCACAGGGCAACGCACCACAGGCCCAGTAACTCCCCGAAGGTCTGGCTGACTTCGGGTGCAGTGATGAAATCGCCCGAGCGGCCAAAGGGATCGCGGGTGGCATAGTAATGCTCGCTACACAGCGCCATGTAGCGCGCCACGCTGAGCGGTGCCTCAGCAGCCAGTCGGGCTGCCAGTGTGCTCACGCCGCGCGGCGGCGGGCGTACCACACAAAACCAAGCCCCACGATCACCATCGGGATCGAGAGCAACTGGCCCATGGTGGTCCCGAACATCAGGAAGCCAAGCTGGGGGTCGGGCTCGCGAAACACCTCGCCAATCAAGCGAGCGATGCCATAGCCAATCAAGAACACGCCGATGGTGGCGCCGGGGGCCCGCTGGCGCAGGCCCAAACGATTGGCCAACGCCAGCACTGCCAACAGCAGCACCCCCTCCAACGCAGCTTGATACAGCTGGCTCGGGTGGCGCGGGAGTGGCCCGCCGGAGGGAAACACCATCCCCCAGGGGACGTCAGTGACCCGTCCCCACAACTCGCCATTGATGAAGTTGGCGATCCGCCCGAGGCCCAATCCGATGGGTGCGACCGGGGCAATAATGTCACCAAAACTGAGCAAATCGAGCTGATGGCGCCGAGCGAACAGGATGGTGGCGATCACCACGCCCAGGAACCCGCCATGGAAGGACATCCCCCCCTCCCACAAGCGGAGGAGGCGAAGCGGGTCCTCCAGATACAAGCCCGGCTGATAGAACAGGCTGTAGCCGAGTCGCCCGCCGAGAATCACCCCGATCACCGCCCAGAACAGATAGTCATCCACCAGCTTCACATCGATGGGGCGCGGCGCCGTGGTTGCCATCCGGCGCGCCCAGCGCCAGCCCAACAGAAAGCCTGCGATATAGGCCAAGCTGTACCAGCGGATCGGCAACGGGCCGAGCCAGATGGCAACCGGGTCAATCCCTGGAAACTCCAGCATCAGCGGTATGGATCCTCTGCCAGGAGGTAGTCGCGGACATAGACCGTGACCCCAACCTCCAGATCGGTGAACGGCCGGTCATACCCAGCCGCACGCAACCGGTCCATACGGGCTTCTGTGAAATATTGATAGCGCTCGCGCAGGTCGCCCGGCATGTCGATGTAGTCGATGCGCTCCGGCAGGGTCATGGCAACAAACACGGCGCGCGCCAGGTCCGCAAAGCTGCGCGCACGGCCGGAGCCGACATTGAACAACCCACTGACGTCCGGTCGTTGCCACAGCCACAGCATCACGGCCGTGACATCGCCAACCCACACAAAGTCCCGCAGCTGGCCACCATGGGCGTAGTCCGCCCGGTGGGAGCGGAACAGGCGGGCCGGGCGACCGTCCTGAATCTGGCGCACCAATTGGGGCACCACGCTCATCTGCCCGCCCTTGTGGTATTCGTTCGGGCCATAAACGTTGAAGAATTTCAGCCCCGCCCATTGCGGTGGTCGCGCACCGTTGGAGGCCAGGATGCGTGCCACCCGTCGGTCAACCAAGTGCTTGGACCAGCCATAGGGGTTCATCGGCTTCAACCGCGCCAGGGCATCAAGGCTCGGATCATCCTCAAACCCATCCGCCCCGTCGCCATAGGTGGCGGCGGAGGAGGCATAGATCAGCCTGACTTGATGGCGGGCGCACCAATCCCATAGCCCAAGCGTGGTCGCGACATTCTCGCGCACGATCAGATCAACGTCGCGCTCCGTTGTGGCCGAGATCGCGCCCATGTGGAACACGCCCTCGATTCGCCCGACGTTGGCGTCCAGAACTGACATCAACTGTTCGGGCGGCACCAGGGCAGCCACTTCATGGCGGGCCAGATTGCGCCACTTGTCGCCGTCGCCGAAGCGGTCGACCACGAGGATTTCGCTGTGACCGGCCGCATTCAGCGTCGCGACCAAATTTGAGCCGATGAAGCCGGCCCCGCCCGTGACCACGATCATGGGTCGATATAGGCCCCTCCTGCCACCGTCTGCAACTGTCCGCTGATCGATGGTTGCCTCAGGAACGGCACCCGCGGCAAATGCCACTGGTGATCCACGGGTTGCCAGATCCAATCGTTGTATGGTACCCAAAGACTATCAAAAACACTCGTTTACAGCGAGTGTTCACAATGCCGCTGCGACTGATCGCAGCTCTAGACTGTCATATTTACATGCTATCAGCGCCAGCACACACGCTGGACTGTGGAGATACCCATGACTCTAACCATTCGAGCCCGAACAGTGCTGGTTGCAGCTTTGGGCGTCGTCCTTAGCATCAGCGTGTGCGTCGGCGTGGTGCTGCGCGAGGTGAACGCCTCGTACGAACACCAGGCCCTTCAAATCCTCGAATCCAAAATCGCCCTGGGTGTTGCCTTGATCAACGACCTCGGGCCGCTGGTCAGCGAGGGAGAAACGCTGCGCGCTGGCACAACCGTGCTAAATGGCGACAATACCGTGGTGGATCGCCTGAAGGCGATTGCCGGTGGTGCGGCAAGCCTGTTCCATCGCGATGTCCGCATCGCGACCAATGTTGTCCGCCCCGACGGCACCCGCGTTGTCGGCACCAAGCTGGCCGAGGGGCCGGTGTACGACACGGTGCTGCGTCAGGGTAAGCCGTTCCGCGGCTGGGCCAATGTTCAAGGCACGATGTTCTTAACGGCTTACGACCCGCTGAAGTCTGCCAATGGCCAAGTGGTTGGCGCTTTGGTGGTGGGCGTGACGGAGAAGGACCTGCCTTCGGTGTGGGGCGTTGTGTGGATTGCGGTGATCGCTGCGACCGCAGTCGGCACCGTCGTCATCGCGGGCTTGTGGTGGCTGACCCATCGCAGCTTGCAGCCCTTGAGTGATTTGCGCCGTGCCATGCTCACCATCGCCGATGGCGATCTCATGGTGTCGGTGCCCGGCCAGGACCGCCGCGATGAAGTAGGCAGCATGGCAGGCGCGATTGAGGAGTTTCGCCAACGCCTCTCCCATCTGCGTGCCGCTGAACAGGAGGCTGCGGAGGCGCGCCAAGCCGCGGAAGCCGCCCGCGTCCAGGCGATGGATGCCGCAGCGAAAACTGTGGCAGACACCATCGGCGGCGTGGTCCGGCACCTGGACACGGTGACCCGTCAGATCGACAGCGAAGCCAAGGCGCTGGTGCATACGGCCGATGTTATCGCCGATCGCGCCAGCGACGTGTCTGGCGCCGCCAATCAAGCGACCAGCAATGTGCAAACCGTGGCCGCAGCCGCCGAGGAAATCACGGCCTCCATTGCCGAGATTGCGCGTCAGGTGGAAAGCTCGACGGGCATTGCGACCGAGGCGGCCAATCGCGCCGAAGCGACCCAGAGCGACGTGGAAGCTTTGGCAATGATGAGCGGCGACATCGGCTCCATCGTCCGGTTGATCGAGGAGATTGCCGCCCAAACCAATCTCCTGGCGCTGAATGCCACCATCGAAGCTGCCCGCGCTGGCGAGGCCGGGCGCGGCTTTGCCGTAGTCGCGGAGGAGGTGAAGCGCCTTGCCAACCAGACTGCACAAGCAACAGTCGACATCGCCCAGCGCATCGAAGCCATCCGCGAGGCGACTGGCACCGTCGGCGGCTCGATTGGCACCCTGGGCGAAACCGTGCGCCGCATGCACAGCATCTCGCTGTCCATCGGTGCCGCGATTGAGCAGCAAGCCGCCGCCCTCTCGGAGATCAGCCGCAACGCCGTCGAAGCAGCCGATGGCACCGGTGTCGTCACCCGCACCATTGAATCTGTGGCAACGGGAGTGGGCGAGACCCGCGGTGCGGTCCAGTCCATCGCCTCAGGCGTGAGCGTGCTGGTGGATCAGGGCGTGGCGCTGCGGCAGTCGGTCGACACCATCGTCAACCGCCTTCAAGCGGCGTAGCTGCGCATCCAACCTGCTGCCCGCCGCGGTCCGATGGCTGATACAAATCAGCGCATGCACGGCATCTCGCTGGCGATAGCGCGGCTGTCCAGCAGCAAACCGCCGTGCTAGCGGGGTCTGCCGCAGCGCAATGGGGGGGGGCCGTCATCGGCCGCAGGTGCCACACTGCGGCCACCAAGCCCGCACAGGGTAACACTCGCATCGTGGGGCATGCTGGCTGGTTGCATTTCCGCCGCCACCGTGACTCTCTTGCGCCGGACAACAGTTGGACACCGCCATGACTTCCTCCTCCCCCTTCGGTCCCAACAACCCCCTGTTCGACGACATGGCGCGCGTAGCGTCCGGGGCGATGGGTGCCTTCTCAGGTGTCCGCCAGGAAGTGGAGGTGCTGTTCCGCCAACAGATGGAACGCTTCGTCGCCTCGCTGAACCTGGTCCCGCGCGACGAGTTCGATGCCATGGCGGACCTGGCGCGCTCTGCGGCGGAGCAGGTGGAGGCATTGAACGCCCGCGTTGCGACGCTGGAAGCAGCACTGGGTGCCGCGGCCGCGCCGAGCACCGGTGCCACCTCCGCCGCGCCGGAGGAGCCAAGCGTCCAGCGCACACCCGAATCGACTGACTGATTCTGGACAGTGACCGGCATACCTTCTATGGGTCCCGCCCCAAGGAATGCTTGGCTCCGCAGCCCCTCCGCTTGCACAGACGTGGGCTCCTGGGGCAGTCTCGCCACCGGGTGGACCAGAGGTGGGTTCACCCCAGATGTCGCCGCCGGTCTCCGGGACACGACGTCTCTCGCGCAATCGCCGCCGACGAGGAGGTCTCCGGCATGAGCATCGCTCTCGACCATGGCCAGGACCCTGTCGCCCACCCGCTCGACGTTCTGGAAGAGTTGGTCACGGCCAATGACTGGCCATTTGATCGCCCATCCGAAGATGAACTGGTCGCGGAAATTCAGGGCCGCTGGTGCGACTATCGCCTGTATTTTCTGTGGCGGGACGATGTGGCCGCCCTGCACTTCACTGCAGCCTTTGACACCAAGGTTCCGCAGACCCGTCGTCGCGAAGTGAATGACCTCCTGGCCGCTCTCAATGAAAAGCTGTGGCTGGGTCATTTCGACGTGAACCCGGACGATGGTATGCCGATGTTCCGGCACACGATGCCGTTGCGCGGTCAACGCGGCGTCGGCATCGAGCAGCTGGAGGACATTGTCGACACAGCGGTTACCGAGTGTGAACGCTTCTTCCCCGCCTTCCAGATGGTGGTGTGGGGCGGTAAGTCGGCCTCGGAAGCGTTGGAAGCTGCCTTGTTCGAGACGGTTGGCGAGGCTTAGGCGCTCGATGACGTTGCTGTTGGTTGGCTGCGGCAAGATGGGGGGAGCCATGCTGAAAGGCTGGCTCGCCGCGGGTCGTACCGACATCCTGGTGGTTGACCCTGTGGCTCAGGGTCTGGATGTGCCGACGGTTGCAAGCTTCGATCAGGTCCCTGCCGATTTGCAGGCTCAGACGGTCGTGCTGGCCGTCAAACCTCAGATGATGGACCAGGTGATGCCCGCCGCTGCCCGCCACTTGGCGCCGGGCGGCATGGCAGTCTCCATCGCCGCTGGCAAAACGCTTGGCTACTTCGCCCGATGGCTGGGAGCGGCAGCGTGTGTGCGCGCCATGCCCAATCTGCCCGCTGCAATTGGCCGCGGGATCACCGTCGCTGTGCCCAACAGCGCGGTCACCTTGGAGCAGCGCGCGGATGCGGATGCCCTGCTGGCAGCCTGCGGCGCTGTTGAGTGGGTGGACGACGAAGCACTGATCGACCCGGTCACCGCTGTCTCGGGCGGTGGTCCGGCCTATGTGTTCTTGTTGGTGGAGACATTGGCGAAGGCGGGCGTTGCCTCAGGCCTGCCTGCCGATTTGGCGGAGCGTTTGGCGCGGGCCACTGTGGCGGGCAGTGGTGCCCTTCTGGACGCTGACGCCAACTCCGCAGCACAGCTGCGCCAGAACGTGTCCAGCCCCGGTGGCACCACTCTCCAGGCCCTCGCCGTGTTGATGGCAGAGGATGGGGTTCAGCCGCTCTACGATCGCGCCATCGCAGCTGCCAGCCGTCGCGCCGGGGAACTGGCGACCAGCTAAACGTCTGGCGCTGCTTGAGGCGGTGACTGCCAACGCCATATCCTCTCCTCAACAGGCTTGGCGCAGCCGGGGGGAACGCATGCGGCAGTGGGTGGCAGGGGTTTTGGGATTGATGATGCTGGCGACGCCAAGTGCTGCGCAGGAACTGCGCGGTCACGGTGGTCCGGTGCGGGCAGTCGCCATCTCCCCCGACGGCATGCTGGCGGTTTCTGGCAGCTTTGATACCTCCGCAATCGTGTGGGGCCTGGCCCACGGCACCGCGCTGGCGGTGCTGCGGCATCACGAGGCGTCTGTCAACGCTGTGATCGCGCTGCCCGATGGCCGCTTCGCCACCGGCGGCGAGGACGGTAAAGTGGCGCTCTGGCGACCCGGTCAGCCAACACCCGAGCGGGAGGTGGCTGGCACCGAGGCGCCAGTCGGCGGGCTGGCAGTCAGCCGTGATGGCCAGAGCCTCGCGGTCGCAGGATGGGATGGCCGGGTGCAGGTACACCCGCTGGGCGGCGGCGCACCACGGGTGCTGACTGGTCACCAGGGTCCGGTCAGCAGTGTTGCCTTCGCCTCCGATGGTGCTGGCCTGATCACCGCAGGGCATGACGGTACTCTGCGCTTCTGGCCAGCTGGCAGCGGACCGGAGCGGGTTGTGCGCATGCCGACGCCGGTGAACGCAGTCGCCGTTGGTCCGGATGGCAGCATCGCCATCGGCAGCGCCGATGGTCAGGTTCGCCTGCTCGCCCCCGATGGCACGCTGCGCCACGAAGTTGAAGCGCAGCCGACCCCAATTGTGGCGCTGGCCCTCTCCCCCGATGGCCGCACGGTCGCCGCCGCTGGGCTGCGCGGCGCGGTGATGGTGATCGACAGCGTAACCGGCGCCACCCGCGCCCGCATGACGGGACCGGGTCTGCCGGTCTGGTCGCTCGCCTTCACGCCAGATGGCAGCCAGATCATCACCGGCGGCGGCGACCGGCTATTGCGCCGGTGGGAGGTGGCGACTGGTCGCCCCATCGGCCCGATCTCTCGCCCGCAGGCGGACACGGTCGCGGCGGATGCCGATCCGCGGGGAGCGGAGGTGTTTCGCGCCTGCGTCGCCTGCCATACCCTGACCGCCGATGATGGCAATCGCGCGGGCCCCACATTGCACGGTGTGTTTGGTCGCCGGATTGCCACCGCACCTGGCTATCAGTTCTCCGACGCCCTGCGGGGGATGGATATTGTGTGGACGGCCGAGACCATCTCCCGCCTGTTCGAAATCGGGCCAACAGCCTACACGCCGGGCACGAAAATGCCCGAGCAGGTGATCACCGATCCCGAAGACCGCGCCGCCCTGATCCGCTTCCTTGACCGCACCACACGGTGACCCATGGGCCGCACCTATGACACTCTGACCGAGGCACATCAGGCCTTCCTGGCGGCGCAGAAGGTATTCTTCGTGGCCACGGCTGCGCCGGGGGCGCGGGTGAATCTGTCGCCCAAGGGGCTGGATTGTTTGCGAATCCTGTCCGATCGAGCGGTCTGCTGGCTGGATGTCACCGGCAGTGGCGCTGAGACGGCTGCCCATCTGGCAGCCGATGGCCGCCTCACTGTGATGGCATGCGCGTTCGAGGGCTCCCCCCTGATCCTGCGTCTTTATGGCCGTGGTACCAGCCTGCCCCGCGGCAGCGCTGGCTATCAGGCCTTGCTCTCAAGCGCCTTCGCCGACCGGGAGCCGCCGGGTGCGCGCCAGATCGTGCGCTTGGACTTTGATCTGGTGCAAACCTCCTGCGGGTTTGGCGTGCCGCTGATGAGCTTTCAAGAGGACCGCCAAACCCTGCTCACCTGGGCCGAGGGCCAGGGTGAGGACGGGTTGCGCGCCTATCGCGCCAAGAAGAATGCCAAGAGCTTGGACGGGTTGCCGACTGGGTTGGTCACGGACTGACGGTCTTTCAGCCGCTGGGGCCTGCTATGCACACCATCCTCGACCTGTCCGGGGATGGCGGCGTTGACGGCTGGCGCGGGTTGGCAGCGCCCGATATCATCGCGCAATGCTTGGCTTTCCGCTCCCGATCGATCAGTTAAAGCGCCTTGAGGCACTTTTGGATGAGGCCGAAGCTTTGCTGAGGCCCTATGGCTTGTTCTACGCCGACAACCTGTTAACGGTGGGGCGCATGATCGGGTTTCTCGAAGACCCGAGCTTTCGCAACGCACTGATGAGTGCGGACCCAACCCGCACTTTTTCCGTGATGGCCTGGCGCATTCATGTGCTGTGCTGGGCTGCAACGCTTGGTCTGAAACAACCAGGCGATCTAGTCGAGTGCGGCGTCCTTGAGGGATTCTCAATGGATGCTGTCGCGCGATATATCGATCTCGAGCAGACTGGTCGCGGTCTTTTTCTTTACGACCTCTTCGACGGTGCTGGCGGTGTCGGGCGCGGTGTCGCCCTGCCGCAACACGACAGCGACCTTGCTTGGCGTGTTGAGCAGCGTTTCAAACAGTATTCGCGAGCCAAAGTCGTCGCTGGGTTTGTGCCCGACAGTTTCCAAATCGCAGTACCAGAGCAGATTTGCTTCCTGCATATTGACCTGAACGATGCCGATGCGGAAACCGCAGCGCTCGACTCGCTGTGGGACCGTCTGTCGCCCGGTGCGGCGATTGTCTATGACGATTTTGGATGGCGCAGCCACGCTGCACAACACGCCGCAGCCACCCGCGCCATGGCGGAGCGCGGGGTATCCATCCTGGAATTGCCAACCGGTCAAGGCTTGGCGATCAAGCCGTGAACAGGCCGCAGCTTCGATAGCAGATCATTTGGCAAGGCTCCGACTCCAGGTCATCCAAGATGGACGCGGCTGGTTGGCGGTCCAGGGTGCGAGCCGTATACAGGTTGGTCAACACCGCCATCATGGTTGGAGCCAACAGACGGGCGCGTTCCAGTGCAGCAACACTTGCCGCTGCCTCCCCCTGGTCGATTAAATGGTAGCCAAGTTTGTACCATCCCATCGCGTCGTCTGGATGGCGATTGGTCCAGTCCCGCCAATACTCGATGGCCCGCCCGCGCTCTGCGCGCCGGACCAACGCATTGGCAAGATGATCCAGCACTTCGATGTTGTCCGGTAGCTGCGCCACTGCCGCTTCCAGGACCAACACAGCAACATCTGTTCGGCGATGCGCAATCATCAGGGCTGCCTGGGCCAGAGCACTCCATGCCGTCACTGGTTGCGTCAGCCACGTCTGGAGCAGTTGGTTGGCAACAAGTTGACCATGGCTCTGCTCGACGGCAGCGAGTGTCTCAAGAGCGCGCGGCCCATCTATGCTGGGGGCAACCAAGGTTTCAAATGCTTCATTCAGCGTCATGGCGACAGACTACGTTACTGCCGAAAGGACCGCCAGCAATGATGCCGTCGCGCCAAATCGGACACTGCCGATAGGGCGCCCGGCCAAGGCAGGTAAACTACTTGCGCAGATCCTGAAACAGCGCGTCGATATCCACTTGGCTGTTACCGCGACCTTCCAATTGTGGGCCGTTCAGCAGATGGGCGTCGGGGCGGGTGTCGTCGAGGCTGGTATCATCCACGGGCTGAACCTCGCTCAACTCCTCCTGTCCCCAAATCTGCACCATCGAGTTGATCCGGGTTTCCAGATAGCGCAGCACGTTCACAACTTTGGTGATGCGCTGGCCCGTGATATCCTGGAACGAACAGGCCATCAGGATGTCCATCGACAGCGCGCTCAGTTCCTCGGCCACCACGCTGTTTTCGATCTCGCCCGCATCGACGATCTCGCTCATTCGCTCGGCTTTGGTGATGATCTCGGTGGTTGCGCGCTCCGTCGCGGTCACAATCGCGTCCAGTTCTTCGGTGGCCGAGAGAATCCGGTTGCCGCTTTGTGCGCTCTCTGGCTTCAGCGCTGCGATCTCGCGCTTTGCCTGGACGATGACGGCCGACATTTCCTGCAATTCGCGCCGCAACACTTCCAAGCTGGTATCGCGCGATGGCGGCAGCGGCCCTTGAATCTGGCCGCGCAAGCCCTCCACCATGGCGGTCAGGCGCCGCAGCTCGGCTGCGACACCGTCGTCGGACGGGGTGTCATTCAGATCGGCGCCGCACTCCGCCAGGATCGCACGAAAGCGATCCCGCTCGCGCACCAGCGCTTGACCCTGCGGCGTGCGCAACAGCAAGCGCAGAATGTCTGCCAGATCCCGTGTCGGTCCGCTCATGCACCTATCCCCCGGCCCACCCGCCGGGCCGTCGAAGAGATTTTGTGCGCCGCCACGTCGCACTTGTCCAGGGTGCACTTGGACAATGGGAAGTTTCCGAGGCCCTTAGTCCCAGCGCGGTTGCACCGCGACAAGCCGCAGGATAGAAGCCCCGCGACGAGCTTTTGTGTCGCTCCAGCCGGTGAGGATCAGCCATGGCCGCCTACCAATACGTCTACGTGATGAAGGGCATGTCCAAGGTGTTTCCCGGCGGCAAAAAAGTGCTGGAAGACATTTGGTTGTCGTTCTTGCCTGGGGCCAAGATCGGAGTGATCGGCCCCAACGGTGCCGGTAAGTCCACCATCATGAAAATCATGGCCGGCCTTGATCGCGAATTTGGCGGTGAGGCTTGGGCGGCGGAAGGCGCGAAGGTTGGCTATCTGCCCCAGGAGCCGCAACTTGACCCGACCAAAGATGTGGCCGGGAATGTCATGGATGGGTTGAAGGACATCAAGGCCCTGGTCGACCGCTTCGACGCTGTCTCTGCCCGCTTTGCGGAGGAGTTGTCGGATGACGAGATGAACGACCTGATCACCGAGCAAGCCGACCTGCAGGAAAAAATCGACGCCGCTGATGGCTGGAATCTCGATCGTATGGTCGAGATTGCGATGGATGCACTTCGCTGCCCGCCAGGCGAGGCGAGTGTGGAAAACCTGTCCGGTGGTGAGCGCCGCCGGATCGCCCTGGCACGCCTACTGTTGTCGAAACCCGACCTGTTGCTGCTGGACGAGCCGACCAACCACTTGGACGCCGAATCCGTGGCGTGGCTGCAGCGCCATTTAAAGGACTACGCGGGCACCATCGTCGCCGTCACCCACGACCGCTACTTCCTGGACGAGGTGGCGGAGTGGATTCTCGAAGTGGATCGCGGCAAGGGCTATCCCTTCCACGGCAACTATTCCGGTTGGCTGGAAGACAAGCAGAAGCGCCTGGAACAGGAACAGCGCACCGAAGACGCACGCCAGAAAACCCTGGCCCAGGAGCTGGAGTGGGTGCGTGCTTCACCCAAGGCCCGGCAATCGAAGTCCAAGGCGCGCATCGCGTCATACGAGACACTGCTGGCGCAGTCGAAGGAAAAGGCGCCCGACAGCGCCCAGATCGTCATCCCGCCCGGCCCCCGCCTGGGCTCAGTGGTGATCGAGGCCGAGGGGCTGGTGAAGGGCTTTGGAGATCGGCTGCTCATCGACAGCCTGTCGTTCAAGCTGCCGCCGGGCGGCATCGTCGGCGTGATCGGACCGAACGGCGCCGGCAAGACCACCCTGTTCCGCATGATCACGGGCCAGGAACAACCCGATGGCGGCACCTTCCGCGTCGGCGACACGGTCAGTCTGGGCTATGTTGACCAGTCGCGCGACAGCTTGGATGCCAACAAGACCGTGTGGGAGGAAGTTTCCGGCGGTCACGATGTGCTCGATCTCGGGCGGCGCCAAATGCCCAGCCGCGCCTATGTGGCACTGTTCGGCTTTCGCGGCCCGGATCAGCAGAAAAAGGTCGGCGTGCTGTCGGGTGGTGAGCGCAACCGCGTCCATCTCGCCAAGATGCTGAAGTCGGGCGCCAACCTGATCCTGCTGGACGAACCGACCAACGACTTGGACGTCGACACACTGCGTGCTTTGGAAGAAGCCTTGCTGGACTTCCCCGGCTGCGCCGTGGTCATCACCCACGATCGTTGGTTCCTGGATCGTATCGCCACCCACATCCTGGCGTTTGAAGGCGACAGCCAAGTGGTGTGGTTCGAGGGTAACTTCGACGCCTACATCGAAGACAAGAAGCGCCGCTTGGGCGAGGATGCCGTGCAACCGCACCGCATCAAGTACCGCCCCTTAACCCGATAAGCGATACACTCTGCGCGTGACAGACGGGCGGCAGCGCCGCCCGTCCCTGCAATCCAGAAACGCTCTTTCGACCTGGTCGCCGGATCGGATACGGTCTTGCGGTCCGTCGACGGTATGGTCGGGACCAACCGTAGCGTGCGGAGGAAGTGCGGGTGCTATTGGACGACCGGATTGATATCCTGTGGGTGATTGCTGCCACCACCTTGGTGTTTGTGATGCAGGCGGGATTCGCGTGCGTCGAGACAGGATTCGTGCGCGCAAAGAATTCGATCAATGTTGCCGTCAAGAACATGATCGATTTCTGTGTTGCTGGGGCATGCTTCTGGCTGTTTGGTTATGGCCTTGCCTTTGGCAGCAGTTGGGGCGGATGGATCGGCACCAATGAATTTGCCTTCCAGCACGATACCTTGCGCGAGGGTGTGTTCTTTTTGTTCATGCTGATGTTTTGCGGCACGGCCACCACCATTGTCTCTGGTGCTGTTGCCGAACGCATGCGCTATGGCAGCTATGTGATCCTGTCGTTGTTGATGAGTGGGTTCATCTACCCGCCCTTCGTCCATTGGGCCTGGGGCGGCATGCCGAACGAGCCGACGGGATGGCTTGGCCGCCTTGGCTTTGTCGATTTCGCAGGCTCCACCGTCGTGCACTCCGTTGGTGGCTGGATGGCCCTGGCGGCAATTCTGGTGTTGAAGCCGCGGCTCGGGCGGTTCGCTGGCACAACGACGGGGTTCACGGGCTCCAACCTCGCGCTGTCGACGCTGGGGGTGTTTCTTTTGTGGTTTGGCTGGTTCGGCTTCAATGGCGGCTCTGCGCTGGCCTTGACCGACCGGGTTCCGTACATCGTGGTCAACACCGTGGTGGGAGGCTGCGTAGGCGGATTGACGGCTGCCTTGGTCTCCATGGCGCTGTTTCGCCAGACCCGGGTGGAACTGCTGCTGAATGGTGTGCTGGCGGGTTTGGTCTCAGTCACAGCCGGCTGCAACGCGCTTCCGATCGCTGCTGCGGCTCTGGTCGGTTCCATCGGCGGCGGGCTGTCGATTGTTGGCGCGCATTTGCTGGACCGTCTGAAGATCGACGATGCCGTTGGCGCGGTCCCCGTGCATTTGTTCGCTGGCATCTGGGGCACGGTGGCGGTTGCGCTGTTCGGCGACGCCCAATTCCTGCCCCATGGTGACAATCGCCTGTATCAGGCGCTGATCCAGCTGCTGGGCATCGCGGCTGCAGGCCTGTGGGCGTTTGGTGGCGGGTTGCTCCTCGTGTTGCTGGTCAACCGGGTCATGCCGTTGCGGGTGAGCGAGGATGCCGAGCGCCTGGGCCTCAACATCGCCGAGCATGGCGCGCGCACAGCGATTGGCGACTTGATCTCGGCCATGGAAAGCCACCGCCGCAACGGCGATTTCCGCACGGGCGTGCCAGTGGAGCCGGAGAGTGACGTTGAATTGATCGCCCGCCAGTACAATCGCGTCGCCGCCCGGATCGATGACGAGATTGGCGCAAGGGCGGCCGCAATCGTCGAGCTGGCACGCCAGCGCCGAATGGCCGATGAAGCCAGTCAAGCAAAGTCCGCGTTTCTGGCCAATATGAGCCACGAGTTGCGCACGCCCTTGAACGCCATTATCGGCTTTGCTGACCTGCTGGGACACGAGCCCTTTGGCCCGATTGGGGATGAGCGCTATCGGGACTATGCCAATGCGATCAAAACAGGGGGAAACCATCTGCTCAGTTTGGTCAACGACTTGCTTGACCTTGCGAAAATCGAAGCTGGGCGGTTCGATGTGCAGCTGGCTGAGTGGGATTTGCCGACGCTGATCGGCGAGGTTGCTGAACTCCTGGACCGCGAGGCGACTAGCAAGGGCGTGGTGCTCAACGCCGAGGTCGATGACGGGTTGCGGGTGGTGACCGATCACCGGGCGCTGCGCCAGATCCTGTTCAACCTGATTGGCAATGCGATCAAGTTCACAGCAGCGGGTGGCCAGGTGCGGGTGGTGGCCCGCGGCGTGACCGCGGGCGTGGAACTCACCATCGTCGACACCGGCTGCGGCATGAACACCCAGGACATTAAACGGGCCCTGGAGCCGTTTGTGCAGTTGGAACAAGCGCCGGAGATTGCGCGCACCGGCACCGGGCTTGGCCTTGCGGTCTCTCGCGCTCTGGTGGACATGCTGGGCGGCCGCCTCCAGATCGCGAGCGAACCCGGCGTGGGCACCCGCATCACGATCACCCTGCCCGCCCACCCGCTGCCCGCAGCCGCTTGATCCAGCGGCAAAACACGCCTTGCCCGCCCCATCATCCCCCTGGCGCGCAACGCGCCGTCATCCCATCTTCTCGCCATGACTGACACCGACTCCCGCCGCCGCCGCAATCGCTTCTTGATCCTGTGGGTGGTTGGCTCCGGCCTGTGGTACGCGCTGGTTGCGATCCTGCAGGCTGCCATCCGCCCTGCTCCCGGCTTTGCCGTGGTGGCGCCGATCCTTGTTGGCGGGCCGCTGCTGGCGCTGGCCGCTGGGTTGTTGATCTTGCGCTGGCGCCGTTAAGGTGTGACTACCTTGCGGATGCGCCACCGAGGGCCTGGGCGCGTTCTGGTCCCGTTTGACACTGAAGCAGGTCCTCAACCGCACGGGCCATCCGCTCGCCAATATCCCCCGGGGCCATGAGGGGGGACGTTCGAACGCGGTCGCGCGCGTCTCGACGCCACGCATCCAAATCCGCTGGGTCGTTGGCCAGAGCAATGGCGCGCGCGACATACTCCGCATGGTTGGTTGTCACCAAGTCAGAGCGACCAACGTTTGATAGCATGTATTGCCCGATACACGCGTTCGGCTCTGGCTGCGCAAGTGTAACAACGGGCACGCCCTGCCACAGGGCATCCAACGTAGAGACACCGCCGTTGAATGGAGATGTGTCCAGCGCAATGTCCACCTGTGAGTAAAGGTCTAGAAAGTCTCTTGTGCTGGCTTGGAACGATAGTAGTTCAACACGGTCTGAGTCGATCCCTGCAGCGTCCAACAGTCGGGCAACATGAGCCCGTAGTGGTGCGTAGCGGTAGGATTGATTTGCAATCATAAGCCGCGAACCCGGAACAGAATCCAGAATTTTCTTCCAGGCTTGCACCATATCGAACGTTATCTTACTCGCTCGATTAAATGTGCCAAATACAATTCCTCGGCTCCGCGTTCTTGGTGCACTTGTCACTGGTGGCGCTGACGACGATACACCGAATAAAACAGCTGGGCCATTCGTCTTGATCACTGCCTCATACTGAATCTGTTCATGAACTGGCGTCATCAGCCCGATGTCCTGCAACGAGGCATCAACCAGTTCAGGGCCGAAGGTGGAGTACGTGTGCATCCACAAGGCAATCCTGCGGGCCGGACGCGCGCGCATCATCCGAAACGGTGCATGGGCAACGAAGCCCAGCGGCCAGAACAACACATCAAGATCGTCGGCGGCGATGTCCCAAATGGCTGAGTCGAGATTGCCAGCAGGCCGTGCGACCTCAACCATTTGCACGATGCTGTCATCGATGGGAGCAAGACCATCTGCATATAAATGAACTGCAAACAGGTCACGCGGCAGAGCCTCGATTGTTGGACGGAATACTGTTTGGGTGTAGTGATTGGTCTCCGACCAATCGCCACCAGCAAACCCCACGCGCAGACGTCCGTCACGGCGTGATCGCCTTGGTCGTGGTGCTGGCTTAACAGCCTCCACCCACGTCTGCCCATGAATCTGCCACCAGAGATCAACCGACCGACGATGCAGGAGGTAGTCTGGTCGTGACTGATGAAGTGAAAACCAAGCAAGATCAATCGTCGAGGTAATGCGTTCGGCGGGATCGAGGAAATCTATAATCTCCTGATACAATGCAACCACGAGATCAGCATTTTCTATACAGTGCTTATGAATATAAGCGCGCAGAGTCAGTGCTGCCTGATGGGGCCCAAGTGTATCGCAAAGACGCTTGAATTCTTGAATGATATCAGACTTGGGCGCTGTCGATAAGTGGTCCATATCTACCTCACCGTGCGAAAAAGGTGGTGCTGTCTGCACAATCTTGCACCGACCGGCCTATGCCAGACTGGGCCGCATGACACCACCGACCAGGGGGCGGCCGTCCACCCAGCAGCATGCCGCACCAGATGGCGAACGCACGCGAGTGCACTCTCTCAGCCTCCCCTGGCGACAGCGCGATCTGGTGCTGAGGGAGTGGCCAATACAGTGCGCACCACGTCAGCGAAGCGGTCTGAGAAGTCACCTGGTCTTATCAATCTGGAGGCAAGCAAACGGTCCCGCGCGGTGTCCCGCCAATGATCAAGCGCACCCCCTTCGTCGGCTAGCGCAATCGCGCGGTGAACATACGACGCATGATCATTGGTGACCAGATCGTGCCGCCCTACATGGGAAAGGAAGTACCGTCCCATGCAGCCATTCGGATCTTCTGAGCACAACGTCACGACAGGGACTCCTTGTGAAATAGCGTCAAGCGTTGTAATACCACCATTAAATGGCGCAGTATCCAAAGCAATGTCTACCGTTGAATAAAGACCAAGATACTCCGCGGTCTCGCTGGTAAACGGAGCGATCGCGACACGTTCCAGATCGACTCCCGCATCGGACAGGAGACTCAGGACCGATTTCCTATGATTGACATGTTGGTAGGTAAAATTCGCGAGAAGTAAAGTTGACTTTGGCACAGAGTCTAAAATCTGCGCCCAGGCCAACGCCAATTCCGCCGTTATCTTGTTGGCGCGATTAAATGCACCGAACACGATATGTCCAACCCGGTGACGCGGCGCCGTAACCACGGGGGGCGCGTCAGCTGACACACCCAACATCAAGACCGGCCCATCCGACTCCACGACAACCTCATGAAGAGTCTGAGCATGCACGGGTGTAACCAAATCCCGATCTTGCACCACGGCATCAATCAATTCAGGGCCAAACGTTGTATAGCAGTGCATCATTGACGCTATTCTTGTCGCTGGTCGCGCTCGCAGCAGCTGAAACGGTGAATACGCACCAAAGCCATTCAGATAGAATAAAACATCAAGGTCATCAGCAGCAATATCCCAAGCCGCAGAGTTAAGATCTCCCAAGGGCTTGGCGTGTTCGACGAGCGAAACCAGAGTTTCTGGAAGTGGGTGACTGCCCTCCGCATACAAGAAAACCGCAAACTGATCCTTCGGCAGAGCTGCCAGTGTTGGCACTATCGCCGTGTTAAAGTAATGGGGGTTCCGCAACATCATCTGAGCCAAGAACCCAATCCGCAACCGCTGATCCCGACGGGGTCGCCGTGGTTTTGGCACTGGCTTGACATCCGCAACCGATGCGCGCCCTGACCCAATCCACCATTGGTCAACGCAGCGGCGGTGTAAGGCATAGTCTGGTCGCGATCCGTGAACGCTGTTCCATGCCATCTCGAGCAAGCAGGCTTGGCGGTAGTTTTCCGGCAGGTGGTCCAGAGCCAGCGCTGTCAACGCCATGGTGCGATCCGGATCGCACTGGACCGTTGTCCTGTCCATTGCGTCCCAAGCCTGCATTGCCGCGGCAGCGGCGCCATCGGCTGCCACAAGCTCTCGCCAGATGTCCGAGAAAGCCGCCACGGGGGCATCGTCAAACACCGTCACGGCCCACTCCTGACTGGTCCTGATTCGGCTGGTCGGGTCGCCCTGACGCCGAGAGCGGACGGGCAGAGTCTGCCGAAACCCTGAGCCAGTGTCCATCACGATAGCCCTCTTGGGTTGAACTCGCTATAGAGGCGCATGTCCCGCATGTGGTCGCAGCTTGGTGCAGCGTTCCCCAGTGCCGCTGCCGTGCGCGCGGCCTATGGCGATCGGCGGCTGTTGGCAGTGCTGCTGATGGGGTTCTCCTCTGGCTTGCCGCTACCCCTCACCTTCGGCACCCTGAGCTTCTGGATGGCGGAGGTCGGCGTCTCCCGCACCTCGATCGGCCTGTTTGCGCTGGTGGGCACGGCGTACAATCTGAAGTTCCTGTGGGCACCGATCATTGACCGGGTGCCGCTGCCGATGTTGACAGCTGCGCTTGGGCGCAGGCGATCCTGGGCGCTGGTGATCCAACTCCTGCTAGCCGTCGCGATTCTGGCGCTGGGCTTGAGCGACCCGCGGGAGAATTTGGTCGGCATGGCGTTGGCTGCTGTGGCTGTGGCGTTCTTGTCCGCCAGCCAGGACATCGTGATCGATGCCTTCCGCATTGAGATGCTGAGCCCAGAACAACAGGGAGCCGGCGCTGCGGCCACCCAATGGGGCTATCGCTTCGGCATGATCGCCTCCTCCAGCGGGGCGCTGTTCCTGGCGGCCGGGTTTGATTGGCCCGTTGCTTTTGCCACCATGGCGGTTCTGATGGGTGTCGGCATGGCGACAGTCTGGCTGACTGCTGAACCGGCTGTGCCCGCAGCACCAGCGCCGCGGCGAGGCGTGCGCGGGTTCTTTCAGGATGCCGTGATCGGCCCGTTTGCTGACTTCACCCGCCGCCCGCTATGGCTTGTGATTCTGCTGTTCGTGGTATTCTATAAATTTGGCGATGCGCTTGCCAACACGATGGCCAACATTCTGTATGTTGAGTTGGGCTTTACCCGCGTTGAGGTTGCCACTGTTTCAAAATTCTTTGGCATCTGGTCCACCCTTGCAGGTGTCGCAGTGGGGGGTGTTGTGGTGGGCTGGCTTGGGTATTATCGTAGTCTGTTGCTGTGTGGTGTGCTGCAAATGTTGTCAAACCTAAGCTTTGTCTGGCTGTACTATGCTGGCAATGATGTTGGTGTGCTAACTGTCGCGGTGGCGCTGGAGAATTTCTGCGGCGGCCTGGGCTCGGCGGCGTTTGTTGCCTATCTGTCCAGCCTGTGTTCGGTAGCCTTCACCGCCACTCAATACGCGTTGCTGTCGTCGCTGGCCGCTGTTGGCCGCACCACGCTGTCGGCTGGCAGTGGAGGGTTGGTTGATGCGCTGGGCTGGGTGCCTTTCTTTGGGATCAGCCTTGCGGCCGCACTGCCCGGCCTCATCTTGCTGGTCTGGTTGATGCGCCGTCTAGAGCCCCCGCCCAAGCAGGCCGCGGTTCTGGCTGACGCCGAGTGAGCGGAGAGCGCATGCGGGAGCCCATGATGAATGTACCCCCGGCCACGGCTGCGCTCGCCGCTGTGATCCTGCTGGTGCACGGCATCCGGGAGTTTTTGTCGGATCGGGTCAACCTTGCGCTCGACCTCGTGTTTGGTGTCGTGCCGCTGCGGTATGGACACCTGCCATTTGACTGGCCGGCCGTGGTTGCCCCAGTCACCTATGCCTTCCTCCATGGCGGCTGGCTGCATCTCGGGATGAATGTCGTCACCCTGCTCGCGTTTGGCGCGGGTGTGGAGCGCCTGATCGGAGCCCGGCGGATGCTGGTCGGCTTCTTGGTAACCAGCCTGATCGCGGCGGCCGCCCATGTGGTGGCCTATGACGGCGATTTGATGCCGATGATTGGTGCCTCCGGCGGCATCTCCGGCTTGTTTGCCATTGCGATCATCCTGATGCGGCGCCAAGGCCGGATTGAGGGGTCGCTGACGGCGTTGGCCCTGGTTTGGATTGGCATCGCCGTGGTCACTGGGCTGGTTGGCGTGCCGGGGGATGACACAGTGCAGGTGGCATGGGTCGCCCATGTCGGCGGGTTCGTTGCTGGCTTGGGTATCGCCTCCTTCCTGACCCCACCGCGGGAACGACGCTGGTATTAGCACGACACGCACCACAGCCTTGCATTCCAAGCATTTGGGCACAGAGGCCGGGTGGCTAGAATGGTTCGATGAGCGATCAAACCCTGCCCAATTCCGCCTCGCCTCGCCCTGCTGCGTCTCAGGATGCAGCCATTATTGCGCTGGTGGGCTCGGCCCATTTCTTCAGCCATTTCTTTCAATTGGCGCTGCCAGCGCTGTTCCCGCTGCTGCGACCGGAGTTGGGGGTCAGCTACACCCAGCTTGGGTTGGTCATGACGCTGTTCTACAGCGTCTCCGGCGTGCTGCAGGCGTTCGCGGGCATCCTGGTGGATCGTTATGGCGGCCATCGGTTGATCGTGTTCGGCGTTTCAACCATGGCGCTTGCCACGGCTGGAATGGCCTTTGCCACTGATTACTGGATGCTGCTGGCGTTGGTCACAGTGTCGGCAATTGGAAACTCCATCTTCCACCCGGCTGACTTGTCGATCCTGTCGCTGAAGGTCTCCAAGGCGCGGATGGGGCGGGGATTCAGTGTCCACCAACTGTCTGGCACCCTTGGCTATGCCACCTCCCCCGCGATTGGGTTGGCTCTGGCAACGGCGTTTGATTGGCGCACAGCACTGCTGGGGCTGTCGCTCGCGGGCTTGGTTGCAGTGGCGATTCTGGTGCGCGCTGCACCGCTGCTGGACACCAGTGACCGCCGTCAGGCGACTGCGACAAGCTCTGAGGCGGCCAGCTTCTTCCAACTGTTCAGCTATCCAGCCATTTTCCTGGGCTTTGCGTACTTCCTGACCACAGCCGCGGCGGGCAAGGCCGTGGACACGCTGGGCGTCAGCGCGCTGTCCAAGATGTATGAGTTGCCGCTGGCAACCCTGGCTTGGGGGGTGACTGTCTACCTGCTGGGCAGTTCCGCTGGCATTCTAGCTGGTGGTGTGCTCGCCGACCGGACGGAGCGTCACGACTTGGTTGCTGTGGGCGGCCTGGCGTTGGCGGCCTCGCTGGTCCTGCCGATCGCCTCTGGCTCGATGCCGTTTGTACTGACCCTGGTGCTGCTGGCAGCCACGGGCTTTGCAGCCGGAGCAACCGGCCCCTCGCGCGATTTGTTAATCCGCGGGGCCTCGCCCAAGGGGGCGACCGGCAAGGTGTTTGGCTTGGTCTATTGCGGGCTAGACGCAGGCTCCGCCCTGTCGCCTTTCGTGTTCGGCCTGCTCCTGGATCGCGGGATGCCAACTGCATTGTTTGCGGGCATGGCTATCCTCTATGCCGTCACCATCACAACCGCCCTAGCGGTCAAGCGCCAAGCCGTGCAGCAGGCCGCGGAGTAACGCCATCCGTGGTTACGCGATGTCGGCAGCCACGAGCGCAGTGGTGGTGCCGACAATCGTCAGCGTGATGTTGGAGAAGGTGTAGACCAACCCATTGGTGCCGATCACGGGCGCGCCCATCGCGGTCAGTCCGGCAGCGCCAGTCCAAGCGCCATTCATGTAGGTTAAATTGATCAGGTCGGTTCCTGGTGTGAAGTCGGCAACAAGAATTGCGCCAGTGCTCATCACCCGGAAGAGATCGTTGCCATTGCCGCCCCAGGCAATATCACCATCGCGCAGGGACAGATCATCGCTGCCATCGCCACCGATCAAGAAGTCCTGCACGAAGTCAGTGCCGCCGGTGATGGTATCGTTGTCGGCACCGCCGTCCAAAACATCGGTGTCATCACCACCATCCAGACTGTCCGCCCCAGCACCACCGACGATACTGTCGTCGCCAGCGTCTCCCGACAGGCTGTCAGCGCCGTTCTGACCATACAGAAGGTCCGCACCAGTGCCGCCGGTGGCAAGGTCGTTCTGATCGCCGCCGACGATCACGTCGTTATCCATGCCGCCATGAAGGGTGTCGGCATCAACCCCGCCGAACAAACTGTCGGCGCCATTACCGCCGGTGAGCACATTGGTGCCAAGTTCACCCACAAGCACATCAGCGCCGTCGGCACCATCCAGCGTATCACCACCGGTGCCGCCAAACATGGTGTCAGCCAGGGTGCCGCCCGTGATCTTGTCGTTGCCGCTTTCACCGAGATAGGTGCGGGCAGTCGCACTGCCCGCAGACACGATGAAGCTTCCCCCTCCTTGCAGCAGAACTTCCTCAACATCGGAAAACAGCGCTAGTGCTCCAAGGTCGATGGTGCCGCCACCAGTCAACACCACACGATCTGTCCCGCCAGAGAGACCAAACTGCTGGGTGTTGCTGGCGACGTCGGCCAGACTGGCGACAAAGGTATCGTTTCCATTCCCAGGGGATCCGAGCCCAATCAGAGACTTGCCTGCCGGCAGGGTTATGCTGTTCCCACCAACACCGGAAATCACTCGTTCAACGCCGAGCAGCAAGACCCCCGCAAACGTGGTGGAGCCGTGAACGATCAGATCGTCGGTCCCGGCAGCGTCCAAATCAATCGAGGCCAGTCCTGTCAGCTGTGCAGCGGTGAGTGTCAGGCTATTACTGTTATTCGTTGGAACCTCAATTGTGTCGATTCCAGCCATGCTGATGGGTGGGGAAGCCAGATTTGGCGTGTGAAAGGACAGGCGCAGCACGTCACCAGTGCCGGGGCCACCGTCGATGGTGTCATTCACAAGGTCAGTGGCGGCGGTATAAACAATCAGATCATTGCCATCGCCGCCGTCCAGCCGGTCACCCGACGCGCTGCCGTACAGGGTATCAGCGCCTTGACCGCCGAACTGAGTGTCGGCCAGGGCGCCCCCACTCAACGTATCAGCACCCGTGCTGCCGATGTAGTTCAGCGACTGCGTGTTGCTGGCTTTGAAGTGCACAGTATTGGCACCAAACGCCTGCACATCCTCCGCTCCCGTGACCGTGGCAAAGGTGGAGAAGTCAATCGTGCCACCGCCCGTGATTTCCAGGCGATCCGCGGTTCCCGCGCCGAAGTTAAAGGTCTGCACCCCGGAGATAACATCGGCGGCCGCTGCTCGGATCACATCGGAATTGCCAGCGGTCCCCTCAGCCTGCAGCGTGACACCGGTGGGTAGCACCAGCAGATTATTCGCGGTGCCAAGGCGCAGAATCTCAATGCTGGTCAGGGTGCGGGTGGAAAAGTCACCATGGCCGCTGTTAACCACCACGAGATCTGTGCCAGCGCCCCCTTTGATCGCCACCACATCGGCTAACACCGCTGGGGTGAGCGAGAGCGCAAATCCACCGGCATGGGTGCCGACGATGGTTTCCACGGTGTTGAAGACTGTCGCCGTACCAAGATCAATATTGGCATCGTCGAACTGCAGAGTATCAGCATTGGCGCCGCCAACGATGTGCTCACCTGCAGCCCAATCACCGACGCCAATCAGGATCAGGTCATTGTCCGTTTGACCATGGATCGTGTCGGCACCGGCACCACCGATCAGCGTATCGTCGTTGGCGCCGCCAATCACGAAGTCGGCGCCTGCTCCCCCCTCAACACTGTCGCTGCCAGCACCACCATCAAGGGTCTCGGCCCCAGTGCCGCCGATCAGAGTTTCCGCACCTGCGGACCCAACCACCGAGCCGTTGAAGGCGACCGACAGTTTGATTGCGCCAGCAGAGATCGATTCCCGCACAATGCTGGCGGCAGTCAGGCTGCCCAAGGTGATATCGACCATGCCAGTGGAGGCTGCGCCGATCTTCAGCGTGCCGGTGGCGAGGTTGACATGGTTCAGGCTGTCGAAATCAGCCATCTGGTTGATGGTAACGGCGATCGGCGACGCCCGGCGCGGGTTGACCACCAAGCTCTCAACACCAACGAGATCCATAGTGGCGCCAAGGGTGACACTCGCCTCGTCACCAATTACGTAAATTGTGTCAAAACTGCTGCCACCATTAATTGTTGCCGTTGCAAGATGCGTGGCATTGAACACATCAATGGTATCAGCACCAGTGCCAGCCGTGATGTTGGCATTGGCAACAGTTAAGGACTTCGTATCTCCAGCAAGATCTGTATAGTTACCGACACCAGCAAAGTTGCCAGTACCATTAACGATGCCCAGAAAAAAGTTTGATATCGATCGATTGATGTTTACACCACTGACAATCACTTCACTAACGCTACTGTTCATCAGCACAAAACTATTGAAGCTGGGGTGTGCGGCGATCCTGCCCCCTAAATGACTGATCGTATCGGTTAAGTTGCCTTGAATGGTAACTTCGTTTGGTGTGCTCTCGCTAGCAACGAAGGTGAACGTTTCCAGTACGGACACGCCCGCCCCGGTGCGCCCACCCAACACAAACGTGTCTCCGGCGGAGGGGTTCGACGTCGGGGTGAATTTGAGCGAGTTGTACACGCGCACTCTCCTCCTCGGGCTGGCAACGCCAGAACCTCGTGAACAAACCTAATGCTTACTGCACGGAACAACCAACCGCGACGTATCACAACCAACCAGACGATCTACGCAGCACCGTCTAGACACCCGCCTCAGTGGGCAAGGATGGTTTCCACCAGGGCCGCAACGGCTGCCGCCTCCTCAACCCGCGCTAGCGGGTGCGGCTTCGTGCCGTCAACCAAGTCAACCAGCGCCGCCACCTGACTGGTCAGGGCGGGGCGCCGGTCTTCCACGACACCGTCGCGAACGAACCGGTACCAATCCGCAATTCCCGCCGCCCCAGCGCTGCCAACCACGTCGAACCGATTGTCATCGGCCAGCGACCCGCCAATGGCCGCGTCCACAGTCAGGGACGTCTCGCCAAAGCGCAGGGTCGCTTCAACCTGCACCTCCATCCCCTGCGCGTCCCGCACAACAGTGGCCGACAGCACGCGACCGGGGCCAAACAAACGGTGAGCGAGAAACAGGAAGTGAGAGCCCACCTCGCGCAGGAACCCACCCTCCTGGGGCGCCGCCAACCACGCTGACGCCCCCGCCTGCCAGGGCCGTGGCCAAGCAGCGAAGCGCAGACGCAGATGGGCCGAGAGGTCAGCGCCCAAGGCCCCCGATGCCACCAGGGCAGCAAGGCGCTGGGTGACCTCGGCTGTGGCAAAGGGGAAATTCACCGCCGCCCGCGCTTGCCCTGTGGCCTCGGCCAGCTGCTGCGCCTCTACTGGGTCAGCTGTCAGCGGCTTCTCACAAAACACGGCCTTGCCCGCGGCCAGCGCTGCCAGCAATTGCGCACCATGAGCAGCCGGAGGCGAGGCGATGTAGACCAACTCCACCTCTGGCAGGGCCAGCAGAGCATCGACATCCGGCACCCGCGCCACGCCGGGTACCTCGCCCGCGGCGGGATCGAACCCAGCGACCACCTGAAATCCGCCATGCTCGCGCAGGGCGGCCAGCATGCGGTGCCCCATGATGCCCAACCCGATAAGGCCAACCCCGATCATCTGTCCCCCTCCGACGTCACAACGCGCTGCGATGGTCCCGCCCGTGTGGCAGACCACCGATAGGGTGCGCTGCGCGTGTTGACTGGACGCTCCAGCCGCTCGGCTGCAAGGCGGCTTACGCGATCACGCCCGCACATCAAGACCTCGAACGCAGGGCCGATCACACGGGCGAGCGCGGGGTCCCGGACATCCAATCCGCCGGTGAAGCTGCCAAAGGCGGGCAGGATTAGGTGCCGCGGCGTGAGCACGAAACAGCGCCGGGCGACGGAGCCGCCGCGCACCCAAACCCGTGCCTTCGGGTGCCAGTGACCCGAAACCTCGCCCATCGCACCGCTGGCATCGTGGCGGAACGACAGCGGACCGATCTCGGCACTGCTTGCGATTTGCCCGCCCCAGGGCCCCTTCGGCTCCGGATCGTGATTGCCAACCAGCCATAGCCAGTCGAGCCGACGCACCAGTGCCGCCAGGCGCTCTGCAACAGAAGGGTCGATCCGGTGATGAGCATTGCGGTCATGGAAGCTGTCGCCCAGGGCCAACACCCGTTGCGGCTGCAGGCGGCTGACCACGCCTTCCAGCTGCAGCACTGTCGCCAAGGTATCGTAGGGGGGCAGCGGGACACCGCGCGCAGCAAAGGCCGAGCCTTTTTCAAAGTGAAGGTCGGCCACAGCCAGCACACGCTGCTGCGGCCACCACAGCGCCCCCTCGGGCGTGGCGACCAAATCAGCGTGATGAAAGCGAAACGGCAGATCGACCATACCGCTTGGGCGTCCCCCGAATGGCGCCAAAACACAAGCGCAAACTCACTCCGATTGACGCGCATGGGCGACTGACGGCACCGTCCCGACCCATGACTGACTGGTTGCTGCGCCCCGCCCGTGATGGCGACGCCGACGATGTGATCGCCGTGATCTCACGTTGCTTTGACCTTTACCCCGGCTGCGTCACCGATGTGGATGGCGAAATGCCGGAGCTTCGGCGAATCGCCTCCGCCTACACCGACGTCGATGGGGCGATCTGGGTGATCGAACAGAGGAGCCGCGTGGTCGCCTTGATCGGCATCGCCGAGGCGGCCGCCCGCCCTGGCACAGGCCGGGGAATGGAGATTCATCGGCTATATGTCGATCCCGATACAAGACGACAGGGCTTTGGCCGCCTGCTGCTGAGCGAGGCAGAGCGATACGCCGTCACGCGCGGCGCCCGCTTCCTGGAGGCGTGGAGCGACATTCGCTTCACCGATGCCCATCGGCTGTATGAGCGGATGGGCTATCGGCGCCGACCCGAAATCCGCATTCTTGGCGACTTATCCAACAGCGCTGAATACCATTTCGACAAACTTAGTCTAGCAGAGGCCGCTAGCCGGTAGACGGGCTGCCACCCACCACGTCACAGTGCGGCGGGAGTTGTAGCAGAGCTATGACGGCATAGATGGCACGGCCCGAATACTTGAGCACGCGGATGGCCGCAGACCTGGAACGCCGGATCGGCGTTCCGGTGAGCCACGCGGCTGTGCCAACCGATGGATCAGCCGATCTGCAGCGGCTGGACGGCGCGCTGGTTGCGATTTCCGCCGACCGCGCCGTCGTACTGCCGCCGGTGGAACCAGACACGCCGATGCCCTGGGGCGATGGCAGCTTGCTGCCGATCTGGATCGACAGTCTGGTGGCCCTGACCGATGGACCCGTGATCGCCGTGGATATCCCGGCGCCCAACGGCGTGGCTGACATCTCGGGCTCGGTGCGGCTCCACCGTCCGCGCGGCCAACCGCTTGGGACGGCGCTGCGCCGGGGCGATCTGGTGGTGCCGATCACCGACGCTATTCTGCAATTGCGCGATGGCACGGGGCTGCATGTGCTGGCAGGATCCCGCCTGCTGATGGCACCCGCTGGTGCCGGGGCAGTGGTTGCGGTGCTGTTGTCCGGCATGGCACGCCTCACCGGCAGCGGCATGATCGAAAGCCCGCTTGGCCAGATTGTCTGGCATCAAGTTGACGCCACTGTGCGCCTTGACCCCGTCGCCTCGGTTGAGTCGCAGGTGGAAGTGGTGCGCTGGCATCATCCCGAAGGGTTCATCGCTGCGGGCGCCGCCCGCGCCCTGCCCCACGCCCGCGGGCTGTGCTGGCAGCAGCGCGAGTGGCACGTGGTCACAGCAGCGCCCCCTCCCTCGCCCTTCAGCACGCCGCCTGTGCTGGAAGATGCACCACCCCCCGCGCCGGTCGCGCCAATGGGGATGGACATGGCCCCGCTGCCAGCGCCAACCACGTGGCAAGACCCGCCGCCCCCACCGCCGGCGCAGGCACCGACCGGCCGTGCCCAGTCGCCCCCAGCAGCCGAGCGCGGCAGCATTGCCGCCCCAGCACCGCGCACACCCGAGGCACCGGCCAATCGACCGCTCGACCCCCTGCCGCAGCGAACCCGCCCCCAGCGCACCCAGCCGACGGCCCCCGCGCCGCAGCCTGCCCCACCCGCGTCCCGCGTTCCGGCGCGCGTTCGCCTGGAGGTGCAAAATGGTGTGCTGGAGTGCCAGCCCATGTTAGGGGTGTCAGTGACTGGCAATGCCTCCAAAAAGCTGCAGCTGGTCGGGTCGCTGGGTGATGTTAATCGTGTGATCGCCACGCTGCGCGTTGGCGGGATCGGCCCCAACGACCTGATTCAGATCACCGTGGAGATCGAC
Source organism: Alphaproteobacteria bacterium (assembly GCA_004292755.1). Lineage (GTDB taxonomy): Bacteria > Pseudomonadota > Alphaproteobacteria > Elsterales > Elsteraceae > RDXE01. Next base: position 312,040 of record RDXE01000025.1, read on the forward strand.
CGGCGTGAATACCGCTCCCGCCTGCCGATTGCCGCGTTGCTGGCGTGACCAGCGCTAGCCTAGCTCCGCCAAGGCCTTGCCAAGCGCGGCGCGATCATAGGGCTTTTCCACCAACATGATCGCGGGATTGCTGACCTGAGGGACCCGCCCGATGTCAATCGCCACCACGACCCGCAAGCCGGGTCGGCGGACCAACGCGCGTTCCACCAATTGTGGACCCGAGGGGTCGCCGCCGAGGCTGTGGGCAACGAACAGGGCATCCAGCGCCGTTGGCCCGTCTAGCAAGCCTAGCGCTGCGCGACCATCGGGCGCCGCCAGCACGGTGTAGCCAAGGTCGGCGCAGTGCATCAGCGCCACGGCGCACACGTCGGGGTCGGGCTCCACCACCAGGACAGTGCCGCGCCGGGTGGGCAGAACCACTGGGATCACAGGAGCCGGTTCGGGAACGGGCGCGGCATCGCCTGGAGGGCGCGGCAGCACCAACCGAATTTCGGTGCCCTGTCCTGGTGCGCTGACCAAGCCAATCGCCCCGCCCGACTGGGTGACAAAGCCATAAACCGAACTCAGCCCCAATCCAGTGCCCTTGCCGACGGCTTTGGTGGTGAAGAACGGCTCGAACGCGCGGGCCTGAACGTCGGGCGGCATTCCCTCGCCCGTGTCCCGCACGGTGATGGCAATGCCCGCACTGTCAGCCTCAGTGCTGAGGGTCAGCACGCCGCCGGAGGGCATGGCATCGCAGGCGTTGCGGCACAGATTCAACAGTGCAGCGTCTAGGGCGCGCGGGTCGGCATAGACCGTGGGCTCGCCCGCCATCAGCTGAAGCTGCACCCTGATCCCGGCATCGATGCTGCGGCTTAACAGATCGGCCAAACCCTTAATCAAATCGTGCAGCAACACCGCACTGGGCTTCAAACGCTGCCGTGCCCCGAAGGCCAGCAAGCGCTGGGTCAAGTCCGCCCCGCGCCGAACCGCCCGCTCCGCCGCCTGGGCGATGGTGATCACGTCGGGCTTGTCTTGTGCCTTTTCCTGCAGCCACTGCAGATTGCCCTGGATCACGGTTAGCAGATTGTTGAAGTCGTGGGCGATGCCGCCGGTGAGCGTGCCAATCGCCTCCAACCGCTGCACCCGGCCCAAGCGTTCTTCAGCGGCTTTGCGCTCTGTCATGTCATAGAGGGTGGCGAGCCAAAGGGTGCGACCGCGTGGCCCAAGCCGGGCACATTGCCAATCGACCAAGCGCAGGGACCCATCGGGGCGACAGGCATGACGCTCCCCCCGCCCACTGACCCGCTCAGCCAGGGTGTCACCGGGCGGCAGGTCCACCATCAGATCATCAATCGACAAGCCCTGGGGCGGGTAGTCTGGCCCATAGCCGAACAGGGCAGCCGCCGCCCGGTTCCAGCTTTCCAGCCAGCCGCGATCATCGAAGGTGACCACGGCATCTTGCACACTGTCCAGGATGGCCGTCAGCCGCTCGTCTTGGTCGCGCAAGGCCCGGACGGTCTGCACCCGCTGGGAGACATCGGTGTACAGCGAGACCAGCACCCCATCATTCAGGCGCACCCGCCGCACCTCCAGCACACGACCATCGGGCCGCAGCTCTTCGTCAACGCTGCTGCCCAGCTGCCGGTACATCTCCAGCCGGTCAGCAACCAAGTCATCCTCTGGCTTGCCTGGGTCCTGGAACAGGCTGCGCTCGCCGCGGGAAATGCGATGACGCACCAAGGCTTCAAGGGGCGTGCCGGGCACTGTCAACGATTGCGGCAGGTCGTACAGGCGCACGAAGCCAGGACTTAGGAACACAGTGCGCAGATCTGGCGTCAGGATCATCACACCATCGGCCAGCGCACCTGCCAAGCTGCGCAAGGCTTGTGAGATACCGCCGCCACTACCCCCGATCCAGGACAGCGCGGAGACATCCTCCACCGTCCACAGAAAACCGCCATCGGCTGCGCGGCGCACCCGGTGTTCCACCTGACGGCCGGCGATCACCAAGCGCTCGCCAAAACCACCCAACAGGGCTGTGGTGATCCGTTCCTCCCCTGCAGCACCGGGCACACGTGCCAGCAGAGTGCGCAGCTCGCTACCCGGTGGGTTTTTGCACGCATCTAATCCCAACCAATGCCACCACGCCTCATCTGCAGCGATCAAACGCAGGGTCGCATCAAAGCGCGCCACAGCAACGGGTAACGCATCCTGCGCGCGCGCCGGTGCGGTTGTGTGCAATTGCGGCATTGGTAGACACTCAGTCATTCGGGGTAGTGTGACGCGCGCTGCGGTGACCAAGCAACTGATGTCAGGCATTCGCGGCATTCGGAGGGCGCGATGGCGCGGATTCTGGTAGTCGACGATGAGGAGGCCATTCGCGACCTTCTGGCGTCGCTGCTCCAGGCCGACGGGCACAAGGTGACCGTTGCCGAAGATGGCGAGGCTGGCATCACCGCTGCCCGCCGCGATACGCCCGACGTGATCGTGACGGACTTGATCATGCCGCGCCTGTGCGGCCTAGAAGCCATTCCGATCTGGCGTGCCCTAACGCCCGCCCCCCGGGTACTGGCGATTTCCGGCGGTGCCCGCCATGGGGAGCATGACGCGCTGGGCGAAGCCCAACGTCTGGGGGCAGACGCGGTGCTGGAAAAGCCACTCGACCTTGCCGAACTGCGCCGCACCATCGCGACCTTGCTGGTGGAGTGACAGGGGCTAGCTGCCATACGCCAGCGCCATCCGCACCCGCGCCGCAGCAGAGGCCAACATTGGGTTCAGCACCATTCGCCGCACCGCCACCCCCAGCACGCTCTCCCACTCCGGCTCCGGCAGCCGCTCGGGTTCAGCGCCGGTGACAAGGTCCACGATCAACCGCAGGGGCTGACGCGCCACGGTTGGTAAGGCCACGACGCCAAACCCCCTGACCTCCATCAACCCCCGAATGCTGGGCATCGGCGAGACCACCACCTGCTCCCCCACCCGCTCCGCCACCACCGCCTCATCCCCCACCAACACCGCCCCCCCATCCACCAACCGCAGCGCCAAATCCGACTTCCCCGCACCGGAGCGGCCCCGGAGCAACGCTGCGCGCCCGAGGATCGAGACAGATGTTCCGGGGAGGGTGAGGGTCATGACACCACCCGCGGCAAATCCACCCGGAACCGGGCGCCGCAGATCGTCCCGTCAGCATCAAGCCGGTTGGAGGCGGTGATGGTGCCCTGGTGGGCTTCGACGATTTGGCGGGAGATTGACAGGCCGAGGCCGGAATGCTGGCCGAAGGCCTCTCCGGCGGGGCGTTCGGAGTAGAAGCGTTGGAAGATCGCCTCCTCCTTGCCGGGGGGGATGCCGGGGCCCTCATCCTCCACCAGCACCTCAGCGCGCGCACCGCGGCTGCGGATGGTCAGGCGGACCACGCCATCGGGTGGGCTGAAGCTGACGGCATTGCCGATCAGATTGCGCAGCACTTGCACCATCCGATCCTCTTGCCCATGCACCACCACACCGGGCTCCACATCCAGCTGCAGGGCTGGGCCGTTGGCGGCGTGGCTGGCGCGGTGAACCTCCTCCAGCGCCTGGGCGAGGCGGGCGAGGTCCACCTGGCCATCCTCGCCGCGGGCAAGTTCGGCATCCAGGCGTGAGGCCGCCGCAATGTCAGAGATCAGCCGGTCGATGCGCCGGATGTCGGCATGCACAATCGCCAGCAGGGCCGCGCGGCGCGTGTCATCCTTCAGACGTGGCAGGGTTTCCAAGGCAGAGCGGATGGAGGTAAGCGGATTTTTGAGCTCATGGGCGACATCGGCTGCAAACGCCTCAATCGCAGCCACGCGGGCCGCCAAGGCTTCGGTCATGGCGCGAAAGGCAACCGACAGCTCGCCAATCTCATCCCCGCGGCGACTCCAATCGGGAATGCGGGCAGCGCGGTCGCCGTGGCGAATACGGTCGGCCGACCGTGCCAGCTTGCGGATGGGCCGCGCGATGGCACTCGCCAGATAGAGCGACAGCAAGGTTGTGGTGCCCAGCGCCAACACTGTGGCAACCGCGATATCCACCCGCAAGGCGCGGACGGCTGAGTCCACCTCCACCGAGGGGCGCGAGAGGATCAGGACCCCGGCAATCCGGCGAAACCGCTGCACCGGCACTGCTACAGACAGTTCCAGATGCCCATCGGGCCGCACATAAACCCCACGGCTGGGCGAGCCTTGAAACGCACTCACGGCCTCGGGAAAGATGGCCAGGAACGGCTCCAGCCCCTCCCGAAAGGGCGGCATGCTGTCGCGGCGCGGCAGGGTGTTGAACAGCCAGTCGTACAGCCGCGCCGCCTGGGCTGCGAGACGCGTCCAGTGCGGCGGTGGCTCCGGCAGGGGCAGCACCTGGATGCTCATGGAGCCGCGCCCGATCAAGGTGCTGTCGGTCACCAACTGCCCGCCGCCGCCATACAGGCGCGCCCGCACGGGGCTGGAGGCGACAATCCGGCGCACCAGCAGGCGGGCGGTGTCGACATTGATGTCGATCATCTCGCCATCGCCATCCTCCAGCGCCGTCTCTGCCAGCACACCTGCCAACAGAGTGGCATGAACCTGCAGGGCGTTCATGTCAGCCCGGATCAGGTTCTCCTGATACCGATCAAGGTACAGCACTCCTGCCACCAGGATCAGCAGCGCCACGATGTTGACGCCAAGAATCCGCAGTGTCAGGGGTGAGAAACGGGCCGTCACGACCCTCCTACTCCTGGGTGTACTTGTAGCCCACCCCGTAGAGGGTTTCGATCGCATCGAAATCCTGATCCACAACCTTGAACTTCTTGCGGATGCGCTTGATGTGGCTGTCAATCGTGCGATCGTCGACATAGCCGCCATCCTCGCCATAGGCGGCGTCCAGCAAGTTGTCGCGGCTTTTGACATGGCCGGGGCGCTGGGCCAGTGCTGTCAGGATCAGGAACTCCGTCACAGTCAGGTTGACCGGCTTGCCGTTCCAGGTGACCTGATGGCGCGCGGGGTCCAGCACGAGGCGACCGCGCTGAATGCCGTCCTCTGGCCGCTCGCCCTCGCGGCGGCGCAACAGGGCACGAATGCGGGCGATCAGCAGCGCCTGACTGAAGGGTTTGCGGATGTAATCATCCGCGCCTGCCTCAAAGCCGCGAATCTCATCATCATCGGTGTCTTTGGAGGTGAGGAAGATCACCGGCAGCGCCGAGGTTTTGCGCAAACGCGACAGAAGCTCATAGCCATCCAGGCGCGGCATCTTGACGTCCAGCACCGCCAGATCGACCGGCCGCTGGGCAAGGTCGCGCAAGGCCAACTCACTGTCGGAGTAGCTGCGCACCTCAAACTCCTCAGCTTCCAGCGCCAGGGTGACGGAGGCGAGAATATTGCGGTCGTCGTCAACAAGGGCGATGGTCGGTTTCACTCTGTTCGGTCCTTTTCGGGTAAGGCTGGTCGGGTGGGTTGACGGGCTGCAGTGCTACGCCATGACGTCTTGCCACGGCCGCGCCACGCCCGACTTTACCCACAGAAGTTTGGAGGAACCATGGCAGAACCAGTCGCGCACGAGCCCGCCCCCAACTCCACTGTTGCGATTGCCCGTCGCCTGGTGCGCGCCGTGGACCGCGGCACGCTGGCGACCACCATGGCGGACGATGGCGCCACCGGGGTTGGTTTGATCGGCACGGCCTATGCGTCGCTGGTGATGACCGCGCTGGATGCCGAGGGGCGGCCGGTGTTCTTGTTCTCCCACCTATCGCAGCACACCAAGAATCTGTTGGCCGACCCGCGCGCCAGCCTGTTGATCGATGGCACCCATGGACTGGATGAGCCCTTGACCGGCAACCGCATCACGCTGCTGGGCCGCATCCAGCGGGTCGACGACCCCGTCGGCCGCCGCCGCTTCCTCGCCCGCCAGCCGCAGGCAGAAATCTTCAAGGACCTGCCCGATTTCTTCCTCTACCGGCTGGAGGTAACGGCCGCCCATCTGATCGCTGGCTTTGGCCGCGCGCGCTGGATTGAGCCCGACCGCATCCTCGGCCCCGCCACCCCGGCGGCACTGGTGGAGCGGGAGGAGGATATTCTGGCCCACATGAACCAGGACCACGCCAGCGCCATCGATGCCTATGCCCACGGCCTGTTGGGCCTGTCCGGTGATGGCTGGCAGCTGACCGGCATCGACGCCGAGGGCTGCGACCTCCGCCGCGGCGGCACCGTCGCCCGCCTGCCCTTCGAGACGCCCATCACCACCGCCGACGACGCCCACCACACCCTCGTGGCGCTCGCCCGGAAGGCGCGGGGGGCTCGGTAGGGGGAACGGGTGATTGACCGCTGACAGACAGCGAGGCTTTCACGGTATGACGGGTCACCTCCAACAGGAGTAAATCTGTGTTCCAACCACTCACCGCCATCGGGGTGATCAGCGGTACGTCGATGGATGGCATTGATGTCGCAGTGGTCACCACCGATGGCGAGCGACAGGTGGTGCCGGGGGCGGGGCGCACCTATCCCTATGAGCCGGGGTTGCGGCAGGAGTTGTTGGCGCTGGCAGCCAACGGCGCCCAGGTTTACCAGCAGCCGCTGGCGGAGCTGGAAGCAGCCGTGGCGGTTGCCCATGCGGGGGCGGTCTTGCGGTTTCTGGCCGAGGCGGGGGTGGATCGCGCCTCCGTCGCGCTGGTCGGGTTGCACGGCCAAACCCTCTATCACAACCCCGCCGCACGCATCACCCGGCAGCTGGGCGACCCCGCCCTGGTGGCGCGCATCCTGGGGCTGCCGGTGGTGGCGGAGTTTCGCCACGCCGATGTCGCAGCCGGGGGTGAGGGGGCACCACTGGTGCCGCTGTATCATCAGGCGTTGGCAGCAGGGCTGGCGGCGCCGCTGGCCGTGCTGAACTGGGGTGGCGTTGGCAACATCACGTGGGTGCGGGGGGAGGAGGTGCTGGCGTTTGACACCGGCCCGGCTTCGGCCCTGCTGGATGACTTCGTCGCCCGCCGGTGCGGTATCCCCTTTGATCGCGATGGCGCGTTGGCGCGTACCGGCAGCGTCGATGCCGCCGTGCTGGCCCGGCTGATGGCCGATCCGTTCTTCCAGCGTCCGCCACCGAAATCTCTGGATCGCCAGGCCTTTCACGCCCGCGCCACCGCGGTCGAGGCGCTGTCCACGGCCGATGGTGCGGCCACCCTCGCCGCCTTCACCATCGCTGCCACGGCAGCCGCCCTGGATCATCTGCCAGAGCCACCGCGCCGCTGGCTGGTTACCGGCGGGGGGCGACGCAATGGCTGGTTCATGGAGCGTCTGGCCACCACCGTCGGGGTTCCTGTCGAGCCAGTGGAGTCGGTTGGCTGGGATGGCGACTTTCTGGAAGCGCAATGCTTCGCCTACCTTGCCGTGCGCGCCACGCGCGGCTTGCCGCTCAGCCTGCCCTCCACCACCGGCGTGCCCTACCCGATGCCGGGGGGCCGGTTGGTGCCGGCACCATGAGCCAGATGGCACTGGCGGCGGGTGCCGTGTTCGACGGCACGCAGCTGATCTCCGACGGCGTGCTGCTGGTGGCAGCGGACGGTCACCTGACCGCCCTGCCCCGCGCCGCGCTGCCCGCGACCGTGCCAGTGGTGGAGCATGGCCCCGATGCTTTGGTAACGCCGGGCTTCATCGATGCCCAGGTCAATGGCGGCGGTGGTGTGCTGTTGAACGATGATCCCAGCCCAGCTGCGATGGCGGCAGTGGCAGCGGCCCACCGCGCCAGCGGCACGGGCGCTCTGCTCGCCACTGTCATTACCGATACACCCGCGGTGATGGTTGCCGCGTTGCAGGCCGCGGCTGCGCGCCCGCCGGGTGTGGTGGGTGTGCATTTGGAGGGGCCGTACCTCAACCGGCAGCGCGCGGGTGCGCACCGGGCGGATTTGATCCGCGAGGCCGCGTCGGACCCGCTGGAGTGGTTGAGCTGGGTCCCCGCCGCTGGACGGGTGGTGATGACCCTGGCACCAGAATGCGTGCCGCCGGGCTTCATTCAGCGCTTGGTGCAAGCTGGCGTGATTGTCGCAGCCGGGCACAGCGCAGCCGATGCTGCCACCCTGAGCCGCGCAGTGGCGGAGGGGCTGAGCCTGGTCACCCATCTGTTCAACGCCATGCCGCCGATGAGTGCGCGCGAGCCTGGTCTTGCCGGAGCCGCTCTCGGGGAGCCGCGGCTTGGCTGCGGCCTGATCGCCGATGGCTACCATGTGGCACCCGAGATGCTGCGCCTCGCCTTGGCTGCGAAGGGCGCCGAGGGGCTGTTCCTGGTCTCCGACGCGATGCCCAGCGTTGGCAGTGATATCCAGCACTTCACGCTGGCGGGCCGTGCCGTCACCCGCCAGGGCGACCGGCTGGTGACGCAAGAAGGCACCCTCGCCGGTGCCCACCTCACCCTCGCGATGGCTGTGCGCACCATGATCACAGCTGCCAAGGCAGCACCGGAGGTCGCCCTCCAGCTCGCCACCACCAGCCCCGCCCGCTGGCTGCGCCTGCCGTTGCCGCCGCCAGTGGTGATCCCACGGGCAGCTGTTGGGGTGTAGCCCCCCCTCCCAAGCGGTTCGTGGCGGGGGGATGGGCTAGAGGAAATCGCCAACGGTCAAAGTGCTGCCGCTGGTGATGGTGGTTCCCACCAACCGGATCACCAGATCACCGCCTTGCGCGCCAACGGTGCCGTCATTGATCAGCGCAAAATGCTCACCCGTCAGGGTGCCTGACGTAACCTCCACCGCCCGTACCACGACGGCGCCACTGCTGGAGCCGGGGGCACTGCTCATCAGCGCCAATACATCGGCGAAGGAGTTCGCGTAGCCGGAACTGGCAGTGACCGTAAACACTGTGCCGCTGGTCAGGCTGAACCCGGAAATGGCATTGGGCGCAAGGTGAATCCGATCACCGCCCGCCTCATCCAGGGACACAATGGTGGTATAGGAGCCAGAGATCGCGAGGCTGTCACCAGGGCCAAAGACAAACACATCGCCGCCTGCATCGCCGACCAACGTGTCGGCGCCATAGCCGCCGATCAGTGTGTCAGGCCCGTCGCCGCCAACCAGTGAATCGTTGCCGCCCAGGCCCATCAACAGATCACCCAGGACCCCTCCTGTCAGCGTATCGCTGTTGGTGACCGGCTGGCCGAACACAATCGCACCAAATGTCAGATCGCTGGCGGTCAGCTTGGTGGCAGAGATCAGATCGAACCCAACGCTGGGGGTGGAGATCAGCGTATAGGACCAGCCATTGGACTGCTGGGTGACGGCAAAGTCAGCCTCGAACTGGGTGACACTGGTGATGCCAAAGCCGCTGAGATTCACCTTGTCGGTACCGAAGACGAAATCAACAATCAGGTCCATGTCCGAAGTGCCGGGGACAAACAGGTCGCGGCCTGCCCCACCGAACAAGGTATCCGCACCGGTGCCTGCGATGAGCAAATCGACGTCGTCCCCGCCGACGAGAACATCATTGCCAGCACCACCCAGCAGCACGTCGTTGCCAGCCTCGCCGATCAAGGTGTCATTGCCGCCGCCACTGGAAAGGTACTGGAACCCAGCACCGCCATACAGTTTATCATCCCCCGCCCCCGTTGTGGCGTGGGACAAGGCATTGCTGAAGAACACTGTGACCGGGCCGGTGGTTGAGGCCATGTCGACCACAGAACCGGCTGCTCCAGTATTGGCAACTATCGTCAGCGTACCAGTGGTAGCGCCAACAATTGTGTCGTTCTCGGCAAATATAGTCCCCGCCCCGCTCCCCGTGATCGAGGCAACCATCGAGCCGGTGTCTGCCGTGCCAGCAGACACCAGTGTGGCTGTTCCACCCGAGACTGATATCTGATCCGTGCCCGCACCACCGAAGACAGTGTGCGCGCCGCCACTGATTGAAACGGTGTCATTGCTATCGCCCGCCACCAGCAGCACGCTGGTTGCTGTGGGCAGAACGACGGTGCGCGCAGCGGCATCAGCCGTCACTCGATTGATCGAGGTAAGGCCAAGCACGCCCGACAGATCAAAGGTGCCGGACCCCGACAGCACCAGAATGTCTGTACCGCTGATGCCGGTAATGGAATCACCAGGATTCAAATTGGTTGCTGATGTGATGAAGGTGTCGTTGTTCGCCGTACCGACAACAGTTTCGCCGACTGTGGGCGTCAGGGGAAGATTGGCCACAGTTTGGTAACTAATCATCCCGCCGGATACAGCAAAGCTGGTTGGTTGAAACCCACCACCATTCAGCGTGATCGTCGCCTCGGCTGCACCCGTGCCAGCACTGGTCCGGATATACAGTTTGCCGCCACCAGTATCGACTTGGAGCGACTGGCCATCCATCGCAGTGCCGTCGCCCGTTGCGCTCATCACACTGGTCAGCGTGGCGGAACTGAGCGAAATGACGTCACCGACGCCAAAGTCATCGATGGTGAGGTTGTTCAGCTCAACCACGGAGCCGAACACCGTGTCAGCACCACCGCCCAAGGTCACAAAATCACCCGCACCACCCAGCGCGGGGAACAATTTGTCGTTGCCCGCCCCGCCATTCAGACTGTCGCCGTTCTGCGCACGCCCATGCAGGATGTCATCGCCCGCGCCACCGGTCAGGCCGACGCGGACGGCTGACGTCCCCGTCATGATCAAGCTGTTGCCAGCCGTGAACGCGCTGGCATCGACAACCACCGGCACAGTGGAAATCGACTGAAGCTCCAACGTCACCGCGCCACCAGCCGAGCTGGCAAAGCTGCTGGGCAGCGTCACCGTGAACAAGGCCGGATTGCTGGCCAGTCGCAATGTCTCAAATCCGGAGACATTGGTGAATTGAGCAGCTGAATAGGTTCCACCGCCTGCCAGAACCAGAGTATCCGTGCCCGCCCCCCCGATAATAGTGTCATTGGCCGTCAACTGCCCGACCGCTGTTACTTCAACAACATCGCTACCAGCTCCACCGTTCAGACTATCGTCTCCGGTCCCACCCCGGAGGGTGTCCGCAGCACTACCACCCAGAATGGTAACAGGATAGGAAGTGGACACCGAGACGACGTCCAGCTGATTGCTCCATGCTGACACGTCGAGCGACTGACCACCCGTTGCGCCGGAGATCGTTGCCGAAACCAATGAAGTGGAAAAAGTGTTGGGTATAGTGACGGACTGAGCTCCCGTCACCGCGCTTAATACTAGCCGCTCAAATGACGTGACGTTAGCAAATGCACCAGCAGCCAGGATGCCTGGGTCGTTGATTATCAATCGATCAAGATTAGATCCGCCATTTACAGTATCACTAGCTGTCAATGAAGCTGGTGTAACAATGACGGTATCTTGACCGCTGTCTAGCGATACCGTCAAATCTATTTGCTCAATACCACCACTCCCTAAGACAGAATCATTTCCTGGACCGAGAATAACAGTAGCCGCCCGCCCACTTGGGGAACCAGAGAAGACCACGTTTTGTCCGTTAACGGCATTCGACAGATTCACGGTAAAATAGTTATTAATCGCATAATTATTAGTAATGAAATCCCAGTTTACCTGGAATGTGAATAACCCCGAATTCGAGGGAGAAAGCACCAGGGTTTCGATGCCATTTATGTTCGGCAGAGCTGTTGCTGATAAGGTAACAGTACCACTAGCCGTGTCACTGATGCGCAATTCATCAACGTTGATGCTCTCTGCATTCGTTGCGGCAACGACGTCGTTGCTTTGTAAATTTGCCAACAGCGTCACATCATAGATATCTGTCACACCTGTCGTTGCAGTTAGAATTTCACCATCGGTGCTGGTAAGCGGTTGGACGGTCATGGAACTGCTACCTCAGGTTAACAGTCGCGCGCGCAAACCACGCCGGACGCGATATGCTACCATTCCCAACCAGATGCCACCAAGGCGACCGTGCGATACGGTTTGCCTAAACCATTTTGCACAGGCGCCTGCAACCGCGCCGCCATCGCGCCCGGTCCCAGGCGCCGGACCGTTGATTCCAAAGACGAGAACGGCACAACCAAAGCACCCGACGCGCCGTGCAACCGCGCGTCGGGTGCTGGGTGTGAACCGACGGCCCGATCAATCCTCCCGGAACACCTCCTCCCGGCTTTGGCGCAGGGACGGCAACAACGCCAGAACTAGGGCCGCAAGGCCTACGGCCAACAGAGTACCTGACAGTGGGGTCGCCACAAACACAGTCGGATCGCCGTTGGAAATGATCAGCGCCTGCCGCATTTTTTCTTCCAGCAACTGCCCCAACACGAAGCCCAGTGCCAGCGGTGCGGCCTCAAACTCCAGCTTGTGCAAAAGATAGCCGAACAAACCGAACGCGGCTGTCAGCATCACTTGCTCAGGCTTGTTGGAGATGGAGAAGATGCCGATGCAGCAGAACAAGACAATGGCCGGAAACAGCAACCGATAGGGCACCGCCAACAGTCGAACCCAGAGCCCAATCAGCGGCAGGTTGATGATCAGCAGCATCGCATTGCCAATCCACATCGACGCAATCAGGCCCCAGAACAGATCAGGATTGCGATCGATCACCTGCGGGCCGGGCACAACACCCTGGATCAGCATTGCCCCAATCATCAGCGCCATCACGGCATTCGGCGGCAGCCCGAGAGTCAACAACGGGATGAACGATGTCTGGGCACCGGCATTGTTCGCACTTTCTGGTCCCGCCACCCCGGCAGGAGCACCGCGACCGAACTGGCTTGGGTCTTTCGACAGACGCTTTTCCACGGCGTAGCTGGCAAACGGCCCAAGGATTGCGCCATTGCCGGGCAAGATGCCAAGCGCCGAGCCAAGCGCCGTTCCGCGCAAGATCGGCGCAACATTCGCGCGCAGTTGGCCCAAGGTTGGCAGGAGCCGACCGATCTTGGTGCGCACCACATCTCGCGCTTCTGGGTTGGCGAGGTTTTTCAGGATTTCGGCAAAGCCGAACAAGCCCATGGCAATCACCACGAACTCAAATCCGTCATACAACAGGTCCAGCCCAAAGGTGAGGCGCTCGCGCCCCGTCTCAAGGTCGGTTCCGACACAAGACAGCAGCACGCCAACTGCAATCATCGCGATCGCCTTCAACAGGGAACCGCGCGCCAGCACCACCGCGAACACCAAGCCCATGATCATGAGGGAGAAGTACTCGGCAGGCCCGAACAACAGGCCAATCCGCGTCATCGGCTCCCCCAACGCTGCAATCAGGATGGTGGCAAAGGTTCCCGCAACGAAGGAGCCGATTGCCGCCAATCCCAGAGCGAGCCCCGCCTGTCCATTTCTCGCCATCTGGTGCCCGTCGATGGCAGTGACAACAGCCGTCGCCTCGCCAGGAATATTGACCAGAATGGCCGTGGTTGAGCCGCCATACTGCGCGCCGTAGTAAATCCCGGCCAACATGATCAGCGCACCAATGGGATCCAGCGACAAGGTGATCGGCAGAAGGATGGCGATGGTTGCCACTGGTCCAACACCGGGCAACACGCCAACCAGTGTCCCGATCAAACAGCCAAGGAAGCACAGCGTCACGTTCTTGACCGTGAGCGCGACCGACAGGCCGAGCCCAAGATTGGAAACAAGGTCACTCATCTCAGTACCCGATCAGCCAGGGCGCCACCGGTAGTGGCAAACCCAGCACATAGCGGAAAAGACCCAGGCAGGCGGCGGACATGACGATCCCGAAGATCACCAGCTCGGCAATCCGGACGTCGCGCGCGGCAAGGCCAGCCGTGATCACAGCCAATGGTCCGGCCACCACAATGCCAAGGGGTGGGATGGTGATCGCGCCCAGCGGATAGCCGCGAATCGTGATCGCGAACAGGATCACTGCCCCCAGCAACATGACAATGTCGCGGGCGCGGGATGCGGCGATGGCCGAGCCCGGACTGCGGATCGACAGCACCAACTGCGCAACGCCCAGGCTGGTGATGATGATCCCCAGCAGCCTGGGCATCAGCCCGGCCCCCACCGATCCACCGCGGATGGCGGGAAGATCAAGGCTGGACCAAAACGCCACCGCACCGATGAGGATCAAGAGCAATCCTGCCGCGCGCTCGCGCGGCAGGAGGCCCGAGGCCAGGGACGAGCGGGCCTCTGTCTTTGACAAGGACACGCGTCCTACTCCAGCGTGATCTTGGCCGCGCGGATAATCTCTCCCCAGCGCGCGCGCTCTTCCGTCATGAAGGCGGCAAAGGCGCTGGCGCCTTTTTGGGAGGCAATTGCGCCGTCGTCGCGCAAGCGGCTCAACACAGTAGGGTCACGCAGAGCCTCCGCCGTCGCACGCTCCAGCCGGTCGCGGATCGGGGTCGGCAGGCCCTTTGGACCCAACAGGCCATACCAAGCCGACGCCGTGTAACCGGCAACACCCGCTTCAATTGCTGTCGGGATGGTTGGCAGAGGAGCGAACCGCTCCGCCGTGGTCACCGCCAGCGCGGTCAGCTTGCGTCCTTCGACCAGACCAACAACAGACGGGATCGTCGTCACCATGAAGTCAATGTGGCCACCAACGAGGTCGTTCAACGCCGGACCCGCCCCGCGGTAAGGCACGTGGCGGGCTTCGAAGCCAGCAACTTGGCTCAACAGCACCACGGCTAGATGGCTGGCCGAGGCATTACCAGCCGACCCGTACACGAGCTGCCGCTTCTTCGCCTCGGCAACAAGGTCGGTCAACGACGTAACGGGTAAGCGGGGGCCAACCACAACCAGCAGGCCTGCATCGGCAATCAGCGCGATGGGATCAAGCGTGGTCGCAGGATCCGCCCGCAGCCGCCGGAACAAGTGGGGATTGACCACCATCGGCCCTTGATTGCCGATCAGCAGCGTATAGCCATCCGGAGCCGCCGCCGCGACTGCTTCTGTCCCAAGATTTGCAGCCGCACCGGGGCGGTTCTCCACAATCACCCGCCCCTCCAGCACTTGCTCCAGACGGGCAGCGAAGATGCGCGCAACGGCATCCGTGCCGCCCCCCGCGGCGTAGGAGACGATCAGGGTGATCGGTTTGGTGGGATAGCGCGCCTGGCCGAACGCAGGTCCCGCCAGGGGGACCGCGGCGCTTGCCGCAGCGAGGGTGAGGGCACGGCGACGAGTGAGCATGAATACCTCCCTAGATGAGCGGCCAGCGCCCCTTGTCTGGAGCGTCTGGGTGGTTCTGTGTGTGGGCTTATGCGGCCGTCCTGTCTGGTGCGCGGACAAGGACGTGCCCCTCGAACAGGCGGCGGGCGGTGCGGACGACGTACGCCACGGGCACACCACCGCCGGGACGGGTCTCCAGGCGCACATGAAGGCGACCGGAGGGATGCTCGATCTGCACATCCTGCGGCAGGTCCACCGGCCCAGCCAGCTGCGCGGCCAAGGTCCCCGGTGTTGCAGCTGCTATGGCGAGACCGACACCGCCTGTCGTGGCGAGGGCCGTGTGAAAGCTGCGATGCATCAGGTAGCGCGCGGCCAGCGTGCCCCCAGCGCGCGCCGGCGCCAGCAGAACGGGCTTGGGGATCACCAGATCGGCATTCGTGAGGATGCCCATCCGGCGTGCGGCTTCGCGGCGAAAGCGCGACAGGGTCTCCACCAATTCCGCGTCGGCCGTCAGCATCTCGGCTGGTTCATAGCCCGTGCGTCCAAGGTCTGTGGCGCGCACCAACACCATGGGCATGGCCGCATCGATCAGAGTGACGTCGATGCCTTCGATCGTCTCGATCAGGGCACCAGTGGGCAGCAGTCGCCCCGTCTTCGCCCCGGCTGCTTCCCCAAAGGCTAGGAGCACGGGTGCTGACGTGCCTGGCACACCATCAATCGCAGCATCGCCCCGATAGGTGACCCGCGCGTCGGGTGTCGCGATCCGCGCCTCGATCACCGAGCGCGTGTTGACATTGTGGATTCGCACCCGCGTGGTTCCGGGAGTCGCGGCAACCAATCCAGCTTCGATCGCGAAGGGTCCAACCCCCGCCAGCATGTTGCCGCAGTTGGGAGAGGTATCGACCGAGCGGTCGCCGACTGTCACTTGAGCAAACAAATAGTCGACGTCTGCGTCGGCCCGCGACGCGGGTCCCACGATTGCGACTTTGCTGGTCAGGGGGTTGCCGCCACCGATGCCATCGATCTGGAGCGGATGACCCGAGCCCATGATCTCCAACAGAAGCGCGTCGCGCGCATCGGGATCACCCGGGAGGTCCCGGTCCAGAAAGAAGGGTCCCTTCGACGTGCCGCCGCGCATAAGCACACAAGGTATGCGGATGAGATCGTCCATGGAACTCCGGAATCACTCTTCGGATCGGCACGATCTGCATTAATCGCGCTTGCTGATGCAGTTTTCTGATCATTCGACCCTGTTGTGAAATGCAAAGAACTGCGGTATTGATGCGTTGTGCGGATCAATTTCGAATTGCTCGACCTCAAAGCGTTCCTGGCGGTGCTGGAACTCGGCTCGTTTCACAAAGCTGCCGAGCAGCTGCATCTGTCCCAGCCCGCGCTGTCCCGGCGGATCAAAGGCCTGGAGGAAACGCTGGGTGCGGCGTTGATTGAGCGATCAACCCGCCATGTCGCCCCCACCTCGACGGGACGCGCGCTGCAGCCCCTGGTGCGCCGGTTGTTGGACGAGTTTGAGGAATCGGTGCTGTCGATCAGTGACCTTGGCGGCCGACACGCGGGTCAGGTGACGCTCGCCTCCATCCCAACCGCAGCGTTCTATTTTCTGCCACGGGTGGTGAAGGCGTTTCACGCGCGCTACCCCGGCATTCGCTTTCGCATCCTGGACCTCTCCGCCAATGAGGGGCTGGATGCGGTTGCCCGCGGCGAAGTGGAATTTGGCATCAACATCACAGGGGCTGGGCGGCCAGATTTGATTTTCACGCCACTGCTGGAGGATGTGTTTGTTCTAGCGTGTCGACGCGATCATCCCCTCGCCCCATCCAAGGAACTTCGCTGGGCGGATCTTGCAGGCTACCCCTTGATCGGAGTGAGCCAGACCAGCGGCAACCGCGCCGTGCTGGACCGCGCCCTGGCTACCGCCAGTGTTCGATTGGATTGGTTTTATGAGGTGAACCACCTCTCCACCTCGCTGGGGCTGGTTGAGGCGGGCCTTGGTGTGTCGGCATTGCCGCGGCTCGCGGCACCACAGACCGAACATCCCCTGATCGCTACGGTTCCCCTGATTGACCCGGTGGTCAGCCGGACGATTGGGTTGGTGGAACGGCGCGGGGGTCGGTTGTCACCAGCTGGTCAGCGCTTTCGGGAAATCCTGTTCCAGGAATGGAACTCCATGATCCAAACGTGAGCCAAGCCCCTCCGACGGAGGGGACGGTAGAATTCTCTTGCATGTCCCCGATAGGGGACTTAAGAATGTCCCCAGACGGAGACAACGACGATCGTCAGTCCCGTCCACACTCGAGGGGACCATGACAGCTTCCACCGCCTTGGGCACGATGGCGTCCCGCCTTGCCCTGATCGCTCTGCTCGCCACAACAGCTGCGTGTGCTGGACAGCACACCACCCGGACCGGCTTCCTCGGTCCTGCTGGCAGGCAGACCGCGGACACCAGCGAAGACTTCTCCTTTGTTGCACCAGCGCAGCGCTGGGTCGGCTACACTGCCGTGATCATCGACCGCCCGACCTTCGTGCCGGGTGGCGAAGTTCCGGTTCCACCCAGTGCGGAAGATGTTGCTGCCCTGACCCGCCACTACGGGCAAGCGCTGGAGGACGCATTCGGCGCCCGCTTCCGCAGGACCCTGACGGCGGGCCCCGGCGTTTTGCGGGTTCGCGCTGCTGTGACCGGCTACACCTTGGCAGATATTGTCACCAACATCATCGCCACGCCGTTGATCGGACCAGTGTCCAACGGCGGTGCCGCGTCCGAAGCCGAAGTGGTGGATAGCGTGACCGGGGAGCGGTTGGCCGCCCTTGCCACCCACACCAACGGCTTCCTGCTCCGCGAGGGGCCCATTCCATTCTATGTGCGCCGCGGCCATGCCGAGCGGGCACTGACCGACCATGCCCGCCGATTGGTGGAAAGCCTTCCGACAGCACAGGTGACGCGATGAGAACCGCGACACCCATGCACTTGGTCGCATCCCTGACTGCCGTCAGCTTGCTGGCTGCCTGTGCTGCACAGCGGGTAGGCTATGGGGATCGCGCCACCCTCCTCGCCGAGGGGGACAGCGTCGTCATTGCCAGCACCCTGTCGGCAGCGGCGCTGGCGCGCTGTTTTGAAACGGACGCAACGCTACTGCCCCTGTCTGTGGTCCGTTTGGAGCCGGACCTCGGTCGCTCCCTCTACCGGCTTCAGGGATTTGGTCTCTGGCTTGAAGAGGCAATCTTCCGCGATCTGCCGACGGGTGGGTCAGAGGTGCAGTATCACTGGCCTGCCAATTACGACGCCCGCTGGCGCAGCCAGCTGGAGCGCGATCGCCTTGGCCCGCTGCGCGCCTGCGCTGTGCGGACGACGGAGGAGACCAAGCAATGAGCGACCACGCAGACACAGCACCGGTTGAAAGCAACGATGCCCTTGGTGTCCGTCGGCGCGATCGCGCGGCGACCGAAGCCCGCATTCTGGATGCGGCCCGCCGCATTCTGGCACGGGATGGCTTCCTTGGCTTTGGCGTCAATGCGCTAGCCGCAGAGGCAGGGTGCGACAAGAAGCTGATCGGACGCTATTTCACGGATCTGGACGGCGTGCTGGAAGCACTGGGCGGCGCCCTTGGCTTCTGGCTGGGCGATGTGCCGGAGGTCCCCCCCAAGGGTGACTATGGCGAGCGCATGGCAGCCTTGTTCCAGGCCTACGCCACGGCTCTGCGCGCCGATCCTGTACTGCAGCAAATCCTCGCCTGGGAACTGATCCAGCCATCGGCTGTTCTGCAGCGGTTGGAGACAGTGCGATCCCGCGCGGTTGCCCTGTGGATGGCACGGGTCCGCGGCGACACGGCTCCCCCGCCGGGCGTCGATGCGCCAGCGGTCAATGCCGTGCTGCTGGCCGCCCTGCACTATCTCACCCTTCGTCAGCGCACGCTGCAGGGGTTTGCTGGCCTCGACCTTGCCTCCACTGAGGGGCAGGCCCGGATTGACGATGCGATGCTCGCAATCCTCAGGCTTGCCTATAGCCAGGAACGGTCCCCGACATGATGTCCCCTGCCCATAGCCGGACCACCGGCCTTTTGATCCTGGCCTTCCTGGTGGCGGTTGCTGTGCCTTACGTCGCTCTCATTGAGCTGTTTGGCTATGATGATGTGCTGCGCGACCCACCGGGTGCCGTACTCGACCAGTTCGCCGCCGCGGGAACTCCACTTGTCCTGGCATGGTTGGGGTTCGCGCTTGCCGCCCTCGCCTTCGCGCCCTTGTCACGCCGGATCGACCGGGACAGCGGACTCGCCGCCGGTTGGATGGGTGTTGCCTCCGCTGTTGCCCAAGGAGTTGGGTTGGCGCGCTGGGTGTTCGCGGTACCCGCCCTTGCCGCCGCCCACGCCTCCAGTGACCCCGCCCTGCGCGCCGGGGCAGAGGCCACCTTTGTTGCCCTGCATGGTTTCCTCGGTGCGGGTCTTGGTGAAGTTGCAGGTCAAAGCCTGCTGGCCGCGTGGACCGCGCGGGTCTGCCTTGGTCTCTGGCGCCAGGGGCGTCGGATCCTCAGCATCAGCGGGGCGGCGACCTTGCCCCTGTGGTGCCTTGGCCTAACCGAGCCGCTTGCCACCGTGATTCCGGGCTTGCCGGTGATTGAGGCGGCACCCCTGGCATTCACGGGGTGGGAGGTTTGGCTGCTCGCCTTGGCCCTTGGTTTGCTGATAGACGCGCGTCGGCGCACCGCACGCAGCCGGTAGCGCCGACCGGACCACGCAAAACCCCGGATCGCCTCAGGTTGCCACCGCCAATCGCGTCAACCTGAGGCGGAACCACAGACCCAGGATCACCAATCCCAGGGCCGCTGCATAGAAGGGTGGCGCATAGCCAAGGGCCGGGATCGCATGGGCAACCAGCCACACCCCAAGCGCCTGACCAAGGAAGAAGACTGACGCGAACAAGGCGACAGCCGCACCACGCCGGTCCGGCGCCATCTGAGTCGCGTTGGTCTGCAACGTGTTGTGAAACAAGTAGAACCCAACGCCGATCACCAGCACGGCAGGTGCCACCAACCAGCCATTCGGCACCAATGGGATCACAACCAGGCACAGCGCCAGCACCGCCCCACCACTCGCCACCATGCCACGCTGACCCAAACGGCGCACAATGTCGCCAGCGAACACGGCGTAGATCACGCCGCCAGTGCCAAACATCGCCAGGATCACCCCAATGGCACTGTAGCCCATGGCGTGGGTGTCGTGCAGGAAGGCGCCAACGAAGGCGAAGACGCCAAAGAACAGCACCCCTTCCAGGAACACGCAGGCAATCACGGCCCGAACCCAGGCCGAACCGCGCAGCAAAGCGAGATACAGGCGGATCAACGCCAGGGGGTCAATCGCTCCACCGGCCTGGAGCGGGCGACTGCCGCGATGGCGGACCAGCAGCAGGGCGACGCCCAAGAACCCAACACCCAGCAACAAGAACAGCGGGCGCCACCCCAGCAGATCGCCCAGAATGCCACCCAGGGCCTGGCCTGCAACCAGCCCGAAGCTCATCCCCATCATCAGCTTCGCCAGCACAGGCTGGCGCTGATCATAGGGAACGACATCGCCAATATGTGCCATCGACAGCGGTATGATCGCCGAGGCCGCAACCCCCGCCGCCAGCCGCAGCACTGCCAGCACGCCCAGGCTGGGAGCGAAAGCCCCCAGCGAGACCACCGCCGCTGAGGCCACCAGCATCGCCACGATCACGCGCATCTTGCCATAGCGGTCGCCAATCGGTCCGAACAGCAATTGTGCCAAGCCGTAGGCGAGCGCGAACACCGTCACCACAATGGAGGCATCGGCAGCCGTGGTCTGAAACTCAGCCGACAGCTGCGGTAACAGCGGGTCCGCAATCCGCATTGAGGCGGAGGAGGCAAAGCTGGCCGCCGCTAAGGGCACCAGCGGCACGCTCGCAGCCGCTGGTGCTGCCCCTGCCGAGGCATCCTTAAGCACTGCGGATCTGGATCAAGAAGCGCTCCACCTCCCGGTCCAAGGTACCGGATTGCTTCACCACATCCCCTGCAGTCATCACCACTCGATCGGCTGCGGCGCGTGTCTCACCAGCGGCGGTGCGAACCTCGCTGATGGTGCCCGTCACCTCGGCCGTGCCGCGGGCAGCTTCCTGCACCGTTCGCGCGATTTCGGCGGTGGCTGCTTGCTGTTCCTCCACCGCCGCGGCGATTGTGGTGGCGATCTCATCAATCTCGCGGATGGTGGCGGAGATGCCCTGGATCGCACCGACAGCCCCTTGGGTGGCATCCTGCATGCCGCGGATTTGGTGGCCGATATCCTCCGTCGCCTTGGCGGTTTGCGTGGCGAGGCTCTTCACCTCACTCGCCACCACGGCAAAGCCGCGTCCAGCATCGCCAGCGCGCGCGGCCTCAATGGTGGCGTTGAGTGCAAGGAGATTGGTCTGCTCGGCAATGTCGGCGATCAACTGAACAACATCGCCGATTCGCCGGGCTGCCTCGTTCAAGCCTTCCACAGTGACATTGGTCGCGTTCACTTGATCCACAGCCCGCCGCGCCACCCCGGACGAGGTTTCCACTTGGCGGCCAATCTCGCGGATGGAGGCGGCAAGTTCCTCCGCTGCGGCTGCTCCGGTCTCAACATTCTGCGCGGTCCCATCCGCGGCATGGGCGACAGTGTCGGCCTGACGGGTGGTGATGTCAGCCGTGTCCACCAAGGTTTCGGCATCGCCCTCCAGCCGCGTTGCAACGGTGGACAGAGTGGAAACCACAGTTTTCACCTGCTGCTCGAACCGACTGGCCATGGCGCGCAGTTCATTGCGCCGACGCTCCTCCGCGCGCTCTTCGGAGGCCGCATGCTCGCGCTCCAGTCGCTCCCGCTCCACCAGGGACTGCTTGAAGTGATCCAGCGCGCGCGCCATCGCAGCAATCTCGCCCGTCCCGCCTTGCGGAACCTCGGCGGCATAATCACCCGCTGCCACTTGCTCCATCGCATCGGCTAGGCGGGTCATGCGGGCCGCGATCTGGCGACCGACATACAGCCACACGATCAAGATCGCCAAGACCACGGCGACCACGGCGACCAGCGTGAGGATCGTCCGGCCAGTGTCGAGACCTGCTTCAGCATTCTCCGTCGCACGGGCGGCCAGGGCCTCGGCAGCAGAGACTTCACTGGCGACGGCAGCCGCCAAGGCTTCAGCGTCGGTCCGGGTGCGGGCCAGCAATTCAGACGCTTCGGTCGCTTTGGCAAGTTCCTGTGCCCGCAGATCGGCAAGACCGGTGCCCTGATCCCCTAGATCCTGCAGACCAGAGGTCAATTGCGCCAGCGGACCGGTCCGCAGAGCGCTCGGCAACGCAGCCAATCCGCGGGTCAATCCTTCACCCAAGACCGCCAGGCGCTGCTGGGCCTCGGTCAGGCGCGCTGCATCGGCCGCACCTCCGGCCTCGGTCAGCGCCCCAGCATAGGCTTGCAGCACTGTTGTGAACTCCAGCAACCGGCGCAACGTGCCCAACCGCTCATCCAACAAGGCCTCGATGGTCACACGGGTGCGCTGGGACAACTCCGTGCCGGACAGTTCCACCCGGCTTTTCATGTCCTCCGATGAGAGTTCGATCTGATCGCTGACCAGACGCCGTTGATTGACCAGTCGATTGAGGCGCACGCCGATGGCGTCGGGCGGGACCCTGAGCGCTCCATCCGGCCCAAGACCTGCTGCCACCAATGCCTCCACACCCGGCCGCAACCCGGCGGACACCGTGTCATCGACCGCCGCCAGACGGGTAAGAATGGTGATGGCACGGGCCGCTGCGGCCTCGTAGTCAGAGCGGGCCGCAACCGAGCCTCCGGCATAGTCGCGCGCAGCCTCGCCCATCGCCGCAACCAGCAGGCGCAACTCCTGAACGCTGGCAAGACCATCGCCAACCAGAGCTTGAAGCGCGCTGATCGCATCGTCCGTCGTGTCAACCAGCGTGGTGCCGTCGGTCAGCATATCCTGCACAGCTGTCGCGATCAGGGGACTGGTGACGGTACCGATGCGCGCCGTCAGCCCACGCAGTTCCACAGCAGCGGAGTTGCGATTGCGCTCCAACATCTGCCGATCACTGGCGACGGTATCAAGGCGCGAAACCGACTGCGACAGCCGGTCCACAGGCTCTTGCAAGGCTGCTGCTGCCTCTGCCCCTGCGACTGTGGCGAGCGTACCCACGATCCGGCGCAGGGCGGCAATCTCTCCCGCAAGAACAGAGACAATGCGCTGGCGCTCGGTATCCGTTGGGGCGCTGGCCAGTTGCGGCGCACTGGCGGCGAGGCGAGCCGCCGTCGCCTCCAAGGCCCTGGCCGCGGTCATGCGCGGCTGAGCCGTGCGTGTGATCTCTTCCAGGCGTTGCTCCACCTGCCCAAAGGCGAACAAAGCAACACCACACGCAACCAATACCATGGCTGCGATGGCACCGAAGGCAATCAACAATTGGGCGCGTAGCCCGAACCCACGCCCGACTGGCGCTGCGGAATGGTCACTCATCAGACAGCAACTCAACAAAAAACGGCGGAGACGGAAGATACTAGCGAGTCTTTTTAACTGGAGTCATCCCTCTCACACGGGGTGCCCTTGCGAGAATTGAGGGCATCGAGACGACAGATGACACCGTCTGTCATCATCGCTAGGGTGCGGCACGCCAGATGGTCGGATGGCCGCCGTCCCGAAACGGGGCGGAGGAAAGTCCGGGCTCCACGAACGCGCGGTGCCGGGTAACGCCCGGCGGGGGCGACCCCAGGGACAGTGCCACAGAGAACAGACCGCCTTGCCCGCTCACGCCGTCTTTGATGGATGGGACGCAAGGTCAGGGTGAAACGGTGCGGTAAGAGCGCACCGCGGGACCGGCAACGGAACCGGCACGGTAAACCCCACCGGGAGCAAGACCGAATAGGGATGGCACGGGCGAGAGATCGCCCAGGCGCTGCGTCCGCGTCGCCGTCCGGGTTGGTCGCGCGAGGTGTCGGGCAACCGACATCCCAGAGGAATGGCCATCCATCGCCCGCAGGGGCGAGGACAGAACCCGGCTTATAGACCATCTGGCGTATCTCCCCCCGATTTCGCGGTTTCGGCCGGACAAACTCCGGAACAAACAAAGAACTCGTGCGCAGCCTACGCTGTTTGAATCATGCGTTTGGGTTGGTTTCTCCGAGTCATTCTCGAAGGTTGGCGATGAACACCTTGAATCGTCTTCTGAATCCATGACAGCCCGTTGACCACCAAATTGGCCCATGTTATCCCAATGTATCCCAGCGGCGACCGTTGCTGCCCATCTCGGGCCAGAAACCACGCAGCCAGGGGGCGGGGAGCAAATGGCTCGGTTCTTCTTCGGCACGGTCGGCAACCGGATCGATGCAAAGCAGCGGGTGTCAGTCCCCGCTGGCTTTCGCGCGACGCTTGCTGAACTGGGATCGCCGGATACAATCGTTGCCTATCGCTCCTCCTCCATTGACGGATTGGAGTGCGGGCCCGAACAGACCACCATCGCCCTGGCCGAAGAGTTGGACAGCCCGGATTGCAGCGAAGATCGCCAAGAGGCGATCTCCTTGATCCTGGCAGAAACCCGCGAACTGAAGCTGGATCGCGAGGGCCGGATCAGTCTTCCAGAAGACTTGATGCAGCAGATCGGCCTGACCGATGAAGTCATGTTCATTGGTCAGGGCAAGCGGTTCTTCATGTGCTCGCGCACCGTCTCAACAGCCTGGACGGAAGCCAAGCTGAAGCGCGAGCGGGCAAAGACCCAAGCGCGAATCGACCGCTTGCAAGACGGGGCTGGGCGATGAGCGACCATGTCCCGGTTCTGCTGCAAGAAGTCGTCGCGGCGTTGGCGCCGCGCGCGGGCGGCATCTATCTTGATGGAACGTTTGGTCGTGGCGGCTATGCCTCAGCCTTGCTCGCTGCCGCACCCTGTCGCGTGGTTGGCATTGACCGCGATCCTGCAGCAATTGCCTTCGGGCGCAGCCTGCCTGCTGTGGCCGAGGGTCGCCTGACTCTGGTGGAGGGGTGCTTTGGCGCGATGGCGGACATCGCGCGCGACCTCGCCTTGCCCGCCGTCGATGGGGTGGCGCTGGACCTCGGCGTCTCCTCCCCCCAGCTGGATCAGGCAGAGCGTGGGTTTTCCTTCCGCGCCGACGGCCCCCTCGACATGCGCATGGGACAGCATGGGACAACGGCCGCAGACCTCGTCGCCGAACTGAGCGAAGGCGACCTTGCCGACGTGATCTACCAGTTTGGGGAGGAGCGGTTCAGTCGCCGGATCGCCCGCGCCATCGTCGCCGCTCGCCAACAGCAGCCGATCCTGACGACCCTGATGCTGGCAGAGATTGTTCGCCGTGCAGTTGGGCGGACCAGCGACGGCATTGATCCTGCAACGCGCACCTTCCAGGCCCTGCGCATCGCTGTGAACGATGAACTGGGCGAGGTGGATCGCGGACTGGCTGGCGCGGAAGCCGTGCTGGCGCCCGGTGGTCGGCTGGCGGTGGTCTCCTTCCACTCCCTCGAAGATCGCCGGGTGAAAACCTTTCTGGCTGAGCGCAGCCAGGAACATGCCGGCGGCTCGCGCCATCTGCCAGCAGCACCGGTGCGGCGGCCCACCTTCCGGCTGGTCACCCGCAAGCCGATCACTGCCTCCCCAGGTGAACTGGCCGCCAATCCGCGCAGCCGCTCCGCCAAGCTGCGGGTTGCGGAACGGAGGGCGGCATGATCCTCAGCCCGCGCCTGTTCTTGCTGTGGTTGGTGCTGATCAGTGTCACCGGCATCGGCGTCTATCAGCTGAAGTATCTGACCCAGCAGCAAGAGCGCCTGCTGGTGCAGATCAACCGACAAATCCAGGCCGATCAGGACGCCATCGACATCCTGAAGGCGGAATGGTCGTTCCTGAACCAGCCAGCGGAGTTGGAGCGGTTGGCCAAACGCTTCCGCCCGGATTTGGAGCCGGTGCAGGGGCGTCAGATGTTTGCCTCGGTTGCGGCCATCCCGGTGCGGACCGAGCCGACCGCCGCCCCAGGCCCGCGCCGAACTGGACCGCTGCCAACCCCACAAGTCACTGCCACACGCGGGAGCGGCGCGCCGCCGCCGCCCAGCGCCCTCGCTATCCAAGCTCCGCCACCGGCGCCGACGGTGCCTCCCGCCAGCCAACCGCCGGTTCTGGTTCGCACGACGGGGAGCACGCCGCGATGACGGCACCCGAAGCACCCGCGCAGGCAGCGATGCCCCAACCGGACCTCGCGACGGCCTCACCGCCCGCCCGCGCCGATGGGACCGGCTGGAACCTCGTTCAGCGCATCCTGCGGCGTCAGGATCGCGGGCGCACCCCAGTTGAAGTCGGGCGCTTGCGCCTTGCCCTGGTGTTCGGCGCCTTCACGGTGGTGTTCGTCGCGATTGCGGGGCAGTTGGTCAATGTCTCCCTGCTCGGTGGGGGGGTTGAAGCGCGCCAGCTGGTCGCCCGCAAACCCGCACCGCCCGAGCGCGGCGAGATCCTGGACCGCAACGGCCAATTGCTGGCGGCGACGCTGCCGACCACATCCGTTTACGCCGATCCCCGCAAAGTATTGGATGCGGAGGATACCGCCCGTCGATTGCATCAAGTGTTCCCCGATGTGCCGCTGGCGACGCTGGTCGAGCGCCTCGCCTCCGAACGCACCTTCGTCTACGTGCGTCGCAACATCTCGCCCCAGCAGATGCAGCGGGTGAACAGCCTGGGTCTGCCGGGCGTGTACTTCCAGGAGGAGACCCGCCGCCTTTACCCGCAAGGCCCCGTGGTCAGCCAAGTGCTGGGCTTCTCGGACGTCGACAACCAAGGGCTGGGTGGCGTTGAGCGTCAGTTCAACGACCGCCTGCGCACCGGTGAGACCATCCAGCTCTCGCTTGACCTGCGCGTGCAGCACATGTTGCGCCAGGAATTGATCACAGCGATGACACGCTTCAGCGCCATCGGCGCTGCGGGCGTGGTGCTGGACGCCCGGACGGCCGAAGTGCTGGCGATGGTCTCCCTGCCCGACTTCGATCCCAATGATCCGGGGCGCGCGCCCGACGATGCCCGCTTCAACCGCGCCACCCTCGGCGTGTACGAGATGGGCTCAACCTTCAAGATTTTTAACACCGCCATGGGCCTGGAAGCTGGCGTGACCAGCATGTCGGGCGGCTATGACGCCTCTGCCCCTATCCGGATCGGGCGGTTTGAGATCAACGACGATCACGCCAAAAACCGGTGGATGTCGACACCGGAAATCTTCAAGTACTCCTCAAACATCGGCTCTGCAAAGATGGCGCTGGATGTTGGGGCAGCCGGTCAGCGCCAGTTTCTGGAACGCTTGCGACTGTTGCAGCCCTCCCGTCTTGAAGTGCCGGAAGTGGGGCGGCCACAGTTTCCCAAGGCTTGGCGCCCGATCAATGTGATGACCATCGCCTTCGGTCACGGCATTTCGGTTAGCCCGATGATGCTGGCGGCGGCGACGGCACCGGTGGTCAATGGCGGCTTCTGGCGGGAACCAACCCTGCTGCGACGCGAGTTGGAAGAGGTGCCCGCGGGCGAGCCGATCATGAGTCCGCGGACATCTGCCGATATGCGGCGCCTCATGCGTTTGGTGGTGGTGGAGGGAACCGGGCGGAACGCCAACGTCGATGGCTATGTCACTGGCGGCAAAACCGGTACCGCCGAGAAGATTGGTGCTGGTGGCTACCAAAAGAACAAGCGCATCTCCTCCTTCGTTGGCGCGTTTCCGCTGCACGATCCGAAGTATGTTGTCTTTGTGATGCTGGATGAGCCAAAGGGCATCCGCGAAACCTTTGGCTTTGCCACCGCAGGGTGGGTCGCCGCACCCACGTTTGCCCGAGTGGTCAGCCGCATCGGCCCCCTGTTGGGTGTGCCGCCCGTGGA
Organism: Alphaproteobacteria bacterium; assembly: GCA_004292755.1. Taxonomy (GTDB): domain Bacteria; phylum Pseudomonadota; class Alphaproteobacteria; order Elsterales; family Elsteraceae; genus RDXE01. The sequence continues at coordinate 339,933 of RDXE01000025.1, forward strand.
TGAGACCACACCCGAAATTCGCCAGATCATGGCCGTGACAGAAACCCCACGACCGGGAGGGCAGCGTGTCTCGCAACGCTGATCTCTTGGCCAGTGACCTCTTGGCCAATCTGCCGGGCGTGCACCTGCCCGCAGCACTGCCACCGATCACCGAGGTGGTGGCCGACAGCCGGGCCGCCACACCGGGGTGTCTGTTCGTTGCCGTGAGCGGCGTCAAGCTGGACGGTGCGCAATTCATCGCCGATGCCGTGGCACGCGGCGCCGTCGCGGTTCTAGCCGCGCGCGGTACCCGTGCAGCCGGTGCACTGCCGGTCCCGGTGATTGAAGCCGATGATCCGCGCCTTGCCTTGGCCCATCTGGCCGCCCGACGCTACCCGCGCCAGCCCGGCGCCATCGCGGCTGTCACTGGCACCAACGGCAAGACCTCGACAGCATGGTTCACCCGCCTGATGTGGCAGGCGATGGGTCACCGCGCCGCCTCGCTCGGTACCATTGGCTTTGTCCGGCCTGACCGACCGATTGAAGACACGCTCACCACGCCCGATCCATTGACGCTGCACCGCATGCTGGATGACGCAGCCGCAGACGGCATTGACCATCTGGCGATGGAAGCCTCCAGCCATGGGTTGGATCAGCGGCGTCTGGATGGGGTGCGTCTGGCGTCAGCCGCGTTCACCAACTTGACCCATGAGCATTTGGATTATCACGGCACCATGGCCGACTACTTCGCGGCCAAGGCGCGGCTGTTTGAGGTTTTGCTGCCCGCCGGTGCCGCAGCCGTGCTGAACCGCGACATCGCCCAGTTCGATGACTTGGCTGCGATTGCCAAGCGCCGCGGCCACCGGGTGATCACCTTCGGGCGCTGCCAGGCTGACCTGTCGCTGAACGAGCGGCGCCCCACACCTACCGGCCAGGACCTCAGCCTGACGGTGTTTGGCACGCGTGTGGACTTGCACCTGCCACTGATCGGCGGCTTCCAGGTTGAGAACGCGCTGGCCGCCCTGGGCCTTGTGATCGGTGCCGGGGCAGAGCCAGCGCGCGCCACCCAAACCTTGCGGACCCTTGGCGTGGTGCCGGGGCGGATGGAACTGGTTGCCCGCAGTGCCAGCGGTGCACCGATCTTTGTTGACTACGCCCACAAGCCCGACGCGCTGGAGACCGTCTTGACGGCTGCCCGGCCCCACTGTGCGGGCAAGCTGGTGGTGGTGGTTGGCTGCGGTGGCGACCGCGACCGCGCCAAGCGCCCGATGATGGGGTCGATCGCCTGTCGGCTCTCCGATCGGGCGATCATCACCGACGATAATCCGCGCAGCGAAGACCCAGCCCTGATCCGCAAGGCGATGCTGGCCGGCTGCGACACCTGTATCGCGGAGGAGATTGGCGACCGCCGCCAAGCCATCCACACCGCCGTAGCCAGTCTGGGCGCGCGCGATCTGTTGATCATTGCCGGCAAGGGCCATGAGCGCGGCCAGATCATTGGCACCACCGTGCTGCCCTTCGATGACGCCGCTGTTGCGCGCGAGGCAGCGGGGGGTGGGGCATGACCGCGCTGTGGACCTCTGCTGCCCTCGCCGAGGCGCTGGGCATCCCCTGCCCAGGGGCGTGGTCGGCAACCGGCCTCTCGATTGATAGCCGAACCGTGCAACCGGGCGATCTGTTCGTCGCCTTGCCGGGGGAGCGGACCGATGGGCACGCCCATGTCGCAGCCGCCCTTGCTGCCGGGGCGGTCGGTGCGCTGGTGTCACAGCTGGTCGCGGACGCCCCAGTCGAACGTCAGTTGATGGTGGCGGACACACTGGCGGGCTTGCAGGACATCGCCGCAGCCGCGCGCCATCGCTCATCGGCACGCACCGTCGCGGTCACGGGCTCTGTCGGCAAGACCAGCACGAAGGAAATGCTGCTGCACACGCTGGGGGCGCAGGGCGCCACCCATGCCAGCCTGGGCAATCTGAACAACCACATTGGGGCGCCACTCTCCCTCGCGCGGTTGCCAGTCGACGCCACCTTCGCAGTGTTTGAACTGGGCATGAACCACCCGGGCGAGATCAGCCCACTGTCGCGTCTGGTTCAGCCAGAGGCGGCGATCATCACCTGGGTGGCTGCCGCGCACCTGGAGTTCTTCGCCGACGAGGGCGGCATTGCCGACGAGAAGGCAACCATCCTCGACGGCTTGCGGACCGGCGGTGTCGCCGTGCTGCCGCGCGACTGCCTGCACTTCGAGCGGTTGGCGCAGCATGCCGACGCGCGCGCCGTCGCTCGCATCGCCAGTTTTGGTGCCGATGCCAGCGCCGATGTGCGGCTGATGGATGTTGTGGCCGATGCCGATGGCTCCACCGTCGCAGTGGATTTCTATGGCGAGACGCTGCGCTACCGCATTGGCGTGCCGGGACGTCCCTGGGTGTCCAACAGTCTGGCGGTGCTGGCGGCCGTGGATGCGTTGGGCGGCGATGCGGGTGCCGCTGCGGCACAGCTGGAAACCATGACCCCGCCCAAGGGTCGGGGCGTGCGCCAGGTGATCCCATGGGGCAACGGTCACGTGATGCTGGTGGATGAGAGCTACAACGCATCGCCCGCGGCGGTGCGCGCGGCGATTGCCACCCTTGCCCTTGCCCCGGCGCAGCGCCGCATCGTGGTGCTGGGTGACATGAAGGAATTGGGGCCGACGGCACCCGCCCTGCACGCTGGTCTTGCCCATGACCTCGGCGAGGCAGGCATTGACCATGCCTTCTTGTGCGGGCCGCTGATGGCCGAGTTGGCCACAGCCGCGCGGTCTGTTTGTGCGACAACGCACGAGGCCGACACGGCGGCTTTGATCCCCGTTGTTGTTGAGGCGCTGCGTCCCGGCGATGCGGTGCTGGTCAAGGGCAGCCTGTCGATGGGCATGGCACGCGTGGTTCAAGCGATTGCGACCGGGAGGATTGGCTGATGCTGTTCAACCTTCTGGTGCCGCTGGCGGATGACTTCCAGCCCTTCAACCTGTTCCGCTACCTCACCTTCCGCACCGGCGGCGCGGTGGCGACGGCGTTGTTTGTCTCCTTCCTGATCGGGCCAACGCTGATCGCTTGGCTGCGCGTGAAGCAGAAGGGCGGCCAGCCCATCCGCAGCGACGGGCCGGAAAGCCACTTGCTGACCAAGAAGGGCACGCCGACCATGGGCGGGCTCCTGATCCTGATCGCCGCCTCGATCACCACGCTGCTGTGGGCAGACATTACGTCTGGCTATGTCTGGTGCGTGTTGATGGTGACGATTGGGTTTGGCTTGATTGGCTTTGCCGACGACTTCCTGAAAGTCTCCAAAAAGAACCCCAAGGGCTTGCCGGGCAAGTACAAGCTGACGGGTCAGGTCGCGATCAGCTTGGTGGCCGCCCTGTGGATTGGATCGCTGACCCGCGAGCCGCTGGCCAGTTCCTTGGCCGTGCCGTTCTTGAAGGATGTGCTGCTGCCCCTGGGCATACTGTTCATCCCGTTTGCCATGCTGGTGATGGTGGGGGCGTCCAACGCGGTCAACCTGACCGACGGCTTGGATGGTCTGGCGATTGTGCCGGTGATGATTGCTGCCGGTTGCTTTGCCTTGATCGCCTATCTGGCGGGCAATGCCGTGTTCTCCAACTACCTGCAAATCCATCATGTGCCCGGCTCGGGGGAGATTGCCGTGTTTTGCGGCGCGCTGGCTGGCGCCGGGCTTGGATTCCTGTGGTACAACGCCCCACCCGCCCGCGTGTTCATGGGCGATACTGGCTCGCTCTCCCTTGGTGGGGCGCTTGGCACCATTGCCGTGATCACCAAGCATGAATTGGTGCTGGTGATCATTGGCGGGCTGTTCGTGCTGGAAACAGTCTCGGTGATTGTTCAAGTTGTCAGCTTCAAGCTGACAGGCAAGCGCGTGTTCGCGATGGCACCGCTGCACCACCACTTCGAGAAGAAGGGCTGGGCAGAGCCGACCATCGTGATCCGGTTCTGGATCATCGCCGCAGTGCTGGCGTTGATCGGCCTATCCACCTTGAAACTCCGGTGAGGGCTGCATGATCCCGCTGCCCTTCCTGGCTGGAAAGACCGTGGCTGTGCTTGGCCTTGGCCGCACGGGACGCGCCAGTGTGGCGGCGTTGACGGCTGCTGGCGCCACTGTCTTGGCGTGGGACGATCAACCGGCCCAACGCGGCGACGTGCCGGTGGTCGATCTGCTCACTGTCGACTTCTCAACTGTTGATCTGTTGCTGCAAAGCCCTGGCATCCCGCACACCCACCCTGCCCCCCACCCGGTGACCGCACGGGCACGCGCTCATGGTGTGCCCGTGATTGGCGACACGGAGTTGCTGTTCCGGGCGCAAGCGGGCGCGCAGTTCATCGGCATCACCGGCACCAATGGCAAATCGACCACCACCAGCCTGATTGCGCACTTGTTTGAGGCGGCGACCCTGCCGGTGGCCGTTGGCGGCAATCTTGGCCCCGCGGTGTTGGGCCTGCCGGTGACGGAGCGCTACGTCCTGGAGATGTCCTCATACCAGCTGGAGCTGACGCCCAGCCAGCGCTTCGACATCGCCATCCTGCTGAACATCAGCCCCGATCATCTGGCCCGCCATGGCGGGATGGAGGGCTATGTCGCCGCCAAACGCCAGATTTTCTCCAATTGGGACCAGTCCTGCACAGCGGTAATTGGGATTGACGATCCGCAGACCACCCGCATCGCGGGCACGCTCGCCTTTGGGTCGGGTCGCGTGGTCACCATCTCTGGCAGCCGGGCGGCCGATGTGTGGGTCGATGGCACAATGTTGATCGACGCGTTGGACGATCACCCCGTCCCCGTGCTTGACCTCAGCGGCATCGCCACCCTGCCCGGTCGCCACAACGCTCAGAATGCAGCCGCCGCCTACGCCGCCCTGCGGATCGCTAGCGTGGATCGCCAAACCATTCTGGATGGCTTGGTGCGCTTCCCCGGCCTAGCACACCGGCAGCAGCTGGTGGCGACAGTCGACGGGGTGCGCTTCATCAACGATAGCAAGGCAACCAATGCCGACGCCGCAGCCGTCGCCCTGGTGTGCTATGAGCGCATCCATTGGATTGCTGGCGGACAAGCGAAGGAAGGCGGGATTGAAAGCCTGCGACCGCTGTTTGATCGCATCGCAGGCGCTTATCTGATCGGTGAGGCAGCCGCCCAGTTTGCCGAGACCCTAGGTGCGGTTCCACACGAGGTGTGCGGAACCCTGGCAGTTGCGACTGCCCGCGCGTTCGCGGCTGCCCGCCGCGATGGCGGTGTGGTGCTGCTGTCACCGGCTGCTGCCTCCTGGGATCAATTCCGCAGCTTTGAACATCGCGGCGACAGCTTCACTGCCCTGGTCGCTGATCTGGCAGCAGGAGAGGCGGCATGACCACCACCTTCTCCCGCACCGATACCAGTGTCGTTGGTCGGTGGTGGTGGACCATCGACCGCCTGTCGCTGGCAGCCCTGTGCACCATTATGTTCATCGGCTGTTTGCTGATCCTCGCTGCGTCCCCCGCAGTCGCGACCCGCATTGGGCTGGATTATTTCTACTTCGTGAAGCGCCAGTTGGTGCTGGTGCCGCCAGCGCTGGCCATCATGCTCGCCGTGTCGATGCTGGACATGGTGTCGGTCCGCCGCCTTGCCCTGGTGGGGTTCGTGGGCACGCTTGTCCTGCTGCTGCTGGTGCCGGTGATGGGGGCCGAGATCAAGGGCGCGCGGCGCTGGATCAACATTGCTGGCTTCTCCCTGCAACCATCCGAGTTCCTGAAACCAACCTTCGCCGTGGTGGCCGCTTGGTTGTTCGCCCGTGCTCGGGCGCGCGGCACTGTGCTGGCGTTCGTGCCGCCGATTGCGCTGTGGGGGCTGTGTGCCGCACTGCTGCTGGCGCAGCCCGACCTTGGGCAGACCGTTGTGTTGTCTGCGATCTGGTTCACCCAGTTCTTTTTGGCGGGCCTGCCCGTGATTTTGATGGTGATCGGCGCCGTTGCCGGTGCGGCTGGCCTGGTCATGGCGTACCACACCTTTCCGCACGTCACCTCGCGCATCAATCGCTTCCTAGACCCTGACTCCGGCGACACGTTCCAAGTCGATCGCTCGTTGGAGGCGTTCTACAAGGGTGGTCTGTTCGGTCAAGGTCCTGGTGAGGGGCGGGTCAAGCAAGTCATTCCCGACGTCCATGCAGACTTCATCTACGCCGTGGCCGGTGAAGAATTCGGCATGATCGCCTGCCTGATCATCCTGGCATTGTTCAGTTTGGTCGTGTTGCGCGGCTTCGCCAAGGCGATGCGTGAAACCAATCTGTTCGTCATGCTGGCTGTGGCTGGCCTGTTCACCCAGTTTGGCCTGCAGGCTGCGATTCACATGGCCTCAACACTGCACTTGATGCCGACGAAGGGCATGACGCTGCCATTCATTTCTTACGGCGGCTCCTCGCTGTTGGCGATTGGCATTGGCTGCGGCTTTGCCCTCGCCCTGACCCGCAAGCGCTATGGGAGGGTTGACCCGTGATGCCAGCGGCACCGCACATTGTTCTGGCTGCCGGTGGCACCGGCGGACACTTGTTCCCCGCCGAGGCACTGGCGGCGGACTTGATCCAGCGCGGCTGCCGGGTCTCGGTGTTCACCGATACCCGTGGCCTCAGCATTGCCGAGCGCATCCCCCAAGCCACCGTCTGCCGCGTGTTGTCTGCGACCCCGTCCACCTCAGCGCTGTGGCGGCGCTTGCTGGCCTATGGACAGTTGGGAGCGGGCATGATGCAGGCGCAGTGGCTGCTGCTGCGCCATCGTCCAACGGCGGTGGTGGGGTTCGGCGGCTACCCGTCGGTGCCAACTCTGGCGGCTGCAGCGACGGCCCGGGTGCCGATCATCCTGCACGAACAGAACGCCGTTCTGGGTCGTGCCAATGCCTTGATGAGTTCACGGGCGCGCAGCATCGCCGTCAGCTTCCCCAACACCAGCGGGTTGCGGGTGGAAGATCGTGCGAAAGTGACGCTGACCGGCAATCCCGTGCGCCCCGCGATCCGCAAGCTGGCCGAGCAGCCCTACCCAGCGCCGGAGGCTGGTGGCGCGCTCCGCCTAGTGGTCACCGGTGGCAGCCAAGGGGCACGTGTGCTGGCGGAGGTGGTGCCAACGGCCCTCACCTCGCTGCCGACGGAGATGCGCCAGCGCCTGATCGTCACCCAGCAGGTTCGCCCGGAGAACCTGGACGAAGTTGCCCGCGCCTATCGCGAGGCGGGGGTGACGGCCGATATTGCGCCCTTTTTCAACGACCTGCCTGATCGCCTGGGCCGCTGCCACCTCGCCATCGGGCGGGCGGGTGCATCGACCGTGATGGAATTCGCGGTGGCAGGCATCCCTGCGATCCTGGTGCCGCTGCCCACAGCCCTTGATGATCACCAGACCATCAATGCCAGCCACGCGGTGGAGGCCGGTGGTGCCGTGCTGATGCCCCAGGCGAACCTGACGCCGCCCTATCTGGCCCGGCGCTTGTTCAGCCTGCTGCGCGATGCCGATCAACTGGCCGCGATGTCCGCCGCCCAGCGCAGTTGGACCCGGCGCGACGCAGCCTCGGCGTTGGCTGATCTGGTGCTCGCCGCTCCGTCTCTGCGAGAGGAGGCCGCCTGATGCGCGCGCTACCGCTTTCCATCGGCACCATCCATTTCGTCGGCATCGGCGGTATTGGCATGTCGGGCATTGCCGAGATTCTGCACAATCTCGGCTACTCGGTGCAGGGCTCGGACATGGGCGAAGGGGCCAATGTTCAGCGCCTGCGCGCCCTTGGCATCCAAGTGGAAATCGGCCACCGGGCCGAGGCGTTGGCCGATGCCCAGGTGGTGGTCACCTCCTCCGCCGTCAAAGCCGACAATCCGGAAGTCGTCGCTGCCCGCCAACGGTTGGTGCCAGTAGTGCGCCGGGCCGAGATGCTGGGCGAGTTGATGCGCCTGAAGTGGTCCGTCGCCATCGGCGGCACCCACGGCAAGACCACCACCACCACCATGGTCGCCGCCATGCTGGAGGCAGGAGAACTGGACCCGACTGTCATCAATGGCGGCATCATCAACGCCTACGGCACCAATGCCCGCCTGGGCGCGGGCGACTGGATGGTGGTGGAGGCGGATGAGAGCGACGGCACTTTTGTAAAGCTGCCAGCCACCATCTGTGTCGTCACCAACATCGATCCTGAGCATCTGGACCACTATCGCACTTTTGATCGCGTGCAAGAGGCGTACATCACCTTCGTCCAGAACATTCCGTTCTACGGCTTTGCCTGCCTGTGCATCGACCACCCCGTGGTACAGGCAATGATCCCGGCAGTGTCGGATCGCCGGATTGTCACCTACGGCATGAATGCCCAGGCCGATGTGCGCGCCGTCAACGTCCAGATCACCCCAACGGGCGCCACCTATGACGTGGTGATTGCAGATCGGCTGTCGAACCAAACCCGCACACTGACCGCGCTGACCCTGCCGATGCTGGGGCATCACAACGTCCAGAACAGTCTGGCCGCGATTGCCGTCGCCCACGAGATGGGCTTTGACGACATGACCATTCGCAAGGCGCTGGCTGGGTTCCGTGGCGTGAAGCGCCGGTTCACCCGGACCGGCGAAGTGCGCGGCGTCACGGTGATCGATGACTATGGTCACCACCCGGTGGAGATTGCCGCTGTGCTGCGCGCCGCACGCCAGGGCGCCCGCGGGCAGGTGATCGCTGTGGTGCAGCCGCACCGCTACAGCCGCCTGGCCAGCCTGTTTGAGGATTTCTGCACCTGCTTCAACGACGCCGACGCCGTGATCGTCGCCGACGTCTATGCCGCGGGGGAGGCCCCGATGGAGGGGGTCAGTCGGGATGCCCTAGTCGACGGCCTGCGCCTGCGCGGCCATCGCAACGTCATTCCCCTGCAGTCAGCCGATCTCTTGGCGCGGCTGGTGCGCGACATCGCGCGGCCCGGCGACATGGTGGTGTGCTTGGGCGCTGGCTCCATCACCACCTGGGCGAACGCCCTGCCGCAGCAACTGGCTCAGCTTTACGGCGAGGTTTCACCCAACGCGGACCTGTCTGGCGGCGTTGGCGGTTTTGGAGGGGGAGCATGATGCAACGGGCCGAAGCCGGCGGCGTGCTGGCTGGATCTCTGCCACCAGTGCGCGGGCGCATCACGACCCAGGCACCCTTGGCCCAAACCACTTGGTTTGGTGTCGGTGGCCCGGCGGAGGTGCTGTTCCGCCCAGCCGACGTGGCCGATCTTGGCCAGTTTCTCTCCCGCCTGGACCCCGCCATTCCCGTCACCGTGATTGGCGTTGCCTCCAACCTGTTGATCCGCGATGGCGGGGTTCGCGGCGTGGTGATCCGTCTTGGCCGCGGCTTTGCCGAGATCACCACCCACGACGCCCGGATCGCCTGCGGCTCGGCTGCCCTCGACGTCAATGTCGCAGCGGTCGCCGCCGATTATGGCATCGCAGGGATGGAGTTTCTCTCGGGCGTGCCCGGCACCATCGGCGGTGCCGTGCGGATGAACGCGGGCGCCTATGATGGCGACATCGCCCAGATCCTGCGCAGCGTCACCGTGATGGACCGGCGCGGTCAGCTGCATGCGCTGACCGATGTGGAGTTCGGCTATCGCCACTCCAACCTGCCGCCAGACGTGATTGTGATCAGTGCAGCCCTGGAGGGGCGGCGCGACGATACTACCCGCATCCGCGCACGCATCGCTGAGATCAAGGCGCGGCGGGAGGCAACCCAGCCGATCCGGACCAAGACCGGCGGCTCCACCTTCAAGAATCCTCCCGGCGCCAAGGCGTGGGAACTGATTGATCGCGCTGGCTGCCGCGGCCTGTCCCGCGGAGGGGCGCAGGTGTCGATGCTGCACTGCAATTTCCTGGTCAACACCGGCGGTGCCACAGCGGCCGACCTGGAGGACCTGGGGGAAGAGGTGCGCCGCCGCGTTCAAGCTGACAGCGGCGTGCTGCTGGAATGGGAAATCGCCCGAGTGGGAGAGCGCGCATGAGCAAGCATGTCTCCATTCTGTTGGGTGGCACCTCTTCGGAGCGCGCGGTGTCGCTGTCCAGCGGCCTGGGTGTTGCCAATGCCTTGGTGGAGGCGGGCTATCGCGTCTCGGTGATTGATCATCATGGCGGACTGCGCGACTTGATCGACGCGTTGGAGCCGCGCCCCGATGCCGTGTTCAACGCGCTGCACGGTCGCGGTGGGGAGGATGGTCGCATCCAGGCCGTGCTGGATCATCTGGAGATCCCCTACACCCACTCTGGTGTTGCGGCCTCGGCGCTGGCGATGAACAAGGCGCGCTCAAAGCAATTGTTTGCTGGTCTCGGCCTGCATTGCCCGGAGGGCTTGCTGATCGACATCCGTCAGCTGGCCTTGGGCGACCCGCTGCCACGCCCCTACATCGTGAAGCCGAATGCCGAGGGCAGCTCCGTCGGCGTGACCATCCTGCGCGCCGAAGACAACGCCCGCTTTGATGTCAGCGGCTGGAGCTATGGGCCAGAGGCGCTGGTCGAGCGCTACATCCCTGGCCGTGAGATCACAGTTGCGGTGATGGGTCAGGGCAGCGATGCCCGTGCCCTTGGGGTGACGGAAATCCGCCCGAATGGCCGCTTCTATGACTATACCGCCAAGTACACCGACGATCAGGCAATCCACTTGGTTCCCGCCCCGATCCACGCTGATGTGGCAGAGCAAGCCTGCGCCTGGGCGGTTGCCGCCCATCGGGGACTTGGGTGCCGGGGCGTCAGCCGGGCGGATTTCCGCTATGACGACACCGATGGCGAGCCTGGTCAGCTGTACCTCCTGGAGGTCAACACCCAGCCCGGCATGACGCCTTTGTCCCTGGTGCCCGAACAAGCGGCGGCGGCCGGTATGCCGTTCCCCGCCCTCGTCTCCTGGATGGTGGAGGCGGCGCAATGGGGCGACTGACCAAACGCGACCGGACGCGTGATCCGCTGCGCGAACCGCAGTTCGATTTCAACGCCCGACCGGCCAATCCCCAACCGGCTGCAGCACAGGCAGCCACGGCCGAACCAACGGTGGGTACACTGCCTTCTGAGGTGACGGCTGCCGTCGCGCTGCCCAAGGTGGTGCCGCCGCCGGTCAACCTGCCCCAAGCGAAGGCCCTGGTCCGCCGTCGGCGCCGTCCGCTGCCGCGCTGGGTCACCCGCTACGTTAAGCCAGCGGCGATGTGGGCGGCATCGGGGGCGTTTGTGCTGGGGCTTGCCTTCGCAGGCGTCACCGTCGCGCGTCAGGTGGAGCCCGATCAAGTCATCGCGGAACTGGATGACATCGCCCTCCAAGTCTCTGCCACCCTCGGCCTGATGGTGCGGGATGTGCTGGTGGAAGGCCGCGACCGGCAAGCGGGTGAGGATATCCTGGCTGCCCTCGACGTGCAGTACGGCACGCCGATCCTGTCCGTTGATGTCGATGCCGCCCGCGAGCGGCTAGAGCGGCTGCCCTGGATTGAGCAGGCAGTGGTGGAGCGTCATCTGCCAGATCGCATCTGGGTCCGCCTGACGGAACGCGAACCCCTCGCCCTCTGGCAGATGGAGGGCAAGCTGCATGTCGTCGACGCCAAGGGTGTGGTGATCCTGCAGGATGCCAGCGGCTGGGGCCACTTGCCGCTGGTGATTGGCAAGGGGGCTGCCCGCGCGGCCGATGAGTTCTTGGTGCTGATCGCCTCCGAACCCGACCTCGCTGAGAAGGTGAGCTCCGCCACCTTCATTGGGGAGCGCCGCTGGAACGTCCGCCTCTCCAACGGCATCGATGTCCGCCTGCCGGAAGATGGTGCAGCCGAGGCTTGGTCACGGCTGGCGGAGTTGGAGCGCACCCAGCGCCTGCTGCAACGCGACGTGCTCGCCATCGACCTGCGCATCCCCGACCGGATGGTTCTGCAAATGAGCCAGCCACCTGCCCCCCTGCCCTCGCAACGCCGCGGCTGATCGGAACGGAGACCCATCAACATGGCAAAACGCGGCCCCTTCGGCGTTCTGGACATCGGCACCGACAAGACCGTCTGCCTGATCGCACGCATGGATGGCACCCAGGCCAAGGTCATGGGCGTCGGCCACGTGAAAAGCCGCGGTCTGAAAGCCGGGGCGGTGATTGATATGGACGCGTGCGAACAGTCCATCCTGCAAGCCGTCGGCGCGGCCGAGGCGCAGGCGGGTGAGACCTTGCGCAGCGTGATCGTCAGCCTGTCTGGCGGCAACCCGTTCAGCCGTACCTCCGTCCACGACATCGATATTGGTGGCCGCGAAGTAACCGACGCCGACACCCGGCGGGTGGTGCAGGAAAGCCGTCGGCGCTTGGGCGCCGCCCCTGGCGGTCACGGCCTTGGCCCCGCCACTGGGGTGATGGGAGACCCGGCCAGCCGCTCAACTGAGCGCTACGTTATCCACACCATTCCGGTTGCCTTCACCGTGGATGGCAGCCGCGGCATCCGCGACCCGCGCGAGATGGTGGCGCAGCGCTTGGGCGTGCATGTGCATGTTGTCACGGCGTCGTCCTCGGCGTTGCGCAACCTGTCGGCGTGCATCGCGCGCTGCCACCTGGACATTCAGGATGTGGTTGCCAGCCCGTATGCGGCTGGGCTGGCCGCATTGGACCCGGATCAGCGCAATCTGGGCCATGTGCTGGTGGACATGGGGGGTGGCACCACCACCATCGCCGTGTTCAGTCAGGGCCAGCCGATCCACATCGATTGCGTGCCGATTGGCGGCAACCATGTGACCTCGGACATCGCCCGCGGACTATCGACCAGCCTCGCCCATGCTGAGCGGATCAAAACCCTCTACGGCGCCGCGTTGGCAGCCGACGCCGATGAGCGCGAGTTGATCGATGTGCCAGTGATCGGGGAGGACCATACGGTCCAGCCCAACCATGTGCCGAAATCCATTCTGACCGGGATCATCCAGCCCCGGCTGGAGGAAACCTTTGAACTGGTGCGCGCCAAGCTGGAGCAATCCAACTTCGACCACCAGACCTGGAACAATGTGGTGCTGACGGGTGGTGCGGCACAGCTGCACAGCGTGCGCGACCTAGCCCGCCACATCCTGGACCGGAACGTGCGCATTGGCCGCCCGCAAGGGCTGGCGGCACTTCCCAAAGATCTCTCAGGCCCCGCCTTTGCGACGGTAGCGGGCCTGATTGACTTCGCCCAACTCCCCTCAGCCGAGTTATTGCGGCTTGGGCGGGCAAAACCAGATGCCAAGCGCAGCCTTATTGGCCGGTTTGGCTTGTGGTTTCGGGAGAATTTCTGAAACGGGCTACCTGCGGAGGACAGACCATGCCCTTGAACCTTGGAATGCCGGACCAGACGTCTCCGGAATTGAAGCCGCGGATTACTGTTATTGGTGTCGGTGGCGCCGGTGGCAACGCGGTCAACAACATGATCCGTTCCAACCTGCAAGGCGTTGAGTTCATCGCCTGCAACACCGATGCACAGGCGTTGACCCACAACCTGGCCGAGCGTCGGTTCCAGTTGGGTCAAGCGGTCACCCGCGGGCTGGGCGCTGGCTCGCGCCCCGATGTTGGCCGGGCGGCTGCCGATGAAACCATCACCGAGTTGATGGAGCATCTGGCCGGTGCCAACATGGTGTTCATCACGGCTGGCATGGGTGGTGGCACCGGCACGGGTGCTGCCCCAGTGATTGCGCGGGCGGCGCGCGAAAGCGGCATCCTGACGGTTGGTGTGGTGACCAAGCCGTTCACCTTCGAGGGTGCGCACCGCATGCGGCTGGCCGAAGCCGGCATTCTGGAACTGCAGCAGTTTGTCGACACGCTGATCGTCATTCCGAACCAGAACCTGTTCCGGCTGGCGAACGAGCGCACCACCTTCGCCGACGCCTTCAAGATGGCGGACGAGGTGCTGCACGCGGGCGTGCGCGGCGTGACGGACCTGATGGTGATGCCGGGCCTGATCAACCTGGACTTCGCCGACATCCGGGCGGTCATGTCCGAGATGGGCAAGGCGATGATGGGCACCGGTGACGGTGCGGGCGAGCGTCGTGCCCTGGATGCCGCTGAGGCCGCGATCTCCAATCCGTTGCTGGAAGACACCTCCATGAAGGGTGCCCGCGGGGTGTTGATCAACATCACCGGCGGCTTTGACATGACGCTGTTTGAAGTGGACGAAGCCGCCAACCGCATCCGCGATGAGGTTGACCCGGACGCCAACATCATCTTCGGCTCCACCTTCGATGAAACCATGGAAGGCCGGATGCGGGTGTCCGTGGTGGCGACGGGCATTGAGTCGGTGGTGTCGAGCCATGAGGGGCCGCGGCGCAGCCATCACATGATCCCGCCTGCTGGCGCGGACCAGATCATCGCCCCGATCGCCGCCCATGCACCGATGCAGCCGCAAGCCCCGATCGCCCTGCAACCCGCTCCCATTGCGCCAGCGCCCTTGGCGCCAGCCGGCGGGATGATGCCGCGCGGCGTTGGTGCGGCGGTCGGCACGCCGCTGTCGCAACCGCAGCGCCTAAACCCGGTGGCGCCGCCGCGGCAGATCACGCCAAACCATATCCCAGCGCACACCATGAGTGCGGGGGACCAGCACACAGTCGGCGCCCACCACCAGATGGGCATGGCCGAGCCGCTGATGACCAATGGCAACACTGCCTTGAAGCCGGAGGAGGCAATCTCCACCCAGCCGATGGCAGCCGCGGTGCCGATGCCCACCATCACCGAAGCAGCCGCACCGCCGTCCCTGACGGTGGACATGTCGGACCACCCGACCGATGCACCGTTCGTGCCGCGCGCGCCAGTGATTCCGGGCCAGCCAGCCCAGAGCCGCCAGCCGCAACTGGACATCCCGCACACCCAGCCGGTCGACCCCGCCAAGTCGCGCTCGCCGTCGCTGTTTGAACGGGTGACCGGGATCCGCGGGCGCGGGGGCGAACCTCAACCGGCTCAACCCGCCACGCCGCCAGCACCGCCTGCCCAAGCGTCCATGACGCTGACAGCCGTGCCGGACGCACCGCGCAGCCAGAGTGCCGATGATCTGTTGGAGATCCCGGCCTTCTTGCGGCGGCAGGCGAACTAACTCCAGTCTTTCTGGACTGGACGCTGTAGGGGTCGCCACCCCCCAAACCGGGGGGCGGCAGGGTGCCGATTGGCCAGCGGGATCGGGGGTCCTCCACCCCGGCCCCGTGCGGCTGTCGGCGCCCGCTCTGCTTGTCGGGGCAACAGACGCCGCACCGCGCCCCCCGTCGCAGCTGCTTTCGCATATGCGGTAACAAACCGTAACAAAAGGTGATTTGGCATTGCGGGGGCAGGCTGGTAGCCAAAAGCCGTGCTGAAGGAAGGACCCAGCCGGACCATGTCCACCCGTATCCAGACCGACCCGCGCAGCCTTGTCGCCCGCTTGCCCTTCCTGGCGATGCCGACAGGGTCTAGTCACACCATGGACGCTGACGCGCCGCAGCGCCAGCGCACCTTGCGCGCACCGGTGAAGTGTTCGGGCATTGGGGTCCACACCGGCACACCTGTGACGCTGACGATGTTCCCGGCCGCCCCAGGCCATGGCATTCGCTTCCGCCGGGTTGACCTGGGCCCCGATGTTGAGATCGCCGCCAGCTGGGACCGGGTGGTGGTGACCAACCATTGCACCATGCTGGGCCAGGGCCTGGGTGGGGAGGATGAGGCCACCGTGATGACGGTGGAGCATCTGATGTCCGCCTTCGCAGGTCTGGGCGTGGACAATGCCCTGGTGCTGCTGGATGGGCCGGAAGTGCCGATCATGGACGGCTCCTCTGCCGCCTTCGTGTTCCTGATCGATTGCGCTGGCTTGGTGGAACAGGACGCGCCGCGCCGCGCCATCGAAGTGCTGCGCCCGGTGACCGTGGAAGAGGGCAACAAGGTTGCCCAGCTGCTACCGCAGCCCCATTGCTCAATCAGCTTTGCAATTGATTTCCCGGCCCCGGCGATTGGCCGCCAATCGCACCGCATCACCATCACGGAAAGCAGCTATCGCAGCGAAATTGCGCGGGCCCGCACCTTCGGCATGCTGCAAGAGGTGGATTATCTGCGCAAGCTGGGCCTTGCCCGCGGCGGCAGCCTGGAGAACGCCATCGTGGTGGATGGCGACCGCATTCTGAACCCAGAAGGCCTGCGCTTCACCGACGAGTTCGTGCGCCACAAGATTCTGGACTGCCTGGGTGACCTCTACCTCGCTGGCGCCCCGATCCTGGGCCATGTGCATGGGGAGCGGGCCGGGCACGCCTTCAACAACCGCCTGCTGCACGCCCTGTTCGCCGACCCGGCAAACTGGCGCTGGGTGGAGGTATCCCGCGGCGGCACCGTGCGCCCGATCGAAGCTGTGACGCACGAAGCTGTCACGCACGGGGCCGAAGCAGTTGAGGCCGCCACCCAACACAGCGTTGCTGCCTAACGCTCGCCTACTGATCGCTGGGGTGGATAGCGCCGCAACGTCGCGATGATCACAGCGGTGCCGATCACCGTTGGCGCCAGCCAGCGCACGAGCTCCGGCAAAGCCTCGCCATTGACCACCAGCACAGCGGTTACAGCCGCGATCACCGCGCCGCCCATCCGCTGCAGGTGACGCCTGAGATCGCGCCCCCGCCGCGCCAGATCATCCACGCCCAGCACCAGGGCCAGCACCCCAAACACCGCCAGCACAATCCCCTGCCCGCGCGCGACCAAGCCCAGCGGGCCGCTGGCGATCATCGCCACGCCCAACAGCGCGAACAGCGCGGCTCCAGCGCGATCCAGCCCCGTGGGTGCTGCCACAATCGCGCGCCAGCCCAGCAGCACCAACCCCAGGCTGAACACCGCCACCACACCCAGGAACAGCGATGGCTTGATCAGCGCCAGACCCAAGCCTGCAAGGCATGCCAGCGCCATCCCAGTGGCAAACACCCGTCCGCCCCAGCGATGCAGCACGCCTCCCTTGGCCGCCCCCATCGCCACACCGGCCCCGCCAACGGCCACCACACCCGATGCGATATGCACCGCCAGCAAGAAACCCGTCGCACCCATCTCACTCTCCTCACGATCACCCCCGACCGCGAGGAAGCCCCCTAACCCATTGGCGCGCCACTCCCCTTACGCCAACGCCAGTCACGCTTCGTGAACGGAGTGCGGCAACCAGAGTCAGGGCAGCACTGTCACGCCCTTGATCTCCGCCCCCCGGATCGGAGCTTTATCGAGAGTGACAAGCAGCAAGACTTCACGGTGCGCCAACTCCAGGTAAGCGGCGTCGTAAAGTGTAAGACCGCACTGGTCTGCGATCTCCAGCGTGGCGGCCCAGGCCTTAGCCTCCGCGTGCTGATCCACCAAAATCATAAGTGTCGCTAGGTCCGCCACAATCGCAGACCACTGCAATACCCATACCCGCTTGCTGCGCACCGCACCCGTTACAGCGTTCGCGACTTCGAAATGCCAAAGACGGGGTACCATCGCACCAGCGTCGGCAATGCGATCAAACAGAGCTTCAATTTCACCTGTGCGCTCGTCTCCGTAGGCCCAAGCCAGGGTTACAGAGGAATCAAGCACAACTCTCAACTCCTCCCCTCATCCCGGAACCGAGCCCACTCCTCCGCCCGGATGACATCGCCCTGCCGTGTGATAACGATCTGTTCACCCTGCTGAGTGTGCTTCCGGCCTCAACCGCGCCAACTTCTCGCATGACAGGTTTCCTGGACGCCGACGACCGTTATCTAGCGCAACGGATCGGCCCAGGACACGGCAAAGGGCTCAATCCTTTGCCTGTCTCTGAACGGTGTTGGTGCCGGTGGATGGTCGCGCCCATCCACCGATGGGACGGTTGAACCCGATCCTGGGTTAGAGAAGAAGACCTGCCCCGCAAACCAACGGTCCCAACCCTCGGTCACGGCTCAAAGCCGTCTGCGATGGCCTGATCCAGCCTCTCAAGGATAGGAAGCATCCCTGGATGCGGCTCAAACCGCTGACGATAGGTGCTGAGTTTGGTGAGAAGCCGTAACTCAACCTCCCTCGCAGCCGCGACATCGCCAAGGCGCTGACGTGCAATACCAAGCTGGTTCAACGAAAGAACTTCCTCCCGCGCCAACTGCTCCTGCCCGTCGTTGGCATTCGCCAACGCTGCACGATGGCCCAAAGCCTCGGTTAAGAATGCCAACGCCTCGGCAGATCGGCCGCCACTCGGGTCCTCAAGACCGAGCATCGCCACCCGCTCCAACGACGCCGCTAGGTCACGCGCCGCCCGCCCGTCAGTGGGGTTTGCTGCCGCCAAGCGCCGACGTATCTCCAGGCTCTCCTGATAGACTGCCAGCGCGGCTGCGCTGTCCCCCTCCGCACCACGGCGCTGGTAGAGGTCACCAAGCTTCTCCAACGACAGCGACAGGTCACGCGCCGCCTGACCGTCGGTGGAGTTTACTGCCGCCAAGCGCCGAAACATCTCGAGGCTCTCCTGATAGGCTGCCAGGGCGGCTGCGCTGTCCCCCTCCGCACCACGGCGCTGGTAGAGGTCACCAAGGCCGGTCAACGACACCGACAGTTCACGCGCAGCCTGCCCATCGGTGGGGTTTGATGCCGCTAAGCGCCGAGCGATCTTTAGGCTCTCCTGATTGGCCTCCAGGGCGGCAGCGCTGTCCCCCTCCGCCCAACGGCGCTGATAGAAGGCACCAAGCTGGCTCAATGACAGCGACAGGTCACGCGCAGCCTGCCCATCGGTGGGGTTTGCTGCCGCTAAGCGCCGAGCGATCTCCAGGCTCTCTTGATAGGCTGCGAGGGCGGCTGCGCTGTCCCCCTCCGCCCCACGGCGTCGGTAAAAGTCACCAAGTTGGGTCAACGATACCGACAGGTCGCGCGCCGCCTGACCGTCGGTGCGGTTTGCGTTCGCCAAGCGCCGAGCGATCTCCAGGCTCTCCTGATAGGCCTCCAGGGCCGCTGCGCTGTCCCCCGCCGCCCCACGGCGCTGGTAGAAGGCACCAAGCTGGCTCAACGATACAGACAGGTCACGCGCCGCACCCGCGTCGTTAGGGTTTGCTGCCGCCAAGCGCCGATCAACATCCAAGCTCTCCAGATAGGCGGCCAGAGCGACTGCGCTGTCCCCTTCCGCCCCACGGCGCTGGTAGAAGTCACCAAGCTTGTCCAACGACACCGACAGGTCACGCGCCGCCTCCCCGTCGGTGGGGTTTGCTGCCGCCAAGCGTCGATTGATCTCCAGGGCCTCCTGATAGGCTGCCAGGGCGGCTGCGCTGTCCCCTTCCGCCCTACGGCGAAGGTAAAGGTCTCCAAGGTTTCCCAACGCTACTGACATATCACGCGCCGCCTGAACGTCGGTGGGGTCTGCCGCAGCCAAGCGCCGAGATATCTCAAAGCTCTCCCGACAGGCCGCCAGCGCGGCTGCGCTGTCCTCTTCCGCCCCACGGCGCTGGTAGAGGGTACCAAGCTGGGACAACGACGCTGCTAGGCCACGCTGTAGGTTCTTGCTCGCGGGCAGTGATTCAGCCAAGTGCCGGAACCGCTCAACAACCACCTGAGCGAGTGTAGTGGCGCGTTCGAATTGGGCAAGCCGCGATAGCGGCTCAACAACAATGCCCAAAGAGGTTGCGCAGGAGCCAGGATCATGGACTTCTGGAACACCGGCGGCGAGGTCAGCGAAAGGAGCGACGAGCCACGCTACCTGCTGCGGGGCCGCGCGCCACTGCGTCTGGAGAAAGTTACCAATAGCTTCCGCCAACGCCATGACACTTCCCCACCGCCCAGCCACTGTCTCCTCTGGCCAGCGATTGCGCAGAGCCTCGGCGACCATGCGGTGGATGCTGAGGGCTTCCACCTCAGGCTTTAGCGCGATCAGGCGGGGGGATGGCGGGAGGAGGCGGCGGTTGGTCAGCGTTGCCGTGGCGGCCTGGAAGGGATCCGGGTAGCCGGGGCGCACTTGGTCTGGTGCAAGGTGGCGATGGTGCTGCATCACCACCCGCCGCAGCCAATCCACAATGATTTGATCCGGCGGAAACAGGGCAGCCGTATCGAGGACCGCGCGCTCATAATCCGACAGGGTTGCAAGGGTCTGATCCAGGATCTCCGCCAGTTGCTGCTCCCGATGGCGGATCCGAACAGCGACGGGGGTCTGGTGCGGCAGAGCATCGACAGCGAACAGGCTTTCCTGCTGAAGGCGCGTCAAGTAATCCTGATAGCTAACACTGCGGTTTACTTGCAGGTAGGTGCCAACCAACTCCACCAACAAGGTGAAGCCACCCAGATGGTCCACAATGGCACGGGCGGCTGGCGCCATCTCTGGCGGAAAGGGGCGCAGCAACTGCAACAGATCCAGCGCGTCGTCCACCGGCAGATCGTCGATGGCGATGGTCGCCCCGCGGAGCGACGGGCTGCCCAGGTGCTCCGGGTCCAAGCGCGTGGTGATCGCGATGTGCAGCCAGGGATGGTCCCCCAGACTTGCGGCTTCGGTGGCTGTCAGGAGCTCCGGGCAATCCAGATTGTCGAAGATCAGCAGGCACTGGGGTGCGACATCAAACCCCTCCTGGGTCAGAGCCTCGGCGCGCGTGTGGGTGTAGCGACCCAACTGCACCAGCAGGTCCTGGACAAAGGCCGTGTTGGCCTCAGCCGTCACAGCCTCCGGGCGCCGCGGCAGGTTGGCCTCCTGCAAGCCAACGCGGTCAACCAACTGGGCCAGCACGTCGGCCAGACTGGTTTTGCCCTCCACCGGCAGTTCCCACCGGCCACCCGCCGCGTAATCGCCTGCGAAGGCATGGGCGTAGTGGCGGACCAGCGCGGTTTTGCCTTGACCACCAAGGCCATGCACTGTGCCGATCACCCCAACCCGGTCTTGGGTTAAGTGACGGCGCAGGCCCGCAATCTCCTGCCTGCGGCCAACGAAGGTGGCAGTCCCTTGCCCAACCGACCCCGGTGCGCGCTCCACCAGTGCCATTTGGTCAAGGCGACGGGTGAGGGCTTGGTCAAACGCGGCGAGACGATCCGCCAACTGGCGCAGATCATCCGACCCGTCTTGGCGCTGAAGCGCCTGGATCATCGCGGCACCGCTGGTCGGCCAGTCGGCAAGATGGAGGCGACGCTCCGGCGTGAGGGTGCGCTTGCGCACCTCCTGCACGATCAGGCGTTGCGCGTCCGGAAACCGATCCAGCGGGCCATCCAGCAGCCCCGGAACCTCACTGCACTCCAGAATGCGCACCCCATCATCGCCATGGGCAAGGCCATGCTCAAACCGCAGATAGGTCTCAAATTCCCAGCGACACACCTCGCTGGCGAGGTAGTTCGGCGTCAACACCATCAAAAACAAGCGGGAAGAGCGCAGCCCCTGTCCAATGCGGCCGCGCCACAGCTGATCCGCCGCAATCGATTGGGTGTCGAAGAACACCGAGAACGGCTGATTGGCGTGGCGTGCCGTCAACCACTCAACCAGAGCCGTGACCGACCCCGCTGGCTGATCATCTTTGCGCGCATAGGAAACAAAAACCTGATGCTGAGCCATCATCCACACCCCGTTGATCTCCCGCCAGCGTAGCAGGGGATGGCGAAGGGCTCAACCGTTGGACCGTGCGGCGGTGCGTGGTCCTACCGCGGGCGGTCAGGCTCAAAGCTGATTTTCAGACGCGCACCAGTTGCAACCGCATACCGTTACAATGCCCGAGTGGACGGTATGACCCTGCCCCATTCTAGCTTTGCGATAGATGATTGTGAGGTGCTCATTTTCTCTGCTAGTTGCGCTTGGGTCATCTCTGCACCAATCCGTGCTCTGATCAATACCTCCGCAAGGGAGAATTCATCGTCCAAGGCATCATAGGCCGCCCGAATATCCAGTCGCTGTAGAAGTTCGGCTTTTAGATCATCCAGCGTCTTCACTGTAATCCCCTTGCTCGTTTTAACGCTAACTCGACTGCCGCAATCAGGGCGCCGATGCGAAGAAAGCGCGCGATCTGATCAGCAGGCAAAGCGGCAAGCTCAGCGGACACACCGTCGCCTAGGATTTCAACCGATCAAGTCATATCAAATCTGACGTTCCGTTGTAAGAAACCAAGTGCGAGACACCAGCGTCAAGATGCTGAAGGTCACCGTGGCCCAATTATAAAATACCTGTCGGGCTTGCGGTTAGAGCCAATGACCTCGTGCAGTCGGGTGGGCGAAAGAGAATTCAAGCCGCCTTTGGTCGCTTACCCCTCAACCAATCGCCTGCAACACCGCGGCGCGGAAGGTGCGGCCGATGGGGATGCGGCGGTTGTCGTGGAGCAGCAGCCAGTCGCCGTCGATGGCGCGGATGGCGCTGTGGGCGACCCACCAGGAGCGGTGGACGCGCAAGCCAAGGCCCGCAAGGTCGCGGGTGGCGTCGACCATGCGGCACAGCACCAGGGTCTCGGCACTGGGGGTGATCACGCGCAGGTAGTGGTCCTCAGCTGACAGGCACAGGATCGGGCCAGGGAAGCCCGGCGGCAGGCGGGCGCGGAAGCGCTCCTCACTGGGGGCGGATGGTGTGGCCGGGGGGTCGATGGGCGGTGCAACAGGTGCCGCCTCCGGCGAGGGGGTGGGCAGCGGGCTCGGCCAAGCCGGGGCGGGCGGCGGCGGTGGAGCCGCTTGACTGGCGGCCAAGCGACGGGCGGCGCGGTCGGCAAGGCTCCACGGCAAGGCGAGGATCACCAGCAGGAACAGCACCTGCGGCGCCAACTGCCACACCGAAACCGTGACCCCCGCCACCCAGGCCAGCATCGCCTGTACGAACAGCGTCTGCGGTCCCCACACCAGGAACGAGACGAGGACCGGCATCAAGCCCCACCCCAGCGGCACGCGTGTGGTGATGCTGGGCGCCAGCAGCTGCTGGGCACCCTGCACCATCCACGCACCGGAGCACAAAACCGGGACCCAGAAGGCCAGCCGCGTGGTCAAGTCCAGCGCATCGAACGTGCCATAGGGGCCAAGCACTGCCATCGCGAACCCCGTCGCGACAGGCACCAGCAGCGAGGCCCAGGGCAAGCGCGCCCGCAGGGATGAGCCGGTCACCACATGGCTCCTCACACTCCAGCCAACCGGCGGCGACTGGTCCGCCCGCGCCTCAATGCCCGGCGCTGGCGGTTTTGAACGCGGTCACTTGCTCCGCACTGGCCTCGCGCTGATAGCGCTGCTTCCATTCGCCATAGGGCATGCCATAGACCGCTTCGCGCGCGGCGGGGTCGGTCATCGGCACCCCCCGCTCCTCCGCGGCTGCCAAGTACCACTTGCTCAAGCAGTTGCGGCAAAAGCCAGCCAAGTTCATCAGGTCGATGTTCTGCACATCCGTGCGCTCCTGCAGGTGCGCGACCAAGCGGCGGAATGCGGCGGCTTCCAGTTCAGTGCGGGTGGTGTCGTCCATGAGTCGATCCCTCAAGCCAGCGTGATCGTCAAAGGGTGGGGATGCCAAAGGCCGCCGCCAAGCCCTGGGCTTAGCCGAGGTGCCGGGCGAAAAAGGCATGCTCGGCTTCCAGCGCCGCGATGATCGTCTCGGCCCGGCGAAACCCATGGCCCTCGCCAGGGAACAGGTGGGTTTCCACCGGCACACCGCGGTCGGCCAAGGCGCCAGCCATCATCTCGGTCTGGTCCGGGGGCACCACGCGATCCTCTGCCCCTTGCAGAAAGATCACTGGGCGGCGCAGCCGCTCCGCATGGGTGATGGGGGAGCGCGCCCGGTACACCGCCTCCGCCTCGGGCAGCGGCCCGACCAGTTGGTCAAGATACCGGCTTTCAAACTTGTGGGTGTCAGCCGCCAGCAGTGCGAGATCGGTCACGCCATACCAGCAGGAACCCGCCGCAAAGCCTTGACCGAGGGCAAGCGCCAGCAGCACGGTCAAACCGCCAGCACTGCCACCGCGGATGATGGTGCGCGCCGGGTCAATCCGCCCCTCGGCCACCAGGGCCTCGGCGACGGCGCAGCAATCCTCCACATCCACCTCGCCCCACCGGCCATAGAGGCGCTCGCGCTCCACCCGGCCCCGGCCCGTGGAGCCGCCATAATTGACATCGGCCACGGCATACCCGCGCGAGGTCCAGAACAAGTAGTCCGGCTTGAAGCGCGGCAACGCCGCTCCCGTCGGGCCGCCATGCACCTGAACGATCAGCGGGCGCGGCCCGGTGACCGTCGGCGCATTCGGATTGGCCGGCCAATACAGCAGCGCCTCGATGGAGGAGCCGTCGGGGCGCGACACATGCTGCACCTCGACTGAGGGAACCCAGCCGCCGGGCACCCCCTCGCCCAGGCTTGCAATCTCCCGCACGGCACCGGTGGCGGTGCGGCGGATCAAGCGGTCGGGCCGGTCAACACTGCCAACCTGGCAGATCACATCCAGCCCATCGGCGACCACGGCATCCACCCGGTCCACGCCCGGCAGATCGATCAGGGTCAGGCCGCCCTCGGCCACCAACGCCAAGCGCCGACTGCCGCCAGAGGCGACAATCGCCGCCAGCCGACCATCGGCCAGCGGCGCCAGTGTTGCCGGGTCGAAGGTCCAATGGGGTTGACCAAATTCCAGCGCCCCAGACCACAGCGGACGCACCTCCCGCCCCTGCCACGCCATTGGGTTCCAGAACCCATCGGGGTCGCGCAAGAAGATCAGCCGCCCGTCTGGTGCCCACACGGGCTCCGCCACACTGGTGCCATCGCCGCCGGACAGCACGACCACATCCTCCAGGCCCGCCGGGGTGAGGGCCGCCATCATCAGCCGAGCGGCATCCCACGGCATGGACGGATGGTCCCACGCTAAGAATGCCAGATGCTGACCATCGGGCGACGGGCGCGGGGCGGCGACGAAATCCGCCCCCTGCCACAGCACGCTCTCCGCCCCCGTCGCAATCTCAATGCGGACCAGCGCGTTGACGGGCTCCCCCCCGGCGCTGTGATCCTCGCGCACGGCAACCAGGGCGTTGGTGCCGGGGATCAACCGCACATCGGCATAACGGCAGGCCCCCTCGGCGGTGACCGGGCTGGGACCAGGACCATCAAGACGCCAAATCCGTTGGTCCGTGCGGCTGACGGCGAACACCCCCGCTTGTGTTGGGCAATAGGCACCGCCGCCATACTCATGCACCCGCGAGCGTGCATCGAAGCCCGGCGCGAGATCGACCCCATCGGCGATCACCGCCGTGCGGCCACCCTCCGTCGGACGGCTGTGCAGCCAGAACACCCGACCGTCCACCACCCGCGGCATCGCAAAGGACCCGCCCGCCCTCGCGACCCAGGCCGCGTCAAACGGCGATGTCCATTCCGCTCCGACCATGCTGCGCGCCTCCGTTGCGCGTCAGAGGTATCGCGAGAGGGTTGGTCGCGGCAAGTCAGGTGGCATTTCAGTTTTGACACATCGCTGGACCGGCACCCCGCAACCGTGGCACACTCGCCACGACTGTGTGGTGTAAAGGAATGGGACGATGAAAGCCTGGGTGATTGCCTTGATCAGCGCGGTGTGGGGGGTTGGGCTCGGCGGCTGGCTCGCCTCGCCTGCCGCTGCGCAATCCCGCCTCAGCCGGATTGAGGCGAGCGGCACGCTGTCGGTGTGCATCTGGCCCGCATACTACGCGATCAGCTGGCGCAACCCGCGCAACGGCCAGCTGGAAGGGATTGATATTGATCTCTCCCAAGCCCTCGCGGCCGACTTGAAGGTGGCGGTGCGCTATGTCGAATCCAGCTTCGCCACCTTCATGGACGATCTGGACCGCGACGCCTGCGACATCGCGATGTTCGGCATTGGCATCACGCCGCAACGGCAGGAGCGGGTGGCCTTCACCCAGCCGCACCTCGCCTCCTCCATCCTGGCGATCACCCAGCGCACCAACCGCCGCCTGCGCACATGGGCGGATATCGACCAGCCCGGTGTCGTGGTGGCCGTGGCCGCTGGCACCTTCATGGAGCCTGCGATGCGGGAGAGCTTGAAGCAGGCCTCCCTCCTGGTCGTACAGCCACCCGCCACCCGCGAAGCCGAAGTGGAAGCAGGCCGCGCCGACGTGTTCATGACCGATTTCCCCTACACCCGCCGCGTCTTCGCCTTCCACGACTGGGCCCGGCTGATCGAGCCGCCTGCACCGTTTTATCTGACCCGCTATGGCTATGCCGTCCGCAAAGGCGACGCCGAGTGGTTGGCCCGCGTGGACAGCTTCGTCACGGCAATCAAGCGCGATGGCCGATTGATGACCGCTGCCACACGGTTCGGCCTCGATCCGATTGTGGTGCGCTAGGGGTCTGATCGAAACGCTTGGTGCCTGAGCGTTTGGTGACTCAGCTCACAAAAACACTGTCTTGTGACACAAGCCGTTTGCTTTGAGTCACGATCAGGAAAGGGTTTTGTTGTGTGATTGATCAGATAGGAGTTATGATGATGGCGGAAGGTGAAGATGTGGCCGCCGAAACTGAAACGTGTTTGCACTATACTAGCAGTCTGCATTTCTGTTGGCGGTTTGGCAACTGTTCTGGGGTTTATCACCGACTCAATTAGCCTGCCAGATACAGTGTGCAAACTGGCACCCGCTGACACCCGCTGGGCCGATATGTGCGGCGCAGGGGGGTGGGGTGATCATCCAACCCGCGCCGCCCGTGAGGACTTCGCAGCGCTACCACCCGGCAACTGCGCAGCCCTCAGCGCCTTTCGCGCAAAGCATGAGGACAGCCCCTTGCGTCGGTTGGCGGATAGCCGCCTGACGGACCGCAGGGCAGTGGAAGCCTGGAGCTCAGCCAGCCTGTCCTTGCCACTCGTCCAGCCAACAACCGCACAACCGGCAAGTACAGAGCAAGCAGCCCGCGCTGCAACCAGACTCGCAGCCGAGGAGCAAGCTCAGAGCCTCTGTTCCACCCACAACGCAAGCGGCCTGTTCCGGGTGCGGCAGGTTGCACTGACTGGCGAAGGGTGGGAGTGCCAATCTGCGGCAGCCGCCTACACCTGTTCACTCGCGGCCGAAGCCCACTGCTCCGGCGAGCAGCGCGTAACCACCGACATCTGCGGATCATCGCCATGAGATCACTCCTGATCACCGCACTGGTGGCGCTCGCCGCAATCCCCGCGCCAGCGTTCGGACAGCCAGCCCCGATCCAAGCCAGTGCCACTCTCAGCGCCCGCGATGCTGTCGCCGCCACGGCTGCGGCTGCTGCGGCAACACTGGCAGCCGAACAACGCCGGGCAGACCAAGTTATCCGGGGTTTGCGGGCCAACATTGGACGACTGGAAAACGAGGTCGCCGCAGGACGCACCTCAATTGCGGCTCTGACCGCAGCCCGCGAAGCCTTGATCCAAGAGTTGGCCAGCCGTGACCGCCAATACGCGGAGGAGATCAGACGCTTCCGCGACGCAGTGGAACGCATCGCTGA